>DATJYX010000098.1:0-8750 GCA_035577965.1 Vicinamibacteria bacterium | reverse complement strand
GAGAGGCGCCCCGGCGCGCGAAAGCCGATCCCCACCCCGCCGTCACTCGGCCGGGCCCTTTTCTACGGCGTCCTGGTCGTCGGCGCGATCGCGGCCTTCTTCTGGACGCTGCGCATGCTGCTCTGATCGAACGGCGGCCGTTCAGGCGGGGGCGTCGACCGGCACGAGGGCGCCGGTGGTCGGCGCCGATTCCCTCGAGAGCAGGAAGGCGATGACGCCGGCCACCGCCTCGGGCGAGGTCCACTTCGAGCGATCGGCCGCCGGCATCGCGCGCCGGTTCGCCGGCGTGTCGATCGTCCCCGGCAGCACGGCGTTGACCCGCACGCGGTGGGCCGCGTTCTCGAGGGCGAGCACCCGGACGAGAGCGTGGACGGCGACCTTCGAGACGGCGTAGGCGGCCATCCCGGCCCCGCCGGTCTCGGCCGCGCGCGATCCGACCGCGACCACGCTGCCACCCTGCTTCCGCAGGTGGGGAAGGGCGGCCCGGCAGACGTGGGCGACGGTGTCGAGGTTCGTCCGCAGCATCGACCCCCACTCCCCGGCGGGGGCCTCGTGGAAGGGCGCGCCCCCGGCCCAGCCTCCGGCGGCGAGGACGAGGCCGTCGAGGAGGCCGAGGCGCCCCGCCGCCTCGTCCACGAACGCGCGAGCGTCCTCGGGCCCGTCGAGGCTCGCCCGGATCCCGAAGACCGGGGCAGTGGCGCCCTGCTGCTCGAGGTCCCGCCCGTCGTCGGCGCTCCGCCAGGGCACGGCGACGCGCGCGCCTCCGTCGAGCAGCCTCCGGACGACGGCCCGGCCGAGAGCGCCGGTGCCGCCGGTGACGATGACGCCACGGGCGCCGGCGGCGGACCGCTCCTCCGGCGGGACGCGCGAGACGGCCATGGGTGGGGACCTCCTCGGCCGTTATAGCACGAGGTCGGCGAGCAGGCGGGCCGCGCCCTCGGCGAAGTCCGCGACGGGCGGGAGGAGGCTCAGCACGAGGTACGCCTCGCCGGGGAAGTCGAAGAAGTAGCCCGGGTGCACGAGGACGTCGCGCTCGTCGAGGAGGCGCGTCACGCGCTCCTCCTCGCTTCGCGTCGCGGGCACGCGGAGGACCGCATACCAGCCCCCTTCCGGCTCGAGCAGCGTGGCGGGGCTGCCGGGTCGCAGGGCAGACCGCAGGGCGCCGAGGTTCTCGAAGATGCGCTCGCGGATGGGCTCCTGCAGCTCCTCCCGCCGGGCGAGGAGGGAAGGCGCGGCCACCTGCACCGGCGTCGAGACGGAGAGGTACGTGTCGGCGACCACCTCGAGACGGGCGAGGGCGTCACGGCGCAAGGCCTCCGGTCCGGTCACGGCGGTCCAGGCCAGCTTGAGCTGGGGCAGGCCGCAGCTCTTCGAGAGGCCTCCGAGCGCGAAGACGAGGGCCTCGCCGTCGCGGGCGGCGCTCGCCGCCCGCCGCGGATCCTCGCGGAACGCGAAGTCGGCGAAGACCTCGTCCGACACGAGGGCCATCCCCCGCTCGGCGCACAGGCGCTCGAGGGCCTCTCGCTCCTCGAGCTTCAGGAAGGCCCCCGTCGGATTGCCGGGGCTCACCACGACGACGGCGCGCGTCCGCGGCCCGGCGGCGGCGCGCAGGGCGGCCGTGTCGAGGTGCCACTCCCCGTCGTGGCCGAAGGGGTAGGTGCGGACCTCGACCGCCTCGAGGCCGGCCAGGAACTCGAAGAGCGGGTATCCCGGGCGGGGCACGAGCACGTCGTCCCCGGGATCGCAGAGGAGCTTGAAGAGGAACGCGTAGGCCTCGCTGGTGCTGGCCGAGAGAAGGACGCGCTCGGCGGGGACGGGGACGCCTCGGCGGGCGAAGTCGGCCGCCACCGCGGCGCGAGCGGCCGGGAGGCCGAAGGGAGCGGGCTCGTAGAGGAGCGCCCCGGTTTCCGCGAGAGGCAGGAGGAGGTCGTCCGGACGCGGCAGGCCGACGCGGGTGGGGTTGGAGACGGTGAGGTCGAGGACCCGGGCTCCCGCCCGCCGCTTCGCCGCGAGCCGCTCGGCGAGCCGGTTGGGCCGCAGGTCCCAGCGAGTGCGGTCGGAGAACATCGGGAGCCGCATCGTAATGCACCCTCGGCGGTTTGACTCGGGCGGCGGGCCGACCTTAGCCTGTCGTGCGGCCGCCATGACGAAGACCAGCCGGTTCGTCGTCCTCCCCGCGCTCCTCCTCGCGGCGTGCTCGCGTCACGCCGCGGCGCCGGCCCCCTCGCCCTCACCGTCGGTCGTGGCGGGGGACCCGGGCCGGCCCCTGCCGAGCCCGCTTCCCGAGATCGTGGCCCGTGTGAACGGCCAGCCGATCCGCCTCCGGCAGGTCCTCCCCCTGGCGAAGGCCGCGATCGACCGCCTCCCTCTTCTCGACCGCGAGAGCTGGGCGCCCGAGACGATCCGGAGCGCGGTCCAGCAGTACGTCGACCGCGAGCTCCTCCTCCAGGAGGCCCTCGCCCGCGGGGTCAAGGCCGACCCGCACGAGGTCGACTGGGCCTACGACCAGCTTCGGCGCGAGCACCCCGACGAGAAGGGCTGGAACGAGTTCCTGGCCCACCAAGGGCTCGATCCCATTTCGATCCGGGCCGAGCTGCGCACGCAGCACACGGTGGCCGCGCTGCTCGCCGAGGAGACGGCGGCGCGGGCGGGCGAGCCGGGCGACGCCAAGGCCGCCCTCGTGGCCCGCCTGCGGGCGAAGGCCCGCATCGAGATCCTCCTTTGAGCGGAGCGGGAGACGGGATCGCGGTCGCCGTCCGCGACCTGCGCAAGAGCTACGGACCCGTCGAGGCGGTGCGGGGGATCTCGTTCGAGATCGCGGCCGGCGAGTGCTTCGGCCTGCTCGGTCCGAACGGCGCCGGCAAGACGACGACGGTCGAGGTTCTCGAGGGCCTCCTCGCCGCGACGGCCGGCGAGGTCGCGGTCCTGGGCCGCCGCTGGGGGAGGGACGACCACGAGATCCGGGAGCGCCTCGGCGTCTGCCTGCAGCAGACGGTGCTCCCGGAGAAGCTCGAGGTGGGAGAGACGATGGCTCTCTTCCGGGCCTTCTACCGCGACGGGCGCGATCCTGGAGAGGTCGTGCGCGAGGTGGGCCTCCAGGAGAAGACGCGGGCCCGCGTGGGGACGCTCTCGGGGGGGCAGAAGCAGCGCCTGGCCGTGGCCTGCGCGCTCGTGGGCGACCCGGAGCTGCTCTTCCTCGACGAGCCCACGACCGGCCTCGACCCCCAGTCCCGGCGCCAGGTGTGGGAGATCGTGAACGGCTTCAAGAAGCGCGGGCGGACGGTCGTCCTCACCACGCACTACATGGACGAGGCGGAGAAGCTCTGCGACCGCATCGCGGTGGTGGACCAGGGCCGGGTCATCGCGGAGGGGACGCCGCGGGAGCTCATCCGCTCCCTGGGCGGCGACCACGTGATCGAGATCGCGGTCGAGGAAGGAGGGCCGGGGGAGCTGCGGCCGGAGGATCTCGCCGGCCTGCCGTCCGTCCGGTCGGTCCACGCGGAGGCCGGCCACCTCGTCCTGACCGTGACCGAGCCCCACGTGGCGATCGCCCCCCTCCTCGACCGCTTGGCCTCCCTCGGGTTCGCCCTCGCCAGCCTCGCCACCCGCCACGCCAGTCTCGAGGACGTGTTCGTCTCGCTCACCGGGAGGCACCTGCGCGATGAGTGAGAGCCCCCGTCTCCGCGCCTTTCTCGCCCTCTGCGCGGCCCGCGCCCGCGAGTCGTACCGCGAGCCGGAGGTGATCTTCTGGGCGTTCGTCTTCCCGGTCCTCCTCTCGGCGGCGCTCGCGGTCGCCTTCCGCAACCGCGCCCCCGAGCCCTCCCGCGCCCTGGTCCTCGAGGGAAGGGAGGCGGCGCGGCTCCTCGATTCGCTCAAGGAGGCGCCCCTCGTGCGGGCGGAGGTGGCGGGGGAGGAGGCGGCGGCGCGCGCCCTCCGCATGGGAAGGGCGGACATCGTGGTCTCCATTGCGGGGCCGGGTCCTGAGGACCCGGTGGAGTACCGCCTCGACCCCTCCCGGCCCGAGGCCAGCATCGCCCGGGCCCGCGTGGACGACGCGCTGCAGCGCGCGGCGGGCCGGCGGGATCCCCTGTCGAGCCGGGAGACGGCTCTCACGGAGCCCGGCGGGCGCTACGTGGACTTCCTCGTGCCCGGCCTCATCGGGATGAACCTCATGAGCGCCGGGATGTGGGGAGTCGGCTACGCCCTCGTCGACATGCGGATCAAGAAGCTCCTGAAGCGGCTCCTCGCCACGCCGATGCGGCCCGCCGACTTCATGCTGGCGATGATGACGAACCGTGTCCTGTCGACCTTCGTGGAGGTGGGGGCGCTCCTCGGCTTCGCCCACCTCGCTCTGAGCGTGCCCGTGCGCGGCTCGCTGTTCGCGGTCGGGGGCGTGGCCCTCCTGGGCGCCTTGAGCTTCGCCGGCATCGGCCTCGCCGTCGCCTGCCGGGCGCAGAAGATCGAGACCGTGACCGGCCTCATGAACCTCGTCATGATGCCCATGTTCGTCGGCTCGGGGGTCTTCTTCTCCGTGGAGCGCTTCCCGGCGCTCGCCCAGACCGCGCTCCGCCTCCTCCCCCTCACTGCGCTCAACGACGCGCTGCGGGCGGTGACGCTCGAAGGCGCCGGCCTCGCCGCGCAGGGGCCGCGGCTCCTCCTCCTCGCCGCCTGGGGGGTGGTGAGCTTCGCCTTCGGCCTGCGCTTCTTCCGCTGGAGCTGATCCTAGCGAGGAAGGCCGCTCCTCGTGCCCGCCGGCACCGGGGGCAGGTCCTCGGCCGAGGACACGCGGTTCCGGCCGCCCTCCTTGGCCGCGTAGAGGGCGCGGTCGGCGAGGGCCACGAGGTCTTCGGGCCGGATCGCCGGCCGGGGCACGACGGTGGCGACGCCGAGGCTCACCGTGAGGTGCGGCGCGACGCTCGACGCGCGGTGCTCGATCTTCAGGCCTTCCACGCGCGCCCGCATCCTCTCCGCGAGCAGGCGGGCCCCGTCCGTGCCGGTGTCGACGAGGAGCGCGATGAACTCCTCGCCTCCGTAGCGGGCGGCGAGGTCGGCCGGCCGGTTGAGCGTCTCCTCCATCGTCTGGGCGACGCGGACGAGACACTCGTCGCCGGCCTGGTGGCCGTAGGTGTCGTTGAAGCGCTTGAAGTAGTCGATGTCGCAGAAGACGAGCGAGAGCGGCGCCTCGTCGCGGGCCGCACGGCGCCACTCCTGGCGGAGCGCGGTGTCGAACCGCCGCCGGTTCGCGATCTGGGTCAGGGTGTCGAGGGCCGAGATGCGCTCGAGGTCGCGGTTGCGGTGCTCGAGCTGGTGCCGGGTCTCGGTGAGCTCGCGGTTCTTGCGGTCCATCTCCTCGGCCTGGGCCAGGAGCTTCAGGTTCGACGACACGAGGCTGTCGAGGTCGTGGCGGGAGCGCTCCGAGAAGACCCGCAGGAGGGCCATGAGCGCGGCGGGGTTCAGCGAGAGATGGCCCCGGAACGCCCCTTCCGGGATCTCGAGCACCAGCGTGTCGTCGAGGGCCCGGAGCGTGGCCGCGCGCTCGCGGCTCTCGATGAGGGCCATCTCGCCGAAGCAGTCCCCCGGACGGCCCACCGCCACCTGCTTGCCTGCCTTCGAAACCACGAGGTTGCCCGAGAGGACCACGTACATGGCGTGGCCCTCGTCGCCCTCGTGGCAGAGCGCCTGGCCGGGACGGAGGCCGATCTCGGAGCACGCAGCGACGAACGTCTCGAGGTCCGGCTCGGACAGGGAGGCCAGGAGCCCGGTCCGGCGGAGGAGGGCGAGCTTGTCGGAGCGCTCCATTGGGGGATCAGGCCTCGGCGAGCCGCTCGAGGGCCGCCGCGTCCCTGACGAGGAAGCCGTCCCGCTCGGTGGCGACGATGCCCTCCTTGCCCCACCGGCTCATGATCCTTATGCAGGTCTCGATCGTGGTGCCGGTGAGGTCGGCGAGCTCCTGCCGGCTGAGCGCCATCGGGACGAAGCGTCCCCCGGCGTGGGGCCGTCCCATCCGGTCGGCCAGCTTGAGGAAGAGGTGGGCGAAGCGCGTCTCGACCCGGCCTCCCGCCACCTCGGGGATGCGCCGCGTCAGCTCCACGATGCGCTGCGCCATCCCGGTGAGGAAGCCCCGCACGAAGGAGGGATGCCGCTCGAAGAGGGCGAAGAACTCGTTCCGCCGGACGAGGATGCACTCCGCGCGCTCGATCGCGATCGCGGAGGCGGGGTAGGGACGCCCCTCGTAGGCCACGACCGCCCCCACGGGATCGCCAGGGCCGAAGATCTCGAGGATGATCTCCTTGCCCGAGGGAGTGGCCTTCACGACCTTCACCCGTCCGCTCGCGATCGTGAAGAGGAACGACGGCGCCTCGCCCTCGGTGAAGATCGTCTCGCCCTTGTCGTAGTAGCGGGCGAGGGACACCGCGGCGAGCCTCTTCTGGTCCTCCGGGGAGAGGTTTCGGTAGAGCGTGCTGCTCCGGAGCAGCTCTTCGACGGAGGCCATCGCCTCCGATGATAGCCGAAGGGCTAGCGGGCCTTCGTGATCTCGACCCGGAACACCTCGGGGCCCGCCTCGACGAGCGTCCAGGCGAACGCTCCCGGCCGCTGCTCCTCGAAGTGCCTGAGGAGGCCGTTCGGCAGGTGGTCGTTCACGACCATCAGGCTCTCTCCACGGGCGAGCCCGTCGAAGGTGGACACGACGAGCGCCTTGCGGTCGGCGCAGGCGCCGAGGCGCCGGATGTCCACCGTCGTGGTCGTGCTCATCGATCCTCCTCCGGGGCGTCGCCGCCGCGGCTTCGCTCACGATTCTAGGAGGCGGAGCCGGCGATGGGCATGACGGCCGTCATGCGCGGGGCTCGGGAAGGCCTCCCACGGGGAGGAAGGCGGCCACGCGGCGGCCCCAGGCGTCGAGGTCCCGCAGGGTCTTGACGGACTCGATCCCCGGCCGGGCGGCGGGCGCACCGTCCCCGCCGGCCACGAGCAGCACGCGGCGGGGCAGAGCCTCCCGCAACCGGCGGAGCCCGGCGGCGCTCGCCGGGCCCTTCGTGGCCGCGGACACGCTCACCGCCACCGCGCGGGCGGCCAGATCACGGGCGACCGACGCGACCTGGGCGATCGGCACCTCCGTCCCGAGGTAGAGGATACGGCAGCCCGAGGCCGCGAGCACGAGGGCCGACATCTGCAGCCCGAGGCCGTGGGCCTCGCCGGGCAGCGTGGCGAAGACGACGAGCGGTCCCGCTGCCCTCTCCTCGAGCGGCAGGCGCAGCGACCGGAGGAGATCGGAGGCCCGCTCCGACAGGAAGCGCTCGTGCCGGACCTCGAGATCGCCGTGCTCCCAGCCCTCGCCGGCCGCCCGGACGAGAGGGGCGATCCGGGACTCGAGGAACTCCACCGGGCCGATCCTCGCCCAGTCGGCGAGGAACTGGCGGAAGAGGCCCTCGCCGTCGAAGGCCTTGACGAGCTGGAGCATTCCCGGCAGATCCTGGGCCGTGGGGCTCGCCGGGAAGCGCGAGCCCGCGGACGATGTTGCAGCGACGCTCGACTCGAGGAGGCGTCCCAGTGCCTCCTCCGACGCGCCCACGACCTGCCCTGCCCGGTGTCCGAGCTGGAGGGCCTTCGCGATCCGGCGGAGACGCTGCACGGCGGAGACGGGGTAGACGCGGTGTCCGGAAGGCTTGCGCTCCGGGCGGGGGAAGCCGTAGCGGCTTTCCCAGGTCCGCAGCGTCTCGACGGCGACCCCGGTCGCCCGCGAGAGCGCCCCGATCGAGAGCCACGCCCCTCCGTCTTCCTTGCGAGCCTCTCCCGACATGGCCCCGCTCCCTCGGGGACATTCTACCCCAGGCTTCGACAAAACCTCGCCACAACGTCAAAGACAAGCCGCCCGCGGACGTCCACGTCCGTGCCGTTTCTGAAGGCCCGAAACCCGCCTTCGCTCTCGCCGCTCGCAATCGGCGGGCGCGGCTTGCCCCGGAGCGCCGGTTCGTGCTTTCGTTGGGGTCCGGCCGAGGAAGCGATTCGGGTCTGGTGACCTGCGCGGCCTTCAAAGCCGTCCGGCTCCGGGCTGACCCCCGGAGCGGTAGGTTCGATTCCTACCCGCTTCCGCCATCCTTCACCGGCGACCTGCTGGTGCAGCGTGCGCCACCCGTCCGGCTGCGGTCGGGGTGGAGGCAAGCTTGACGGATGACTCAGTCCGTTGAGCCGAACGGCTCATTGCGGGGTTTGTGGTGGGGGGAGTAACTGGGGCGCGAAGCCCCGGGTCCTGCGCTGGCCTGCCCTCCCTCAGCTGGGCCTATCACCCTGTGGGTCTTCAGGAGGCAAGAGCCATGCGGCGATCTTGGGCCCTGCGTACTCTCTGCGCGCTTGCGTTCGCTTTCGTCTTCGTGGCCGCCACTCGAGGACAGACGCCACCTCGCCCGGTGGAGCCCAACAACCTGGGCGACACCGCCCTTGACCTCGTCTACACCCCGGTCACGCCCTGCCGCATCATCGACACTCGTCTCGCCGGCGGACCGATCCCGGCCAACACCACACGCGACTTCAAGGTGACGGGCGACACGACGTCACAGGGAGGGGCCAACTGCGGCATTCCCTCCGGCGTCACGGCGGCGATGATCAACTTCGCGGCGGTGTCACCTGCCGGGGCGGGCAACCTCCGTATCACGCCCTACGGCCAGGCCATCCCTCTGGCGGCCATCATCACCTACTCCGCCGGGGTGAGCATCTCGAACGGGCTTGCGGTGGCGATCTGCGACCCGTCGGGG
>DATJYX010000097.1:0-22694 GCA_035577965.1 Vicinamibacteria bacterium | reverse complement strand
CGCCCGGCGGAGCTTCGGGCAGGGTCGGCTCGCCGTCGGGCAGGGAAGAGGCCTTCTGGTCGGGATCTTCGGGCTTCATACTCGCTCCAATCCGGGCTTCGCGCCCTTCATCTCCCGCGCCCGCCTTTCCCCCGATCGGCGGACGAGCGGGGTGGGCCGGCCCGGCGGGAGGTACGCTGGCATGGCTCGCCTACAGGCCGAACCATCTCTCGGCCGGCCGTCCCGCGGGAAGTAACAGCCGGGTAAGTTACCGTAGCGACGGGCCCTCGTTGACCCCCTCCGATCGGCGATCCTATGATGCGGCGCGCTCGACCGCCGTCCGGCCCGACAAGGAGCACGCATGTCGCTCTTCCGCCGCAAGCCCCTGGACGTCCTGATCGCCGAAGGCGGGGACGCGGAGCACGGCCTCAAGAAGACCCTCACCGCGGTGGACCTCGTCGCCCTCGGCATCGGGGCCATCATCGGGGCGGGGATCTTCGCCACCCTCGGGAGCGCCACGTCGGGCGGCACGGGGGCGCCGCCGGCGGGGCCGGGGGTCACGGTCTCGATTCTCCTCACCGCGATCGCCTGCGGCTTCTGCGCCCTCTGCTACGCCGAGTTCGCGAGCCTCGTCCCCATCGCGGGGTCGGCCTACACCTACAGCTACGCGACCCTCGGCGAGCTCGTGGCCTGGATCATCGGCTGGGACCTGATCCTCGAGTACGCGGTCGGCAACATCGCGGTCGCCATCTCGTGGGCAGCCTACTTTCGCCAGCTCCTCCTGGGCATCGGGATCGAGATCCCGGCATGGATGGCGACCGACTTCCGGTCCTCGTCGATGGCCGCGAAGGCGGTGGCAGATGCGATGGCCGCGGGGGCGAGCCGGGCCGACGCCGCGGCCGGCCTCTCGCCAGAGCTGGGGATCGCCTACCAGGCGGCCCAGGGCCATCCGACCGTCTTCGGCCTTCCCATCGTGTGCAACCTCCTCGCGGTGGCCATCGTCGCGTTCATCACCTGGATCCTGGTCATCGGCGTCAAGGAGTCGGCCCGCTTCAACAACGTCGTCGTCGTCCTCAAGCTCCTCACCCTGCTCTTCTTCATCGTGGTGGGGGCGTTCCAGATCAACCACGCCAACTGGCATCCCTTCTTCCCGGGCGGCCTCCGCGGCGTCTGGACGGGCGCCTCGCTCATCTTCTTCGCCTACATCGGCTTCGACGCCATCTCCACCGCGGCCGAGGAGTGCCGCGACCCGGGTCGCGACATGCCGCGCGGCATCATCGGATCCCTCGTCATCTGTACCGTCCTCTACGTCGCGGCGGCCCTCGTCCTCACCGGCATGATCCCCTATGCCCAGCTCGCCGGCGCCGCCGACCCTCTCGCCCTCGCCCTCAGCCACGTGAACCAGGGCTGGGCGGCGGGCGTCCTCGCCTTCGGCGCCGTGGTCGCCATGACCGCCGTCCTCCTCGTCTTCCAGCTCGGCCAGCCCCGGATCCTCATGGCCATGTCCCGGGACGGCCTTCTTTCCCCCTGGTTCGCCCGGATCCACCCCCGCTACCGCACGCCCCACGTGACGACCATCCTGACCGGCGTCTTCGTGGGCTTCTTCGCGGCGATCGCCAACATCGACGAGATCGTCCAGCTCACCAACATCGGCACCCTCTTCGCCTTCGTGCTCGTCTGCATCGGGATCCTCATCCTGCGAAAGCGCGAGCCGGGGCGGCCGAGGAAGTTCCGCGTTCCCTGGTCCCCCCTCACCCCGGCGCTGGGGATCCTGGCCTGCGTGCTCCTGATGGCGGGCCTGCCCGGGCTCACGTGGATCCGCTTCGTCCTGTGGCTCGCGGTCGGGCTCGTGCTCTACTTCGTCTATGGGATGAGGCGGAGCCGCCTTGCCGCGACCGCCGCTCGATAGGCTCCTCGTCGGCGCGCTCGCCGGCCTCGCCCTCGCCGTCGCCGCCCCGCCGGCGGCCGCCGAGAAGACCGACGTCGTCGTCCTGCGCAACGGCGACCACATGACGGGCGAGGTCCAGTCGCTCGACCGCGGCCAGCTCACCCTGAAGACCGACAACATCGGCACGCTCGCGATCGAGTGGGACAAGGTGAAGGGCGTCACCGCGGCGGCCACCTTCGAGGTCGAGGACGTGAGGGGAGGTCAGTACCTCGGCTCCCTGCGGCCCGGCCCGGCCGACGGCGAGCTGAGCGTCGTGTCCTCGTGGGCCACACAGACGCTGCCGCTTCTCCAGGTCGTGCGCATCCAGCGCCTGGGGGCGACGTTCTGGCAGCGGCTCGACGGCTCGATCGACGTCGGCCTGAGCTACACGAGCGCGAGCGACCTCCTCAGCTTCAGCTTCTCGTCGCAGGTCAGCCTGAGGCGCCCGGGCCACCGGTTCTCCGCGAGCGGGAGCTCGACGATCCAGAACCAGCCCGACGTCCCCCAGACGAAGAGGACGAGCGGGGCCCTCACCTACCAGCGCCTCTACACCGGCCGCTGGGTGGCCTTCGCCCAGGGCCAGGTCGAGCAGAACCGCGAGCTGGGCTTCGACCTGCGCAGCTCCGTCCTGGGCGGCGGCGGACGCTACCTCCTCCAGGGCCGCCGGGACGAGCTCCTGACCGGGCTTGGCCTCAGCGTCAACCGCGAGAAGCCGCTCGAGGGTGAGTCGAGCTCGAACTTCGAGGCGGCACTGGCGGTCGTGTACGACCGTTTCGCCTACGACTTCCCGAAGGTCGACGTGCGGGTGAGCCTCGCCGGGTTCCTGAGCCTCAACGACTGGGGGCGCCAGAGGGTCGAGCTGAACGCCCAGCTGAAGCGCGAGGTGCTCCGGGATTTCGCGGTCGGTCTCATCGCCTACGAGAGCTACGACAGCCGTCCGCCGACCGAGGGCGCCCGCAAGAACGACTACGGCGTCACCTTCACCCTCGGCTGGACCTTCTGAGGGGTGGGCCTCTACTCCCGTTCCCGACCGTGCATCGGCCCCGGCCGGACGCCGAACCAGGCCAGGACCGCGCAGACCGCTGTGATGAGGGCCGCCACGGCGAAGACCCGCGCCACCCCCACGGCGAAGGCCTGCCGGAACGCGGCCTCGAACTGGTCTCGGAGGTCGTCCGGCAGCACCTTCGCCCCGGTGCTCGCGGACTCCCCCACCGCCTGCCGCCAGGCCCGCGTGATCTCTCGGATCCTCTCGAGAGCGAGGCCGGTGGGAGCGAGCCGCGCCGCGTAGTCGGAGCGGGCCGCGTCGAGGAAGACGGAGGTGAGGGTCGCGGCGCCGAGGGCGCCCCCGACCTGCATCGCCGCGTTGTTCAGCGCGGCGGCGCTGCCCGACCGGTCGGCGGGCACGGAGCCGAGGACGATGTCGGTCACCGGGGTCACGACCGCGATGTTGCCGGCGCCGACGAGCAGGAGCGCGACGAGCACGGCCGGGTAGGGCGTCTCCGGCCGGAGGAAGGCCAGACCCACGCAGCCGGCCACGATGAGGGCCAGGCCCCCGAGGATGACCGGGCGCGGGCCGCGCCGGGCCACGAGGCCGCCCACGTAGGGCGAGCACGCGGCCGCCGCGACCACCATCGGCACGAGGCGCAGCAGGGCCGGGACGGGGGCGAGCCCCTGGACGTTCTGGAAGAAGTAGAGGAGGGGGAGGAGCGCCCCGCCCATCACCAGCGCGATGAGCATCCCGTTGACCAGGGCCGCGTTCAGGGGCCGGCTGCGGAAGAGCGACAGGTCGAGCAGTGGGTCCATCACCCGGCGCTCCCACCAGACGAACGCGACGAGCGCTCCCCCGCCCACCGCGAGGGACTGCAGCACGCGCGGGTCGCTCCAGCCCGCGCTCGACGCCCCGACCACGCCGAACACGAGCGCCAGGAGAGCGACGGCCACCCCGAGCGCCCCCACGCCGTCCAGGCGTCGGGGAGCCGCGCCCTTGACCTCCGGGGCGAAGAGCCAGACGCCGAGGCCGCCCACCGCTCCGACCAGGGCCGGCGCGACGAAGCCCGCGCGCCAGCCGAAGCCCTGGATGACCGCACCCGCGGCCAGCGGGCCGAGGGCGATACCGAGCGCGGACAGGCCGAGGAAGAGGCCGATCGCGCGCGAGGACTCGTCCGCCGGGAAGAGGCTCATCACGAGGGCGAGGGTTAGCGGCCCCACCGCCGCGTTGGCGATCCCGTCGAGGGCCCGCGCGACCGCGAGCTGGCCCGCGGTGGCCGAGAAGGCGGCGAGGGCCGAGGCGGCGACGATGCCGCCGCACCCGTACACGAGGACGCGACGGCGGCCGTAGCTGTCGCCCAGCACGCCGCCCAGCAGCATGAAGGCGCCGAAGAGCAGCTTGCTGAGCGTCATCACGAGCTGCATCGCGGCCGTCGAGGCGTGGAGCTCGGCGCCCGCCGGGCGCAGCGAGAGGGACAGCGCTCCCCCGCTCACTTCGTTGGTCAGGCTGGCCAGGACGCACGCACCGAAGGCGAGCCAACGTCGGTCCACGGTTCTCCTCGTCGTCTCAGCGCGTCAGCATCACGATGACGGGACCCCAGGCGGTCAGCAGGATGTTGCCGATGGCGTAGGGCACAGTGTAGCCGAGCACGGGGAGCTTGCTGGCCGCCTCGTCCTGGACTGCTCGGAGGGCGGCGGTGGCCGTCCCCGCCCCCGAGCACGCGCCGAGCAGGAGGACGGGGTTCATCTTGAGGACGTATCGCCCGAAGAGGACTGCCGAGAGGTGGGGCGTCAGCGCGACGAGGAGCCCCACGACCACCAGGCTGGCGCCGGTCGTGCGCAGGCCGGCCACGAAGCTCGGGCCCGCGGCGAGGCCCACGCAGCCGATGAAGACCGCGAGGCCGATCGTGTCGAAGACCCAGAGGGCCGGCTCCGGGATGCGTCCGAATGTCGGGCGCACCGAGCGCAGCCAGCCGAAGACGAGCCCCATGACGAGGGCTCCCCCGCTGGCGGTGAGGCTCAGGGGGAGGTCGCCGATCCTCAGGGTGAGCGCGCCCAGCAGGCCGCCGACCACGATGCCGAGGCCCAGGAAGACGACGTCCGTCGCGCTCGACGGCCGCTCCACGTACCCGAGGGCCCTCCCCGTCCGCTCGATGTCGCGCTCGGCCCCGGCCAGCCGCAGGAGATCGCCGCGGTTCAGGAAGGTGCCCGGCGAGAAGGGGATCTCCTCGCCCTCGCGCACGAGCTTCAACAGCGCGACGCCTCGTCCGTGCTCCTCGGCGACCTGGGCGAGGGACCGCTCGGCGATCTCCTTCCGCGTGACGACCACGTCGACCGTGGCCATCGGGAAGTCGAGCAGCTCCCGGTCCTCGGCTTCTTCGCCGAACGGCTTCCCCGTGGCCAGCAGCACCTGTCGCCGTGCGCCGACGACCGCGACGTCGCCCGCCTGAAGGACCGTGTCGGGTCCGCTCTCGAGGACCTCCGGCCCGCGGCGGATCCGCTGGACGAAGACGCGGGCGGGGGCGAAGGACCCCTCGACGGCGGCGACGCTGCGCCCGCCCCACGCCTCGGGGACGCGGAACGCCCGCACGTCCCACTCGCGGTAGGCCGACCGAGTCCCGGCCTCCGCCTTGGAGCCGCTCGCCGTATCCGCCTCGAGCTTCCGGCTCTCCGCCTTCAGGTCGACGCGCAGCAGCCGCGGGGCCAGGCTCGAGAGGAACCAGACGACAAAGCTCGTGCCGACGAGGTAGCTGACCGCGTAGGCCACGGGGATGTTGTTCAGCAGGCGGGTCCTCTCGGCCTCCGGCAGCGCCAGGCGGGCGATGGTGTTTCCCGCGGTGCCGATGACCGTGGACTCGGTGAAGGCCCCGGCCAGGAGGCCGGCCGCCGTGCCGCAGTCGTAGCCCATGACCTTCGCGGCCACGAGGGTCGTCGCGAGGCTCACGACGCACAGGACGAGCGTCAGCAGGGCCTGGGACGCCGCGTTCTTCTTGAGGCCGCGGAAGAACTGCGGGCCGACCTTGTACCCGGTGGCGAAGAGGAAGAGGTCGAAGAAGACGACCTTCACGAGCGGGTCGACCTTCACGTCGAGCTGGCCGACGAGAACGCCGGCGAGGAGCGTCCCCACGACGTTCCCGAGGCTGAAGCCGCGAATGCGGACCCGGCCGATCACGAAGCCGATCGCGAGGGTCAGGAAGACGGCCAGCTCGGGGTTCTCGCGGAGCGACGTGACGAACCAGCTCATCGGGGATGGCTCCTTCGTGGCGGTAGAGTCTAGCGGATCGACGGACGACGGTCAGGCGATCGGCTTCAGGGAGAAGACGGAGGCCTGCCACGGCGGCTCGTCCAGGTAGAGGCCGCGAGCCTCCAGGTCGTGGCCGCCGCGGTCGTAGGCCGCCGAGCCGACCTGGTCCTCGAGCCTCCACTGGCGGCCGGCCAGGTCCTGGAAGGGAAGCCGCACGTAGCACTGGCCCTGCCGGGGGGCCAGGTTCACGGCCACGACGAGCCGGCCGCCGTCCCGGCCGTCCCAGGCGAAGGCCACGAAGCCGTCCCACGAGCCGTTGCCCTCCCAGGCCGGCGCGCACTCGAGGAGCTGCCAGCGGCCGTCTCTCACGACCGGCTGGCGCAGCACGGCGAGGAGCCGGTCGTAGAAGCCCGCGAGGTCCCGGTCGAGGGGCTCGACCGGCCCCCGAACGAGGTGAGGCGAGATCCTCTTCGTCCGGCCTTCGAGCTGGCCCTGGTGGAAGAAGCGCAGGCCGGGCGAGAGGAACGTCAGGGCCGCCGCCGCCCGGTGCGTCGCCGGGGAGAAGGTCGCCGGCGCGCGGGGCTCGTCGTGGTTCTCGAGGAAGCGCGCCAGCTTGTCCTGGTAGTCGAAGCCGGCCTGGAAGTGCTCGCGGACGGGGCGGGCGTGGCCCTCGCGCAGCCGGTCGTAGAGCCTCTTGTCGTAGGCGTAGTCGAAGCCCTGCTGCTGGAGCGTCCACTCGAGGTCCCAGTAGACCTCGGCCATGAAGCGGAAGCCCGGGACCTTCTCGCGCACGCGGCGCACGGCGTCCGGCCAGAACGCTCGGGCCGCGCGTCCCCACGTCCGCTCGAAGACGTCCGGCAGGACGAGCATGGCCATGTCGCAGCGCACGCCGTCGCACTGCCCGGCGATCCTCAGCAGCTCGCCGGCCATCGCCTCCTGGGTGGCCGGGTTGGCGTAGTCGAGCTGGAGCGTGTCCGGCCAGCCCGGGAAGTAGGGATCCCGCCCGTGGGCGAGGACGAGGTCGCCTCCCTTCCGCCGCGCCCAGCAGTAGTTGGCGGGGGCCTGCGCGAGATCCAGCTCCGTCCCCGGAACGTAGTACTCCGGGTGCTCCTCCACCCAGGGGTGATCGAGCGCCGTGTGGTTGGGGACGAAGTCGAGCATCAGCCGCAGGCCCTGGGCCCGGAGCCTCTCGCGCAGGCGGGCGAGCGCCGCGTCGCCTCCGAGGCCCGGGTGCACGGTGTACCCGGTGATGGCGAAGCCCGAGCCGGCGATGTCTTCCTCGCGGAGGTCCGGGAGCGTCTCCTCGAACTCTCTCCGCCACTCGGCGTTGGCGCGCGAGATCCGCTGCCCGGCCTTCCCCGTGCGCCACACGCTCAGGAGCCAGACCCAGTCGAACCCGAGCCTCGCCCAGCGCTCCAGCTCCTCGTCCGGCACGTCGTCGAGCGTGGCCGGCCGGCCCAGTGTCCGCGAGAGCTCGGTCAGGTAGACCCGCGTGTTGACCTGGTAGAGGGACGGATAGCGCGGTTCGGACATGCATCACCTCCAGGTGGACGGTCCCGGCGACTCCCGGCAGGAGGTCCGGCCGGGGTACGATCGGCCGGCGAGATTCTCCAGGAGAGAGGCGTGGCCCGCAAGAGACCATCCCAACGGACGATCCAGGTCGTCTTCCGCTTCGGGCACGCGCGGGGCGGCCCGGCGCGTCTGCCGCGCACGCCGAAGGAGGCGGTCGCGAGGCTGCTCCGCGGCAACCGGCAGTTCGCGCAACTCCTCGACCCTCGCGGGCCGCACGTCCCCCGCGTCATCCCGCTCGACCCGGGCGCCATCGGATACGGGGCGGAGAGGGGCATCGTGCCCGTCCAGCGCCCCTACGCCGCCGTCCTCGGCTGCTCCGACGCCCGCGCGCCCGTGGAGATGATCTTCCAACAGCGGTCGAACGACCTCTTCGTGGTCCGGGTGGCCGGCAACGGGGTGGGCAGCGGAAGCCTCGGCAGCCTGCGCTACGCGGCCGCGAGCTTCCCGAGCCTCCGACTGATCGTCGTCCTCGGCCACTCGCAGTGCGGCGCCGTGACGGCGGCAGTCGACGCGTTCCTCCGGCCGAGGAGCTACCTCCCCCTCGCCGCGAACTACCCGCTGCGCTCGATCGTGGACGCGATCCTCGTCGCCGTGCGCAGCGCGAGCCTGGCCCTCGAAGCGGCCCACGGATCGCGAGTGGCCGGGCGGCCCGGCTACCGCGCGGCGCTCGTCGAGACCTCGGTGGCCCTGAACGCCTGCCTGTCCGCCTATGCGCTGAAGCAGGAGCTCGACGGCTCGAGCCTCCGGGTGCTCTTCGGCAGCTACGACATCGCGAGCCGCTCGGTCCGGCTCCCGCTCGCGCCTCGTGGCCGGGCGACGCGGCCCGAGATCGGGCTCTTCCCTCCCCCGGACGACGACGAGGACCTCCGTGTCCTCGCCGTCCGTCTCGCCGCCAGCCCGAGCATCGCGTCCCTCCTGCGCACGGGAGGCGACGCGCCGAGGCACTGAGCTAGCCGGCGCGACGTGCTCCCCCGGCGGCGGTGAAGCGGTTGGCCAGGGCTCGCGCCGCCGCGTAGGGAGCGCAGATCAGCACCGGACCGACCACGAGCGCCGCGCCCGGGTAGGACGAGCCGAGGATCAGCCACTGGCACACGCTGTCGATGAGGATGCCCATGAGCAGCAGGGTGGCGATGTCGCCGAGGGCGGTGCGCATGAGCGTCCCGTGGTCCTCACCCCCGAAGATCATCGCGTGGAGGTAGGGCCGCCGCCCGGCGCGGCGGTCCCTCCGCCCCGCGCCCACGCCGAGGGCGATGGCCGTGATCGGCTGCAGGAGGAAGCGGAACCGGCCCGGTCCGGCCAGGCGCTTCGGGACGTCCTCGAGGAAGTCGCGCGAGAAGACGTAGAAGCCCCCGCGGGCCCAGGCCTCGCGCAGCGATCCCGGAACCGACAACGCGAGCACGGCGACGGTCAGGCCGGCGACGAGGAGGGTCAGCCGCCGCCGCCAGGGACCGGAGCTCATCCCTGCCGCCGCTCCCTCGACAGGCCGAGCCCCTGCCGGTCCTCCTCGAAGGCGTCCCTGCGGTCGTCCTCGTCCTCGAACGCCCGGCGAATGCCGTTGTCGACGCGCTCCAGGTACCTTTGCAGGGCGGGCCGCCGTTCGGCCGGGACGTGCTCCATGAGGTCCCGCAGCAGCGCCCGCATGCGGCGCATGACCTGGATGGAGGTCGCGCCGCAGTAGCGGATCTCGTCGAACCCGAGGACGAGGAAGTCCTCCCAGCTCGGGACCGGGTACACGAGCCGGAGGTTCCCTTGACGGTCGTGGGACCGCCCGGCCGAGAGGTCCCGTCGGGCCAGGCGGAGCAGGAGGTCCTCCATCTGGTCGAGGGCCTGGACCGCGGTCGTCGGGTCGTTGATGGCCGGCGAGAGAGCCTTGATCGCGATGTCGACGAGGAGGCGGATCGCGTACTTGGGGTCCTGCTCGAACGTGCGCTCGGTCCCGAGGCGGACGAGCCGTCGCAGCTTGCGCTCGGCGACCGGCCGCCCGCCGTGGACGCGTAGCAGCGGCATGCCGTCGGCGACCGTGTCGCCGACGGCGCTCGCCATCGCGAAGACGGCCCCCTGGCGCGAGGCCAGCGCGACGAGGCCCGGCACGTCGATCGCCTGGATCACGCCCGGGCCCCCGCGGTGAGAGAGGACCTGGCGCACGGCGGGCAGCTCGTCGCCCGGATCCGCCCGGCCTCCCTCCGGCCCGCCCTGGCCCAGCGGAAGGTAGTCCCGCTCGATGACCGTCCTCCCGTGGTCGCCCGCGTACGCGAGCACCCGCGAGATCTGGAGCATCGCCAGCTTCTCCACGAGCAGCACGAAGAAGACGACGCTCACCAGCGTCAGCAGGATGGCGACCCACACGGTCAGGAGCGGGACCTCCCCGCTTCCCCCGCGATCGATCCAGGCGAGAGCGGCCAGCGCGTAGAGAAAGGTCGCGGTGAAGACGCCGAGCGAGTGGGTCATGATCGACGAGCCGGCCAGCCACGCGACGAGCCGGGGCGAGTAGGCGGTGGCGCTGAACTGCACCATCACGAAGGCCAGCGAGAAGACGAGGCCGGTGAGGGGCAGCATCCCGGAGGCGATGGCCGAGAGGAGCGCGATCGCGGCGCCGGCGCTGACCGGGGCGCTGAGGCCGGGGAGGAAGCGGGCCTCGAGGCGCGGCACGGACAGGCCGAGGACGACCGCGCCCGCGGCGTAGAGGAGGGGCGTGCCGACCGCGCCCAGGGCCCGGTTCAGCCTCGCGTGAGACGTGCGACCGGTCATTGCTTCCGGCGGGTTCCGCCCCGGCCGGAAGACCCCGGCGCCACCTCGGCCACCGCGGCGGCCTTGCCGAGCTCGAGGGCCTGCTCGGGTGTCGTGGTCGCGAACAGGTGCATCGCCCGGGCGACGATCCCGGTCCAGCCGGTCTGGTGGCTGGCGCCGATCCCCAGCCCGCTGTCCCCGTGGAAGTACTCGTAGAACAGGATGAGATCGCGCCAGTGCCGATCTTCCTGGAACTTCCGGATGTCGCCGTAGACCGGCCGCCTCCCCTTCGCGTCCCGAAGGAAGATGCCGGCCAGCCGGCGCGAGATCTCCTCGGCCACCTGGTAGAGGGTCATCTGACGGCCCGAGCCGGTCGGGCACTCGACCTTGAAGTCGTCCCCGTAGTACGCGTAGTACTGCAGCAGCGCGCGGACGATCAGGCCGTTCACCGGCATCCAGACCGGGCCCCGCCAGTTGGAGTTGCCTCCGAACATGCCGGAGTCCGACTCCCCGGGCAGGTAGTCCACCCGGTACTCCTGGCCTCCCACGTGGAGGACGTAGGGGTGATCGACGTGGTACCGGGAGAGCGAGCGGATGCCGCAGGGCCCGAAGAACTCGCCCTCGTCGAGCATCTTCTCGAGCACCCGGCGCAGCCGAGACTCGTTCAGCACCGAGGCGAGGCGACGGCCGGCCTTGCCCGTCTGCACCGGGTCGTGGATGGCGGAGCGCAACTCCGGCCTCGCCAGCAGGAACGTGCGCAGCCGCTGGCCCACCTCGGGGTACTTCGCGAGCAGCTCGCCCTCGAAGACCGTGGCGGCGCACAGAGGCAGAAGCCCGACCATCGACCGGACCTTCAGGCGCCGGGACCCTCCGTCGGGCAGGCGCAGGACGTCGTAGAAGAAGCCGTCCTCCTCGTCCCACATCCCGGTGCCCTCGCCGGCATTGGCCATCGCCGACGCGATCCACAGGAAGTGCTGGACGAACTTCACGGCCATCTCCGCGTAGGCGGGCTTGGCGAGCGTGAGCTGCACTGCGATCTCGAGCATGTTCTGGCTGAAGATCGCCATCCACGCCGTGCCGTCGGCCTGCTCCAGGTAGCCGCCGGTCGGCAGCGGCGCGCTGCGGTCGAAGACGCCGATGTTGTCGAGCCCGAGGAATCCTCCCTCGAAGGCGTTCCGACCGGTGCGGTCCTTCCGGTTCACCCACCACGTGAAGTTCAGGAGGAGCTTCTGGAAGGAGCGCTCGAGCCATTCGATGTCGGCCTTCCCCCGCGCCTTCTCCAGGCGGTAGGTGAAGATCGTCGACCACGCGTGGACGGGCGGGTTCACGTCGCCGAAGTTCCACTCGTAGGCCGGGATCTGCCCGTTCGGGTGCAGGTAGCGGTCGCGGAGCATCAGATCGAGCTGCTCGCGGCCGAAGTCCTCGTCGACGAGGGTCAGGGCCAGGACGTGGAACGCCAGGTCCCACGCCGCGTACCAGGGATACTCCCACTTGTCGGGCATGGAGATGACGTCGGCGTTCGTCATGTGGTGCCACTGCGCGTTGCGGGGGGCGGCGCGGCGGGGCTTGAACGGATCCGCGCCGTGCTCGCCGAGCCAGCTATCGACGTCGTAGTTGTAGAACTGCTTCGTCCACAGCATGCCGGCGAGGGCCTGGCGCATGACGTTGGCGGCGTCCTCGTTCAGCGTGGCCGGGATGACGGTGGCGTAGAACTCGTCCGCCTCGCGCCTCCGTGCCCGCATCACCTCGTCGAAGTCCGCGAACGGAGCGCCCTCTTTCTTCGGGGCCACGTCCCGGAGGCGCAGGCGCAGGGTCTGGGACTTCCCCGCCCCGACCGTCAGCGTGTAGTGGGCCGCGGCCTTAGTCCCCGCCCCCTTCGGGTTCACCGCGTCCGTCTGGCCGTGGACGAGGTAGCGGTCGAAGGCGTCCTTGACGTACGGCGTCCGGCTGGGGACACCGAAGAGGCGCTCGTTGTTCGTCTCGTTCTCGGTGAAGAGGAGCGTCGCCTTCCCGTCGGCGTGGAGGAAGCGCTCCCCGAGGTCGGGGTGTGACAGGGCCACGGCCGAGCCGTCCAGCGCTGCCTGGCGGAGTGACGGCCGGGGCGCATCGCCGCCCCACGACCACGTGTTGCGGAACCACACCGTCGGGAGGACGTGGAGCGTGGCGGGTTCAGGGCCCCGGTTGTGCACGGTCACCTGGACGAGCAGGTCCTCCGGTGCGGCCTTGGCGTACTCGACGAACACGTCGAAGTAGCGGTCCTGGTCGAAGACGCCGGTGTCGAGGAGCTCGTACTCCGGCTCCCGCCGGCTCCGGCCGCCGTTCGTCCTCACGATGTCCTCGTACGGGTAGGCCGCCTGAGGGTACTTGTACAAGTACTTCATGTACGAGTGGGTCGGCGTCGAGTCGAGGTAGAAGTAGTACTCCTTGACGTCCTCGCCGTGGTTGCTCTCGCTGTTGGTGAGGCCGAAGAGCCGCTCCTTGAGGATCGGGTCCTTCCCGTTCCAGAGCGCCAGCGCGAAGCAGATCCGCTGCTCGTCGTCGGAGACCCCGGCGAGGCCGTCCTCTCCCCACCGGTAGGCCCGCGACCGGGCCTGGTCGTGGGAGAAGAAGTTCCACGCGTCGCCGCCGTCGCTGTAGTCCTCGCGGACGGTGCCCCACTGACGCTCGCTGAGGTAGGGCCCCCACTTCTTCCAGTGGGCCTTGCCCTGGCGGGCCTCTTCGAGACGCGTGCGTTCGGCGGTCATGGATCACCTCCGGACTATCCCATCGTGGCCCTGCGGATTCGCGCGGATTCTACACGATGGGCCATGGGATACCATGGCCCGCCTGCAGTTCAAAGGAGAGCGGATCGATGGAGATCGACATCCTCCTGAACCAGAGTCTTCCGGCGATCGGGCTGGAGTTGCTCGTCCTGTTCGCCGTCGCGAACGGCCTGGGCTTCCGGATCGGCCGGAAGGCGGGCGGCCCGGACGGAGAAGAGAAGCGGGAGCGCGCGGCGGGAACGATCACCGGCGCGATGCTGGCCCTCCTGGGCTTCCTGCTGGCCATCTCCCTCTCCATGGCGGATTCCCACTTCCAGGTCCGGCGCCGGCAGGTCCTCGACGAGGCGAACGCCATCGGCACGAGCGTCCTCCGCGCCCAGACGATCGGGGGGCCGCGCGGCACCGAGATCGTCCGTCTGCTCAGGGACTACGCTCGACTCAGGCTCGACTTCTTCGCCGCCGGAGAGGACGCGAGGCGCCTCGACCTCGTCAACCGGCAGACGTCGGACCTCCAGCAGCGGATCTGGGACCACGCGTCCGCGATCGCCAGAGCCGCCGACACGCCGGTCAACGCGCTGCTCCTGTCGACGTTGAACGACACGTTCGACCTGGCGATGGCCCGGCGCTGGGGGCTCGAGGTCCGCGTTCCCTCCTACGTGATCAGCCTCCTCCTGGTCCTGTCCATACTGACGATGGGCCTGATGGGGTACTACTTCGGCGTCTGCGGAGTCCGCTACCCCGTCCTCTCCGGCGTGCTGTTCGTCGCCTTCGCCGTCGCGATCCTGCTGGTGATGGACCTGAACCGGCCCCGGGCCGGGTTCATAAAGGCCGAGCAGTCGGCCCTCGTGTGGCTGGTCGAGGACATGAGCCAGGAGCCCCCGGTCCCCGCCGCCGCCCCGTAGGCCCGCGCCCGCGCAAGGGACGCCCCGCCCGCGCTCAGGGCCGCGCCGTCAAGCTCCGGCCCCACGGCGACTCCGTCTCGGTGATCGTCGCGTTCTGGCCGAGCTCGAGCACCTGCTGCGCCGTAGTCGTCGAGAACATGTGCAGGATGCGGGCGACGATCCCCGTCCATCCAGTCTGGTGGCTGGCCCCGATTCCCGCTCCATCGTCGCCGTGGAAGTACTCGTAGAAAAGGACGAGGTCGCGCCAGTGCGGGTCCTCCTGGAACTTCCGGGATCCCCCGTAGACCGGGCGCCGGCCGTGGCCGTCCCTGAGGAAGGTCCGGACCAGGCGGCGCGCGAGCTCCTCGGCGACCTGGTAGAGGTTCAGGCGCCGCCCGGAGCCCGTCGGGCACTCGATCGTGAAGGTGTCTCCGTAGTAGGAGTGGTAGTTCACCAGGGCGCGGAGGATGAGCATGTTGACCGGCAGCCAGACCGGCCCGCGCCAGTTCGAGTTCCCGCCGAACATGCCGGAGTCGGACTCCCCCGGCAGGTAGTCGACACGGTGCTCCTGCCCCCCCACGTGGAGGACGTAGGGGTGCTCGGCGTGGCGGCGGGACAGCGAGCGGATGCCGTAGGGGCCCAGGAACTCGCCCTCGTCGAGCATGATCCCGAGGACCCGGCGGAGCCTGCGCTCGTCGAGGACCGAGAAGAGGCGGCGGCCTCCGACCCCGACCTTCGTCGGGTCGAGGAAGGAGGCCGTCAGCTCGGGCCGGGACTCGATGAACCACTGGAAGCGCTCGGTGACCTCGGGGTACTTCTCGAAGAGCTGGGGCTCGAAGGGCGTCGCCGCGCACAGGGGCAGCAGGCCCACCATCGAGCGGACCTTGAGCCGGTGCACCTCGTTGTTGGGGAGGCGCAGCACGTCGTAGAAGAAGCCGTCCTCCTCGTCCCACATCCCGCCGCCGCCCACCTGCACCAGCGACGACGTGATCCACGTGTCGTGCTCGAGGAACTTGAGGACCATGTCCGCGTACTCGTCGTCGGCCAGCGCGAGCTCGCAGGCGATCTCCAGCATGTTGTCGGCGAAGAGCGCCATCCAGGCCGTCCCGTCCGCCTGCTCCAGGTAGCCTCCGGTCGGCAGCGCCGCGCTGCGGTCGAAGACGCCGATGTTGTCGAGCCCCAGGAAGCCGCCCTCGAAGACGTTGCGCCCTGTCCGGTCCTTGCGGTTGACCCACCAGGTGAAGTTCAGGAGCAGCTTCTGGAACGACTTCCGGAGCCACTTGAGGTCCCCCGCCCCCTTCTGCACCTTCTCGAGGTGGTAGGTGAAGATGGTGGCCCACGCGTGGACGGGCGGGTTGACGTCACCGAAGTTCCACTCGTAGGCCGGGATCTGGCCGTTGGGGTGGAGGTACCGTTCGCCCAGCATCAGCCCCAGCTGATCCTTGGCGAAATCCACGTCCACGAGGCCGAGGGCGAGCACGTGGAAGGCGAGGTCCCACGCCGCGTACCACGGGTACTCCCACTTGTCCGGCATCGAGATCACGTCGCCGTTGTACATGTGGTGCCAGTGCTCGTTGCGCGGGGAGGCCTTGCGCATCGGGTGGAAGGGATCGGAGCCCCGCTCCTCGAGCCACTTGTCGAGGTCGTAGTGGTAGAACTGCTTTCCCCACAGCATGCCCGCGAGGGCCTGGCGCATGACCCGGGCCGCGTCCTCGTCCAGGGACGACGGGATGACCGAGGCGTAGAACTCGTCGGCCTCTTGAAGGCGGGTGGCGAACGTGCGGTCGAAGGCCGATCCGAACGGTTTGGCGTCCCTCTCGGGTCGGGTGCCCGGCCCGGCGGCCGGCCGGCCGCGGAGGCGCAGGCGCACCGTCGCCGCCTTTCCGGGGCCGACCGTCAGCCGGTAGTGCGCCGCGACCTTCGTGCCCTTCCGGTCGGGGTTCACCGTCTCCTGCCGCCCGTGGATGACACAGTCGTCGATGCCGTCCTTCACGTAGCGGCTGGCGTTCGGGTACTCCGGGAAGAGCCGTGCGTTGTTCGTCTCGTTCTCGACGAAGAGGAGCGGCACGTCGCCCTCGCAGTACAGGTCGTAGGCGCCGAGCGCCGGGTGCGACGCGGCGACGGTCCTCGTGCCCGACGGTCCATCCGTTTGCTCGAGGAACGGCCGCTCGGACCTTCCCGCGATCCACGAGGCCCACTCGTTGCGGAACCAGAGCGTCGGGAGGACGCGCAGCTCGGCCGGTTCTCTTCCCCGGTTCGCGGCCGTGATCCTGACGAGGATGTCGTCCGGGCCGCCCTTCGCGTACTCCACGAAGACGTCGAAGTAGCGGTCGTCGTCGAACACCCCCGTGTCGAGGAGCTCGTACTCCAGCTCCCGTCGGGTGCGGCGCCGGTTCCCCTCCACGAGCTCGGCGTACGGAAACGCCGCCTGGGGGTACTTGTACAGGTACTTCATGTAGGAGTGGGTCGGCGTGCTGTCCAGGTAGAAGTAGTACTCCTTCACGTCCTCGCCGTGGTTCCCCTCGCTGTTCGTGAGCCCGAAGAGGCGCTCCTTCAGGATCGGGTCCTTGCCGTTCCACAGGGCGAGGGCCAAGCAGAGCCGCTGCTTGTCGTCGGAGATCCCGGCCAGGCCGTCCTCGCCCCACCGGTAGGCGCGGGAGCGGGCCTGGTCGTGGGTGAAGTAGTCCCAGGCGTTGCCGCTTTCGCTGTAGTCCTCGCGCACGGTGCCCCACTGCCGCTCGCTCAGGTAGGGTCCCCACTTCTTCCAGGGAGCCTTGCCCTGCCGGGCCTCCTCGAGACGGGTGCGTTCGGCGGTCATGTGACTTCCTCCCGGCCCCTCAGGCCGAACGAGCAATCTGCCATCATCGGCGCGGTGCGCCCGACCCCGCGCTCGCTGACTCGGAAACACCCCGACTCTACGCGGGACGTCGCTGCGAGTCGAGTTGCAGCCGCGTAGGTTACGGTTACACGCGGGGGCTCACCGGCATGGAGGGTGAGGCCCCGCGCTGGCTCGACGCCCCGGATCGCCCCGGATCGCCGTGTGCTAGCATGCCGTCCGTCGCGCCCGCTCGACACCTTCCGAAGGCCATCCCACCCGGAAAGGAGGCGATGAGCCGATGCTCTCCGCACCCGCCGTCTCGAAGGTCGCTCCCGGCTCGTGGCCCCGCGCGGGCGTCCTGCTCGCCGCCCTCGCTTTCGCCCCTTCGGCCGCCGCCCAGGCTCCGGCCGCCTCCGAGCCGCCGAAGGGCCCTGCGGCCCGCCCGCGACAGGTCGACGCCCGGTGCGACGAGATCATGAAGAAGATGAGCGCGCTCCTGGCCCGGACGCCGCGCTTCGCCCTCGAGGCGGAGGAGGTCTTCGACGAGGTGTCCGAGAGCGCCCCCCGCCTCCAGCTCACGAACGTCCGGCGCGTCGCCGTGGCTCGCCCCGACCGCTTCGCTGCCGACGCCACCGGCGACACGCTCAACCGGGCCGTGGTCTACGACGGGCACACGCTGTCGGCGCTGGACAAGGCGCGCAACGTCTATCTCGCCGTCCCCGCTCCGGCGACCATCGACGCCACCCTCGACGCGATCGAGGACAGGCTGGGCATCGTGGTGCCCCTCTCGGACCTCGCGTACTCGGACCCGTACGCGGTCCTGATGGAGGGCGTCCTGTTCGGCGAGTACCGGGGCATCCACCTGGCGGCCGGCGTCCCCTGTCACCACCTCGCGTTCACGCAGGAGGAGATCGAGTGGCAGATCTGGATCGACGCCGGCGACGAGCCGCTGCCGCGCAAGCTCCTCATCGCCTACGTCGAGGAGCCGGGGGTGCCCCAGTACTCGGCGACCATCCGGCGATGGACGCTGAAGCCCGCGTTCACGGACGAGCTCTTCCGCTTCGAGCCGCCCGAGGGGGCGACGCGGGTCGAGACCGGGGCGTCGGCCGGCGGGAGCGCGGCCCCCGCCTCGCCGAAGGCCGACCCGCCGAAGCGGGAGGAGAAGAAGCCATGAGACCCCTCTCACGCTCGGGACAGGTCGTCGCGATCCTGGCCGCCGTGCTCGTGGCCCAGCCACCGGGCGCGTGGGCGCAGCGCGGCGGCCGGGGCGGCGGCTCCCGCGGATCGGTGCGCAGCGTGAACCGCAACCCTGGCGGCGGGGGCGGCAGCTGGTCCGGCGGGCGCACGTCGGGAGAGACGTCGCGGACGCGGACGGGCGACAGCTCGTCGCGGACCACGAACGTCGAGACCCGGGACGGCCGCAGCGCCACCGCTACCCGCAACGTCAGCAAGGACGGCGATACGGTCACCGTCAACCGCAACGTCCAGGGGAGCCAGGGCGGCAGCGTCAACAAGAGCAAGGAGTACGAGCTCGACGACGGCCGCGTCGAGTCGGTCGAGCGCAACGTCGACGCCCGCAGCCGCACCGGCCAGACCGCCAACTGGGAGGGCAAGGCGGAGCGCGAGGGCGCGGGCTGGCAGTTCGAGGGCGAGGGCAAGAACCGCTACGGCCAGGACGTCTCGGCGGAGGGCGTGGCCGGCCGCGGCTACGGCGGTCGCGGGATCGCGGCCGACGTCGAGGGCGGCCGCTACGGCGACCGCACGGTGGGTGCCTACAAGCCGTACGGCGGCCGCGGCTACGTCACCCAGCTGCCGTCGGGTTACCGTCCGTACAATTACTACGGCCGTCCCTACTACGGCTACGGAGGCGCGTACTACCGGCCCTACCCCGGCGGCTACTACATGGTGCCGCCGCCCTGGGGCTACTGCTGCTACAACAGCGGCGCCATGGTCGCGGCGTTCGCGCTGACCGTCGCCGGCGCGGCGCTCCTCTACGACGACGGCGTCTACTACGAGAAGACCTACGTCCAGGGCGAGGAGCAGTACAAGGTGGTCGCGCCGCCCGCGGGAGCGACCCTCCCGCAGGCGCAGGTGCCGGCCGACGCGCCCACGGTCACGGTCTCGGGCACGACCTACCGCCTCTACGCGAACACGTTCTACAAGTCGGTCGTCTCGGGCGGGCAGCTCACGTACGTGGTGGTGGCCAAGCCGGCCGGGGTGACGACGCTCGCCGCGCTGCCCGCCGACGTGCAGGCGCAGGCCGCGGGCGACATCACGTACCTCGTCGCCGGCGGCAAGTACTACCAGCCCTATCTCGACGCGACGGGCAAGGAGGAGTACGTCCAGGTCGACGCGCCGGGGGCCCGCGCGGCAGCGGCGCCGGCGAAGACGGTTCCCCTCACCGTGCCGGCCGGGACGACCCTGTCCGTGCGCCTCGCCGCCGAGGTCAGCTCGGGAACGAGCAAGACGGGCGCGCGCTTCAACGCCAACCTGGAGGCGGACCTGATGGTCGGCGGCCTGCTCGTGGCCGCGCGCGGCACGCCGGTCTACGGACGCGTGGCGGAGGCGGCCGCGGGGACGGGGATGGGCGGGGCGCCGAAGCTCGCGCTCGAGCTGACCGACATCGAGCTCGGCGGCAAGGTCGTGCCGCTCGTCAGCAACCGCGTCCAGGCCGAGGGCGAGGGCAAGAAGGCCGGGCGCAAGGTCCTGGGCGCGGCTGCGGTCGGGGCCGGCATCGGGGCTGCGATCGACGGCGGAGAGGGCGCGGCCTGGGGCGCCGGCATCGGCGCCGTCACGGGCGTCGCCGCCGCCTCGCAGTCCAAGGGCAACCAGATCGCCTTCGCCGCGGGGACTTCCGTCCAGTTCCAGCTCGCCCAGCCGGCCACCCTCCAGCGCGCGGTGGCGGTGCAGACGGCGTCGAAATAGCCGAGCCTATCGTCGCCGGCCGCCTCCCCCGCGCGCGCCGCCGCCCCGGGAGCCACCGCTCGGGCGGTACGAGCTCGCGCTGCTGCGGCTGCCGCCGCTCCTCTGGTAGTTGCTGTAGTCGCGCGTGCGCTGGGCGCCGTCCGAACGGGCCCTCGAGTCGCGGTTGAGCTGGTCCATCGTCGCGGAGTCGGTTCGTCGGCCGCTGGCCGAGGTCGCTCCGGCCGTCGGCCCGGCGGCCGAGCTGCGGTCCCGCGCCTGGGCCGTGCCGGCCTGTGCGCCCGACTGGCTCGCGCGGTCTCTGGCCTGCGTCGTGGCCGCCTGTCCGGACTGCCGCTGCGGAGTGTCGACGTTGCCCCAGCCGCCGTTCTCGTACTTCTGCCAGCTCCCGCCCTGGTTGCGGTAGACGTTCCCGTCCCGCCCGGCGTAGACGTCGCCGCTGCCGCTCCGGGCGATCCCCCCGCTGCCGCCCGGGCCGGTCTTCGTGACGGCGGTTCCGCCCCCGCTGCCGCGGGTGACGCGCGCGGTGTTGCCGGTGCGGTTGCTCGTCACCCGGGACGTGGTCGCCCACTGGTCGCCGCGCTGGACCGACGTCGTCCCCCAGCTCCCGTAGACGTTCGAGCCCTGGCGCGTCTGCCCGTAGGCGCCGGTCCGGGGGTTGTAGGCCTCGCCGTAGCCGCGAGCGCCGTACGGGCCCCAGGCCGCCGCGCTCCGGGAGTAGGTGCCCGTGCGTGAGTTGTAGCGTGCGCTCACGCCCGCGCCGCCGTACGGGCCGTAGGCGACCGCGCTCCGGCCGTAGGCGCCGTTCCAGGGGTTGTACCAGGCGCCGTAGCCGTAGGTCGGGTAGCGCGGGTAGTAGTACGGGTAGCCGCCGCCCCAGCCCCAGTAGGGCGGGTGGTACCAGCCGCTGCCCCACACCGCACAGCCCCACGCGATCATGATGCCGGTGTAGGCGGCCACGGTCGCGAACGCCACCCACTCGTCGTCCGAGTCCTCCTCCACGACCGTCACGTAGGTCACGTTGTGGTCCGGAGAGCTCGACGGGATCTCGTAGATCTGCTTCGGGACGGAGGAGCTGACCTCCCACGGCCCGTTCGGGCTCTTGCTCATGAACCACACGCCCTGGAAGCACATGTAGTAGAGGTCGCCGACCTTGAAGATCTGCTTGTCGGTGTTGACCGCGTGCGAGATCGTCGTCTTCTCGATCGGCTCGAACTTCGGCTCGCCCTGGTACTCGACCTCCGGCGCCTTGAGCGTCTTCCGGTTGACGCGGGCCGTCTGCGGCACCTGGGCGAGGAGAACGGCTTCCGCCGCCTGCTGCGTGCCCGGCACCGCGGCGAGGACCCGCGAGCGAGGGTGCTCGAGGGGGATCTTCTGGAAGTCGGCGGGCAGGGTCAGGGTGGCGAAGGTCCACGGGCCTTCGAAGCCCGCGGACGTGAACCAGCGCCCGGACACGAGGTAGTAGACGGCGCCCGACTGCCCGACCCGGAAGACGTCGCTCTCGGTGTTGCTCACCCAGGTGAGGCTCGTGCCGGCCACGGGCTTGTACTGCGGCGGGCCGGTGAGCAGGATCATCTCGGCCGGGGTCGTGCTCACGAAGACCCGAGGCGTCTTGTCCTTCGAGAGCGTGTCCCCGGGCAGGGCCCCCTTCACGTCCTTCCAGTTGTCGTCGACGGGCAGCTTCGAGAAGCTCTCGGGGAGCTTCCCGGCGGGGGTCCAGGGGCCGGCGAGGGTGGTCGCCTTCAGCCAGGTCCTCTCGTTCCGCAGGTAGAGGGTGTTCGTCGGCACGTGCTGGAAGAGGTCCCAGTTGGTGTTCACGGCGAACTTCAGGTCGTTCTCCCGGATGGGGCTCCAGATCACCTCGCCGTCGAGGTTCACGAGGACGGCCGGCCGGTCGCTGAAGAAGATCGGCGGCGGGTCCGCCCTCACTCCCTCCACGTTCCTCGGCAGGATCTGGCTCCGGTCGACGCTGGCCAGGACGCGGTCGAGGGCGATCACCCGCTCGTCGTCGGGGATCGCCTTGTCGATCTCGGCGACGACGTCCCGCATCTCCTCCTTCTTCAGGGTCGGGAAGTTGGACTCGGTGATCTGGATGGGAGAGAACCGGACGAGCCGCTCAGGGACGGCCACCTTCGTGTCGGCCTCGATCTTGATCGAGCCGAGGGCGGGCTTCGTCGAGCCCTTCGCCTCGTAAGCCACCGCCGCGTAGGCGGCCATGTGACGCTGCTCGGGCCAGCTCGCGACCTGCGGCTGGTACACGAGGATGCGCCCGCCGCTGGGGGTGGCGTAGGCGCGGGGCCAGCCCCCGTCGACGGTCGCCGTGGCGTCAGCGGGTGCCGCGGACGCTTTGGCCGGCTCGGCCGCGGGTGTCGCGGCCTTCGACGACGGAGCCGTCGAAGCTTGCCGCGGTTCGCCGACGAGCGGCGCCGACGGGCCGAGGGCGAGGGCAAGGGCGGTGACGAGCGCCACCGGCGCCCGACCCGCGGCGACACGCGTTCTCGTCATGGTTCCCTTCCGAGTTCGGCGACCCCACTACTTTACGCTGTAACCCCGCCCTTCGAGGCAAGCCCCCCACGCCTTCTTGAACGTGTCCTTCTTCTGGGCGTCCTGCGCCTGCGCGGCCTGCTGCGCCTGCGCGCTGGCCTGCTTCTGGGCCTTCTTCTGGGCCCGGCGGCCCTTGACTGCCCCCACCGCGGCTCCTGCGCCCGCGCCCTCTCCGGCGTCGAGATGACCCTCGTCCCCGACGGTGTTGTTGTCGGCCGCTGCGCCGACGGCGGCCCCCTTCGCGGCCCCGCGCGCCGCGCCCCTGACCGCTCCTCCCTTCGGCGCGTCCTTTGCCTCCGCCGGCGTCGTCGCGGCCGTGGGGTCGATCCCG
>DATJYX010000096.1:0-14307 GCA_035577965.1 Vicinamibacteria bacterium | reverse complement strand
CCCGGGCAGAATGCCCAGCAGCAGGACCAGCAGGAACAGTCGTACGGCGACGATCGAGATGAAGGCGGCGCGGGCTTGGGTTCCCGTCGTCATAACGAAAGGTAGCGGCCATACTGCGCCTCGCCGAGGCGCGCTGTCAAGCGGTTTTCGGCGCTTGCTCGAAAGAGCCATTATCCGCTTTGATCGAGACCATGAGCCGCCGGCCCAAGCCGTCATGATGCCGGGCGCAGTGCCTCCTCCCGAGAGCCGGCGAGGTCCTCGAGCCCCTTCGCGACGAGGTCGCCTCCCGGCAGGTGCTGGAGCTCCACGCCTCGATTCCAGCCCGCCCCCCGGCCGCAACAGCCGGAGTCGCTCACTCGGACGGCCAGCCGGGGAGCGGCGCGGCGGCGGCCTCTGGCGTGAAGACGTCCTCGATGCGCAGGGCGAACACCTTCGCGATCGCGAAGGCGAGGGGAAGGCTCGGGTCGTAGCGCTCGTTCTCGATGGAGTTGACGGTCTGGCGCGAGACCGACAGCCGCCCGGCGAGGTCGGCCTGCGACCAGTCGCGCTCGGCGCGCAGCACGCGAAGGCGATTCTTCATGCACGCCACCGGTAGCGGCGGGCCGTGGTCAGATAGCCGACCCACCACGAAAGCAACAAGGCCACGGCCACCCACTGCCCGCGCAGGTCAGGCAGGCGCGTCTCGAAGAGGGCGTACACGACCGAGGCGACGAGGCCGAACGCGAGGCCGACGAACGCCCCCTCCAGGTGGAGGCGCCGCTCGAGCTCGTCGGAACGCCGCAGGAGGCGAGCGAACACCAGCACGGCCGCGAGCGTCCAGGCGAGACCCATGACGCCCCACTCGAGGCGCCAGCTGCTGACATCGCCCGCCCGGCCGGGGCGCAGGAGCACCAGGTTGACCGCGGCGAGGGGGAGGAGCCAGGAGTAGAGGCTGGCCCGGGCCAGCCTCCACGCGGCGAAGCCGGCCAGGAAGATCAGGGCGAGGCCGGCGAGCACCATCGCGAATCCTACGGGCGGGGGGTTCGTGTACTGCCGGAAGACACTCACCGCGAGCCATACCCCGCCCAGGGAGCCGGCGACGGAGACAGCGAACCACAAGACCCCTGAGCTGGATGCACGAACTCGTACCTCGGCCGAGGGCACCATCAAGACCTCCGCCTTCCAATGTAATGTCTATCTTCCCTATTGTCAAATCAGCTTGATATCAAGATATCAACGCTTTACACTCGACCCGATGAAGGCTCTCCCCTCCGCCAGGCGAGTTCTAGGCGGAAGGCAACCGGGGATCTCGACGGTGGCAGTCCTGACTCTCGCTGTCGCGATCGGGGGCGTGACCGCGTCCTACAGCGGCCTCCTTGCCGTGATCCTCGACTTCCCGCAGATCCAGGGAGCGGACCGTGTCGCACGGGTGTGGACGACGGACGCCAGGGCCGGCCTCAAGATGGGAAAGGTCTCCGCCAGGGACCTCGTGGAGTGGGGGCGCCAGACAAGGACGTTCGAGGACCTGGCGGGCTTCGAGAACGCGACCACCGCCCGGATCAGGGGATCCGACGACTCGATCCTCGTCGACGTTCAGCCCGTGACGCCGGGGTTCTTTCGCGTCCTAGCCGGCCGGCCGATTCTTGGAACGGTGCCCGAAGCCGCGGCCTCCGGCGAGAAGGTCGCCGTCCTGAGCCATCGTCTCTGGGAGCGGGGGTTCGGCGCCGATCCTGCCGTCGTGGGAAGCGTGGTCACACTGAATGGCGAACCCCACACGGTCGTGGCCGTGATGCCGGAGCGCTTCTGGTTCCCGACGCCCGGCGACGTGGTGTGGGTGCCCCTCTCCTCCCCGCGCACCGAAACACCACGCAGCGAGCGGACGCTCCTCGTGATCGGAAGGCTCCGGCCCGGCCTCGGCTGGGAGAGAGCGCGCGCCGAGATGGCGACCATCGCAGAGCGCCAGCGGAAGACGTACCCGGAGACGAACGCCGATCTGGGGATTCGCGTCGTACCGCTCCGCCAGGCCGCCTTCGAACGGTTCGGTGTCCAGCTCCTGGGCGTGGTCGGCCCCGCGGGCCTGGTCCTGCTCGTGGCCGCGGTGAACGTCAGCAACCTGCTTCTCGCGCGGGCAGCGACCCGGGAGAAGGAGATCGCCGTGCGTGCCGCCATGGGCGCCTCTCGGTCGCGCCTCGTCCGGCAGCTGCTCGGCGAGAGCGCGTGGCTCGCCCTGGGAGGTGGCCTCGGCGGGCTGCTCCTCGCGATCGTGGGCATCCATCTCATCCGAGCCACGGCGCCTCCCGTCGTCGCGGACCGCATGGCGTTGAACCTCCACGTGGTCGCCTTCGCAACGCTGCTCACTCTCACGACGCCCCTCCTCTTCGGCCTTCTGCCCGCTCTGCACTCCTCGCGCCCGGATCTCACCGATGCGCTGAAAGAGGGGTTCCGGAGGCCGGTCCTGGCCCATCGGCAGTACCGCCTCGCGGATCTCCTGGTCGTCTCCGAGGTGGCCTTTGCGGTGGTGCTCGTCATCACGTCGGTGTTCTGGCTGCGCTTCTTCTGGCAGCTCGAGCACGTCGAGCTGGGCTTCGACGCGGAGCGACTCCTCGTCGCCGACCTCTCGTTGACGTCCGCGCGGTATGCGGCCGACGAGGCCCGTCTGGCCCTGGCCAGAGAGCTGGTGGAGCGCACCCGCGCGCTCCCCGGGGTCGAGGCTGCCGGCCTTGCCGACGCCCTTCCCGGGATCGCCGAAGGGGCGAGGGTCGTGACCATCGAGGGCCGGAGGGGCACCGACGCTCCGGGGATCCGGATCGAGCTCTTCAGGGTATCCGGCCGAAGGCCCGTGCTTTCGCCCGTCGCAGTGAGCCCTGGCTTCCTCGCCGCCCTGGGGATCCCCCTGCGGCGCGGGCGCGACATCGCGGAGCAGGATGCTGCCGGGACTCTCCCTGTTGCGCTGGTGAGCGAGACTGCGGCGAAGGCCTACTGGCCGGGCGAGGACGCCCTCGGAAAGCGCTTCAAGTTCGGCGAGGGGGACTCGAAGGAGCCCTGGATCGTGGTCGTCGGCGTCGTCGGCGACGTCATGACGATTCCCGGCCTCCACGTGCCTTCGGTGCACGTCCTTCTACCCTACGCCCAGGCTGCAGGGAGCCATGTGACCCTCGTCGCCCGCACGGCCTTTCGTCCAGGAATGGCCGCGAGGAGCATCCGCCAGTTGGTCCAGGTCCTCGACCGGGAGCTACCGCTCGACTCTCTGCAGACGCTCGAGGAGCGGCTCGGGGCCCGCTTCCGCGAATCGCATTTCGTGGTCGGCTTCGTCGGCCTGTTCGCCGTCCTGGCTCTCCTCTTGTCCGCGATCGGCGTCTTCGCCGTGGCCAGCCACTCGGTGGCTCAGCGGACGCGGGAGATTGGCCTGCAAATGGCGCTGGGGGCGCCCGCACGGGACCTGGTCCTCTCGGCCGTCGGGAAGGGGCTGGCCCTCGTCGCCGCCGGGTTCACGCTCGGCCTGGCCGGGATGCTCGTCGCTACTCGCCTTTCATGGAACGAGGTGCTACCGATCGCGCTCCTCGATCCGCTCTTGTGGGGTGGCGTCCTGCTGCCACTCGCCGGTGCCGCCGCCGCGGCCTTCTACTGGCCGGCCCGCCGTGCCACACGGGTCGATCCCGCCTTTGCCCTGAGGCAGGAGTAGGAGCTCAGGGGCCGTTCCCGGCCAGGAACAGCGAGTAGGCCGGGTTGCCCTCCTCGGACACCGACGGGTAGCCGAGGCGGTCCAGGAAGCCCCGGAGCTCGGCGATCTCCACCTCCGGGACCTCGAACGCGGCCAGCACGCGGCCGAAGTCGGCCCCGTGGTTGCGGTAGTGGAAGAGGCTGATGTTCCACCGCCCGCCGAGCTTCTCGAGAAACTCCATGAGCGCACCCGGCCGCTCGGGGAACTCGAAGCGGTAGAGCCGCTCGTCTCGCGCCGGCGCACGTCCTCCGACCATGTACCGGACGTGCAGCTTGGCCATCTCGTCGTCGGTGAGGTCGAGGGTGGCGTAGCCGCGCTCGCGGAGGGCGGCCGCCACGGCCAGGCCGTCCCCCCGCGAGGCGGTCTTGAGCCCCACGAAGATGTGGGCCGCGTCGCGCCCGGCCAGCCGGTAGTTGAACTCGGTCACGACGCGGGGGCCGATCGCGGCGCAGAACTCGCGGAAGGCCCCCGGCCGCTCCGGGATCGTGACACCCAGGAGCGCCTCGCGCGCCTCGCCCACCTCCGCGCGCTCCGAGACGAAGCGCAGGCGGTCGAAGTTCATGTTGGCGCCGCTCAGGACCGCGACCAGGCGCTTCCCGCCCGTCCCCGCGCGCGACGCCCAGGCCTTGAGGCCGGCCACGGCCAGCGCGCCGGCCGGCTCCATGACGCTGCGCGTCTCGTCGAACACGTCCTTGATCGCGGCGCAGATCTCGTCGTTCGTCACCCGGACGACGCCGTCCACGCACTCCCGCGCGATCTCGAAGGTCCTCTCCCCCACCTCGCGCACGGCGACCCCGTCGGCGAAGATCCCGACCGTGTCGAGCCTCACCCGCTCCCCCGCCTCGAGCGAGCGGTACATCGCGTCCGCCTCGAGGGGCTCGACGCCGAAGACCTCGACCGCCGGCATGAGCGCCTTGACGTAGCCCGCGATCCCGGCGATCAGCCCGCCGCCCCCGACGGGGACGAAGACGGCGTCCAGACGCCCGTGGCACTGGCGCAGGACCTCCTCCCCGATCGTGCCCTGGCCGGCGATCACGAGCGGGTCGTCGAACGGGTGGACGAACGCGAGGCCCGTCTCGGCCACGAGGCCGTCGCAGCGGACCTTCGCCTCCGAGTAGCTGTCCCCGGCCAGGACCACCTCCGCCCCCATCGCCCGCACCGCCTCGACCTTGATCTCGGGCGTCGTCTTCGGCATGACGATGACGGCCCGCAGGCCGAGGTGGCGCGCGGAGAAGGCGACCCCCTGGGCGTGGTTGCCCGCGCTCGCCGCGATCACGCCCCGCGCGCGCTCGACGGCGTCCATGTGGGCGATGCGGTTGTAGGCTCCCCGCAGCTTGAAGCTGAAGACCGGCTGCAGGTCTTCCCGCTTGAGGAGCACCTCGGCCCCGAGCCGCCGCGAGAGGCGGGGCGCGGGGTCGAGGGGCGTCTCGCGGGCCACGTCGTAGACGCGGCTCGTCAGGACGTCGTGCAGGAGCGATCTCGAGAGGCCGCCGTCCATTCGATGAACGCGGAGGCTACGCCCCCGCGCGCGCTCCTGTCAACGCACGGCTACGCGCTCGGCCTGCGCGGGTCTGCGTCCGGCTTCGGGGAGGGCGCCGGCCGGGGCGCCCTCCCCCGCGTCAGAAGGCGCCGCCGAAGGAGTAGACGAGGCCCACGGCCAGCGTGGTCTGGGTCTTCTTCTTCGTCCCACTGTCCGAGGGAAAGATGGGCTCGGCCCCGAAGTCGGTCCGGTACTCGAGGCGGGCCTTCAAGGCGCCGGCGATCGTGTGATCGCTGGTGACCGTGATCTCCTGGGCCGTGGTCCCGAAGGTCATGAAGCCGCCCTTCGTGTCGTCGAGGTACTCGTAGCGGCCGACGATCGCCCACGAGGGACACGCCTGGTACTTCGCGTACGCCGCCAGGCCCCACCACTTGGTGTCGCCCTCCTGGCCGTAGTCGAGGTTGCCCATGAGACTGAGCTTCGGGGTCGCGTTGTAGGTGAGCGTCGTGTCGAAGAGGTTCCGGTTCTTGTCCGAGCCGGGCGTCTCCTTGCCGACCATGTAGTTCCCGACCCAGTTCAGCTTGTCGTTCGGCTTCAAGGTGAGGCTCAGGGCGACGGTCTTGTTCCCGTTGATCTCGCTCGAGTTGTTCCACCCGTTCACGAGCAGGGCCCCGACCGCGACCTTCGGGGTCGCGTTGTAGGTTGCCCTCAGCCCGACGTGATAGTACGGGATCGCGTAGCCGAAGAGGACCGACCGCGTGTAGTTCCAGTTGTCCTGTGACTCGATCACCTCCGCGCCAAGCGGCGACACGAACTTCCCCGCGTCCCACTGCACCTTGCCGGTGAGGAGGCTCAGGTACGCCTGCTGCACGTGCTCGTAGATCTCCTTGCCGTCGCTCGCCGGCTCGAAGGACGCCACGATGTCGGCCGTCTTGCCGAAGTCGAGGTCGGCCCGGAAGCCCACGCGGCTGTCGGTGGTGGGAGCTTTCGTGAAGGCCACCTCGGCCAGGCTCAGGGAGAAGGTGTTGTGCTGGATGTCGAACACGCGCAAGGAGGGGTCGACCTTGTTGAAGTTGTACTCGTAGTAGGTGTCGACGAACCCCGTGACCTGTACCTTCGCGGGGGCGGCGGGGGAGGCGGCCGGCTCCGGCGTCGCCGCCGGCTGCGGGTCCTGGGCGCGAGTGGGCAACGCGGCGATTGCGAGGAGGGCGACGGCGAGGCTCACGGCACGCACGACCGACGTGCAGTCGCGTGTCATAATCGTGCTACTCCTTGGTAACTGTCGGGACAACGGAGCGGCGCGCCGCAGCCACGGCGCGCCGCCGGATTCAAGCGCGGTCTCGAGTCATCTCCCTCCTTCCGCGGGCGTCTCCACCGTATAGGCGGAGGAGCGGCCGGCGGCCAGGGCGAACTCGGGATAGGCGAGGGCGCCCATCTCGGGCAGGTCCAGGCCGGCGAGCTCCGTCTCCGCCGACACCCGGTTGCCCATGACCTTGTCCAGGACCTTGAAGAACACGTAGAACATCATGAAGACGAAGACGAAGCAGGTGAGGGTCCCGATCACCTCGGCCAGGAACTGCTTCGGGGCGCCGTAGAAGAGCCCCGTCACCGTGCCCGGGACGCCGTTCCAGCCGTCGCCGTACTGGCCGTCCGCGAAGAGGCCGAGAGAGAGGACGCCCCAGGCCCCGTTCGTGCCGTGCACCGAGATCGCGCCCACCGGGTCGTCGACCTTCAGCGTGCCCTCCACGAAGAAGACGGACCAGCACACGAGGACGCCGGAGATCGCCCCGATGAGCACGGCCGCCGGCGCGGTGACGAAGGCGCAGGGGGCGGTGATCGCGACGAGGCCGGCCAGCATCCCGTTCGCCATCATCGAGGGGTCGGGTTTGCCGAACCTCCACATCATGTAGATCATCGCGGTGAGGGCCCCGCCGGCGGAGGCGAGCATGGTGTTCGTGGCCACGACGCCGATGCGGAGATCGGTGCCGGCCAGGGTCGAGCCGGGGTTGAAGCCGAACCAGCCGAAGGCGAGGATGAAGGTCCCCACGATGGCCATCGGGATGTGGTGGCCGGGGATCGCCACCGGCTTGCCGCTCCGGTCGAACTTCCCCATCCGCGGCCCGAGCGCCTTCGCCCCGGCGAGCGCCGCCACCCCTCCCACCATGTGTACGACCGAGGAACCGGCGAAGTCCACGTGGCCGTGGCCGAGGCCGAAGTTGGCCCCGAGCTGCGAGAGCCACCCGCCGCCCCAGACCCAGTTGCCGAAGAGGGGGTAGACGACCATCGACATGTAGAACCCGTAGACGACGAACGAGGACCACTTCCAGCGTTCGGCCATGGCCCCGGTCGGGATCGTGACCGCCGTGTCCATGAAGACCATCTGGAACAGGAAGAGGGTGAAGACCCCGACGTCGTACACGTCGGCCCCCATGAAGAAGCCGCCGGTGCCGAAGATCCCGAAGGGCTTCCCGAACAGGTTGAGGGCGAACTCGTGGGTCAGGGGCGGGGTGCCCCCGAGCGAGGCGACCGCCCCCACCCCTCCCATCTGGAGCGCGAACCCGCACACCCAGTAGCCGAGCATGCCGATCGGGTACACCATGAAGTTCATCGACATGGTGTGGGCGGCGTTCTTCGCCCGGGTGAAGCCCGTCTCCACCATCGCGAACCCGGCCTGCATGAACATGACCAGGAAGCCGGTGATCAGCGTCCACACGATGTTGATCGCGATCTTGTTGTGGCCCACGGTGTCCATGACCTCGGTCAGGGTGGGCTTGGCCGCGTCCTTGACGGTGACGTCGGCCGCGGTGCCGGTCGTGGCGCCCGTGGGGTCGGGGCCGCGCGGGGTGGGGGCCGGCGTGGGCGCGGGGGCAGGTGCCGGCGCCGCGGCCGCCGTCGCCGGGGCCGGGGTCGCGGCGGGGGTCGTGTCGGGGGTCTGGGCATGCAGGCGCCGGAGCTGCGACACCCCGAGCATCAGCACGATGCCGATGCCGAAGCTCACGAACACCCGCCGGCCCCGGCTCAACGCAATCGGTGACTTCACAGCGCCTCCTCTCCCCGCTCGCCGGTGCGGATCCGGACCGCGGTCGTGAGATCGGTCACGAAGACCTTCCCGTCGCCGAACTTGCCGGTCTTCGCCGTGGCGAGGACGGCCTCGATCGCCTTCTCCACCAGGTCGTCCGCGAGGACCACCTCGATCTTGACCTTGGGCAGGAAGTCCACCTTGTACTCGCTGCCCCGGTAGGTCTCGGTGTGGCCCTTCTGGCGACCGAAGCCCTTCACCTCGCTCACCGTCATGCCCACGATCCCCACCTCCTGGAGCGCGGATTTCACCGCGTCCAGGAGGTGAGGGCGCACGATCGCCTCTACTTTCTTCATTCCTCCTCCTTGGGTTGGGTCGTCGGCCGGCCGCCGAGGGCGGCGAGCAGCGCCTCCTCGGTCGCGGCCAGCTCCGACGGGGCGAGCTTGCCGCCCGCGCCGGTCACGTAGAACACGTCGAGGGCCAACGCCTTCGCGGTCGCGATCTTCGCGAAGCTGATGTCGAGCCCGAGGCGGGCCAGCGTGTGCGCGATCGTCCACGCGAGGCCGGGGCGGTCCTGGGCCTTCACCTCGATGACGGTCGAGGTGGCCGAGCTCTCCTGGTCGAAGCGCACCGAGGGACCGCGGGCGGCGCGGCCCAGGGCCCGCCGGCCGTTCGGCGGGTTCTTCCGCAGCCAAGCCGCGACCGCGGACGGGACGTCGTGCGTCCCCGCGAGGGCGGCCACCACGTCGCGCTCGACGCGGGCGCGGCGTTCCGGCCTGACCGGTCCCGGCGACGACACCTCGGAGAGGCAGAACGTGTCGATGACGACGCCGTCCCGCCGGTTGAAGAGGTCGACGGAGAGGATGTTGACCCCGTGCGCGGTCAGCGTGCCGGCGACCGTGGCCAGGAGGCCGGGCCGGTCGCCGGTGACGAGCGTCATCTCGGTGCCGGAGCCGCGCTCGAGGTCGCGCCAGTCGAAGACGGCGGAGGCTTCGCCGCGGCCCGAGATCAGGCGGAAGTGGCGGGCCATGTGGGCGGCGTCGGTCGCCCGCAGGTAGCGCTCGGGGACGAGGGCGAAGTGGCGCTCGAGCTCGGCGGTTTCGAACTCGCGGGCCAGGCCCTCGATGGCCCGCGCCCGGGCGGCCTCGAGCGGGTCCCCCTCCACCGGGTGTCCGGCGAGGTGCCGGCGGGTGCGGTCGTAGAGCTCCCAGAGGAGCGCCCCCTTCCACTCGTTCCAGATCCCGGGGGCCACCGCGCGGTGGTCGGCGTAGGTGAGGACGTGGAGGAGGTTCAGCCGGTGCACGCTCCCCACCCGCCCGGCGAAGGACGCGACGAGCGCGGGCTCGGTGATGTCGCGGTGCTGCGACACCTGGGACATCTCGAGGTGGGTGGCGACGAGGAAGAGGACGTCCTCCGCCGACCGCTCGTCGAGCCCGAGCTGGGCCGAGATCCGCGGCACCATGCGCGCGCCGCGCTCGACGTGGCCGCCGCCGTGCCCCTTGCCGATGTCGTGGAGCAGCATCCCCAGGTAGAGCGGCGCGGTGTCCTCGACCTCGTCCAGGATCCGGCCGAAAGGCCTTACCGCGGCCTCGGTGCCGGAGGCGACTTCGTCGATCGCCTCGATCGCCCGCAGCGTGTGCTCGTCGACCGTGTAGCGGTGGAAGAGGTCGTGCTGGACGAGAAAGGTCACCCGGCCGAACTCGGGCAGGAAGCGGCCGAGGAAGCCCGTCTCGTGCATGGCGCGGAGGGCGAGGCCGACCCGTCCCCGCCAGCGCAGCACGTCCACGAAGGCCGCCGCCGCCTCCCTCGAGGCGCGCAGCGTGCGGTCGACCAGGGAGAGCCGTGCCCGGATGGCTTGGGCGAGCTCGTCGGAGAGCGGCGCTCCCTCGGCCTGGGCGGTGGCGAATGCGGCGAGGAGGCCCGGGCCGGTGTCGAGGAGGGCGGGGGACTTCGCCCGCAGCCGGCCGTCGCGCACCTCGAAGTCGCGGCCCGGGCGTCGGCCGCGGAGGGCGGCGAAGAGGCGCCGCGGGGCCTCCGGGGCGGGCCGGAGCACGACGCTCCGGAAGACCTCGTGGAGGATCGACGCGCGGCGGTAGTAGTCGCGCATGAAGAGCTCGGACGCCAGGAGCCCCCGGCTCTCCTCGTAGCCGAGGCTCTTCGCGACCGCGGGCTGGAGGTCGAGGGTGAGCGTGTCCGTCTTCCGCCCGGTGGCGAAGTGAGCCTCGGCGCGCACGCGGAGCAGGTAGTCGTAGGCGCGGCGCGCGGCCTCGAAGTCGCGCTCGGAGAGTACGCCGGCGGCGGACAGCTCGCCGAGGCCGCGGCTCCCGTGGCGCGCCTGGGCGACCCAGAGCACGGCGTGGAGGTCGCGGAGGCCGCCCACGCCCTCCTTCACGTTCGGCTCCTGCACGCACACCGCCCCGCTGACGCGGGCGTGGCGCTCGGCCACGTCCGCCCGGAGCGCGTCGAGGAAAGCCTCGCCCGACCTGCGGTCGCGCCGGATCGCGTTGTCGAGGGCACGGTCGAGCGCCCCGAAGACCGCCGTGTCCCCCGTCACGAGTCGGGCCTCGGCGAGCGCCGTCCGCGAGTGGAGGTCGCTCCGGGCCTCCTCGAGGCACTCCGCGACCGTCCTGTAGCTGTGGCCGACGGTGAGCCCCACGTCCCAGAGGAGCTGGAGGACCTGCTCCACGAACCGCCGCACCGCTTCGGCGGCCCGGCCCTGGTGGAGGAAGAGCAGGTCCACGTCGGAGAAGGGGGAGAGCTCGCCCCGGCCGTAGCCGCCGAGAGCGACGACAGCGCAGCCCTCGAGGGCGACGCGGGCCGACGGGACGGCTTCTTCCACGGCGATCCGGCACGCGTGGGAGACCACCTGGTCCACCTGGTAGCTGCGGGCGGAGGCGATCTCCAGGCCGCCGAGGCCGAAGCGGTGGCGCATCCGGAGCCGGTCGGTCTCGAGCTTGAGGAAGCGCTTGAACGAGGAGAGACGCTCGCGGGGGTCCGCGGGAGCCGCCGCGTCCAGGAGACGCTGACGGGCGTGGGCCTCGATCTGCCCCCGGTCGATCCTCATGATGGTCGGAGTCGAATCCACGACCCGTGCCGGGAGCCCAGGCGATCGACCCGAGGTCCTCTCGACCGTCAACTCACTGATCTAGAGGATGTTGGATCGACAGTCGATTACCAGGTGAGAACTCGACCAACCTACAGGAATGTCGGAATGAGATTTCAGAGCGCCAACCCTGTCGCCCCCGAGGCGGCGCCGCCCACCCTCCGCGAGCGGGCCCGCCGCCTTCGGCCTCCCCTCCGTCCCGCCGGCCGCGACATGACATCGCTCGATCGGGACGACCGGGACGACTTCGTCGCAAAGGCGGTCGACGCGCGACAAGAATGTCGGCGCGCCGCCGGCCTCCTCACGCCGAGTGCGCGTCGGTCACCGCCCCCCGGGCCGCGCTCCCCACGACGCGCGCGTACTTCGCGAGCACGCCCCGCGTGTAGCGGGTAGCGGGCGGCGCCCACGCCGCCCGGCGGCGGGTGATCTCGGCCTCGTCGACCTCGAGCTGCAGGAGACGGCGGTCGGCGTCGATCGTCACCCGCTCGCCCTCCCGCACGAGGGCGAGGGCCCCGCCCACCGCCGCCTCCGGAGCCACGTGGCCGACCACCAGCCCGTACGTCCCGCCCGAGAAGCGGCCGTCGGTGACGAGGCCGACGGAGTCGCCGAGTCCCGACCCGATGATGGCCGAGGTCGGCGACAGCATCTCCCGCATTCCCGGCCCGCCCTTCGGCCCCTCGTACCGGATGATCACCACGTCCCCCGCCCGGATCCGTCCCCCGAAGATCGCCTTCACGCAGTCCTCCTCGCGGTCGAAGACGCGCGCCGGACCGGTGATGGCCCGGTGCTTGATGCCGGTGACCTTGGCCACGGCGCCCTCCGTGGCGAGGTTGCCGCGAAGGATGGCGAGGTGGCCCTCGGCGTAGAGCGGGCTCGACCAGGGCCGGATCACCTCCTGGCCGGCCGGGGGCTCCGGTGGAACTCCGGCGAGCGTCTCCGCCACCGTCTTGCCGGTGACGGTGATCGACCCTCCGTGGAGCCGGCCGTGGTCGAGCAGCATCCGCATGACCTGCGGGACGCCGCCCGCGCGGTGGAAGTCGGTGGCGACGAACCGGCCGGACGGCTTGAGGTCGCACAGGACCGGCACGCGGGCCCGGACCGTCTCGAAGTCGTCGAGGGCCAGGGGGACCTGTGCCGCGTGAGCGATCGCGAGCAGGTGGAGGACGGCGTTCGTGGAGCCGCCGATCGCCATGACCACCGCGATGGCGTTCTCGAAGGCCTCCCGGGTGAGGATCCTCCGTGCGGTGAGGCCCGTCCGGACGGCCTCGGCGAGGACGCGCGCCGACTCGGCCGCGCTCTCCGCCTTCTCCGCGTCTTCCGCGGCCATGGTCGACGAGCCCCGGAGGCTCATGCCGAGCGCCTCGAAGGCCGAGGACATGGTGTTGGCGGTGTACATCCCGCCGCAGGCCCCCGCCCCCGGGATGGCCTTCCTCTCGATCGCGTCGAGCTCGGCCTTGGGCAGCTTCCCCGCCTCGTACTGGCCGAGGGCCTCGAAGACGCTCACGATGTTGAGGTCGCGGCCCTCGTGGCAGCCCGGCTTGATCGTGCCCCCGTAGACGAAGACGGCCGGGATGTCGAGCCGGGCGAAGGCGATCATCGCCCCCGGCATGTTCTTGTCGCAGCCGCCGACGGCGAGGACACCGTCCATCGCCTGGGCGTTGCACACGGTCTCGATCGAGTCCGCGATCACCTCCCGCGAGACGAGGGAGTACTTCATGCCCTCGGTCCCCATCGAGATCCCGTCGGAGACGGTGATCGTCCCGAAGACCTGGGGCATCGTCCCCGCCTCGCGCAGCGCGGCCATGGCCCGATCGGCCAGGGGTGCGATCCCGACGTTGCAGGGGGTGAGGTTGCTGTGGGCGCTCGCGACGCCGACGATCGGCTTCTGGAAGTCGGCGTCGCCGAAGCCCACCGCCCGGAGCATCGAGCGGTTGGGGGCGCGCTCGTCGCCCTCGGTGATGGCCAGGCTGCGGCGGGGATTCGTCATTCGATCCTCCAGGACGCCGCCCATCTTAATCCGGGCGTGCTACCCTCGGCCCGCGGAGGAGGGATGGCGCGGGTCGAGGGACGCTCTGGACCAGCGACGGGGACCGTTCGCCGCCGGACATGAGGAGCCTGACCGTCGTCAGCCCGGCCTGCGACGAGCAGGAGACGATCGCCGACTTCCACGCCGAGCTGCGCCGCGCGCTGGCCTCGGTGGCCGACCGCTGGCGCTCGACCGTCCTCTACGTGGTGGACGGCGGCACCGACGGGACCCTGGACATCCTGAAGGGCGTCGCCGCCGCCGACCCCTCGGTGCGGGTGCTCGCCCTCTCGGCCCGCTTCGGCCAGCAGGCGGCGATCCTCGCCGGCCTCGACCACTGCGACTCGGACGCCGTGGTCATGATGGACGCCGACCTGCAGCACCCGCCCGCTCTCGTCCCGGAGCTGCTCGCCGCGCACGAGCGCGGGTTCGACGTCGTCTACACGGTCTGGGACGGCACCCCGGACGTCCCTCTCGCGAAGCGCCTCACCGCGCGGTGGTTCTACCGGCTGCTCGGCGCCCTCGCCGAGACTCCCGTGCACCAGGGAGCGGCGGACTTCCGTCTCGTCTCCCGTCGCGTGGTCGAGGTCTTCCAGCGCGGCATCCGGGAGCGAGGCCTCTTCCTGAGGGGCCTCTTCGTCTGGGTCGGCTTCCGATCCTGCGCGGTGCCGTTCCGGGTGGGCCCCCGCCGGGCCGGGCGCTCCAAGTACTCCTTCTCGAGGATGCTGCGCTTCGGCCTCGGGGGCATCGTCGCATTCAGCCGCGCCCCGCTGCGGGCGGCCGCCGTCGCCGGTGCGTTGGTGTTCGGCCTGGGCCTCGCCGCGGCGGCGTGGGGAGCCTGGCCGCTTCTCCGGTCCGGGAGCCCGCCGGCGTGGGCCCTGCCGTTCGCCATCCTCACCCTCGTGAGCGGCACCCAGCTCGTCTTCCTCGGGATCGTCGGCGAGTACCTGGGAGCGGTGCTGGACGAGGTGCGCGCGCGGCC
>DATJYX010000095.1:0-45898 GCA_035577965.1 Vicinamibacteria bacterium | reverse complement strand
GGTCCAACGCGCGGGTTTATAGTGGAACCGCCGGGCGGCCGTCAAGGACGGCGCGGGGACGCGAGGGCGCCGCGGTGCTATGATCCGCCCCCCGAGAGCCATGAGAGCCGTCATCCTCGCGGGCGGAGAGGGCACGCGACTCCGCCCCCTCACCCTCAGCACCCCGAAGCCGGTCGTGCCCGTGGTCGACCGCCCGTTCCTCCGCCACCAGCTGGACCTCCTCGCCGGTGCCGGCGTGCGCGAGATCGTGTTCTCGGTGGCGTACCGTCCGGAGCGCGTCGAGGCCGTGTTCGGGGACGGCTCCGCCTTCGGCGCCCGGATCCGCTACGCCGTCGAAGAGACGCCGCTCGGGACCGGCGGTGCGGTTCGCCACGCGATGCCCCTCCTCGACGAGCGCACGATCGTCCTGAACGGCGACGTCCTCACCGACGTGCACCTCGGCGAGGTGGTGGCCCGCCACGAGAGGGAAGGCGCGTCGGCCACGATCGTGCTCACGCCGGTGCCCAACCCCGCGGCCTACGGGCTCGTCGAGACCGAGCCGGGGGGCCGCGTCCTGCGCTTCCTCGAGAAGCCGCGCCCCGAGCAGATCACGACCGACACCATCAACGCCGGGATCTACGTGCTCGAGACCCGCGTCCTCGACCTGATGCCGGAGGGGGTCAACCACTCGATCGAGCGCGGCTTCTTTCCCGCCCTCCTCGCCCGCGGCGACCGCGTGCTCGGGCCCGTGCACCGCGGCTACTGGATCGACATCGGGACGCCCGAGAAGTACCTCCAGGTGCACCGCGACATCCTGAACCACCGTTTCCCGGTGCCCCTCGAGGGGGAGCGCCGGGCCGACGGCACCGTCCACCCGTCGGCCCGGGTCTCGCCGGAGGCGCTCCTCGACGGCCACTTCTACGTGGGCCCGGGCTGCGAGGTGGAGGCCGGGGCCCGCCTCGGCCCCGACGCCGTGCTCGTCGCCGACGTGCGGGTGCGGGCGGGCGCCTACCTGCGCGACAGCGTTCTCTGGCGAGGCGCGGAGGCGGGGCCCGGGTGCGAGGTTCAGGGCAGCCTCGTCGGGCCGGGGGTGAGGCTCGGCCGCTCGTGCGTCCTGCGGGACGCCGTTCTCGGCGAGGGGTCGGTGGTGAGCGACTTCTCGCGCACGCTCTGACCCGCGGGCAGGAGCCATGACCGAGATCCAGGCCGGCATCTTCAAGGCCTACGACATCCGGGGGATCTACCCGCGCGAGCTCGACGCCGAGGTGGCCCGACGGGTCGGGCGCGCGTTCGTCGACTACCTCGGCGCCCGGCGGATCGCGGTCGGCCGCGACTGCCGCCTCTCCTCGCCCGAGATCGCCGGGGCGTTCGTCGAGGGCGCCCGGTCGCAGGGCAGCGAGGTGACGGACATCGGCGTCGTGAGCACGGACATGCTGTACTACCAGGTGGCGCGTCACGACCTCGACGGCGGGGCGATCGTCACCGCCTCCCACAACCCGAAGGAGTGGAACGGCATCAAGCTCGTGCGCCGCGGAGCCCTCGCCCTGTCCGGCGACGCGGGGATACGGGAGATCCGGGAGTGGCTCGTCGCCGGGCGTTATGCCGAGGCTCCGCCCGCCACGGGAGCACTCCTCGGTGCGACGCTCGAGGACGAGTACGCGCGCCACTGCCTCTCTTTCGTGGACCGGTCGGCCATCCCGCCGCTGAAGGTCGTGCTCGACACCGCCAACGGCATGGGCGCGGTCGGAGCGGCGGCGATCTTCGGGAAGCTCCCCGTCGAGACCGTTCGGATGTACTTCGACCTGGACGGCACGTTCCCGAACCACCCCGCCGACCCTCTTCTCGAGGAGAACCGCCGCGACGTCGTGGCCCGCGTCCTCTCCGAGGGCGCCGACCTCGGCATCGCCTGGGACGGCGACGCCGACCGCTGCTTCTTCGTCGACGACACCGGGGAGTACGTGCCCGGCGACTTCGTGACCGCGATCCTCGGCGAGTCGTTCGCCCGCCGCGAGCCGGGGGCCAGGATCGTCTACGACGTCCGGGCCTCCCGGGCCGTGGCCGACCGGGTGAGCGTCGCCCGGGGCGTGCCCCTCATGAACCGGGTGGGACACGCCTTCATGAAGAAGCGCATGCGCGACGAGGGCGCGGCCTTCGGAGGCGAGGTCTCGGGCCACTTCTACTTCCGCGAGAACTGGTTCGCGGACAACGGCATGATCCCGGCCCTTCTCGTCCTGCAGATGCTCGGCCGCGAGGGGCGCCGCCTGAGCGCGATCCTGGCCCCGCTCCGCGAGCGCTACCACGTCTCCGGGGAGATCAACTCGCGGGTGACCGACGTGGAGCGCGCGCTCGGCCGGATCGTGGAGCGCTATGCCGACGCGAGGGTCTCACGGCTGGACGGGGTGTCGGTCGACTACGACGCCTGGCACTTCAACGTCCGCCCGTCGAACACGGAGCCGCTCCTCCGCCTGAACCTGGAGGCGGGGACGCGGTCCGACATGGAGCGCCGTCGGGACGAGGTCCTGGCCCTCATCCGCGGCTGAGGCCTCGCCCGGGCGAGGCCCGCCTTGACCCCGCGAGAGGGGGTGGCTATGATGCCGGCGTCGGGCGCAAGGAGGCGGGCGTAGCTCAGTTGGTAGAGTACGAGCTTCCCAAGCTCGGAGTCGCGGGTTCGAATCCCGTCGCCCGCTCCAGATGCCTCGCTCTGGGGCCCGCAGGCGTGCCCTTCCACGGAGGAAGCCATGGGAATCTTCGGCAAGACCGACACGAAGCCGCCCGATCCGGCGCCGCGACCGGCCGCCACCGCGCCTGCCCCCGCCGGGCCCGCCGCCCCCGCCGCCCGCCCCGCGCCGTCCTCGAGCGCGGCGACGACCTGCGTCATCGGCGCGAAGACGCAGTTCAAGGGCGAGATCACCGGGGCCGAGACCGTGCTCGTGGAGGGCCTCGTCGAGGGAACGATCCGGATCAGCGGTGACCTGCGCGTCGGGCGAGGCGGGACCGTCAAGGCAACGGTCTCGGCCCAGTCGGTCGTCGTCGCCGGCGAGCTGGTCGGGGACTGTCACGCGGCGCACCGGGTCGAGATCGAGACGTCAGGTCGGCTGACCGGCAACATCCGCGCCCCCCGCGTGGTGATCGTCGAGGGCGCCACCTTCCGGGGCAACAGCGACATGTCGCCTCGCGCGGACGCCCGGCAGGGCTAGAGAGGAGGGGCGCGTGGCCGCGGCCCACGGGAACTACATCGCCGGAGAGTGGGTCCCCGCCGCCTCCGGCCGCACGTTCGAGAACCGGAACCCCGCCGACGCCTCGGAGATCATCGGCACCTTCGCCGACTCCGGGCCGGAGGACGTCGAGCGGGCGGTGGCCGCGGCTCGCGAGGCCTTCCCGACGTGGAAGGCCCTCCCCGCCCCGAAGCGGGGCGAGGTCCTCTACCGCGCGGCCGAGCTCCTCGTTCGGCGCAAGGAGGACCTCTCCCGGGACATGACCCGGGAGATGGGCAAGATCCTGGACGAGACCCGCGGGGACGTCCAGGAAGCGATCGACATGACGTACTACATGGCCGGCGAGGGGAGGCGCCAGTTCGGCCAGACGACGCCCTCGGAGATGCCGGACAAGTTCCAGATGTCGGTCCGCCAGCCGGTGGGGATCGCCGGGCTCATCACGCCCTGGAACTTCCCGATGGCGATCCCTTCCTGGAAGATGATGCCCGCCCTCGTGCTCGGGAACACGGTGGTCATCAAGCCGGCCACCGACACCCCGCTCTCGGTCGTGAACCTCGTGAGGGTGCTCGAGGAGGCCGGGCTGCCCAAGGGCGTCCTGAACATGGTCACGGGCAGCGGGTCGAAGGTGGGCACGCCGCTCATGGGCCACCGGGACGTGGCGATCGTCTCCTTCACGGGCTCGACCGACGTCGGGCGGAAGGTCTCCGAGGCCTGCGCCCCCGCGTTCAAGCACTGCCACCTCGAGATGGGCGGCAAGAACGTCATCATGGTGATGGAGGACGCCCGGCTCGACCTCGCCGTCGAGGGCGCGCTCTGGGGAGGCTTCGGGACCACGGGGCAGCGCTGCACGGCGGCGAGCCGCGTGGCCGTGCACGAGAAGGTCTACGGCGAGTTCGTGGAACGCTTCGTGGCCGGAGCGAAGGGCCTGCGGGTGGGCAACGGCCTCGACCCGAAGACGCAGATGGGCCCCTGCATCAACGCGTCCCAGCTCGAGACCGTGGAGCGCTACGTCGGGATCGGCCAGGCCGAGGGGGCGAAGCTCCTCGCCGGCGGGAAGAGGCTGGCGTCGGGCCCCCACGCCCGGGGCCACTTCCACGAGCCGACGATCTTCGGCGACTGCTCCCCGAGGATGCGGGTGGCGCACGAGGAGATCTTCGGGCCCGTCGTCTCCGTCATCCCCGTGGGCTCACTGGAGGAGGCGATCGAGGTCGGCAACTCGGTCGACTACGGCCTGTCCGCCTCGGTCTACACCCAGGACATCAACAAGGCCTTCACCGCGATGCGCGAGATGTACACCGGGATCTTCTACGTGAACGCCCCCACGATCGGCGCCGAGACACACCTTCCCTTCGGGGGCACCAAGAACACCGGGAACGGCCACCGCGAGGCCTGCGTCCAGGCCCTCGAGGTGTTCTCGGAGTGGAAGAGCGTCTACATCGACTTCAGCGGGAAGCTCCAGAGGGCGCAGATCGACTGATGCTCCACCCGCGCAGAGCGCGGGCGGAGCCGCTTCCACGGCCCGCGTCGCTTGCCGTTTCTCCTTAGCTGAGTATAATTTCCGTCTCGAAACGATGCCCGCGATGGCCCTCGACGACCGCAGGCGAGAGGTCCTCCGGTCGCTCATTCAGCTCCACGTCGAGACCGGAGACCCGGTCGGCTCGGAGAGCCTCTCACGGGCGCTCGGACGCGCGCTCTCCCCGGCCACGCTCCGCGCGATCATGTCCGACCTCGAGGCTCTCGGCTATCTCGACCACCCCCACACGAGCGCGGGTCGGATCCCGACCGACGAAGGCTACAGGGTCTACGTGGACTCGCTCATGGGGCCCCGGCCGCTCGCCCCGAGCGACGCCGAACGGATCGAGTGCGAGCTGCGCTCCGCCGAGGCCTCGGTCGAGCAGACGATGGAGCGCGCCTCGCACCTGCTCTCGAGGCTCAGCCGGCACGTCGGCTTCGTCCTCGCCCCCGACATCGCGCGGGCCAGCTTCCGCCACGTCGACCTCGTAGGGCTCGGCCACCCCCGCATCCTCGTCGTGATGGTGTCGTCGACGGGCATCGTCACCCACAAGGTGGTCGAGGTCGAGGAGCGGCTCTCTCCCGCCGATCTCTCGGCCTGCGCCAACTACCTGAACGCCCACTTCGCGGGCATGACGCTCAGCGCGATCCGCACCCGCCTCCTCGACCTCATGAAGGAGGAGAAGGCCCTCTACGACTCGCTCCTGAAGAAGGTCGTCGCCCTCGGCGAGCGGGCCTTCGCGGTTCCCGAGGGAGAGGCGAGCGTGTACCTCGACGGCACGGCCAACATCCTCTCGCAGCGCGAGCCGGCCGACCTCGAGCGGATGCGGGCCCTCTTCCGCACGTTCGAGGAGAAGAGCCGGCTCGTGCGCATCCTGAACGCCTGCATCGCCGGGAGCGGCATCCGGGTCCTGATCGGGCACGAGAACCCCGACCCCGAGCTGCGCGACCTCTCCCTTGTCACCGGGACCTGCCACGTCGAGGGCGCACCGGCGTTCGGGCTCGGCGTCCTGGGCTCGACGCGCATGGAGTACGCGCACGTGGTGGCCCTCGTCGACCACGTGGCCCGGGCCGTCACCGACGTCCTGCGGAGCCACCACGAATGAGCGCGAAGGGCAACGGGTCCGAGGACGACCTCCCCGCGGTCGTGACCCGACCGTCGCCGGACGACGCCCAAGGAGCGGCCCCCGAGGAGGACAGCGGCGAGGCCGGCCTCGTCGAGAGCCCGCCGCCCGACGAGGCCGAGGCCCTGCGGCGCGAGTGCGAGGAGCTGCGGGACGCGCTCCTGCGCCGGCGGGCCGAGTTCGAGAACTATCGGCGGCGGGTGGAGCGCGACCGCAGCGCCGCGGCGGCGGACGCGGAGGCGGCGGTCCTGCGCCCCCTCCTCGGCACGCTGGACAACCTCGAGCGCGCCCTCGCCGCGAGCGGAGACGAGTCGTCGGTCCGGGCGGGGGTCGAGCTCACCCACCGGGAGTTCACGGCCGCGCTCGAGTCGCTCGGGGTGGAGGCGCTCGACCCCCTCGGGCAGCCGTTCGACCCCGCCGTGCACCAGGCCATCGTCCACGAGCCGGCGCCCGGCTTCAGGGAAGGCACCGTGGCCGAGGTCTATCGGCGGGGGTACAGGTACAAGGACCGGCTGCTCCGGCCGGCGCTGGTCAGAGTGGCGGGCGCGAGAAGGGAGCCGGACGAGGACGGCGGCGAGGCCCAGTAGAAGCGGACGCCGGCGAAAGGGAGCGAGGTTCGACCGTGGGAAAGATGATCGGCATCGACCTGGGCACGACGAACTCGTGCGTGGCGGTCATGGAAGGCGGCGTGCCCCAGGTCATCCCCAATCAGGAGGGCGCCCGGACCACTCCTTCGATCGTCGGCTTCACGGCAAAGGGCGAGCGCCTCGTCGGCCAGATCGCCAAGCGGCAGGCCCTCACGAACCCCAAGAACACCGTCTTCGCGGTCAAGCGCCTGATCGGGCGCAAGTTCGACTCTCCGGAGGCCGAGGAGGCCCGCAAGTTCCTCCCCTTCCAGCTGGTGCCGGCTCAGAACGGCGACGTGCAGATCCAGATCGAGGACCACGAGTACTCGCCTCCCGAGATCTCGTCCTTCGTGCTCCAGAAGCTGAAGGCGGCGGCCGAGGACTACCTGGGCGAGACGGTCGAGGAAGCGATCATCACCGTCCCCGCGTACTTCAACGATCCCCAGCGGCAGGCGACGAAGGACGCCGGCCTCATTGCCGGCCTCAAGGTCTCTCGCATCATCAACGAGCCGACGGCGGCCGCCCTCGCCTACGGGCTCAAGAGCTCGGGGAAGAGCGGTCAGGTCGTGGCCGTCTACGACCTCGGCGGAGGCACCTTCGACATCACGATCCTCGAGATGTCCGAGGGAACCTTCATGGTGCGGGCGACCGGCGGCGACACCTACCTCGGGGGCGAGGACTTCGACCAGCGAATCATCGACTGGCTGATCGGCGAGTTCCAGGGCGAGACCGGGATCGACCTCAGGCAGGACCGCATGGCCCTCCAGCGCCTCAAGGAGGCGGCGGAGAAGGCCAAGTGCGAGCTCAGCACGGCGCAGCAGACGGAGATCGTGCTCCCCTTCATCTCCGCCGACGCCTCGGGCCCCAAGCACCTCAACACCGTCCTCACCCGTCAGAAGTACGAGGAGCTCACCGACGCGCTGCTCGAGAAGACGATCGCACCGTGCAAGGACTGCCTCGCCCAGGCGAGCATGAAGCCGGAGGAGATCGACGAGGTGCTGCTCGTGGGCGGCCAGACCCGGGCCCCCAAGGTGACGGAGGTGGTGCGGCGGGTGTTCGGCAAGGAGCCGAACCGGGCCGTGAACCCGGACGAGGGCGTCGCGATGGGGGCCGCCATCCAGACCGGGATCCTGCAGGGCGAGGTCAAGGACCTCGTCCTCCTCGACGTGACGCCCCACACGCTCGGGATCGAGACGAAGGACGGGACGTTCACCTCGCTCATCGAGAGGAACAGCACGATCCCGACCCGCAAGAGCCGGGTGTTCACGACGGTGGCGGACAACCAGACCCGGGTCGAGATCCACGTGCTGCAGGGCGAGAGCGACATGGCGGCCTACAACCGCAGCCTCGCCAAGTTCGAGCTCACGAACATCCCCCCCGCCCCGAAGGGCGTGCCCCAAATCGACGTGAGCTTCGAGATCGACGCGAACGGCATCTACACCGTCCAGGCCCAGGACCAGGCCACCGGGCGCAGCCAGAGCATGGTCGTCCACTCCTCGGGCGGCCTGAGCCCGGCCGAGGTCAACCGCATGGCGGCCGAGACCCGCGCCCGCGACGCCGAGGACAAGGCGCGCAAGGACCAGGAGGTGGTGGTCCGCCAGCTCGACGGCCTCGTCGCCAACACGATGCGCTCGGTCCAGGCCCTCGAGGGCAAGCTCACGCCGGAGGAGCAGCAGAAGATCCTCGACTCGATCGAGAAGGCGAAGAAGGCCAGGGCCGACGGCGGGCTCGACGAGCTCCGGGGCCGGCTCACGGACATGGAGAGGGCGGCGCAGATCATCGGCCAGGCCATGCTCCGGCCGTGACCTCGAGGCGAAGCCTCGCTCCGCGGCGAGCCGTCTAGGCAGACGTCCACCATGCCTCCCCCTCGCGACTACTACGAGGTCCTCGGGGTTCCCCGCAACGCCTCGGACCAGGAGATCAAGTCCGCGTACCGCAAGCTCGCCCTGCGCCACCACCCCGACCGCAACCCGGGCGACAAGCAGGCGGAGGAGCGCTTCAAGGAGGCGGCCGAGGCCTACGGGGTCCTGGGCGACGCCGAGAAGCGGCAAAGGTACGACACCTACGGCCACGCCGGTGTGGCCGGCGCCGCCGGGGCCGGCTTCGATCCCACGATCTTCGCCGACTTCAGCGACATCCTCGGCGACTTCTTCGGGTTCGGGGACGTCTTCGGGCGGCGCCGGGGGCCGCGTCGCGGCGGCGACCTCCGGTACAACTTGGAGATCTCGTTCGAGGAGGCGGCCTTCGGCACGGAAACGCAGATCCGGATCCCGCGGGCCGAGACCTGCGCCACGTGCGCGGGCAGCGGGGCCGCTCCCGGCACGAAGCCCGTCTCGTGTCCGACCTGCCGGGGCTCCGGGCAGATCACCTTCCAGCAGGGCTTCTTCAGCGTCGCCCGCACCTGCGGCCACTGCCGTGGGGCGGGGCGGATCGTGGCCGAGCGGTGCAAGACCTGCGACGGCGAGGGACAGGTCCGCGTCGAGCGCACCCTCCAGATCAAGATCCCTCCCGGCGTGGACACCGGCAGCCAGCTCCGGATCGGAGGAGAGGGCGAACCGGGACCGCAGGGGGGCGCACCGGGCGACCTCTACGTCGTGGTCCGGGCCGCCGACCACGCCTTCTTCAAGCGCGACGGGACGAACCTCTTCTGCGAGCTCCCCGTGAGCGTGACCCAGGCCGCCCTGGGCGCGACGGTCGAGGTTCCGACGCTCGACGGCGGCAAGACGAAGCTCACCGTGCCGGAAGGCACGCAGGCCGGCACGATCCTCAGGCTGAGAGGCCAGGGCGTTCCCTCGCTCGGCGGGAGGGGCCGGGGCGATCTGCACGTCCTGCTGCGGGTGGTGGTGCCGCGGCACCTGACCTCGGAGCAGAGGAAGATCCTCGAGCAGCTCGCGAAGACGCTCCCCGTCCCCGACCTCAAGGACCGGGACAAGTCGCTCCTCGATCGGATGAAGGACCTGCTGGGCTGAGGCCCTGGAGAGCGCCTCTTGCGCGCGTTTCGCGTGACCGTGGCGGCCGACGACGAGGACCGCGCCACCGCCGCCCTGTGGGAGGCCGGAACGGCCGGGATCGAGGTGCGCCCCGCCGCCGGGGGTCGGATCGAGCTCGTCGCCTACTTCGCCGAGGCCGGACTCGAGCTGCCGGCCGGCCTCCTCCCCGCGGGAGCCACGGTCGAGCGGGGAGAGGCCCCGGAGGTGGACTGGGTCGCGCGATTCCGCGAGACCTTCAAAGCCTCGCGCGCGGGCCGCTTCCTCGTGGCCCCGGCGTGGGACCCGCCCGACCCGTCCCCCGACGTGCTCCTCGTCGATCCGGGACGCGCGTTCGGCACCGGCACGCACGAGACGACGCGTCTCTGTCTCCGGGCACTCGAGGACCTCGCCGGAAGGCGCCGCCTGGGTCGGGCGCTGGACCTCGGCGCCGGCACGGCCCTCCTGGCCGTCGCCGCGGCCCGGCTCGGCGCGGCGCCGGTCGTCGCCTCCGACCTCGACCCGGAGGCCGTCGCCGCGTCCTCCACGCACGCCCGCCTCAACGACGTGCCCGTCCGCGTCGTCCGCGCGGACGGGGGGAGAGGCTTCCGGCCCCGCTCCTTCGACGTCGTCCTGGCCAACCTGATGGCCCTCCTGCTCGTCGATCGGGCCGCCGAGATCCGCTCTCTTCTCGCTCCGGGCGGCGCTCTCGTTCTCTCCGGCCTCCTGGTGGATGACGTGCCCTTCGTCCGCGAGGCCTTCGCGGCGTGCGGCACGCCGGGGACGCGGCTCGACGGCGAGTGGGCGGCCCTCGTTTACGAGGGCGTGCGGTGAGCCTGCCCCGCTTTCACGTCCCGAAGGCGGCGCCGGGGGCGCGCGTGGCGGTACCGGAGCACGCGGCTCACCATGCGCGGGAGGTGCTGCGCCTGCGGGCAGGCGCCGCCGTCCGCGTGTTCGACGGCTCGGGGGCGGAGTTCGAGGCGGTGCTCGAGGAGGTCTCGCGCCGGACGGTCTGCGCCCGGCTGGGCCGCGCCGTAGAGCCGCGCCGGGAGTCGACCCTGCAGCTCGTCCTGGCCGTCTCCGCCCTCAAGGGCGACCGCATGGAGGGCGTCGTCCAGAAGACGACCGAGCTCGGCGTCTCCGAGATCTGGCCCGTCGTGACGTTTCGCACCGACGCCGCCGCCCGGCCCGCGCTCCAGGGCTCCCGCTCCGAGCGGTGGGAGCGCGTCGCCTCCGGCGCCGCGGAGCAGTGCGGCCGGGCCGTCGTACCCCGCGTGGCGCCGACCACGACCCTCGAGGGGCTCCTCGCCCGACCCTTCGACGGCGCGCGCGTCGTGCTGCTGGAAACGGCCGGCCACCCTCCGCTCGTCTCGCTCGCGGTCGAGCCCTCCTCCCCGCTCCTCGTCCTCGTGGGGCCCGCCGGCGGCTTCGAGCCGGCGGAGGCGGACCGCCTGCGCGCCGCCGACTTCCTCGCGGCCTCGCTCGGGCCGCGGATCCTCCGTGCCGAGACCGCCGCCGTGGCCGCGGTGGCCATCGCCCAGGCCGCGTGGGGAGACCTCCGACAATGACGAGGCCGGCCCTCGCCTCTCCCGGATCGCCGGATCCCGGCAACCGGCCTATCCCATCGCCTGGAGCGCGGTGATCGCGGCGACGTCGGCGAAGTCCTGGACGGAGCAGCCCCGCGAGACGTCGTTGACCGGCTTCCGGAGCCCCTGGAAGATCGGCCCGAACGCCCTCGCCCCACCCAGCCGCTCGGTGATCTTGTAGGCGATGTTCCCGGCGTTGATGTCCGGGAACACGAAGACGTTCGCCCGGCCTTCGAGGGGGCTCCCCGGGCTCTTCTTCTTCGCGACGTCGGGGACGATGGCCGCGTCGAACTGCATCTCCCCGTCCACGAGGAGGGAGGGCTCGGCCTGGCGCACGAGATCCACGGCCTCCTTCACCCGGTCGATCGAAGGGTCCTTCGCGCTGTCCCGGGTGGAGAACGACAGGAACGCCACCCGCGGCTCGTAGCCGAAGGCCCGGGCGCTCGCCGCGGTCGCGCGGCCGATCTCGGCCAGCGTCTCCGCGTCGGGGGCGATGTTCATCGCGCAGTCGGCGTAGAAGTAGACCCGATCCTCCCAGGCCATCACGAACACCGACGACGCCCGCTTCATGCCCTCGCGCATCTTGACGATCTCGAAGGCCGGGAGGAACGGCTTCGTCTCGCTGTTCAGGCCGGAGACGAAGCCCAGCGCCTCGCCCGCCCGGACGGCCAGGGCGGCGAAGTAGTGCGGAAGCCCCACCCGCTCGTGCGCGAGCTCCGGCGTCATCCCCTTGTGCCGGCGGAGCTCGAGGTACTCGGCCTCGAAGGCCCCGCGCCGGGCGTCCGTCGAGGGGTCCCGCACCTCGATGCCGGCGAGCCCGACGCCGAGGCCCGCCGCCTTCTCCCGGATCTCCACCTCGGAGCCGACGAGCACGGGGACCACGATCCCGTGGTCGCGGAGCCAGCCCGCGGCCCGGAGCGCCCGTTCCTCCCGACCCTCCGGGTAGACGATCCGGCCTCCCTTCCCCTTCACTCTCGCGTAGACGTCGTCGATGAAGCTCATGCTCGGGCCCTCTTCTCGGCCTCCGGTCATTCTAAGGGCGCTCCAGGGCCGGCGAATGAACCATCGGAACCACTGCCGGCCGGGAGCCTCCTGCTATACTCGCCGCGCTCGATGTTCCTCCTGGGACAGACCGTCGGTAAGTACCAGATCCTCGCGAACCTCGGCTCCGGCGGCTTCGGCACGGTCTTCCTCGCCCGCGACACCTGGATCGACAAGAAGGTCGCGATCAAGGTCCCCCACCGGCAGACCGGCGAGGCGGACGAGCTCCTCCAGGAGCCACGGCTGCTCGCGGCCCTCGACCATCCCAACATCGTCGGCATCCTGACCGCGGAGCGGGTGGACGGCACGTTCTTCCTCGTCATGGAGTACGTGAAGGGCGAGAGCCTGGAAGCGGTGCTCGACCGGGAGAAGTCCCTCGACACGCCGCGGGCCCTCAACTACGTCGTCCAGATCCTGAAGGGCGTGGAGCACGCGCACGAGGCGCAGATCCTCCACCGGGACCTCCGGCCCGCGAACGTCCTCATCTCGGAGAGCGGGGTGTGCAAGGTGGCCGACTTCGGCACCTCCCGCCTCCTCGAGCGCTCGCACGCCACGACGGTGATCGGGAGCCCGCCCTACATGGCCCCCGAGGCGTTCCAGGGACGGGCGGTGCTGGCCTCCGACATCTACTCGGTCGGCGTGATGCTCTACCAGATGCTGACCGGCGCCCTGCCCTACTTCAGCCCGAACCCGGCCCAGATCGAAAAGCTGGTGGCCCAGGGCCGCTGCACCCCGCCCAAGCTCCGGAACAGCCAGATCCCTCGCGAGATCTCGGACATCGTGATGCACGCGCTCGCCTCCGAGGTCTCCGAGCGCTATCAGAGCGCGGGTGAGGTGCTCGACGACCTCGCCACGTCGGCGGAGATCGACCACAACGCCACCTTCATGGAGGACTTCCGCAGGCGCCGGAGCGCCCGCGAGGTGCCGAAGAGGGGCTTTTGCTGGCACTGCCACAAGCCCCTCCACGCCCGAAGCGACACCTGCGCCTTCTGCGGCGAGAAGCAGTAGGCCGCACGCCCCAGGGCCCTCTGAAAACCCGTAGCCGTAAATCTAAAGCCGTCAGCTACTTCCCTGTGGCTGCTCGTTGACACCCGCTTCTGCGGCGGCTAGAATCGCCTGTCTATGGCTTCTCCGCGGGCGGACTTCATCTGGATGAGCGGCACGCTCGTCCCCTGGGACGACGCGCGCATCCACATCGGCTCCCACGTCGTTCACTACGGCTCGGCCGTCTTCGAGGGCATCCGCTGCTACAAGACGACGAAGGGACCCGCGGTCTTCCGGCTCGACGCCCACACGGAGCGGCTCTTCAACTCCGCGAAGATCTACTGGATGGACCTGCGCTGGACCGAGGAGCAGGTGAACGCGGCCGTCGTGGAGACGATCCAGGCGAACCGCCTCGACGCCTGCTACATCCGGCCCGTCGTCTACCGCGGCGCCGGCCAGCTCGGCGTGAACCCGCTCGGCAGCCCGGTCGAGCTCTCGATCATGGTCTGGGACTGGGGCAAGTACCTGGGCAAGGAAGCGCTCGAGCAGGGCGTCGACGTGTGCGTGAGCTCCTGGACCCGGATGGCCCCGAACACGCTTCCCGCGATGGCCAAGAGCGCGGGCAACTACGTGAACTCTCAGCTCATCAAGGTCGAGGCGGTGAAGGGCGGCTTCGCGGAGGGGATCGCTCTCGACACCCAGGGCTACGTCTCGGAGGGCAGCGGGGAGAACCTCTTCGCGGTCGTGAAGGGCCGGCTCGTCACGCCGCCCCTCGTGTCCTCGATCCTCCCCGGCATCACGCGCGACAGCGTGCTCACCCTCGCCCGCCGGCTGGGGATCGCCGTGGACGAGAGGGCGCTGCCGCGGGAGGTGCTCTACCTGGCCGACGAGCTCTTCTTCACCGGCACGGCGGCCGAAATCACGCCGATACGTTCGGTGGACCGCCAGAAGGTCGGGACGGGGGCGCGGGGGCCGGTGACCAAGGCCCTCCAGGAGGCCTTCTTCGACGCGATCGAGGGCGGGCAGGACGAGGACGGGTGGCTGACGTTCGTGCCCGCCCTCGCCGGGGCGGCTTCGGGCGGGGCGCGCTAGCGTCCGCCGCGGGGGGAGCGGCATGCACATCAACGATCTCTTGAAGATGGCGTCGGAGCGAAAGGCCTCCGACCTCCACCTGAAGGTCGGGTCGCATCCCGTCCTCCGCATCAACGGGGAGCTCATCCCCCTGGTGGAGACGAAGCGCCTCATGCAGGAGGACACCATCGCCATGGCGTTCTCCATCATGAGCAACCGCCAGAAGCAGAAGTTCAAGGAGAACCTCGAGATCGACATCGCGTACTCGGTGCCCGGCCTCGGCCGGTTCCGCTGCAACGTGTTCCAGCAGCGCGGCACGGTGGGCCTCGTCCTCCGGGTGATCCCGGTCAAGATCATGACCGTCCGCGAGCTGGGGCTGCCGGTGGTGCTCGAGAAGATCTCCCAGGAGCAGCGGGGCCTGATCCTCTGCACGGGGACGACGGGCTCCGGCAAGTCCACCACCCTCGCCGCGATGATCGACTACATCAACTCCCAGCGCTGCGAGCACATCATCACGATCGAGGACCCGATCGAGTTCCTCCACCGCGACAAGAAGTCGATCGTCAACCAGCGCGAGGTCGAGGTCGACACCCGGTCCTTCGCCGCCGCCCTCCGCTCGGCCCTCCGCCAGGACCCCGACGTCATCCTGGTCGGCGAGATGCGCGACTACGAGACGATCGAGACCGCGATCACCGCCGCCGAGACCGGCCACCTCGTGCTCTCCACCCTGCACACCCTGGACGCCACGGAGACCGTGAACCGCATCATCTCGGTCTTCCCGCCGCACCAGCAGAAGCAGATCCGCCTGCAGCTCGCCGGCGTCCTGAAGGCGGTCGTCTCCATGCGCCTCATCCCGAGGGCCGACGGCCACGGCCGCGTCCCCGCCTGCGAGGTGATGATCGCCACCCCGTTCATCCGCGACTGCATCATCAACAAGGACAAGACGAAGCTCATCCACGAGGCGATCGCGGCCGGCGTCTCGCAGTACGGCATGCAGACCTTCGACCAGTCGATCTTCCAGCTCTACAAGAAGGAGCTGATCAGCTACGACGAGGCGCTCCGGCGCGCCAGCAATCCCGACGAGTTCAAGCTCAAGATCCAGGGCATCCAGTCCGCCTCCGACATGGCCGCCGAAGAGATGGAGCGGACGATGCAGTCCTTCGACCTGGAGCAGTAGCGCCGGCGATGAGCCCCCGCCCGAAGGCGCCGCCGCCCACCGCGTACCAGAGGGCCTTGCGGCGCCTCGGCCGCCGGGACCACTCCGTGGCCGAGCTGCGCCGGGCCCTCCTCGACCGTGGGCACGGGCCGGACGAGACCGAGGCGGCCATCGAGAGGCTTCGGGCGGAGCGATACCTCGACGACCGCGGCTTCGCGGAGCGGTTCGCTCGCAGCCGGATGGTTCACCAGGGCCTCGGCCGGGCTCGCGTCCGCCAGGGCCTCGTGCAGCGGGGCGTGGCCCGCACCGAGGCCGAAGCCGGAATCGCGGGAGCCCTGGGCGAAGTGGACGAGCGCGCGGTCCTCGACGGGCTGGCCCGCCGTTACTGGCGGCTGCACTCCTCGGTCGACCCCGTGCGCCGCCTCCCCCGCCTCTGGGCGTTCCTGCTCCGGCGCGGCTTCGCGGCCCGTCTCGTCCACGAGCGGCTGAGAACGCTCTGGCCGAAGTGGAGGGATGCGCTCGAGGGCCTTTCGCCGCTGGAGCCGGTCGAGCTCCATGCCGGAGAGCACGAGTGACGGGAGCGGAGCGGGCGCCCGAGACCCCCGGGAGGGCACGTTGAAGACGGCCGACGAGATCCGCACCGCCTTCCTCCGCTACTTCGAGGACCGCGGACACCGGGTGGTGAAGAGCTCGCCGCTCGTGCCCCAGAACGACCCCACCCTCCTCTTCGCGAACGCGGGGATGAACCAGTTCAAGGACGTGTTCCTCGGCCGCGAGAAGCGCGACTACGCGCGGGCCGCCTCCTCGCAGAAGTGCGTCCGGGCGGGCGGGAAGCACAACGACCTCGAGAACGTGGGCATGACCGCGCGCCACCACACGTTCTTCGAGATGCTCGGGAACTTCTCCTTCGGCGACTACTTCAAGAAGGAGGCGATCGCGTTCGCCTGGGAGCTCCTCACCCGCGACCTCGCGCTGCCCGAGGACCGTCTGAAGGTCACGATCTTCGAGGGCGCGTCGGGCGTCCCGCGCGACGCCGAGGCCCACGGCTTCTGGCTCGCCCACGTGCCGGCCGACCGCATCCTCGAGCTCGGCATGAAGGACAACTTCTGGGCCATGGGCGAGACCGGCCCCTGCGGCCCCTGCTCGGAGATCCACTTCTTCCAGGGCGACGCGCTTGCCTGCCCCGAGGAGGCGAGAGGCCGCGCCTGCCCCGGCGTCGAGTGCGAGTGCGACCGCTGGCTCGAGGTGTGGAACCTCGTGTTCATGCAGTACGACCGGGACGACAAGGGCGCCCTCAACCCCCTCCCCGCGCCGTGCGTGGACACCGGCATGGGCCTGGAGCGTGTCGCCGCGGTCGTGCAGGGGAAGCCATCCAACTACGACACCGACCTCTTCACCCCGCTCCTCGACTCGGTCGCCCGGCGGGCCGGCAAGCCCTACGGGAAGGGCGCCGACGACGACGTCTCGCTTCGCGTGGTGGCGGACCACCTCCGGGCGATGACCTTCCTGATCGCGGACGGTGTCCTGCCCGGCAACGAGGGCCGCGGCTACGTGCTCCGCAAGATCATGCGCCGGGCGATGCGGCACGGCCAGAAGCTCGGGATCGAGGGCGCGTTCCTGAACGAGCTGACCCACGCGGTCGTCGCCCGCATGAAGGCGGCCTACCCGGAGCTCGTCTCCCACGAGGAGGCCGTCTCCCGCGTGGTGGCGGTCGAGGAGGAGCGGTTCGGGACGACCCTCAAGCAGGCCTTCGCGATCTTCCAGGACATCGCGGCCGAGGTCCCGAGGGGTGGCGTGATCCCCGGGGCCGAGGTCTTCAGGCTCTACGACACCTACGGCCTGCCCGTCGACTTCACGGAGGAGCTGGCCCGCGACCGCGGACTCGGCGTCGACAGCGCCGGGTTCGAGCGCGAGCTCGCCGCCCAGCAGGACCGGGCCCGCCAGTCGAGCCGGATGGGCGCCGTGAAGGGCGACCCCGTCTTCATGAAGCTCGCCGAAGAGGGCGGCAAGACCGACTTCCTCGGCTACACGTCCCTCGCCGTGGACGAGGCGCGGGTCCTCGCCGTGCTCAAGGACGGCGCCCTCGCCCGCCGCCTCGACGCGGGCCAGGAGGGGCTCGTCGTCCTCGACCGCACGCCGTTTTACGCCATGGCCGGAGGCCAGGTCGGCGACCGCGGCGTCCTCGCCTCGGACGGCTCGGCGGCCGAGGTCACGGACACCACGAGCCCCCTGCCCGGCCTGCACGTCCACCACGTCAAGGTGACCCACGGCGGCTTCGAGCGCGGGATGCTCGTCCGGGCCGAGGTGGACGCCGAGCGCCGGGCGGGCGCGATGCGCCACCACACCGGCACCCACCTCCTGCACGCGGCACTACGGGAGACGCTCGGCCCCCACGTCAAGCAGGCGGGGAGCCTGGTCGCCCCCGAGCGGCTCCGCTTCGACTTCAGCCACTACGCCCCGGTCGGCCCGCGGGAGCTCCGGCACATCGAGAACCGCGTGAACGCCGAGATCCTGAGGGGCGCGCGCGTGGAGCAGAAGGTCATGGGCCGGGAGGAGGCGCTCGCCTACGGTGCCCTCGCCTTCTTCGGCGACAAGTACGGCGAGCGGGTGCGGGTGGTCGAGGTGCCGGGCTTCTCGAAGGAGTTCTGCGGAGGCACTCACGTCGCTCAGACGGGCGAGATCGGCCTCTTCCTCCTCACCGCCGAGCAGGGCATCTCGGCCGGCACGCGGCGCGTCGAGGCCCTGGCCGGCGAGGCCGCCATCGAGCGGGCCCAGTCCGACCAGGGCATCCTGGAGGAGCTGGAGCAACAGGCGCGGGTCGACCGCCGCGAGCTCGTCGACGAGTACGCGCGCCTCCGCGAGCAGCTGAAGGCCCGCGACCGCGAGGTCCAGGCGCTGAAGATGAAGCTCGCCACGGGAACGGGGACGTCGAGCGGCGAAGACCTCGTGGAGGTCGCGGGGACCCTCGTCTGGACCCCGCGCTTCGAGGGCCTCGACCGCAAGGCCCACGCGGCGGTCGTCGACGACTTCCGCAACCGGCACAAGGACCGCCGCTTCGCCCTTGTCTCGGCGGCCCTCGCCGATGACGGGGTGAGCGTCATCGCGGCCGTGTCGGCCGGGCTCACCGCGGCGGTCAAGGCCCCGGAGCTCATGAGGCAGCTCGGGCTGCGCGGCGGCGGCCGGCCTGACTTCGCCCAGGGCGGCGGCGTCGGCCCGGGGGAAGTGGACGCGATGAGGCGAAAGGCGCGCGAGACCCTGCGCGGGCTCCTGGAGGGGGTGCCGCATGGGTAGGGCGCGCGCGCTCCTTCGGGCCGCCGCGAAGGACCCGATGCTCAGGACGGCCGCCGCAGCGGCGCTCCTGGCGAGCCTGGCGAGCGCCGCCGCGGGGCAGGTCTACACCCGGCGGAACGCGAACGGCGTCGTCGAGGCCACGAACGTGCCCGACTCGTCCGGCTTCCTCCTGACCTATCCCGGCAAGGGCACGCTCATCCACTCGCGCGGCTTCCTCGTCAACCCGGCCTACTGGTCGATGTACGACCACCACGTCGAGGAGGCGGCCCGGATGCACCAGGTCAGCCCCGACCTCGTCAAGTCGGTGATCGCCGTCGAGTCCGAGTTCGACCAGTGGGCCGTCTCGTCCAAGGGAGCCCGAGGGCTGATGCAGCTCATGCCCGACACCGCCCGGCACCTGGGCGTGGCCGACCCGTTCGACGCCCGCCAGAACATCTTCGCCGGGACCCAGTACCTGAGGCGCCTGCTCGACCAGTTCGGAGGCGACCTGGCCCTCGCCCTCGCCGCCTACAACGCCGGCCCCAACTCGGTCCTGCGCTACGGCGGGATACCGCCCTACCGCGAGACCCGCGACTACGTCCGCAAGGTGCAGGCGAGGCTCGGGGACGGCTTCTCGGCCTCCGGTGCCCCGGCCGCGAGCGGCGCGGCCTTCTTCGTGCCCACGGCCTCGCTCGGCGCCCCGGCGCCGGCCGCGCGGCCGGCGGGCCGCGGCAAGCGGGTCGAGCCGGCGCGGCCCCGCACGTATTACCGCTGGCGCGACGCCCGCGGTCTCGCCCACGTGGCCGAGGCACCGCCGCCCGAGGGGACGGTGTACTCCACGGTGCGGGCGCTCGACTAGCCATGGCCGGCCCCATCCCCCGCGGCCCGTTCGACCAGGGGCTCTTCCTCGCCCACTACAACAAGGGACGCGAGCTCTTCGAGGCCCGGCGCTTCGAGGAGGCCGAGCTCCAGCTCGAGGAGGCCTACCTCCTCCGCCCACGCGACCCTCGGGTCCTAAACCTGCTCGGCCTCGTCTACTTCCGGAGCGAGAAGCTCGAGAAGGCGGAGGAGGTCTACCGGAAGCTGATCGCAGAGAGCCCCGAGGCCCACACGCTCCACTACAACCTCGGGATCATCTGCTTCAAGCTCGGACGCCTCGAGGACGCCGAGTCGCTCTTCCTCAAGGCCCTCGACCTCGCCCAGGGGAACCCGAAGATCCACTTCTACCTCGGGTCCATCTACGAGAGGCTCCAGCGCTACAAAGACGCCATCTTCCAGTACCGTCAGGCCGGCGCGAGCCGGATGGTCCAGAGGCTCCAGGGACGGCTGGACAAGGGCGCCGACGCGACGACACCCCCGGGCACGGTGTTCGCCCCGCGGGAGGAGACGCCAGCCGAGGCGCAGCCGGAGCGGCCGCCCGAGCCGAAGCCTGCGCCCGCGAGCGGCGTCCCCCGCGACACCCGACCCGACGCCCGCCCCGACGTCAAGGCCACGCAGCCGATGGCGGCTCCGCCGGACGCTTCGGTCGGGGCCGGAAGGCCCCTCCAGCCGGTGAGCCCCGCCCTCATGGCCGAGGGCAGCCCGACGCCGGGCCTCCAGGCGACGGTGCGGCTCCTGTTCGACGACACGCTGCCGCCCACCAATCCCCGACTGGCCGCCGCGACCGAGAAGGCCCTGGAGCGTCCGCCGGCCGCCGCGCCGCGCGACGTCTTCCGCGGCCTCGAGAAGGGCCTCATGGAGGTGGACTTCTCGGGCCGGGTCTTCATCAAGCTGGGGACGATCTACTCCTACAGCGGCAACCTGACGTTCTGGGTGAAGGAGAAGAGGCCCGGCGCACGCCCCGCCCTCGTGATGGTGACCGGGACGGGAAGGCTCATCCTCACCGACCAGGAGCGCGAGATCACGTTCATGCAGGTCACTGACGAGCCGGTCTTCGTGGAGCCGACCCACCTCCTCGCGTGCGAGGAGGGCCTGCAGCCGCGCTACGTGCGCCTCGGGGGCGAGGAGCACGGCCTGGACCTCATCGCCCTCGAGGGGCAGGGCATGCTGGCCCTCTCGGTCTCCAGCAAGCCCCTGCCCCTCACGGTGAAGCCCGGCCTCCCGGTCTCGGTGCCCGCCCCGTCCGTCATCATGTGGACGGGCGACCTCGTCCCTCACGTCGTCGACGACCCGCAAGTCTACGCCGTGGTCCTGCCCTCCTCGGCCAGCGCGGGACGGCTCTTCAGGCTGGAGGGATCGGGCCGGATCCTCGTCGAGCAGAGCGCGGGCCAGTGAGGCTCGCGGCCTAGACCCACTGGCGGGCCATCGGCCCGATCACGGGGAGCTCGAGCTCCTCGCCCGAGTTCGCCTTGATCATGAGGAAGATCGTCAGGCCCAGGAAGCCGACGCCCACCACCATCCCGGCGACCGAGAGCAGGAGGCCCACAGCCCAGAGGCCCGCCATCCCCAGCGCCAGGTGCGTGAGGTTCAGGGCGACGCCCAGGAGAATCGCGGCCCCGTGCAGGAGGAGGCTCTGGAAGGCGTGGAAGCGCACGAAGCGGCTCTGCTTCTCCACGATCGCGGCCACCACCGAGAATACGAGGCCGACGCAGCACGGGACGTAGCAGAGCAGCCCCGCGATGTTCGGCTCCAGGCCGAGGTTCGTCTTCGCGCCGCCGGGCGTCGATGTCGCCATCACTCCCCCTCTGGCGGACCCGTCTCGGGCCCCATCTGGGCCCCCGGCCGCCGGAAGAAGACTGTAGCCTCCCCCCGGCCCCGCTTCAAGTAGCGGGGGCCCTCGGCCCTAACGGCCGATGAGCGTGCCGAGGAGCGCCCCGTCCTCGGCCGACGCGAGCTCCACTGCGTCGCCCGAGCGCCGGACGGCGAACCGCCTTCCCCCCGCGCCGGGGAAGACCTCCCAGCCCGCCTGGATCGAGGGCGACCCGAGGCGAGCGAACCGCGCCCGCAGTGCGGAATGGAAGGCCACTGCGCTCGCGCCGACGTCCCATTCGCTGCGCCAGGCGAGGGCGGTGCGGCCCCCCACGTCCCAGAGCCGCCACCCGTCTCCACCCCAGCCGGCCGCCGCGCTCTCCGCGCCTTCCCCGACCAGCGTCCGGATGAGCAGCTCGCCCAGGACGCCCTCCGAGACGAGCCGCGCCCCGGGAGGCGCAGGCAGGGTGGGAGAGACGGAGCGGGGCCTCTCGCGGGCGAAGAACTTGTCGGGATGAAGCACCTGCTCCGTGGACTCCGGCGGCTTCCTCCAGGCGTCGCGCAGGGCGGAGGCGCCGCCCCGCGCCCAGAGAGCGCGCGCGAACTGCAGGCCGACGAGGTAGGGTTGCACGAGCTGGTCGCGCACCACCGGCGGCGCCCCCGGCACGTCCAGGAGGCCGGGGACGCCGAGCGCCACCCCCCCCGCGTCGTCGCCGGCTCCGCCGATCGGCAACCCCAGGCTTCCGAGGCGGAGCTCGACGAACCGCTCCATGACGAACGTCGCGTCGCCCTCCAGAAGGGAGACCCAGGCCATGCGCCGATCGTCGAAGTCCGAGACGTCGTCCGGGAGGAACGAGCCCAGGTCCTCGTACTGGTCCTGGAGCGCGTGGCGCAGCTCGTGAACGAGGACGATCTGGTTCATCGGGGAGAACGAGCGGTCCTCGCTCACCGCGAAGAGGCGCCGCTTCCCGGGCCGCTCGTCGTAGAAGCCGGCCACGTTCTCCTCCAGCACCCGGGCCCGCAGGGCCCGGAGGTCCGTCGCGGGAGGCAGGAGGTCGAAGGCCTCGAGCAGGCGCTCGTCGGCGCGGGCCCGCGGGGCGGGGTACTCGTCGTCGAGGACCCCCTTCAGGTACGCGGCCAGCTCGTCCTTGCCGAGGAACGCCAGCGGGACGTCCCGCCGGAACGGCAGCCCTCCGGCCTCCTCCACGTCCTTCTGCAGCTTCTCCCCGGTCACCTGCCCGGTGCCGAGGAGGCCCCCGAGGAGCGTGTTGACGAGGTCGGTGACCTCGGTGACGGGGGTCTTGTCGTCCCCGGGCGGGGTCTGGGCAGAGGCGAGCGTCGTCGACAGGAGGACGGCGAGAGCGAGGGCGAGGGCAGGCGTGCGCTTCATGCGGTCACCAGGGTCTTGAGCCCCGAGAGGAAGCCGCGCACCGTGTAGAGCGCCTCGACCTCGGCCCGGGAGCCGTACCAGCAGGCCCGGCAGTCGCTCGCGGCGTGGGCCGCCCGGAGCCGCGACCGAACGCCCGGCGGAGCGTCAACCGGAAGCGTCCCGACTCGGTCGGAGGCGCCGCGGTGGACGACGCACCGGCTCACCCGCCCGCGATGGTCGACGTTGAAGAAGGCCCGGCCGGCCAGGCAGCCGGGCGCGCCGCCCCGCAGCGCCTGGCCCACGGCCTCGAGGGCCGAGGAAGCGCTGCGCAGGTGCGGGTAGAGGCGGCGTAGCTCGACGAGCCGCGACACGACGGCCGCCGCTCCGCCGTCGAGCACCGGAAGGGGAAACGCCGCCTCGACGGTGACCGTGGCCTCGAACCGGGAGGCGAGGACCAGCACCCGCTCGAGGGGATCCAGGTCGGGGCCGGCCAGGCGGGTGCGCACGTTGACCCTCTGCGTCGGCCGGGTGCGCTCGCCGGAGAGCGCCGCGAGCGCCCGGACCGCGCGTGCGTGCGACCCCGGGACGCCGGTCACGAGGTCGTGCCGCTCCGGAAGGGCGTCCTCGATCGATACCGTGGCCGCCTCGAGCCCGGCCTCCCACACCGCCCGCGCCGCCTCCGCGCCCGCCAGCCACCCGTTCGTCACCAGGAGCGGGAAGTGCCGCCTCGCCGTGGCGGCCACGATCGCGGCGAGGTCCGCGCGCAGGAAGGGCTCGGAGCCGGTGAAGGTCACGAGCAGGGAGGCGTCCCGCCCGAGCGCCTCCGCGATGGCGGCGCAGGCCGAGGCGTTGAGCTCCTCGGCCGCCGCCGCCGACCGGTGGTCGCAGAAGTGGCAGAACGACTCGCACCTCGGCGAGAGCTGCCACGTGCAGTGGACGGGGTCCCCGCGCAGGAAGGCGCGCGCCAGCCTCGCCTTCCTGGCCGTGCCCGAGAGCCTGGACCCGCCGGCCGTCACCGCCAGAGGGGATCGCCCCAGAAGCCGCCGGAGACGAGGAGGAGCAGGAGCACCACGGCGACGACCGCGATGTCGTAGGCGAGGCTCCCGCGGGCGTAGTCCCAGAGGAGGCTCCGTACCAGCCCGCTCCTCTCGACTCCGCTCTCCTCGGTCACGATCGGCCCATCGTAGGGTTCCTTCGGACGGCGGTCAAACGCGTCCCACCTCGAGGCCCCCCGGCCCCCCGAGCCGGCCCCACGTCTCCGCCTGCACGCCGAACCGCCTCAGCACCGCGGCGACCGTCTCGAGATGCGACGTGACCTCCGAGGTCAGCAGCCGACCTCCGCCGCCAGCGACGGCCAACGGCACCGCGAGCTGGTCGGCGAGCCAGGGATCGACGACCGCCTCCGCGTCGTCGACGAACTTCAGGACCCGCCGGGCGGCCCTTTCCCCCAGGACCTCCGCTCGCAGGCCCCGTTCGCCGAGCAGGGAGAAGGCCGCCCGCCCCGTCTCGAAGACCGCCTCCGCCTGCAGGAACGCCCCCGGCGACGCCGCGTCGAGGTCGACGACGTCCCACGCCGTCTCGAGCCGCCGCTCCTCCCAGAGGAGGGCCTGGGCCGCGTCGGCCGCCCGGCGGGCTACGTCGCCCCGGAGCCGCGCGGCGCCGGCGATCCCCCGCACGGCGACGAGGGGCCCCCGTCGCGACAGGTCCAGAGTGGCCGGGCGCGGCCACGGCGCCACCTCGGCCCGAACGCACCCTTCTCCGCGAGGGAAGAAGCCGGCCCGATCCAGGGTCAGCCGCGCGCGCAGGCCCAGCCGCTCCACGACCTCCGACCAGTGCCGGGAGAGGAAGTGGAAGGAGGGGCTGCGGGGGACGTGAGTGCCGCCCGTCACCTCCAGGCGGCTCGGCTCGGCCGCCGTGGCGAGGATCGGGACGACCGACTGCAGCACGAGCGTCGCCGCCCCCGCGGTGCCGATCTCGAAGTGGAACTCCCCCGCCGTGACGGGCCCCGGCCGGAACCGGAGGTCCGGCGAGCCGTCGAACGCCCCGTGCACCTCGGCCCGGCAGCTCATCGCCGCGGCGCGCACTGCGGCCAGGTGCTGGGGGCGCAGCCCCGGCCTCAGGCGGTGGGCCCGGATGCGCTCGACGCGGAAGCCCTGTCCGGTGACTGCCGACAGGGCGAGCGCGGTGCGGAGGATCTGCCCTCCGCCCTCGCCCTGCGCGCCGTCGAGAGGGACGAGCTCCAACCCCCGGCTACCCGGAGCGGTCGCCGTCGGGGTGGAAGCAGCGGCGGCAGCGCGCCTCGTACTTCCCCACCCCCCCCACCACCACCCGGCCCTCGGTCTCGACGAGGCGCTGGGAGCGGTTGGCGGGGGCCCCGCACCGCATGCAGACCGCGAGCGTCTTGTCCACGTACTCCGCCACGGCCATGAGCTGGGGCATGGGCTCGAACGGGCGCCCGCGGTAGTCCTGGTCGAGGCCGGCCACGATCACCCGCAGCCCGCGGTTCGCGAGGGCGTCCGCCACCTCCACGAGCGAGGCGTCGAAGAACTGCCCCTCGTCGATGCCAATCACCTCGGTGTCCTCGGCGACGAGAGGCGGGATCTCCGACGCCCGCTCGACCACCTGGGAGGGCATCTTCATCTCCGAGTGGCTGACGATCTCCGCCTCCGAGTACCGGGCGTCGAGCCGCGGCTTGAACATCTGCACCTTCTGGCGGGCGATCTGGGCCCGGCGAACCCGCCGGATGAGCTCCTCGCTCTTCCCGCTGAACATGCTCCCGGTGATGACCTCGATGCTGCCCGGCCGGTCGGCCGGAGGCGGAGCGGGCATCTCGCCTACCTGTTCACGCGCTCGACGTAGGACCGGGTCGCGGTGTCGATCCGGATCACGTCGCCTTCGTTGATGAAGGCCGGGACCTGCACGATGAGCCCCGTCTCCATCTTGGCCGGCTTGCCCACGTTCGAGACGGAGGCGCCCTTGATGCCGGGCTCCGTCTCGACGATCTTCATTTCCACGGTGAGGGGCAGCTCGATCCCGACCGGCCGCCCCTCGTAGAACTCGATCGCGAGCTTGATGTTCGGGATCAGGTAGTCCACCGCCTCGCCCAAGATCTCCGAGGACAGGCCCACCTGCTCGAAGGTCTCGTTGTTCATGAAGTGGTACATGTCGCCGTCCGCGTACAGGTACTCCATCTCCGTCTCGTCGAGGATGGCCCGCTCCACCCTGTCCTCCGAGCGGAACCGATGCTCGCTGATCGCCCCCGTCTTGAGGTTCCGGATCTTCGTCTGGACCATGCCCCGCCAGTTCCCGGGGGTGATGTGCTGGGTGGAGACGATCCGGTAGAGGTCGTTCTCGTGCTTGATGCACATCCCCTTCTTGAGCTGCGTCGCCTGGATCATTCCTTCGCTACCTCGCCAAACCCCTCATTATAGCCCGGCTCCTCGCACTCCACGTCGAGGCCGCGGAGGTCGACCCGGCCGGCGAAGAGCCGCACGCCGCACGAACGCAGCGCCGCCTGCACCGCCTCTCGTCGTCCGGCCCCCCGGGGCCCCGGCGGCGCCCAGACGGCGAGCACGCGCCCGCGCCCCACCCCGCAGAGGCGGGTGGCCCCGCCCGCGGCCAGGACGACGTCCGTCACCCGCCCCGCCTCAGGCGGCGGCCAACCGGCGACCCCCTCCCGGCCCGCCTTCCAGTCCTCGGCCCACAGGTCGAGGATCTCCTCGAGCCTTCCCGCCAGGAGGGCCGCGCGGACGGCATCCGTCGCATCTCGAGACACGGGCGGCACCGACCGGGCCGCGCGGCCCGTGTCGACGAGCAGCAGCGACTCCTCCACCCGCGCGGGGTCCACCGGCAGGACCTCGGCTCCCGCGGCGGCTCCGTGATCGACGGCGACGATTCCGCCGTGCACCGCCGCCGCTTCGGCGCCCGCCGCGGGCGCGTCTCGGGCGGCGTGCCGCGCCGCCTCCGCGGCCACGCGGAGGACGTCGTCGGACGAGAGGTCCCGCCCGAGGGCGCGCGCCACGGCCCCCGTCAGCGCGACGGCGAGCGCGCCCGCGTCGCCGAGCCCGGTCCCGTCCGCCAGGCGGGTCTGGGTCGTCACCCGCAGGCCCGTCCGCACGTCGAGGGCCCGCAGCACCTCGACGGCGAGGCCGAGCGAAGGGACCTCGCCGACTGCGTTCAGGTCCGGGGCCGAGGCCTTGCGCAGGGTGTCCCTCGACTCGAGCTCCACGCCGGAGGGGCCGGTCTCGACCCGGCACGAGACCCGGCGGTCGATCGCCACGGCCAGCACCGACGCGCCCGGCCCGCCCCCCGCCAGGTCGACCCGGCAGGGCGCCGTGGCCTCCACGACGCGTGCCATCGTCACCGGCCCGGAGTCACTCGTAGGCCTGGAAGAGCCGCCCCCACGGGGTCGAGGCGATCTCGGCCATCCGGCGCCTGCCGTACACCGGCCACCAGTAGCGGTCGAAGTAGAAGCCGGACGCCCAGCTGAAGACGTGGACGAGCGGCGTCTTGAAGAAGAGCCCCTGGATGCGGGCGAGCGGCGTGAACCACAGGGCGCGTGCCACCGTGCTCTGGAAGTGCTGCTTCACCCGGAAGCCGAAGTTCAGCTCCGAGACGTCCTCGCCCACGACCTCGATCTCGCGCACGTCGCCGACGCCGAGACCCTTCTCGTGGGCCAGGCGGATGCAGTCGACGTCGGCCAGGGGATCGAATCCCATCAGCCAGGCGCTGACGGCGTCGATCGCCACCATGTCGTCGCTCGCCAGCATGAGGTCCTTGACGACCGGCGTCATGCCGCGTGGGCCCGCCCCGTCGCCGCAGATCGTGCCGTCCATGACCGCGAACATCCCGGGGTGGATCTCCTTCTGGATCGCCAGCAGGTCGACGAGCGTGGCGTGGATGTCGGTGTGCGCCCAGTGGCGGTTCTCCCGCAGGAGCCCGCCGAAGGCGTTCTTCATGGCCCCGGTCATCGTGGTGTAGACGTGGGTCTTCACGGTCGGGAGGTGGACGACGTTGCTCCCGAGCAGGACCTCGGGCACCCGCACCTCGCCGAAGATCCGGTCGAGCACGAGGAGCTTCGCCTTCGGCTCCACCGTGACCCACCGGCAGTCGGGGGCGAAGTTGTCGACCGTGGGAACGCCGTAGCGTCGGTAGACGCCGGAGAACTTGTTGAGCTCGTCCCCCTTGTGGGCGTCCGTCACGACGGTCTGGTTGTGCAGCCCGACGAGGTCCCGGTAGCCGTCCTCGCGCAGGGTCCGCACCGTCCCCTCGATCTGCCAGGGGGTGCTGTTGGACGAGAGGTACGGCAGGTGCCAGGAGATGTTGTCCTTGAGGACGGTGCGCCGGTCGCGGGGCAGGACGGTCCCGTACTCCAGCCGCCGCATCAAGGCCGCCACGTCGTCGAGGACCCTCTCCGGCCTCGTCCGGACGACGCCCACTCGGCTGCGCGTCCGGCCCGACCCGATCCTCTCCCGCCTCCGCGCCGTGTCCAAAGGGAAGCCTCCTCGCATCGACCTCGTCGAGATGCCCGACCTGCTAGTATAGGCGGGCCGTGGCGCGCACGGCACGCCCATGGACTGTCCCCGCTGCGGCGCCGCCGCGTCGTCCGCTCCCGAGTGCCCGCGCTGCGGGGTGATCCTCGCCAAGGCGACAGGACCCCGACGCCCGCCCGTGCGCCCCCCTCCTCCCGCCGGCCGCGCGTGGCCCAGCCTCGTCCTCCCCGGCCTCGGCCTCGCGGCCGTGGCCGCCGGGGCCGTCCTCTACGTCCGGTCCACGCCCGCTCCGATCGAGCCGGCTCGTCGCCTCCCGCCCGCGCGAGTCGCCGGCCGGAGTGGCCCGACCACCGTCCCGGGCCCTCCCCCGACGCTCGCCCCGGCGGAACCCGCGCCGTCGCCCGAGATCGCCGCCGCCCTCGAGGCCGCCCGCGCGGCCGCGGCCGACCGGGAGACGGCAGGCCGCCTCGCCGACCGCGTCAGGGCACGCGCCCCGCTCTCCGCCGAAGACGTCCGGCAGGCCGAGGCTCTCTACGCGCGCTACCCCGCTCCGGCCCGGGACCTGCTCGAGGCCGTCCTCATCGGCGCCGCCGCTTCCGACCTGGCCGCCCGACGGACGGACGCGGCCGCCGCGCTGCTCGAGCGCGCCCGCGTGGTCGCGCCCTTGAGCACGCGCGGCCTCAGGGCGCTTCTCGCCCTGCGCGAGGAGGCTGGCGAATGGGCGGCGGCCGAGGCGGTGGCGCGCCAGCTCCTCGCCCTCCGGGCCTCGGACACCGAGGCCGCCCAGGCCCTCGCCTACGCGCTCGTCCGACAGGACCGATCGAGCGAGGCGGTGGAGTTCCTGGCCGCGTTCCTCGAGGCGACGCCCGACCCGGCCACCCGCCAGCTCCTGGAGCGGATCCGTCAGGCTCGGGCTCCGGAGGCCGCCCTCGCAGAGGCCCGCATCGCCCACTTCCACGTGCGCTACGACGGCGAGGCCCACGAGGACGTGGGGCGCGAGATCCTGCGGGTCGCGGACCGCCACTACGCGACGCTCGTGCGGACCTTCGACCACGAGCCGACGGAGCCCATCCCGGTCGTTCTCCTGTCCCACGAGAGCTACTACGACGCGACCGGGGCCCCCGCCTGGTCGGGGGGCCTCTACGACTCCTTCGACGGGCGGGTCCGCATTCCGATCGCCGGCCTGACCGCGTCCCTGGCCCAGGACCTCGACGAGACGCTCCTCCACGAGCTGACGCACGCCTTCGTCGCCGAGCTGTCGCACGGCGTGGCGCCCCGCGAGATCCAGGAGGGCCTGGCCCAGCTCATGGAGGGCAAGCGGGCCGAGACGCTCGCGGGCGAGGCCGGCCTCCGAGCGCTCGCCGACGGGCGGCTCCAGGGCGTGCGGGGCTTCTACCTCTCGGCGCTCTCCCTCGTCGAGGACCTCGTGGCCCAGCGGGGCCAGGGCGGGATCAACGACCTCCTGAAGGCGATGGCGGAGACGGGACAGGCGGACGAGGCCTTCCGCCGCGTGTACGGCAAGGACCTGGACGGCCTGCGCCGCGACTGGGCCGTGCGCCTGCGCCAGCGCTACGGGAGCTGAGCGCGCTCCGCCGTCTCAGCGGACGGCGAGATCGAAGGGCACGCGCGCGATCGGCCCCCGGTCGGAGAGGGCGGTCGCCCAACGCAGGAAGGCGGCGGCGCGCGGACCCACGGCCGGGGCGAGCACGTCCTCGTCCTGCCTCTCCACGAGGGTCTCCAGGAAGCCCTTCTTCCTCGGGAGAACGAGGAGCTGCACCTCCTGGCCTTTCGCGATGCGAGCCCGATCGCGGGCCACCCGCACCGCGGCGTCGAGCCCCCCGAGGGCATCGACGAGCCCGGCCCCCAGCGCCTGCGCGCCCGTCCAGACCCGCCCCTGGGCGACCGCGTCGATCTCCCCCGCCGTCCTCTTCCGTCCCTGCGCCGCCTTCGTGACGAACGTCTCGTAGAACGCCCGGTTGAGCTCGCGGACCTTCGCCCGCTCCTCGTCGGTCCAAGGCTCCGAGGACGAGAAGAGGGTCGCGTGGCGCCCCCGGCGCACGGTCTCCTGCGAGATCCCGAGCTTCCCGTAGAGCCCGCGGAGGCTGAACTTTCCGGAGAAGACGCCGATCGACCCGGTGATCGTCCCCGGCTCGGCCACGATCGCGTCCGCGCCCATCGCGAGGTAGTAGCCCCCCGACGCGGCGTAGTCGCCCATGGACGCCACGACCGGCTTCGCGCGCCGGGCGAGAGCGACCTCGCGCCACACCGCGTCCGACGCGGTGCCGGAGCCGCCCGGGCTGTCCACGCGCAGGACGATCGCGCGAACGGAGTCGTCCTGGCGGGCCTGCCGGAGGCCGCGGATGACCGTGTCCGAGCCAACCAGCCCGCCCCCGAACGGGGACGCCTGGCTCTCCCCGGGCACGATGTCCCCGACGGCGTAGACGAGCGCGACCTTGGGCCGGCCGTCGAGGCCGAAGCCCCGGGCTCCCTTCACGTAGCGGCCGGGATCGAGGCGCGTCGACGCGGGGATCCGTGCCTCGACCTCGTCGCGGTACAGGAGCTCGTCCACGAGCCCCGCCGCCTTCGCCTCGGCGGCCGTGAACGGGCCGCGATCGATGAGCGACCGGACCGCCTCCGGAGCGAGGCCCCGGCCCTCCGACACGCCGTGGACGTACTGCTCGAAGAGATCGCCGACGAGCGCCTCCATCTGCTCGCGGTGCGGAGGGGTGAAGCCCGTCTCGGTGAACTGGTTCGGGGCGTTCTTGTACTTCCCGACGCCCTCGAACTGGGCCTGCACGCCGAGCTTGTCGAGCGTCCCGCGGTAGAAGGTCACCTCGGCCGCGAGCCCCGACACGTCGAGCGTGGTCGTGGGCGAGGCCGCGATCTTCGTGCAGGCGGTGGCGAGCAGGTACTCGAGGTTGCCGGCGAACTCGAGGTGCGCCCACGAGGGCTTCCCGGTGCGCCGGAACCGGACGAGGGCGTCCCGAAGCTCCTGGACGCGCCCCCACCCGGCCTCCATCCCGCCGACCCGGAGCACGAGCCCCTTGACCGACGGGTCGCGGCCCGCCCGGTCCACGGCCTCGACGAGGCCCCGGATCGAGGGCGGGCGGGTGCCGAAGAAGGACGAGAAGCCGGAGGCCGGCTCCTCCGGCAGCTCGCCGTCCACGTCGAGGGCGAGATAGCCCGCGCCGCCCGTCCAACCAGTGGTTGGCCGGCCTCCGCGGACGAGCAGGGCCACGGCCCCCACCGCCGCCGCGCCGATGGCGACCGCCGCGACGCCGGCGGCCAGGATGAAGGCCGTTCGCCTCTTCATGACTCTAGCTTGCGGTCTGCAGGTAGTCGGCGCGCGCGCGGGCCTCGGGCGCGTAGACGCTCGCCGGGAACTGCTCCAGCAGCTGGCGGTAGGTCGTGCGCGCCTCTGCCCACCGCTTCGCGTCCTCGAGCGTCTGCGCCGCGCTCAGGAGGGCGAAGTCCCGCGGCACGTTGGCGCTCGGGTTCGTGGCGAGGCCGCGGTACGCCTCCACGGCCTTCTCCACCTGGCCGCTCCTCCGATACAGGTTCGCGAGGGCGACCCGAGCGAGCTCCGGCTCGAGGCCGCCGCCCCGGGCCTGGACGTCCTTGAGCGCCTTCTCGGCTTCGGCGAACTGGCCGAGCTCGACGCGCGAGAGGGCCGCGTAGTACTTCGCCCGGAGACCGGTCGCCGAAGACCCGTAACGCCGCTCCAGGCCCTCGAACGCCGCCGCCGCCGTCTTGTACTTGTCCTCGGCAGTCGCGAAGATCTGGCCCGAGGGACGGTCGGCCCCCACCGAGAGCTCGGCCGCCACCGGCGCCTCGAACGTCGTGAGCGCGTCGCGCATCTGACGGTCGGCCTCGCGCGAGCGCTGGCCCTGGAAGTAGGCGAAGGCTCCGCCCGCCGCCAGGAGGACGGCGACCACCCCGGCGCCGATCCGCACCTCGTCGCGGTGGGCGCCGATCCAGGCGATCCCCTGCTCGAGGCCGCTCGCGAACTCGTCCTGCTTGATCTGCTCCTTGAGTTCCTTCTTCAAGCTGCGTGCTCCTGTCCCCAGGTGGTGCGCCTGGAGGGACTCGAACCCCCAACCTCGAGCTTAGGATGCTCTTGCTCTATCCTGTTGAGCTACAGGCGCCTCGTCCGGTTCGATCCGAACGACATAGGGTAGCACAACGGCCCGCGCGGGCCGTGGCTCAGAACCGGAGCAGGCTCCGGGCCTCGCGGCCGGCCAGGCGCTCCCGGCCCTTCAGGAACGTGAGCTCGACGAGGAAGGCGAAGCCGCTCACCTTCGCCCCCATCGCCTCGCAGAGATCCCCCACGGCGCGGGCGGTTCCGCCGGTGGCGATCACGTCGTCGACCACCAGCACGCGGTCCCCGGGCGCGAGGGCGTCCTCGTGCATCTCGAGCTCGTCCTGGCCGTACTCCAGCTCGTAGCTCACGCGGCGCGCCTTCCACGGCAGCTTGCCCGGCTTGCGGACGGGCACGAAGCCCGCCCCCAGTCGGTCGGCGAGCGCGCCGCCGAGGATGAAGCCACGGCTCTCGATCGCGACGACCTTCTCGGCCGGCAGGTCCCCGCAGAGGACGGTCATGAGGTCGAGCGCGCGCCGGAACGCAACGGGATCCCGCAGGAGGGTCGTGATGTCCTTGAAGACGATCCCCGGCTTCGGGAAGTCGGGCACGTCGCGGATCGCCGCCTTCAGCTGCCCGACCTGCGCCTCGATGTCCATCCCGGTCGCTCCTCGCTATCGGATGTGGAAGCCGCTCGATCCCCGCTCCGCGATCGCCTCCCGCTCCACGCTCGCCACGTCGGCGAAGGCCGGCCCCTGGCGGAGCCGGGCCTCGAGAGAGGCGAGCGCCTCGTCCGGGCCCTCGGCAACGACCTCCACCGACCCGTCGGCGCGGTTCCGCGCGAAGCCCCTGACCCCGAGCGCGTCGGCCTGCCGCAGGACGAAGTAGCGGTACCCGACGCCCTGGACTCGCCCCTGCACGACGTAACGGAAAGCCGGCACCTCCGTAGTCTCCCGGCTCCGGAGACTATCACGAGGGGCGCAGCGGCCCCGCCGCGAGCGTCACTCTCCCGCCTCCCTCGACGGCGGCCTCCGCGGCGGGCAGCCAGACGCTCAGCACTCCGCCCCCGTCAGGATGGTTCGAAGCCTCGACGTGCCCCGAGTGCTCCTGGACGATGCGGCGGACGATCGACAACCCGAGCCCGGTTCCGCCCCGGCGCCGGCTGAAGAACGGCTCGAAGACGTGACCGAGGTCGCCCGGGTCGAACCCGGGTCCGGAGTCGCGCACCGTGCACCGAACGCCACGCTGGCCCTCACGAGCCTCGGCCCTCGCGCACACGAGCACGGGCCGCCCGGGAGGGGTGTGCTGGATCGCGTTCTGGATGGCGTTCTGGAAGACCTGCACCAGGCGGGGGCGGTCCATCGGGACGAGCTGGGCCAGGGCGTCGCGCTCGGCCTCGACCTTCACGCCGGCGTCGGCGGCGAGCGCCGCGCACGCCCGCACCGCTTCTTCGAGGACGCCGCCGAGAGCCTCCGTGACGAGCCCCGGCTCGACGGGCCGGCCGTAGTCGAGCAGCTCGTTCATGAGGCGGGACATGCGCTGCACCTCTCCCCGCAGGAGGGCCAGGGGCTGGGTCGCCGACGGCTGTGCGCCCAGGCGCGCCTCCAGCGCGTCCACCGTCGAGGAGATGGCGAACAGGGGATTGCGGACCTCGTGCGCCACGCCGGCAACCAGGGAGCCCATGGCCGACATGGCCTCCCGACGCCGAGCCACGTGCTCGAGCCTCACCGCGCTCTCGCGCTCCTCCGCGAGCAGCCAGGCCACCATACCCACCCCCGTGAACAGGAGGAGGAGGAGCTCCACCTCGATGAGGTGGCCGGCGGTGACCGCGGTCAGCGGGGGGCGGGACCCGGCGAAGCTGGCGAGCGTCGCCCAGGTCAGGAACAGGTCCTCGAGGCCGAGGCCGACGAAGGACACCGCCAGGACCTGGGCCCCCAGGCGCCGGACGTCCGATCGGACGCGCAACAGGAGGACCCCGGCGGCGAGGGTCGCCGGAGCGAAGAGGGCAGTGAAGACTCCCGCGCGGACCGCTGGACGCCACGTCGGGCCGAGGGGGGCGAGGCCGATGAGCACGGGCACCGCCGTGGCGACGGCCAGAGGCAGCCACCGGCGGCGGCCCGCCTCCCTGTCGTTCCACCGGGCCCACGTCCCCAGGAGGAGGAGAGAGCGCGACCAGTAATAGGGGATGTCGGCCAGCGCGACGAGGCCGGGATGCGGCACCGACTGAGGAATGTGCACGGCCGCCACCGAGGCCATGAGCCCCCCGGCGACGGCCCACAGGCCGAGCGACCACTCCCGCACCCCGGCGCGAGCATGCTGGCGCTGGAGGGAATGGAGGACGACCGCCAGGACCGCGGCCCCGAGCGCCTCGACGACGAAGCCGATGACCGGGATCTCAGGCATCGGCCCATGCCCCGGCGGCGTCGCAGGCGGGACGCATCGGGGTGAATCCTGCTCCATCCCGGCGGATTCCCGCAACTCCGGTGCGGCCCGCTGCGGGGCGCTGCAACCGGGCCAGCCCCGGGGAGGCCGGCCCGGTCAGGCGATCACTTGTGCGCCTGGTTCGCCGCCTGGGCCGCTTCCTTGAGCTCGTTGTTGACCTGCTCGAGGAGCTCCTTCGCCTTCTGGGCGTGGCCCTTCATGTCCCACTCGTTGGCCTTCTGCGCCGCCACGATCTTCTCGTAGGCCTGCTCGGACAGCCGCTGCGCGGCGGCGATGTTCGGGTGGTGCTTGGGGCTGACGTTCTGGGCGGGCTTCTGGGCGAAGGCGGCGCCGGCGAGCAGGAGCACGCTGGCCCCGAGGAGCATCTTCGTCTTCGTCATCCTGTTTCCTCCTGGGAACGACGGCTGGGTCGAAGGCACGGCTGGCCTCAGCCTATCATCGAAGAGCGCCACCACGATCCGGCTTCGACGGTCTTGCACCCCCTCCGCCACAGGCGGCGACGTCCCACGAGCGGAACGACGCGTCCCGCACGCGGGAAGCTCGGACCCCTCGGTCCGCTCGCACCCATCCGCGGCCCTGTCCTTGAAGTCACTGAGGACGTGAGAGTTGGTCCTGGGCCTTTCGAACGGCGGCCGCCTCCCGCGCAGGGGCCCGAGGGTGGCAGGGGGCTTGCCTCCCCCGCCCTCGACGGGACCATGTCCACGAGCGCCATCTGGCTTCCCCGCGCCGCGCCACGCCCGCTCGCCTTCGGGCACGTCCTCCAGAGCCTCGGCCAGGACCTCCGCTTCGGCGTCAGGGTATTCGTCTCGAACCCCGCCTTCACCCTCGTCGCGGTCCTGACGCTGGCCGTCGGCATCGCCGTCAGCGCCACCGTCTTCAGCTGGGTCGACGGCGTGCTGCTGCACTCGTATCCCGGCGTCACCGACACCCGTGGGCTCGCCCTCATCGAAACGGTCAGCGCCGGCGGCGAGCACCTCGTCGCCACGTCCTACCTCGACTACCGCGACTACCGCGACAACCTGAAGCGGGTGTCCGCGGTGGCGATCGCGCGGCTCACGCCCGTGAGCGCGGGCGACGCCGGCAACGCCGAGCGCTTCTGGGCCGAGCTCGTCTCCGCCAACTACTTCGACGTCCTGCGCCTGAAGCCCGCCCTCGGCCGCTTCCTCCTCCCCGAGGAAGGGGCCGACAAGCCGGGCGCCTTCCCGGTCGCAGTCATCAGCCACCGGCTCTGGCGGAGCCGCTACAACGGCGACCCCGGCGTGCTCGGCCGGACCATCCGCCTGAACCGGCACCCGCTGACGATCGTCGGGGTCGCCCCGCCGGAGTTCCGCGGCAGCACGGTGGGCTTCGCCTACGACGTCTGGATGCCGATCACGATGGCCCAGGACATGGGGTCCGGCTACACGCTCACCTACCGGGGCTGCCGCGACCTCACGTCGACGCTCGTGCGGCTCGCGCCGGGAGCGACGATCGAGCAGGCGAGGGCCGAGGTCAGCGCGCTCGCGAAGCGGCTGGGCGCGGACTACCCGCCGACGAACCGCGACGTCGACGCGACCGTCGTCCCCGTCTCGGCCGGCCACCTGGGCGCGCAGGGGATGCTGTCGAAGCCGCTCGGCATCCTGATGGCCGTGAGCGCGCTCCTGCTGGTGATCGTGTGCGCCAACGTCGCCAACCTGCTGCTCGCGCGGGCGGTCTCGCGCCAGAAGGAGTTCGCGGTCCGGCTCGCGCACGGGGCGAGCCCCGGGCGTCTCGTCCGCCAACTGCTCACCGAGACGCTGCTGCTGGCCGCCGCGGGCGCGGCCGGAGGCCTCGTGACAGTGGCGTGGACGGGGCAGTGGCTGAACCGCCTGCTGCCGCCGATCGACTTTCCATTCGACGTTCGAGGCGGACTGAGCGGACCGACCCTCGCCTTCACCGTCGGCGCGGTGGTCCTGGCGACGATCGCCTCCGGCCTGGCGCCGGCGCTCTTCTCCCGGCGTGCGGACCTCAGCGGCGTCCTCAACGAGGGCGGGCGCGGCGGGATCGGCGGCCGCCGCTCGCAGCGGCTGCGGCGCCTCCTGGTCGGGGTCGAGGTGGCCCTCGCGGCGGTGGCGCTCGTGGGGGCCGGGCTCTTCCTGCGCAGCTTCCGAAACGCGAGCCGCATCGACTCCGGCTTCCAGACGAAGAACGTCGTCGTCTCGCAGTTCTCGCTCTCCTACGCCGGCTACAGCGTGGACGAGCAGCGGAGCTTCTGCCGGCTGCTGCGCGAGCGGATGGCGGGCGTGCCCGGCGTCGTCGGCGTGACCTACACGGACTTCGTGCCGCTCACCTCGCCCGCCTCGAGCCCGCAGGACCACGTGGAGGTCGACGGGTACGTCCCCGCCTCGAACGAGCAGATGCTCCTTCACCGGGCCACCGTCCCCCCCGGGTACTTCGACTTCATGGGGATCCGGCAGCTCGCGGGCCGCGACTTCACCGAGCGCGACGAGGCGGGGGCGCCCGGGGTGGCGATCGTGAACGAGACGTTCGCCCGCCGGTTCTTCGGCGGCGGCAGCCCGATCGGCCGGACGGTCCGCTTCCCGGGCGGGCCCCTGACGGTCGTCGGCGAGGTGAAGGACAGCAAGTACGACACTCCAACCGAGCCGGCGACGCCCTACTTCTACCTGCCATTCCGGCAGACCTTCTCGGCCGGACTGAACTTCGCCGTCCTGGTCAAGACGGTCGGCGATCCCATGCTCGTGGTGCCCGAGCTGCGCCGCCAGGCCCTGGCCCTGAACCCGGACGCGGCCTTCCGATCGGTGCGGCTGACGGAGGCCGTCGGCTACTCCCTCTACGCGCAGCGGGTCGCCGCGAGCCTCCTCGCCGTCGTGGCCGCGATCTGCCTGCTGCTCGCGGCCCTCGGCCTCTACAGCGTGATCAGCTACGGCGTCAGCCAGCGCCGGCAGGAGTTCGGGGTGCGCATGGCGCTCGGCGCCGGCCCCTGGGACGTCGTGCGGATGGTCGCCGGCGAGAGCGTGCGGATGGCCGTCCCCGGGCTCCTCGCGGGACTTGCCGTGGCGCTTGCGGCCGCCCGGACCGTCAGCGGCATGCTGATCGGGGTGAGCGCGGCGGACCCCTCGACGCTCGCGGCGTCGGCGCTCTTCCTGGCCGCGGTGACCCTCGTCGCCTGCTCCTGGCCGGCGAGGCGGGCCATGGCGGTCGACCCGATGAGCGCGATCCGCTGCCAGTAGGCGATCGCGGTCGAGACGCGACGACCCGCGGCCCCCACGACGTGCCCGGCGACCGGCACGTGCGGCATACTACAGGCGGCTCGGAGACCGGACCTGGGCGAAGGTCGCGTACAGCCTGTCGAGGGAGGTTGCGCAGCATGTCCGGAGTGAGGCTGTGGCGGCGCAGGACCGCGGCCGTCACGCTGAACGTGCTCGGCGTCGCCGTCGGCGCCGCCGCGGCGACCCCTCCGCCGCAACCCGCGTCTGCGTCCCCGCCGCTCGCCCTCGACAGCATCCGCGCCATCCGACGGTTGACCCCCCGACAGGCGGAGGCGGGCTACCCCGTCCACCTGCGCGCGGTCGTCACGCACTACAACGAGCTGGCCTTCGTCGACCTCCACGTCCACGACCGTTGGCTGGGACAGTACATCTCTTTCCGGGGCACGCAGCGGCTGCGACAGTCGTTCCATCCGGGCGACCTCGTCGACGTCGACGGCGTGACGGTGCGGGGCGAGTTCGCCCCGGACGTCATGCCGAGCGCGATCCGGATCGTGGGGACGGCCCCCCTGCCGCGGCCCCGCCGTTACTCGTACGCCGAGCTGGCGACCGGCCGCCACGACTGCGAGTGGATCGAGATCACCGGAGTCGTGCAGGGGGCGCGCCTCATCAAGACCGAGCAGACCGTCCTGGCGCTGGACGTGGTCGTGAGCGGCGGATCGGTGCGGGTGCAGTTCTGGGACTTCGAGCCCGGCGACGCGGAGCGGTTCATCGACGCCATGATCCGGGTGGTCGGCAACTGCGGAACCGTTCCGACGCCGACCGCCCAGTTCCGGGGCGTCCGGCTGATGGGCGGCCACACGGGCGCGATCGAGGTCGTGCGGCCGGCGCCCGACCCGTTCGCCGCCCCGCCGCGACCGCTCGAGGCGGTCCTCCAGTTCTCGGCCGACGAGCCGGACTCGCACCGGATCCGCGTGCAGGGCTCCGTCACCGCCCAGCGACTCGGCAGCGTGCTGTACGTCCAGGACGCCACGGGCGCGATGAGAGTGGAGACGGAGCAGCCGACCGCGGTCCAGCCCGGCGATCGCGTCGACGTGGCGGGCTTCGCGGTGCCCACGCCGATCAAGCCGATCCTGCGGGGCGGCGTGTTCCGGAAGGTCGCCTCGGGTGCCCCCCCGCGGGTGCGCGAGCTGACGCCGGAGAGCGCCGTCGACAGCGCCTACGACGCCGAGCTCGTCCGCATACGGGGCCTGCTCCTGGGCCGGGTGATCGGCCCCGGCGAGCAGTTCCTGGTCGTCCAGGGCGCCAACACGGTCTTCCGGGCTTCCCTCGAGGGCCTCGCCGGCGTGCAGTCTCTGGCCCACCTGCGGGAGGGCAGCGAGATCGCGGTCACGGGAATCTACCGCTTTCACGCCGAGCTGCCCCAGTCGTTCCAGCTGGAGCTGCGCGCCCCCAGCGACGTGGTCCTGATCATGCCCGCGCCCTGGTGGACCCCGCGGGCGACCCTGGTCATGCTGGCCGCTCTGGCCGTGGTGGGCGGGGTGGCCTGGGCCTGGGTGGGCACCGTGTCGAGGAAGAACGCGCGCCTGGCCGTCGCCGAGGCGGCCTTTCGCGACCTCTTCGACCATGCGCCGGTGGGCTACCACGAGCTCGACGCCGCGGGGCGCGTCCTCCGCGTCAATCGGACCGAGCTGGCCATGCTCGGCTATGCGGCGCACGAGGTCGTCGGCCGGCCAGCCTGGGACTTCACGGAGGGCGAGAGCGCGTGGCCGGCGATCCAGGAGGTGCTCTCCGGCCGGGCGCCGGGGGCGAGCGGCGAGCGCGTCTACCGCCGCCGCGACGGCACGCGGCTCGCGGTGCTGGCCGAGGACCACGCGATCCTCGATCCGGCCGCGCGAGTCACGGGGCTGCGCGGCACCATCCAGGACATCGGCCCGCGCAAGCGGGCCGAGGAGGCGCTCGAAGGGGAGAAGGAGCTGCTGGCCGTCACCCTGCGCAGCATCGGCGACGCGGTCATCGCCACCGACGTCGAGGGGCGGGTGAAGCTGTTCAACCGCGTGGCCGAGCACCTCACGGGCTGGAGCCATCAGGAGGCCCTGGGGCGTCCACTGGCCGACGTCTTCCGGCTCGTCAACCCGCGCACGCGAGAGCGGTGCGAGGACCCGATCGACAACGTGCTGAAGAGCGGAACCGCGGTCGCCCTGGCGAGCCGCACGGCGCTCGTCTCGCGCAGCGGCGTCGAGCGCGTCATCGCGGACAGCGGCGCGCCCATCCGGGACGCGGGGGGCCAGGTGCTGGGCGTCGTGCTCGTGTTCCGCGACGTCACCGACAAGGAGCGGCTGGACCAGGAGCTGGCGCGTTCACAGAAGCTGGAGTCGATCGCCACGTTGGCGGGCGGCATCGCCCACGACTTCAACAACCTCCTCACCGGCGTGCTGGGCTACCTCTCGCTGGCCCAGCGCTCGCTACCGGACGATCGGACCTCCGAGCGCTTGCGCGCGGCCGAGAAGGCCACCCTGCGGGCGCGCGACTTGACCCAGCAGCTCCTCACCTTCTCGAAGGGCGGTGCGCCCGTACGCCAGCCGGGACACGTCGCGGAGCTCATCCGGGAGTCGGTGGCGTTCGCCCTGCGGGGGTCGAACGTGGTGGCCGACATCGCCCTCGCCCCCGACCTCTGGGCGGCGGAGATCGACGCGGGACAGATCAGCCAGGCGATCAGCAACGTGGCCCTGAACGCCGTCCAGGCGATGCCGGCCGGGGGCCGGCTTCGCGTGCGTGCCGAGAACGCGTTCCTCGACGACCACCGGTTCGTCGAGCTGCCGGGGGGGTGCTACCTCCGGATCGCGCTGAGCGACACCGGCGCCGGCATCGTTCCCGAAGTGCTCGATCACGTCTTCGATCCCTACTTCACGACCAAGGACGGGGGCAGCGGCCTGGGCCTCGCGACGACCTACTCGATCGTCAAGAACCACGACGGGCACATCACGGTGGACTCGGTGGTCGGTGAAGGCGCGACCTTCACGATCTACCTGCCGGCCACGGCGCGCGCGGTCTCGGCCGCTCCCAGCGCGGCGGCGGCGACTCCGTCGCGGGGCGGCCGTGTGCTCGTCATGGACGACGACGACGTCGTCGGGGGCCTCGTGGCCACGATGCTGACCGACGAGGGCTTCTCGGCCGAGCGTGCCCGCGACGGCGCCGAGGCACTGGAACTCTACCGTGCCGCGCGGGCCGCCGGGCGGCCCTTCGACGTCGTCATCATGGACCTCACCGTGCCGGGCGGCATGGGCGGCAAGGAGGCCACGGCCCGGCTCCTGGAGGAGGACCCCGAGGCGCGGGTCATCGTCTCCTCCGGCTATTCGAACGATCCGATCATGGCCAACTACCGCGACCACGGCTTCTCGGGGGTGCTCAGCAAGCCCTACCGCGTGGCCGACGTCTCCGCCGCGATCCGCGAGGTGCTCGCTCGACCGGACGACCACCCTCGCGGGGCAGCCTGAGCACGCCGACACGCCGGAGTCGGGCCGGGGGCGGACGGTCGACGTGAGGATCGCCCGGCGAGAGACCGGGCGATGGCGGAGAGCCTCGATCAGGCTGCTCTCGGCCCGTGTGGTCGCAGAGCGGCGGCCAATGCGAAGGGGACCCGCTCGGGGTCCCCGTGTCTTGCGCTGATGAAGGTGGTCGGGGCGAGAGGATTCGAACCTCCGACCTCTTGGTCCCGAACCAAGCGCTCTAGCCAGGCTGAGCCACGCCCCGGTCGGAAGACGACGATGCTTTATACCACGGGGGCGGCGGCGGGCCAAGCCCGGCTCATGGCCGCCTCACCGCCGACCGTCTGGCTCGATCTCGCGCACCCACTCCCGCAGGGGGCCGACCACTCGGTGGTTCGTGGTGTCGGTATGGAGCGGGCTCACGGACACGAGCCCGGCCCGCACGGCGAAGATGTCGGACATCTCGTCGCTCACCCACTGGTCGCGGCCCTCCTCGATCCAGTAGTAGGTCCGGTGACGCGGGTCGAGGCCCTCCAGGATCGTGCCCTCGTGGGAGCGGCGCCCCTGGACGGTCAGCGCCACTCTCACCGGCTGGCCGGCGGGCACGTTCACGTTCAGGAGCGTGCGCTCCGGCAGACCCCGCTCGAGCACGAGCTCGGCGAGGCGCCGCGCGAACGCGGTCGCCGGGCCGTAGTCGAGGTCGGCCCGGGCGGCGAGGGAGACCGCGATCGCCGGGATCCCGAAGAAGGTCGCCTCGCGCGCCGCGCCCACGGTGCCCGAGTAGAAGATGTCGTCGCCCAGGTTCCCGCCCCGGTTGATGCCGGCCAGGACCAGGTCCGGCCGGCGGGGGAGGAGCTTCACGATCGCCAGGTTCACACAATCGGCGGGCGTGCCGTCCACGGCGACGACGCGCGGCTCCACCTTCTCCGCACGCAGCGGGTGCTTGAGGGTGAGCGACTGGCCGCTCGCGCTGGCCTCGCGGTCCGGGGCCACGACCCAGACCTCGCCCTTCCCCTCGAGGCCGGCGGCCAGGGCCTGGATGCCCGGCGCGTGGGCCCCGTCGTCGTTCGTCACGAGGATCAGCGGCTCGGCCATGGCCTCCAAGCACGAAGCCCCGGGCGCGTCTCCCGGGGCTTCGTCCTTCGCCAGTTCTGGTCGGGATGCCGGGATTTGAACCCGGGACCACCTGCACCCCAAGCAGGTGCGCTACCAGGCTGCGCTACATCCCGAACGGGTCAGTTGACTTTTCTATCACCCTTGTCGAGGAGGGTCAACATTCCGCGGAGCTCGTCGCGCACCTCGAGAAGGAGCGCCCGCACCTCGTCCGCGGGCCCTCCGGGCGGCGGGTCCACGACGTTCGCGACGACCGTCTCGGGCAGGCTCGCCATCGCCGAGGGCGTCGATCCCCGCCCGCCCATCTCGCTCTCGAGGCGCTTCTTCGCGCCCGCGATCGTGAAGCCCTCCTCGTAGAGGAGCTGCTTGATCCGCAGCACCGTCTCGATGTCCTTGCGGCGGTAGATGCGCTGGCCCGAGCTGTTCTTGGCCGGGGCGAGGGCCGGGAACTCCGATTCCCAGTAGCGCAGCACGTAGGGCTGCGTGTCCGTGAGCTCGCACACCTCGCCGATCTTGAAGAACAGCTTGTTCGGGATCTGCTTGCTGTCCATCGGTCGGAGCTCCCGCCTACTCGGTCACGGCCGCGTCGACGGCCGGGGCGAAGAGCTTGGAGGGGCGGAACACCACGGAGCTGCGGGGCCTGATGAGCATCTCCTCTCCAGTCTGGGGATTGCGTCCACGACGCTCCCTCTTCTGGCGGACCAGGAAGGTGCCGAACCCGGTGATCTGGACCTTTTCGCCTTCGCCCAGATGCCGCTTGATGGTCTCGAAGATGACCTCGACGAGCCGGGCCGCCTCGCGGTTGGAGATGCCTCCGTGCCGCTCGTAGACGATCCTCGCGATGTCGGCCTTCGTCATGCCCGAGCCCGTTGTGACGAGTCCCAAAAAATCCCGGCGCCGACGGCACTTAGACGACAAACGCGCAGGGAGTATATGAGAACCGGGCGAACCCTGTCAAGGACCGAAATCGCAAGTGCCTCTGGAGGTTACGAGCGGCCTTTCCGCCGCCGCGCGCGGACCTTCAGACGGATCGGAGTGCCTTCGAAGCCGAAGGCCTCGCGGATGCGGTTCTCCAGGTAGCGCCGATACGAGAAGTGGAGGTCCACCGGATGGTTGATCGAGACGGCGAAGGTCGGCGGAGCCGTCCCGATCTGGCTCCCGAACAGGATCCGGACCGGCTGGTCGCCCTTGTCCGCCTTCGGCGCGTAGGCCTCCGCGGCCCGGGCGAGCAGGCGATTGAGCTCCCCCGTCGTGACCCGCGCCCGGCGCGCGGCCTGCACTCGGTCGACGGCATCCAGGAGCTGGCCGAGACCCCGGCCCGTCTTCGCAGAGACGAACACGACCGGCGCCCACGAGAGGAACTTCAGGTGGTCGCGGACGTCGCGCTCGAAGGCCCGCTGGGCGAGCTTCTTCTCCGGCGCGAGGTCCCACTTGTTCACCGCGATCACGACGCCCGCCCCGGCCTCCTGGACCTCCCCGCCGATCGTCGCGTCCATCTCGCGGAGCCCCTCCGCCGCGTCGAGGACGACGGCCGCCACCTCCGCGCGCTCGATGGCCCGGCGCGCCTGGACGACGCTCACGTGGTCGACGTTCTCCTTGAGGAGCCGGACCCGGCGGATGCCGGCGGTGTCCACGAGCCGGTAGCGCCGGCCCTTGCGCTCGAAGACCTCGTCCACGACGTCGCGCGTCGTGCCGGGGATCGGCGAGACGACCGCGCGCTCGTGGCCGACGAGGCGGTTGAGGATCGAGGACTTCCCGACGTTCGGCCGGCCGACGAGCGCGAGCGCGATCGGCGGCGTCCCGCCCTCGTCGAGGGCGACGCTCGCGACGCCGGCGAGGGCGGCGTCGAGGAGGTCGCCGATCCCCAGGCCGTGCTCGGCCGAGACGAAGTGAGCGCCGTCGAAGCCGAGGCGCGCGAAGTCGGAGGCGTCCTCCTCGCGGTCCTCGACCTTGTTGACGACCACGAGGACGCGCTTGCCCTCCCGGCGCAGGCGCCGCGCGATGGCCTCGTCGTCCGGCAGCAGACCCGCCCGCCCGTCCACGACGAAGAGGACGACGTCGGCCTCCTCGATGGCCCGCTCGGCCTGCTGCGCGGCCGGCCCGAGGAGCGGGTCGGCCGAGCCGAGGAGGAGCCCGCCGGTGTCGACCAGCTCGAAGGCCTGCCCCTGCCACGTCACCTGCGCGTAGTTGCGGTCCCGGGTCGAGCCCGGCCGTCCGTCGGTGATCGCCTTCCTCCGGCCGCAGATCCGGTTGAAGAGCGTGGACTTGCCGACGTTGGGCCGGCCGCCGAGGGCGACTCGGGGGAGGGGGACCATGGTTCGGGGGGGGCAGGCCGGCGGTTGACACCCGAAAAGGGCAAAACCTATACTAGCCGGTACTTAGGAGGAGGTCCATCCCCATGATCAAGGTGGACATCATCAACGACGTGGCGAAGGCCGCCGACATCACGAAGGTGCGGGCCGAGGTGGCGGTCGAGGCCGTCCTCGAGGCGATGAAGGACTCCTTGATGAAGGGCGAGAGGATCGAGCTGCGGGGGTTCGGCGTGTTCCAGGTGAAGCCCCGCAAGCGCGGCATCGGACGCAACCCGCGCACGGGCAAGGAGGTACGGATCCCGCCCGGTCGCACGATCCGCTTCAAGCCCGGCAAGGACCTCCAGAGCCTGGCCCTCTAGCACCCCGCCGCCGAGTGGGATTCCCTTCCTGGCCCGGCGGGCGCCCCGACCGCCCTTCGCAGATGTCTCAGGAACCCGCCCCCTGGCTGCGGGCGTGGGCGGCGCCGCCGCCCCAAACGGCCTGGCAGCGATGGGGCCGCAGCGCTCTGCTCCTCGGCGTCACCATCGTCTCGGTCTTCCTGGCCGGGGGCCTGCAGCCCGTGGCGCTTCCGGGACAGGGTGCCCTCCTCCTCCTGAACGTCCGTCAGGGCCTCGCCCTGGCCGGAGGCCTCCTCTCGATCCTCCTCGCCCACGAGATGGGGCACTACGTCGCGTGCCGGTACTACCGAGTCGACGCCACGCTGCCGCACGACATCCCCTCCCCCTGGTTCCCTGCGCTGGGCCTGTCGATCTGGCAGCCGCTCAGCATGGTGGGCACCTTCGGGGCCTTCATCCGGATCCGCGGGCCGATCCCCCACCGGCGGGCGCTCTTCGACATCGGCGTGGCGGGCCCCCTCGCCGGCTTCGCCGTCTGTCTCCCGGTCCTATGGCTCGGCATACGCTCCGCCACGGTGCAGCCTCTCGCCCCGGACACGGGCGGCCTCTTCTTCGGCGAGCCCCTCGCCTTCCAGTGGGTCTCGCGTCTCGTCCACGGGCCCATCCCCGACGACAAGACGCTCGTCATCGGCCAGCTCGGCCTCGCCGCCTGGTTCGGGCTCTTCGTCACCGCCCTCAACCTGATGCCGATCGGCCAGCTCGACGGCGGCCACGTGACCTACGCCCTCCTCCGTGAGCGGGCGCGGCTCATCTCGCGCATCGCCTCGTGGGTGTGCGTGGCGCTCATCTACTTCGGCCCGAGCTGG
>DATJYX010000094.1:0-33301 GCA_035577965.1 Vicinamibacteria bacterium | reverse complement strand
CTGCCGCCCGAGCTCGTCGCCCAAGAGCCCCTTCTCGACCGCTCGGGGTCGCGCCTCCTCGTGCTCGAGCGCCGAAGCGGCGCCCTCCGCCACCACGCCTTCCACGACCTGCCCGACCTCCTCGTCCCGGGCGATCTCCTCGTCGTCAACCGCAGCCGCGTCATCCCGGCCCGGCTCCTCGGTCGGCGCCCCGGAGGCGGCCAGGCGGAGGTGCTCCTCGTCCGCCGTCGGGAGCCCGACCTCTGGGAGGCCCTCGTCCGGCCGGCGCGGCGCCTGCCTGTGGGCTCCGTCGTGGAGATCGCCCCCGGCTTCCGCCTGCGGGTCGAGCCGCCCGACGAGTCTTCGAGCGGCCGCGCCGCAGCCGGGCCTCTCCGTCGGGTCCGGCTCCTCCTGGACGACCTCGATCCCGACACCGCGCTCGAGCGGCACGGGCACGTCCCCCTGCCGCCGTACATCCGCCGTCCGGATCGCCCCTCGGACCGGGCGCGCTACCAGACCGTGTACGCCCGCGAGGCCGGAAGCGTCGCCGCCCCCACGGCCGGCCTCCACTTCACCCCCGACGTGCTCGAGCGGCTCGCGGCGCGCGGCATCGACACCGTGGAGCTCGTTCTGCACGTCGGTCCCGGCACCTTCCGCCCCGTCGCCGTGGACGACGTGCGCGGCCACCGCGTCGACCCCGAGCCCTTCTCGATCCCCGAAGCCACGGCCGCCGCGATCACCCGGGCGAGACGGGAGGGCCGGCGCGTCGTGGCCGTCGGTACGACGACCACCCGGGCGCTCGAGACCGCGGCGGAGCCGGACGGAAGCCCGCGCGCCGGCGACGGGGAGACCGGCCTCGTGATCCTGCCCGGCCACCGCTTCCGCGCCGTCGACGTCCTCCTGACCAACTTCCACCTGCCCCGCTCGTCGCTGCTCCTGCTCGTGTGCGCCTTCGCCGGACGGGAGAAGGTCCTCGCGGCCTACGCCGAGGCCGTGCGGCAGCGCTACCGCTTCTACTCCTACGGCGACGCCCTCCTGCTGACCTGACCCGAACCGCGGCGGAGGGACGGCCCGCCCGCGGCGGAGCAGCCGAGAGCGAGACGGCCGCCCGCCTCATTGACTCCGCGTTCGGCCGGACGTTACCTTGTCGGGCATGTCCGCGCTGCGCCTGAAGCCCGCCTCCGAGTGTCGCTTCGACCTGGTGAGCCTCGGCGAGGTCATGCTCCGCCTCGACCCCGGCGACGCCCGCATCCACACCGCCCGCTCATTCCAGGTCTGGGAGGGCGGCGGCGAGTACAACGTGGCCCGCGGTCTCAAGCGCTGCTTCGGCCTGCGCACCGCCGTCGTCACCGCGCTCGTCGACAACCCTGTGGGCCGCCTCCTCCAGGACCTCCTCTACCAGGGGGGCGTCGACCAGTCGTACGTCCGCTTCGTGCCCGACGACGGCGTCGGGCGGACGGCGCGCAACGGCCTCAACTTCACGGAACGCGGCTTCGGCGTCCGGGCGGCGGTGGGCTGCTCCGACCGCGGCCACACCGCGGCCTCGCAGATGAAGCCGGGCGACGTCGACTGGGACGAGCTCTTCGGGCGGCACGGTGCGCGCTGGCTCCACACGGGCGGGATCTTCGCCGCCCTCTCGGAGACGACGCCCCTCGTCGCTCAGGAGGCGATCGCGGCGGCCCGCAAGCACGGCACGGTCGTCTCCTACGACCTCAACTACCGCGCCTCGCTCTGGAAGTCGATCGGCGGAAAGAAGCGCGCGCAGGACGTGAACCGCGAGATCGCCTCCTCGGTGGACGTCATGCTCGGCAACGAGGAGGACTTCACCGCCGCCCTCGGCTTCGAGGTCGATGGGCTCGACGAGAACCTCTCCGCCCTCGACCCGGCCAACTTCCAGAAGATGATCGAGAAGGCGATCGCCGTCTTCCCGAACTTCCAGGCGGTGGCGACGACGCTCCGGACCGTGAGGTCCGCCTCGATCAACGACTGGGCGGCCGTGCTCTACACCGGCGGCCGGCTCTACCGGTCGCAGGCCCACGACGGCCTCGAGATCTGGGACCGCGTGGGGGGCGGGGACTCGTTCGCCTCCGGGCTCGTCTACGGCTTCCTGGCCGGCAAGGACCCGCAGTGGGCCGTCGAATGCGGCGCCGCCCACGGGGCACTCGCCATGACGACGCCCGGCGACACCACGATGGCGAGCCTCGCCGAGGTGGAGCGGGTCATGAAGGGTGGCTCGGCCCGAGTGCAACGCTAGCCGCACGCAGCCGGCACGCGGAGGAAGAACCATGGACAAGAAGGCCGTCCTCGACCGCATCACCGCGACCGGCGTCATCCCGGTGATCCGCGCGCAGTCGGCCGACGAGGCTGCGGCCGCGATCGCCGCGATCCAGGCCGGCGGCCTCTCGATCCTCGAGATCACCATGACCGTGCCGGGGGCCGTGGACCTGATCCGGGACGTAGCCCGCCGGGCGAGCGCCGCCCTCGTGGGGGCGGGCACCGTCCTCGACCCCGAGACGGCCCGGGCCGTGATCGACGCCGGCGCCCGGTTCGTGGTGAGCCCGGCTCTGAACCTCGACACGATCGCGGCCTGCCGGGAAGCGGGCGTTCCGGTCCTGCCGGGGGCGCTCACGCCGACCGAGGTCGTCTCGGCCTGGAGGGCGGGGGCGGACCTCGTCAAGGTGTTCCCGGCCAACGCGGTGGGGGGGCCGAGCTACATCCGGTCGCTCAAGGCCCCGCTGCCTCAGGTGGGCCTGGTGCCGACCGGTGGCGTCAACCTGCAGACAGCGAAGGACTTCATCAAGGCCGGCGCCGCCGCGCTCGGCGTGGGGGCCGACCTCGTGGACCTCGCCGCGCTGCGGAAGGGCGACGCAGCCCTGGTCACCGAACGCGCGCGGCAGTTCCTCGCTCTCGTCCAGGAGGCGCGCGCCTGTTGAAGGGCGACCCCCCCGGGCGGGCGGGTGTCCTTGACAGCGTTCGGAGGCGAACGCAGAATCTTCACGATTGCGGCCATGGACCAGACGCTCGTTCTCAACGCCACCTACGAGCCCCTGCGGGTGGTGCCATGGCAGAAGGCGATCACCCTCCTCTTCCAGGGGAAGGTCGAGGTCATCGCCGTCTACGACCGGGAGATCCGGGGCGTCACGGTTCGGGTGAGGCTCCCTTCGGTGCTTCGCCTGCTCCGTCACGTCCGTATGAAACGCTCCTTCGCCGACGTGCCCTTCTCCCGAGCGAACGTCTACGCCCGCGACGACCACACCTGCCAGTACTGCGGCGAGCGCCTGCCACCCTCCCAGCTCACGTTCGACCACGTGGTACCCGTGGCCCGTGGCGGCCGCAAGGAGTGGGAGAACATCGTCACCTGCTGCATCCAGTGCAACCGCCGGAAGGGGGATCTCCTTCCGGAGCAGGCGGGGCTGCGCCTCATAAGGCGCCCCCGGCGGCCGCCCTCCCTTCCGCACCTCACCCTCACCCTGGGTCTCCACCGCACGCCCGACAGCTGGCGCGACTATCTCTACTGGGACGTTTCCTGGGAAGAGCGCTGAGCCCCTTCCCAGGGCTCTGAGACATGAGCCTCCGCGGCGACCTGCGGACGATGGCCCTGCCCGACGTCCTGCAGTGGATCGCTTCGGGCCGGAAGACGGGCACCCTCCACGTGGAGCGGCGCTCCGTCCAGAAGCGCATCATCCTGCGCGAGGGCAACATCTTCTCTTCCTGGTCCAACGACCCGCGCGAGTCGCTCGGCCAGTTCCTGATCCGGCTCCGCCTCGTCACCGAGGAGCAGCTCTTCCGGGCGCTCCTCGCGCAGGAGGAGAAGGGCCGCCTCCTGGGCTCGATCCTGGTCGGGGACGGGGTCCTCTCCGAGGACGACCTGAAGCGAGCCCTCAAGGCGAAGGCCGAGGAGACGGTCTACGACCTCTTCCTGTGGCCGGCCGGCCAGTTCGAGTTCCGGGAGGGGGAGTTCCCCGACAACATCCTCATCACGTTCGAGTCGCTCGTGACGCCGGTGATTCTCGAGGGGATCCGCCGGGTGGACGAGTGGCAGCGCATCCGGGCCATCCTTCCGAGCATGGAGACCACGTTCAAGGTCAACGGTCCCGCGCCCGTGGCCGCCGACGCCGTCGAGAAGCAGGTCCTCGCCCTCGCCTCGGCCGGCAAGAGCCTCGCCGAGATGAGCCTCGAGCTCCGCCGCTCCGATTTCGAGACCGCCTCGCTCCTCTTCGACTTCCACTCGCGGGGGCTCGTCGGGGTCGGGGAGGTGCGGCCCGAGCCCCAGGCCTCCGACCCCGTGGGCGCCATCCAGGCCCTCCTGGCCCTCGCCTACCAGCGGCTGCAGGAGAAGCGCTACGAGGCCGCGCTCAAGGCGTACGAGGAGGTCCTGACCTTCGACCGCCTGAACCAGCACGCCAAGAAGGGGCTCATCGCGACGATGGAGGCGCGGCAGCGGGAGAAGCAGGTCCACGCGATCCCGCGGGACAAGGTGCCGTCCCTCGCCGTCGACTTCGCCACCCTCACCCGGCAGAACCTGGACCCCCACGAGGGATTCGTCCTCTCCCGGGTGAACGGCCAGTGGGACGTGCAGTCGATCCTGAAGCTCTGCCCGATGGGCGAGGACGAGGCGCTTCTCATCTTCGCCCGCCTCCTCGAGCGGAACCTGGTGAAGCTGGACTGAGCGCGGCCGGAACCGCCGCTCAGAGCGTGCGGCCGAGGACGGGGGCGATCTGGCGCAGCTCGCCCACGAGGGCGGCGAAGGCGGGAGGCGTGATCGACTGCGGCCCGTCGGAGAGCGCGGAGTCGGGCTCGTGGTGCACCTCGATGATCAGGCCGTCCGCCCCCACCGCGGCCGCGCCACGGGACATCGGGGCCACCTTGTCCCGCCGGCCGGTGCCGTGCGAGGGGTCGACGAGGATCGGCAGGTGCGAGAGCGCCTTCACCGCCGGGACCACCGCGAGGTCGAGCGTGTTGCGGGAGAAGTCCGAGAAGGTCCGCACTCCCCGCTCGCACAGGATCACCTGGTAGTTGCCCTCGGCCAGGATGTACTCCGCCGACATCAGGAACTCCTCGAGGGTCGCGGCGAGGCCGCGCTTCAGGAGAACCGGCTTCGACGCCTTCCCGCACCGCCGGAGGAGCGAGAAGTTCTGCATGTTGCGGGCGCCGACCTGGATGCAGTCGGCGTAGCGCTCGACGAGATCGACTCCCTCGGCGTCGAGGGCCTCCGTGACCACCGGCAGGCCCGTCTCCTCCCGCGCCGCGGCCAGGAACCGGAGCCCCTCCTCTCCCAGCCCCTGGAAGGCGTACGGGCTCGTGCGGGGCTTGAACGCGCCCCCGCGCAGGAGCTGCGCTCCCGCCGCTTTGACCCCCCGGGCCACCGTGAGGGTCTGCTCGAGGGACTCGACCGCGCAGGGACCGGCCGCGATCACGAACTCCCGGCCGCCCACCGCGACGCCGCCGACCCGGACGATCGTGTCCTCCGGCTTCACCTCCCGCGAGACGAGCTTGTAGGCGTGGGTGACGGGGATGACCTCGAGCACACCGGGCAGGCTCTCGAAGACCGGGCGGTCCACCGCCCCCCGGTTGCCCGTGATGCCGATGGCGGTGCGCTGCGCGCCCGGAATGGGGTGTGCCTTGAAGCCGCGGGCCTCGATCGCCCGAACGACACCGCGGATCTCGTCGTCCGACGCACCCTGGCGCATCACCACCAGCATCGCGCGCGTTTCTCCTCGTGGCTCGGTGAGCGCGCATGCTACCACGTCGCCCCGAGGTGAGCGGCGTCACCTGACGAGCGGTGGAGAGGCGGCCGACCGGCACGCCGGCCGAGAGGTCGCGTCTTCAGGGGCCCGGCGTCGCCAGGAGCCGTTCGACCCGCTGCTTCTGGAGGGAGGTCTCCGCAGCCAGGTAGGCCGCGGCGTCCCGCCGGAACGCCTCCTCGTCGGCGGCGCTGCCGCCGGCCAGCCACGCCTCCCGGCCCGCCTCGATCGCCCGGACGCGCGCCTCGTCGGCGCGGCGGTCGGCGGGGTGCGCGGCGGCGAAGGCGAGCCAGGCCTCGCGGAGCCGCCGCCACTCCTCGGTCGAGGACGGGTGCGTGGCGTCCAGGCGGCGGAACGCGCGTCCCTCTTCGTCGGCGATCGCGAGAGCCGGCGAGCGCATCCCCTTGACGGCCGGTGCCGACGCCTCGGCGGGGGCCGCCGCGGGCGCGGCTGCGCTGCGCGCCAGCGTCGCCGGCCCGCCCGCCGAGACGGGAATCGCGTTCGCATCCGGGAGCGGCCTCTCGATCTCTTCTCTCTCTCGCGTCGCGTCGGCCGCCACCACGTCGCGGGCCGGGGCGGGTCCCGCTCGATCAAGGACGGCGGGTCGGGCCGCGGCCTCCTTCTCCTCCTCCTCCGGGCTCGGCTCGTCCCGCACCACGCGCTTCCCGGCCTTCGCGGGGGGAGCCGCAGGGAAGGATGGGCTCGACAGCGGCGCCGTCGTGCCCGCGGGGGCGGGCGACGGGGTGCCCGTGGGAAGACGCGCCGCGGGGCCCCGTACCGCCTCGAATGGCGCCGCGCCACGCGGAACGGCCTGGATGTCGGCGCCCGTGGCGGGAGCGGCTGGCGCGCGCCGTCCTCGAAGCGTCAGGGGCGTCACCGCGGCGAGCACCAGGGCGGCGGCGGCCGCCCACGTCCAGACGGGGAGCCTGAACGGCCTCCGGCGAGCGTCGGCGGCCCGGAGTCGGGCCACGACCCGAGACGGGAAGCGGTCGAAGTACCCCTCGGGGGCCGCGGCGGGCAGCCCGGCCGCCTCGGCGCCCACCGCGGCCAGGTCCTCGAGGAGGGCCGCGCACGCCGCGCAGACCGCGAGGTGGGCCTCGACCTCGGCTCGCTCGGCCGGACCCAGCTCGCCGTCGAGGTACGCGGAGAGCCGCTCGCGCTCGTGGCCGCTCACGTCGCTCCCGCCTTCCGCCGATCCGCCGCCCGGCCGAGGTAGGGTCCGAGGGCCCGCGCCAGGCGCTCGCGGGCCCGGAAGAGCCGGCTCATCACCGTTCCCGGGCTGAGGGACAGCGCCTCCGCGATCTCCGCGTACGACATCTCCTCGAAGGTGCGGAGGACGAAGACCGCACGCTGCTCTGTCGGCAGCTCGGCGACCGCCGTGTCGAGCACGCGCCGCGCCTCGGCGTCGAGGACGGTCGCGAGGGGTCCGGGGTCCGGAGCCGTGGTCTCGGCCCGGCCCTCGGGGAGACCCTCCTCCCGGGCGCGGGGGGAACGCACGTGGTTCACCGCGAGGTTCGCGGCGATGCGACAGACCCACGGCCCGAACGGGCGTGCGAGGTCGAACCGGTCGAGCGACCGCCACGCCCGCACGAAGGCCTCCTGGGCCACGTCGTCGGCAACGTCGTGGGCGCGCACGATCCGCAGGGCCACTCCGTACACCCGGCGCTGGTAGCGCCGCACGACCTCCTCGAACGCCGGAAGGTCGCCCTGCCGCGCCCGGGCGATCAGGAAGGAGTCTTCGGGCCCCATCACCTCCGGCAATGATACGGCGGGCCGGCCTCCGGCATTCCCGCGGTCCACGCGGGTCTCGCCATCGGGCCGGCCCCCGGCCGACTCCCGGGCCCCGGGCCGGGCCGGCCCCTCGAGCCCTCGTCCCGCCGTCCTACTCCAGGATGCGGATCACCACCCTGCGGTTCTGGGCCCGGCCTTCCTTGTCCTTGTTGTCGGCGACCGGCTTCTCCTCGCCGTAGGAGATGACGTTCAGCCGGTTGAGGGCGATCCCGTGCTTCTTCGCGATGTAGTCGCGGACGGCCATCGCCCGCTCCTCGCCGAGCTTGAAGTTGTAGGCGGCGTCGCCGGTCGAGTCGGTGTGGCCCTCGATCTCGAAGAACACCCCCCGGTTCGCCTGGACGAGCGGGGCGACCGCCTCGTCGATCATGGCCTTGGCCTCGTCGCTGACCTCGGCCTTGTTCACCGGGAAGCGCACCTTGTCGTTCGAGAGGGTCACGGTGTAGATGAGCTTGCCCTTGGCCGCCTTCTCGGCGTCCTGGGCCTTCGACATCGCGGCCTGGGCGGAGCCCTTGGCCTCGGTGATCCCGGACTGGGCCGACTTGTCCACGGCGTCGATGCGGACCTCGTTCTGCTGGACGCGCTGCTGCGTCTTCTCCACCTCGCTGGAGACGGCGTCCACCTTCTTGTTGACCTCGCTCACCTCGCGCTGGACGTACGACTTCTGGGCGCAGCCCGCCAGGGCACAGCTCGCCGCGAGTAGCGGCACGATCAGGGTTCTCACTCGAGGGCCTCCTTGTCGGAGCGGCCGGCGGAGGCTCTCCGCGGGCCGCCTTTGGGATACGGCTATGACGGCGGAACGTAGCCGCTGCGTGTGCGCACGGTGATCCCCTTGCGGGTCGAGAGCACCACGACGCGGCGGAAACGGGAGGACCCCGCGGGGGGGTCCCAACCGAGACGGTACTGGTGCTTCAGCTCGCCCGCGATGCGAGAGGCGGCGACCTGCAGGCCCAGGGCGTCGCTCACCCGGAAGGCGGCGCCTCCCGAGAAGGAGGCGTAGCGGGCCAGGGTCTCGGCGGCGGCCGCCGCCTCCCCGGTCGCCTTCTTGCCGAGGAAGGAGCGCGAACCGGGATCGTCGAGGGGCGAGAGGACGGTGACGGCGTAGATCGGCACGTCGAGCGCCCGGGAGCGCGCGATCACCTCGTCGGGCGTCTTCTCGCTCGAGGTATCCAAGCCGTCGGTCACCACCACGACCGCCCGTCGCCCCTCGCCGTGGCTCGCGATGTCGCGCGAGGCCTTGTCGAGAGCGTCGTGGAGGGCGGTGGAGCCGAACGGGGTGATGGAAGCCACCCCCTGGCGCACGGCCTCGCGGTCGTGCGTGAAGGCTACCACCCCCCAGTAGCGGCTGTCGAACCCGGCCACCGCCACCTGGTCCTCGGCCGAGAGGGCGTCGAGGATCTGCCCCGCCGCCCGCCGGGCGCTCGCGACCTTGAACTCGTCGCCCATGCTCCCGCTGGCGTCGACCAGCAGCAGGATCCGCGCCGGGAGGTCCCGACCTCCGTGGAAGTGGGCGATCGGCTGCTCGCGCCCTTCCTCGTAGATCCGGAAGTCCTCCCGCTTCAAGTCGGTGACCGGGCGCCCCTTGCCGTCGACCGCCGTGGCCGAGAACACCACGAGGTCGCTCCGCGCCGAGAAAGACAGCACCTGCCCGGGGGCGGAAGCCGGGAGGGCGGCCAGCGCCAGGACACCTGCGATTCTTCTGCGCAACCAGGGCTCGCTCGTTTGCCCGAACGACCAGTATAGGGACCGACGCCCGGGGCGCCGAGTGATCCGGCTCACGTCGGAAGGAGCAATGGCAAGTCCCTCTGTCAGAGGACCTTGATCACGATCAACGTGACGTCGTCGGCCGGCGCTCCCTCCCCCAGGAAGCCCTCGAGGTCCTCGAGGAGCTTCTCCCCGAGGTCACGGGCCGGGAGCGCGGCGTGGGTCTCGAGGCCCCGCCGGAGACGCTCAGGGCCGTACTCCTCGCTCCCCCGGCGGGCCTCGACGAACCCGTCCGTGTAGAAGACGACCACGTCTCCCCGGCCCAGCTCGGCCGCGAGCTCGTCGTAGCTCGCGCCGTCGAAGGTCCCGAGCGGCAGGCCCGAGACGTCGAGGGCTTCCGCCCGCCGCTCGCCCGCCCGGTAGTGGAAGGGGTGGGGCAGGCCGGAGTTCGCGACGCGAAGGGATCGCTCCTGGAAGTCGAAGAGGGCGTAGGCGAGCGTGCAGAACAGGCCCTCGATGCCCCGCCGGCGGAGCGTCCGGTTGACGCGCTGCATGAGGTCGGCCGGGGGGCGGCGCTCGAACGCCCGCGAGCGGATGGTCCCCGAGGCGAACGCCGCGTAAAGGGCGGCCGGGACCCCCTTGCCCGCCACGTCGCCCGTCGCGACGCCCAGGAGGCCGCCGCCCATGTCGTAGAAGTCGTAGAGGTCCCCCGCGAGCTCGCGGGCGGGGCGGAAGTGGGCGGAGGCCTCCCAGCCGGCGCCGGCCGGCGATCCCTCGGGGAAGAGCGCGTGCTGGATCTCACGCGCGATGCGGAGCTCTCGGGAGAGCCTCTCCTCGTCCTTCCGGATCCGGGCGTAGAGCCGCGCGTTCTCGATCGCCCCCGCCACCTGGCTCGCGAGCGGCGTGAGCACCTCCACGTCCCGCTCGGTGAAGCGGTCGAGCGCCGGCGACTCGAGGTCGAAGACGCCGACCACCCGGTCCTTGTGGAGGAGGGGCACCACGAGCTCGGACCGCGTCTCCGGGACGAGGCGCACGTAGCGAGGGTCCTTGCTCACGTCGCCCACGAGGACGGCTTCCCGCGACCGCACGGCCGCCCCGCAGAGCCCCTCCGTGACCGGGAGGCGGCTCCTCTCCGGCGCGGGCCCGAAGTTGACGGCCTTGCGCAGCACGAGCTCGCCCCGCTCCTCGTCGAGGAGGAGGATCCCGAACGTCTCGTAGTCGATCACCCGCTTCACGATCTCGGCCAGCCGGCGCAAGAGCTCGTCGAGGTCGAGGATCGACGCCGTCTCCTTGCCGATCTCGTGGAGCGTCGCGAGCAGCCCCGTGTACCAGCGCGTCTCGCGGTAGAGCGTCGCGTTCTCGATCGCCACCGCGAGATGGCCGGCCAGGACCTGGAGCGCGGTGCGGGCGGCGGGGGTGAAGGGCGAGGCGGCGGGCCCTTCGATGTTCAAGACGCCCACGAGCCGATCCTTGCTCACGAGAGGCATGGCGAGCTCGGCCACGACGCCGGGGAAGAAGGAGATGTAGCGGGGGTCCTGCGAGACGTCGGGGACGAAGACCGGCTCGCGCGTGGCGGCGGCCGCCCCCACGACGCCTTCCCCGACCCGCACCCGGAAGCGCGACCGGGCCGGAGTGACGACGCCCTCGACGTGGGCGGGGGCGAGGAAGCCCTCCGCGTCGGTCAGGAAGATGTCGAGGATCCGGTAGTCCACGATGCGCCGCAGCTTCCGGGCGATCGCGGGCAGGAGCTCGTCGGGGTCGAGCACCCCGTTGATCTCGCCGACGAGGGCCAGGAGGTCCGCGAGGAGCTCGCCCGGCAGGGGCGGTCCCGTCTGGACACCGGGGGGCTGGGGCACGAGGCATGCTAGCACGCGCGGTGTACACTGGCCGGACCCATGACCGATGCGGCGCTGAGGCTGCCCCTCGAGATCGCGGACATCAAGGCGATCCTCCCCCACCGCGAGCCCTTCCTCCTCGTCGACCGCATCCTCGAGCTCGAGCCCGAACGCCGCGTCGTGGGGCTGAAGAACGTGACCTCGAACGACCGCTACTTCATCGCCGGCCCGGGCGGCGTCCCGACGCTGCCCGCCTCGATCCTCACCGAGGCGATGGCCCAGGTGGGAGCGGTCCTCATCCTCGCGAAGCCCGAGAACCGCTCCCGGCTCGTCTACTTCATGGGGATCGACCGGGTGCGCTATAGGCGCCCCGTCGTCGCCGGAGACCAGGTGATCCTCGAGGGCGAGGTCCTCCGCCTGAGGAGCAAGATCGGGAGCCTGCGCGGCCGGGCCCTCGTCGACGGGAAGGTCGCGTGCGAAGGACAGATGACGTTCGCGCTCGGCGACCGGGCGGACCCGGCCTGAGGCCGCCGGCCACCCTCTCGCTCGCCCGCGCCCTCTCCAAGCTCGGCGTGTGCTCGCGCCGGGAGGCGCAGCGGTGGATCGCGGACGGCCGCGTCAGGGTCAACCGCGCGACCGAGCGCTCCCCGTCGCGCTGGATCGACCCGGCCCGCGACCGGCTGTTCGTCGACGGCCGCCGGGTCGCGGAGACGAAGGCGCCGGTCGTCCTGGCCTTCCACAAGCCGGCGGGTCTCGTCACGACCCGGGCCGACCCCGCGGGCCGACCGACCGTCTACGACGCGCTCGAGGCGGTCGGGCAGCCCGCCGCGGCGGACGCCCCCGCCGGGCCGGGGTGGGTCTTCCCGGTGGGCCGTCTCGATCGCGACACCTCAGGGCTGCTGATCTTCACGAACGACCATCGCCTGGGCGAGCGTCTGACCTCGCCCGAGCACCACGTCCCGAAGACCTACCACGCCCGCGTGCGTGGCCTTCCGGATCGCGAGGCGATCCGCGCCCTGCGCGAGGGCCTCGCTCTCGACGACGGGACTCTGACCCGCCCGGCCCGCGTCCGCGTCCTCGGCACGCCGCGTCCCCGCCCGGCCGAGCCCGGCTCGACGTGGCTCGAGATCGTCCTCACCGAGGGCAAGAACCGCCAGGTCCGGCGGATGGGCGCCGCGGTCGGTCACGAGGTCCTGGAGCTCGTCCGCGTCCGCATCGGCGGCCTCGCCCTCGGCGCCCTCGCGCCGGGAGCGTGGCGGGAGCTCGGGCCGTCGGAGATCCGGTCCCTGCGGTCCCGGTCGGACCGTCAGTAGTCGACGTACGTCCAGTCGCGCTTCGCCTCGCGGCGGCCGGCGTTCGTGACGAGGCGCGCGGCCATGTCCCCCGGCGGCTCGCCGCACTGCGCGACGAGCGCCTCCGCCTGTCGCCACTGGAGGAAGGCCTTGCGGCAGCGGCCGTCCGCGCCGCGGTAGACGACCGGTCCCTCGAACGGGCCCTCGTGGTGGAGCGTCCTCTCGACGAAGACCTCGGGAGCCGGCCGGTAGAGAGAGGGCCGATGGTCGAGGACGAGGCGCGCGGCTCCGGAGTGCTCGAGGAAGTCGGACCGCGCGAGCGGGCCGCCCCGCGCGAGCACGGCCGCGGCCTGCGTCGCGACGGCGAGGCCGAGGCCCCACGCGGCGAGGCGTCCGAGCGGGCGCGAGGGACGGTCGCCCGCTTCGCCGGCCGCGACCGTGGCGAGGAGCGGCAGCATCCAGACGGTGTACCGGCTCGGCCCGGACGTGTCGTTGTTCCAGTTGCTGTTGGCCGTCGTGGCGTAGGCGAGGAACGGGAGAAGGACGAGGACGAGGACGGCCGGCCAGACCCGCCGCCGCCGCAGGGCGCCTAGGGACGCCGCGACGGAGAGAAGGAGAGTGAGCGGCGCGTGCGGCAGGAGGCCCAGGTTCGGGTCGACGGCGAGGTCGAGCGCCCGCGCCGCGGAGAGGCTCTGCGCCGCCTCCGTCGGCCGCACGGAGAGGTTGAGGACGGAGAACCGCCACAGGTAGAAGGCGGCCGGGAGGAGCGCCGGGAGGGCCGCCACCGTTCCGGCGAGGATCGGGCGCGCCGAGCGGCCCCTCCACGTGGCGCCCGCGGCCGCGGTCCACAGGAGCGCGACGAGCAACAGGAGGGGCGGGTTCTGGAGCGAGGCGAGCGCGGCGGCGAGGACGGCGGCCGCCGGGCGGCCTCGAGCCGAGAGGACGAGGGCCAGCGAGACCAGGGCGAAGCTGAAGACCTCGGGGTGCGGCCACATCAGGAAGCCGAGGGCAGGCGAGAGGAGGAGCAGGCCGACGAGGGCCAGGCGGCGCGACGCGGTCCAGGGGAGGAGGGTGACGGCCCAGAGGGCGAGGGCCAGAAGGGCCGCGTTCGTGGCCGGCAGGGCCCGGAGCGGCGAGAGGCCGACTCTCTCCAGCAGGACTCGGGCGGGGATCCCGGCGAGCGAGTAGGCCCAGAAGTGGTAGCAGTAGAGCCGGCCGTCGCGGCCGCGGTGGTAGTTCGGGAGGAAGCGGCTCTCGTCGATCGGGAGCTCTCCCCGAGCCCTGAGCGCGCGGAGCGACTCGAGATCCCGGGGCTGCAGGTCCGGCGAGGCGTGGGCCCGCCAGGACTCGACCATCAGCAGGTACTCTCCGGCGTCGCCGTGCGGCCGCAGCGGGAGGCGGAGCGACGCCAGGACCGTCACGACCAGTGCCGCGGCCAGGAGGAGGAGGTTGCTCGGGAGCCGGGCCACTGCGCGTATGATAGCCCCCTCTCCCGGAGGCCCCGATGCTGCTCGCTCTCGCGCTCCTCGCATCGTCCGCGGTCGCCGCGCGCCCCACTCCGGCCTCCTCCACGCCCGACGCCGAGATCCGGGCCGCCGCGGAGCGGATCGCGCCCGCGGTCGTGGCCACGCGCCGCGACCTCCACGCCCACCCCGAGCTCTCGAACCGCGAGGAGCGCACCGGCCACCTCGTCCAGGAGCGGCTCCGCGACCTGGGTCTCGAGGCGCGCTACCCGGTGGCGCGGACGGGAGTCGTGGGGATCCTGCGGGGAGGGAGGCCGGGGGGCGTCGTCGCCCTGCGCGCCGAAATGGACGCGCTCCCGATCGAAGAGGCGAACGAGGTCGCGTACCGCAGCCAGGCGAAGGGCGTGATGCACGCGTGCGGCCACGACGCCCACACCGCGATCCTGCTCGGCACGGCCCAGGTCCTGGCCGGGCTGCGGGCCCGGCTGCCCGGCACGGTCGTCTTCCTGTTCCAGCCCGCCGAGGAGGGCGCGCCCGAGGGCGAGGAGGGGGGGGCGCCGCTCATGGTGAAGGAGGGCGCCCTCGACGACCCGAGGGTCGAGGCCGTCTTCGCCCTGCACGTCGGGAGCTGGACCTCGATCGGTCAGGCGGGCTGGAGCGACGGGGCGATCTACGCTTCCTCCGACACCTTCCGCATCGAGGTCTCCGGCAAGGCCGTCCACGGCGCGCAGCCCCACCTCGGCCTCGACCCCGTGCCGATCGCGGCCGAGATCGTCCAGGCCCTGCAGCTCATCGTCTCGCGGCAGATCGACGGCCGGCAGCCGCGCGTCCTCACCATCGGCCGCGTCGAGGGGGGCACCCGGTTCAACATCGTCGCCGACCGGGTGACGATGGAGGGCACGATGCGGACGCTCGACGCGACGGTGCGGGCCGAGATCAAGGCCCGCATGGCGCGCACGGTGAAGGGCGTGGCCGAGGCCCACGGCACGACGGCCACCCTGCGTTTCCTGGACGAGGGCAACCCGCCGACCGTCAACGACGCGGCCCTCGCGAGGAGCGTGGGGATCCCGGCCCTGGAGCGCGTCTTCGGCGCGGGGGCGGTGCGCGTCGAGCCCCTGATGGTGGCCGAGGACTTCCCGTTCTACGGGCAGAAGGCGCCCTACTTCTACTTCCTCCTCGGCACCCGGAACGACGCCAAGGGCATCGCCTCGTTGAACCACACCGCACGGTTCGACGTGGACGAGGACGCGCTCCCGCTGGGCGTCCGTGCGATGGCGACGCTCGCCTGGGACTTCCTGGCGCGGAGGCGTTAGCCCGAATCGGCCCGCGCCTCGGCCCGCGGCCGGCTCAGGTGGAGACGCGCAGGTCGACCCGCGCCTCGCGCGGGTCGGGCCGCTCCTGGTCCTTGTACTGCAGCTCGTAGAGGCGCCAGTAGATCCCCCGGCGCGCCAGCAGCTCCTGGTGGGTGCCCCGCTCGCGGATCCTCCCCTTGTGGAGGACGAGGATCTCGTCCACGTTCTGCACGGTGGAGAGGCGGTGCGCGATCACGATCGCGGTGCGGCCGCCGAGGAGCACGCGCAGCGCGTCCTGGATGAGCTGCTCGGTCTCGGTGTCGACCGACGACGTCGCCTCGTCGAGGATCAGCACCCGCGGGTCGTGAGCGAGCGCGCGGGCGAAGGAGAGGAGCTGCTTCTGGCCCACGGAGAGGGTCGCCCCGCGCTCCTTCACCTCCGTGTCGTAGCCCCGCGGCAGGCGCTCGATGAAGCGCTGGGCGTGCACCGCCTCGGCTGCGGCGCGCACCCGCTCCATCGGGATGTCCGAGCCCAGTCGGACGTTGGAGGCGATCGTGCCGCTCGAGAGGTGGACGTCCTGGAGCACGAGGGCGAGCGAGGATCGAAGCCGCGAGAGGTCCCACTCGCGCACGTCCACGCCGTCGAGGGCGACCCGGCCCCTCTGCACGTCGTAGAAGCGCATGAGCAGGCTGATGATCGACGTCTTCCCGGCGCCGGTGGCCCCGACCAGGGCGACGCTCTTCCCCGGCTCCACCGCGAAGTCGATGTCCCTCAGCACCCAGTGCTCGTCCGGGGGCTCGGTCCCGCCCTCGAGCGTCCCCCCGCGGTCCGGCGGAGCGGCTCCACCGTCGCCCGCCGCCCGCGGGTCGCCGCTCTCCGGCGCGCCGGAGTACGAGAACCACACACCTTCGAAGCTCACCCGACCGGCGACGGCGGCCGGGTGGGCCGGTCTCGGCGGGCTGGCGACGAGCGCCTTCGTGTCGAGGAGGCCGAAGATCCGCTCCGAGGCGGCCATCGCCGCCTGGAGGATGTTGAACTTCTCCGAGAGGTCCGAGATGGGGCGCCAGAAGCGCTCCGAGTACTGGATGAAGGCGACCAGCACGCCGAGGGTCAGCCCTCCCGCGAGCACCTTCCCGCCGCCGTAGACGAGGATGAGCGCCATGGCCAGGGCGGCCAGGAGCTCGATCGCCGGGTAGAAGACCGCGTAGTAGAAGATCGCCTGCATGTTCGCGTCGTAGTGCCTCCGGTTGATGACCGCGAACGCCTCCCGGCTCCTCTCCTCCCGCCGGAAGAGCTGCACCACCGACATCCCGCTGAGGTTCTCCTGCAGGAAGGCGTTGATGCGGGCCACCCACTTCCGCGTCTCGCGGAAGGACTGTCGCGCCCCCTTGCGGAACCAGTCGGTGAGCGCGAAGAAGAGCGGGATCACGGCGAAGGTGACGAGGGCGAGGCGAAGGTCGAGGGCCACCATCACCGCCATGATCCCGACGAGGGTGAAGAGGTCGCCGAAGACGGTCACGACCCCGGACGTGAAGAGCTCGTTCACCGCGTCCACGTCCGTCGTCACCCGGGTCATGAGGCGGCCCACGGGGTTGCGGTCGAAGTGGCCGACGTGCAGCCGCTGCAGGTGGGCGAAGATCTCCCGCCGCATGTCCTGCATGATCCGCTGGCCGGTCATCTGCAGGATGTAGCTCTGCAGGAAGCGGACGACGAATGCGGCGACGAGGGCGAGGAGGTAGAGGGAGGCGACGCGGGCGAGCCCTCCCGCGTCGCCCCGCGCGATGTAGCGGTCGATAGCGATCTTGGTGAGGTACGGCCCGACGAGGTCGACCCCGGCCTGGGCGACGATGAGGGCGAAGGCGGCCGCCACCGCGGGCCGGTGCGGGCGGAGGTAGCCGAGCAGGCGGACGAGGAGCCGCCAGTCGTAGCGCTGCGGGGTGAGGGGGTCGTCGTCGGGCGCGGTCACGCCGCGTCCTCCCCGGTCGCGATCTCCTCCTCCAGCAGCTGGCGCCGGTGGAGGTCGGCGTAGAAGCCGCCCCGGGCCACGAGCTCGTCGTGGGTCCCCCGCTCGACGATCCGGCCCTCGCGGAGCACGACGATGAGGTCGGCCTCCTTCACCGTCGACACCCGGTGCGAGACGAGGAAGGTGGTGCGCGTGCGCATCACCCCGGCGAGGCCGCGCAGGATATCCTCCTCGGTCTCCGTGTCCACGGCGGAGAGGGCGTCGTCGAGGACGAGGATCCGCGGGTCGACCGCGAGGGCGCGGGCGAGGGCGGTGCGCTGCTTCTGACCGCCGGAGAGGGTGATCCCCCGCTCGCCGACCGTGGTCTCGAAGCCCTGGGGAAGGTCCCGCAGGTCCTTCTCGAGCTGCGCGACCCCGGCCGCCCACTCCGCCCGCGCGTCCTCGTCCGGCTGACTCTCCGAGGACGCCGCCCCGACCGCCGCGTCTCGCGGGCGGTCGGGGCTCACCTTCCGCTCGCCGAAGGCCACGTTCTCCCTCACGGTGGCCGAGAAGAGGAAGCTCTCCTGGGGCACGAACCCGATCGCGCCCCGCAGCGTCTCGAGCGGCAGGCGGCGCACGTCGTGGCCGTCCACGAACAGCGATCCGGGCGGCGGGTCGACGAGCCGCGGGAGGAGGCTCACGAGGGTCGTCTTCCCGGAGCCGGTCGGGCCGACCACCGCGACCGTGGTCCCCGCCGGGATCCGCAGGTCGATGTCGCGCAGCACCTCGACGCCGTCGTAGGCGAAGGTGAGCGAGCGGAACTCGACCTCGCCCCGGAGCTCGGCCACCTGCAGCGGGTCCTCGTCCCGGATCTCGGGCCGCGCGTCGAGGATCGCGTGGATCCGCCCCATCGAGGCCTCGCCGCGCTCGAAGAGGTTCACCACCCAGCCGAGGGCGATCATCGGCCAGTTGAGCATGGCGAGGTACGCGCCGAAGGCCACGAACTCGCCGAGGGTGATCCGGCCCCCGACCACCATCCGCCCGCCCAGCCAGAGCACGGTCAGCGACCCGAGCCCCATCAGGAAGCCGATCCCGGGATGGAGGACGCCGCTGATCGCCACCAGGCGGCGGTTGCGCGCCACGTACTCCTCGTTCGCGGCCGCGAAGCGGGCCTCCTCGTGCGCCTCCTGCGCGTAGGCCCGCACCACCCGCGCCCCGGCCAGGTTCTCCTGCACGAGGGCGCTCATCTCCGCGAGCTGGGCCTGCACCTCCTCGAACCGGTCGTGGACCTGGCGGCCGTAGTGGCGCACCAGCCAGGAGACGAAGGCGAGGGGCACGAGGGCGAGGGCGGTGAGGCGGGGCGAGATCGCGATCATCAGGGTGACCGCGCCGGTGAAGCTCGCCACCGTGCTCGCGGTGTACATGATCCCGGGGCCGAGGACCATGCGCACGGCCGACATGTCGTTCGTGGCCCGGCTCATCACCTCGCCGATGCGGTTCTGCTGGTAGTAGCGGGGGGCGAGGAGAGTGAGGTGGCGGAAGACGTCGTTGCGGAGGTCGTACTCGATGTCGCGGCTCACCCCGATGAGGACCATCCGCATCCGGTAGCGGAAGAAGCCCTCGGCGACGACGAGGGCGAGGACCGCCCCCGCGTAGAGCCAGAGCTTCTGGCGCGTCACCGCGACGGTGAGGTCGTCGATCGCGTGGCGGAGCACCCAGGGGCCGGCCACGGAGAGCGCGGTGGTGGCGAGGAGGGCGAGGAGGCCGAGGACGAGGGGCCGACGGTGGCGGGCGAGCTCCGGGAGGAGCCTCCGGAGGTGCGGCATGCGGACCGGCCTACCGCGTGGCGGCCCGCGCGGCGGCCCGCGCCGCCCTGCGTTCGCGATCGAGGGCGCGGCTGGCCCGCAGCAGCTCGGGGAGGCTCTCCTTCTCCCACGCCAGCGCCTCCCGGTGGTGGGGGAAGCGCGCCTCGGCCTCGCGGAAGGCCCGCGAGTGGTAAACCGTCCGCCCGGCCCGGTCGGGCACCCCGCCCATCTGGTGGTGCAGCATCTCGTGGTGGACGACGCTCTCGAGGAAGTAGCGCGGGACGTCCGGCCGGTCGAGCACGGGGTGGATGCGGATGAGGCCGAGCACCGGGTCGTAGCTGCCGAACGTGAGGCCTCCCCGCCGCGCCCGGCCCACCCCGCGGCCCCAGGTGATCGGGACCCGGAGCCGGCCGCCGAAGAAGCGGCGGTTCACGTCGGCGTAGACGAAGGCGAGGTCGTGGACGCGGCCGCTCGTCACGAGGGGCGGTATCTCGCGGCGCGTCTTCCGCACGCGGTGCAGGTTGGCGTTCATGAAGCGCCGCACCTCGCCGCCCGCCGCGCGTCCCCGACGCCGGAGGTTGCGGGCGAGCGAGGCGACCACCGCATCCGGCGCGTGGAGGAACATCCGATGCAGCCGCATGAGGAGCCCGGCCGCCTCGCGCTTGAACGAGAGCAGCACCGACCGGTTGTCGGTGAGGACGAGGCGCAGCGGCTTCCCCGCCTCGCGGGCGAGCGCCGCCTCGAGCGAGGTCGCGTCCCAGCGGGGCGCGTCCTCGAAGGCGAGCTCGAGCTGCCGGGCGGGGCTCATGGGATTCCGGTCGGGTTGAGGATGGCGCAGCGCCGGCCGCTCGTCAAGCGAGGTCGGGCCCTTCCCGACGTTCAGGCGTGGCTGCGGGGCACGTAGTACTGCGTGCCCCGGCCCATGGCGCGGATCTGCTTCAGCAGATCGTCGAGATCGTCCGGGCTCTTCACGAAGTCCACGTCCGCGGTGTTCACGACGAGGAGCGGCGTCGCCGAGTAGTGGAAGAAGTAGTGGTTGTAGGCCCGGTTGACCTCGGCCATGTACTCCTCGGAGAAGCCGTCCTCCTCCGGGCGCCCGCGCGTCCTCACCCTCCGCATGAGCACCTCGGTCGGCGCCTGGAGGTACACGACGAGGTCGGGCTTCGGCAGGCCGCCGGCCAGGAGCGAGAAGAGCTTGTCGAAGATGAGCAGCTCGGAGTCGTCGAGGTTCAGGTAGGCGAAGAGCCGGCTCTTCTCGAAGACGTAGTCGGTGAGCGTGGCCTGGGCGAAGAGCTGGCGCTGCACCAGCTCCTGCTGCTGCCTATAGCGCGAGAGGAGGAAGAAGAGCTCGACCTGGAACGCCGCCCCCGGCCGGCCCTCGTAGAAGGAGCGGAGGAAGGGGTTCGTGGCCCAGTCCTCGAGCACCTTGTTGGCGTCGAGGAGCTCGGCCAGGCGGTCCACCACCGTCGTCTTGCCCACGCCGATGGGGCCCTCGACCGCGATGTAGTGGTGAGCCATCAGGCGCGCGCCTCGCCCCGGACGTGCCGCATCACCGCCGAGCGGTCCGGGCAGCGGGCGAGGAGCTCGGCCACCGTCACGCCGAGCGTGGGATGCAGGACGCCGCCCGCGATCTCGGCCAGCGGCTCGAGGACGAAGCGCCGGCCATCGAGCCGCGGATGGGGGATCTCGAGCCCCGGGCCGGACCGGCGCTCGTCGCCGAAGAGCAGGATGTCGACGTCGATCGTGCGCGGCCCGTTCCTCACCGTGCGCACCCGCCCCATCTCCCGCTCGGTGGCGAGGCAGGCCTCGAGGAGGGCCTCCGGGGTGAGCGCCGTCTCGCCTCCCACGGCTGCGTTCAGGAACCAGCCCTGGGGCGGCCCTCCCAGAGGCTCGGTGAGCCACAGCGAGCTCCTGCGCGTGGTCCGGAAGCCGCGCGCGGCCAGCCGGTCGAGGGCGCCGTCGATCGCCGCTTCGCGGTCGCCGAGGTTGGCGCCGAGGCCGAGATAGACGGGCGGGGCGCTCATGCCGCTCCCATTATCCACGGCGCTCCCATCCCGAGCGACGGGAGTATCATCGGACCGCACTCACCGGGGCCCGACCCGCTTCCCCGCTGCCGGCAGCGAGAGGAGCGGGGCTGGAGGCGAACATGGCCGTCCAGACCGTCTGCGACCTCTTCTACCGGTCGGTCGACACCTTTCGCAAGGCGGAGCACCTCAAGTTCAAGAAGGAGGGGACGTGGCGCGCGGTGAGCTCGGAGGAGCTGCGGGCCGCGGTCGAGGAGACGTCGATGGGCCTGCGGGCCCTCGGCGTCGGACGCGCCGACACGATCGCCATCCTCTCCGAGAACCGCCCCGAGTGGGCCTACGCGGACCTCGGAACGCTGTGCGCGGGGGCGGCGGACGCGACCATCTACCCCACCCTCACCCCGCCCCAGGTGCAGTACATCCTGGGCGACTCCGAGTCGAAGCTCGTCTTCTGCTCGAGCGCAGCCCAGGCGGCCAAGGTCGCGGAGGTGCGCGGCCGGCTGCCTCTCCTGCAGCACGTCGTCTGCTTCGAGCCCGTCCCCGTCCCGGGGACCCTCTCCATGGACGAGCTCCGGGCGAGGGGCAGGGAGGCCCTGGCCACCGACCGTGACGCAGTGCGTCGTCGCGCCGCCGAGGTGGCGAGGGACGATCTGGCCACGCTCATCTACACCTCGGGGACCACGGGCGACCCCAAGGGGGTGATGCTGACCCACGGCAACCTCCTCCACAACGTGCTCGCCGCGGAGAAGGTCTTCCCCCAGGTGAGCCACGAATGGACGGTGCTGAGCTTCCTGCCCCTCTGCCACAGCTTCGAGCGCACCGCCGGCCACAACTTCATGCTCCATGCCGGCCTCACCATCGCCTACGCGGAGAGCGTCGAGAAGGTCCCGGAGAACATGCAGCAGGTGCGCCCGCACATCATGTGCTCGGTGCCGCGCCTCTACGAGAAGATGTACGCCCGGATCAACGAGAAGGTCGCCTCCGATCCCCCGCTGCGGAGGAGGATCTTCCGGTGGGCGATCGGGGTCGGACGCGAGTCCTTCGCCCACACCGCCGCCGGGACCAGCCCCGGGCCGCTGCTGCGGGCCCGGCTCGCCGTCGCCGACCGCCTCGTCTTCTCGAAGATCAAGGAGCGCACGGGGGGACGGCTGCAGCTCTTCATCTCGGGGGGGGCGCCCCTCGCCCGCGAGATCGCCGAGTTCTTCGGCGCCGCGGGGATGCTCATCTGCGAGGGGTACGGCCTCACCGAGACGAGCCCGGTCATCACCTGCAACCGCCCCCAGCACGTGAAGCCGGGCACGGTCGGCCTGCCGCTCGAGCACGTCGAGGTCAGGATCGCCGAGGACGGCGAGGTCCTGACCCGCGGTCCCCACGTGATGAAGGGCTACTTCAAGAGGCCGGAGGCCACCGCCGAGGTGCTCGACGGCGACGGCTGGTTCCACACCGGCGACGTCGGCTTCCTCGACCGGGACGGCTTCCTCGTCATCACCGACCGCAAGAAGGACATCATCGTCACCTCGGGGGGCAAGAACATCGCCCCCCAGCCGATCGAGAACCGGCTGAAGACGAACCGGTTCTTCGCCGAGGTCGTGATGATCGGCAACCGGCGCAACTTCGCGAGCGCGCTCGTGGTGCCGAGCTTCGAGGTGCTCGAGGCCTGGGCCAGGGAGCGGGGGATCGCGGCCGCGAGCCGCGAGGAGCTCGTGCGCCGGCCCGAGGTGGTGGCGCACTACACGGGCCTCGTCGAGCAGATGACGGCGGACCTCGCCCAGTTCGAGAAGATCAAGAAGATCGCCCTCCTCACGAAGGAGTTCACCCAGGAGTCCGGCGAGATGACGCCCACCCTCAAGGTGAAGCGCCGGGTCGTCGAGGAGCGCTACCGGAAGTCGATCGACGCGATGTACCAGGGTTCCTGAGGGCGCGTGAGCGACCGCCTGGCCCGCGGCCTCTACCTCGCGACGCTCGCTCTCCTTCCCTGGGGAAGCCTCGTGCGCTTCCCCTGGCTCCACGAGCACGCGCAGTGGAGCGACGCGGTCTTCGCCCTCGCCACCGCGGCCTGGGCGGCGGCGCTCCTCCTCGCCCGGCGTGTCCCGCGCCTTCGGCCCGTCCACGCCGGCCTCGCCCTCTACCTCGGCTGGGCCTTCGTCTCGCTCCTCGCCGCCTCGCCCCGCGCCCCTTCGGGCCCGGCGAAGCTCCTGGGCATGGGAATGCTCGCCGCCCTCCTCGTCGTGACCTCCGACATGATGGGCCGGCCCGGCATGCCGGCGGCCGTCGGCCGCACGCTCGCCGCGACCTCGATCCTCTCCGCCCTCGCCGCGGCGGTGGGCGCGCTGCTGTCGTACTTCGGGCGGACCACGCCCTTCGTCGGCACGTGCGGCGACCTGCTGCCCGGGCCGCTCGCCCGGGCCCAGGCCGGCTTCCCCCACCCGAACCTCCTCGCGAGCTGGTGCGTCTTCGCCTCGGGCGCCCTCGCCCGCGACGACGCCGGGCTCTCTCGCGCCGCCCGGCGGATCGCGCAGGCCGCCCTCGCGGTGGCCGTCGTCCTCACCACCTCGCGGGCCATCCTCGCCTTCGTCCTCGTATCGGCCGTCCGCGGGGCCACGACCCCGCGGCGCCGGCGTCTCGCGTGGGCCCTCGCCGCGGCCCTGGCCGCGGTGATGGTCGCGCTCACCGTCTTCAACCTCACCTTCTACCCCCTGCGCCCGTGGGACGTGCGACTCCTCCCCGGCCCCTCGCCGCGCCTGCAGGCCGTCGTCACGTCCTTCCACACCCTCGTCGCCCGGCCTCTCCTCGGGACCGGTCCCGGCACCTCGCCCGGCCTGCGCGACCTCCAGCCCTTCGACGCGCACCTCACCCCGCTCAACGTCGCGGCGACCCTGGGGCTGCCTGCGCTCGGCGGCCTGGCGTTCCTCGTCTTCGCGCTCTGGCGCGGGCGGGCCCGGCCCACGGACCTCGCCACGTGGGGGATGCTGGCCGGGCTCGGCCTCGACGGCCTCGGCCAGGACGTCGAGGACTTCCGGCACGTGTGGGTCGCGTTCGGTCTCGCCGAGGCCGCGCGCCGGGAAGGAGGGAAGAGCACGTGATGCGCCGGGCCCGAAGCACGCTCCTCCTCTGCGGGGCCGTCCTCGCTTCCGCCTGCGGCGGGCGTGCCTGCATCGGCCGGGGCGGCCTGCCGCCGGAGCCGCTCCCCACCGTGAAGCGCAGCGACGGGCGGGAGTACCGCGTCCTCGACAAGGGCGCCTGGAAGGGCTACTACGACGGACAAGGCCGGCTGGCGATCGTCGAGTACGACAGCGACGGCGACGGCCGCCCCGACTACATCGCGCACTACGACGAGCGGCGGCAGATCCGCCTCATCGAGGTGGACGAGGACCACGACGGCTGGGTGGACCGGTTCGAGTACTACGACGCGGCCGGCGCCCTCGAGAAGGTGGGCCGCTGGCGGAAGCAGCGGGGACGCGCCGACGAGTGGACCTACCGGGGGCCGGACGGGCGCGTGTCCCGGATCGAGTACGACGACGACGGGGACGGCGTGCCGGAGCGGGCCGAGATCCTGAAGGACGGAGCGGTCGTCCGCGTCGAGCTCGACACCGACCGCGACGGCCACCCCGACCGGTGGCAGGTGTGGGACCACGGCCGCCTCGTGAGCGAAGAGCTCGACACCGACGGCGACGGCCGCCCCGACCGCCGCCTCGTGTTCGGACCCCGGGGGAGGCTCCTGCGGGTCGAGCGCATCCCGCGATGAGCCCGCGGGCGGGTGCCTCGGGGCCCTTGCGCGTCCTCCTGCTCTTCCTCGTCGCGTCGGGGCCCTTCCTGGCCGGCGCCGTGCACGAGCCGGTCTTCGTCCCCCTGCTCGTGGGTTGGGCCGCGGCCGGCATCGTCGCGCACGTCCGCGCGCGGCGGACCCACCGTGGAGTGGAGCCCCTCCCCGGACGGCGCCTCCTGGCCGGCCTCCACGCGCTCGTCCTTTTGCAGCTCGTTCCCCTGCCGCCCGCCGTCCTCCGCCTCGCGAGCCCGGGCTCGTTCGCCTTCTACGAGACCCAGTCTCTCGGTCCCTTCGTCGCGTGGCGAACGATCAGCGTCAGTCCGCCCGACACCCTGCGCGGGCTCGCCTTCGTCGTCGCCTTGACGCTCCTCTACCTCGCCGTCTTCCGCGAGCTGGCGGAGTCGCCCTGGCGCCGCCGTCTCCTGGCGACCGTCGTCGGCGTCGGGGTCGCGATCACGGTGGTCGCGCTGCTGCAAGCCGTCTCGCCCGAGCCGCGGAAGATCTACGGCCTCTGGCGTCCGCGCTGGGATTGGGGCGTGTTCGGCCCCTACGTCAACCGCAACCACTTCGCGGGCTACCTCGTGATGGCGGCCCCCGTCTCCATCGGCTTCGCGCTCGAGGCGATCTCCCGCCTGCGCGCGGAGTGGTCCCGCCGCCGTCGGGCCTGGCTCCTCCTCGGGGACCGAGAGGGGACGGCGGTCGTGCGAAGCTCGGCGGCGGTCATGGTGCTCGTGGCCGGCCTTCTCGCGGCGGGATCCCGGGGAGCGGTCGCCGCCTTCGCCGGAGCGTCGCTCGTCCTGCTCCTCGCCTCCCGCCGGCGGGGGGCGACCGCGCTCGCCATGGCCCTCCTCGCCGGGCTCGGGATCGCCTGGATCGGCTTCTCGGGCCTCCTCACCGCGTTCGCTTCGCGGGGCATCCGGGCGAGCCGCCTGGAGCTCTGGCGCGACATGCTGCCGATGGTCCCGCGCTTCCCGGTGTTCGGCGTGGGCTGGAACGCCTTCGCCACGGCGTACCCGTGGTACCGGACCATCCCCGGGCCCGACTGGATCGGCGAGGCCCACGACGAGCTCCTGCAGGCGCTCGTCGACGGAGGGCTCGTCGGGGCCGCGCTCGCCCTGTGCCTCCTCGCCGTGGTCCTTCGCGGAGCCCTCGCGCGGGCCCGGTCCTCGCCGCTCGACCTCGGCCTGCTCGGCGCGCTCGTCGGCCTCGCCCTGAACGCGCTCGTCGACTTCAGCTTCCAGATCCCCGCGAACGCGGCCACCTGGACGGCGCTCGCCGCGCTCGCCACGCGCCACCCCCGCGAGCCGCACCACCGGATCCGAAGGTCTATTGAAGCCGGCGAGGGGGACCCCTAGAATGCTCGGGTCCAGGGCTTCAACCGTCTTCCCTCCAGACGGGACAGCGAGGGTGTGATGGCCGACACGAATACGGCGTCGTTGACCGTGCTGGGAGGGCCCCTGGCCGGGGCGCGCTGCGTCCTGCCCGAGAGGGGCGCCATCACCGTCGGCTCCGAGGTCGGCTCCACCCTGCGCCTCGACCTCCCGACCGTGAGCCCCACCCACGCGCGAATCCTCGTCGAGGGGGGCCGAGTCTCCGTCTACGGGACGGGCGCGGGCCGGGAGATCCACGTCAACGACAACCCGGTCGAGGCGGGCGGCACGGTCCTGCGGAACGGCGACATCCTCTGGCTCGGCTCGCCGGGCGACGACGACGTCGTGATGCTGCAGTGCGTCCTGCCGCGCCGTCCCTCCGCCGTGCCCACCCCCGTGATCGTGCCGGACGCCCCGCCGGCGACGCCGACGCCGCACATCGAGACGGTGGCTCTCTGGACCGGGGGCCCGGAGTCCCCCGCGCAGTCCCTGGCCGACGTCGCGGCGGAGAGCGTGGCCGAGGGGACTCCTCCCTCGGCCGAGCAGCCGATGGCGGTGTCGCTGGACGAGGAGAGCCTGGTCGTCGCCCCGCCGGCCGACGAGGATCTCGTCTTCACCTCCGCCATGCCGGGGCCCGTGGAGCCGGCCGAAGTGCTCCCCGAGGAGCCGGCGGAGGTCGTCCCCGAGGTGGCGGCCGAGGTGGTGCCGGAACCCGCGGCGGAGGTCGTTCCCGAGGTGGCGGCCGAAGCGCTACCCGGGACCGCCGCGGCCGAGCATTCCACCGACACCGCTTTCGTCGAGGACACCGATTTCGGCGCCGAACCGGCGCCGACGGTGCTGATGGCCGAGGAGCCGGAGGTGGTGGAGCCCGTGCTGCCTCCGCTACTCGCGCCGGTCGCTCCGGCACCGGCCCCGCCTCCCGTCGCGAAGCCCGCTGCCGCGGCGCCCGCGCCCCGTCCGGCTCCGCCGGCGTCACGTCCCGCGCTGCGCCCCTCGGCGACCCATCCGCCGACACCTCGCCGCGACCTGCGCCACGCCCCGACGCCGCGGCCGGCGCACGCGCCGGCCGAGCCGGCGCACGCGCCCGGGGAGACGCCCGCCGCACAGGCGTCCGCGCGTCCGCCGTGGCTGGCGGTGGCGGGAGTCGCGGGCGTCCTCGCGATCGCCGGCGTCGGCTGGGCCGCCTGGCGATTCCTGGCCGCGCGTCCGCCGGCGCCGTCCGCCCCTCCGGTCACGCTCGCGCAGGCGACTCCTCCGCCCGTCGCGCTGCCGGCGACACCCGTGCCGGAAGCCGTCGCGACGCCGACCCCCGCGCCCGAGCCGACCCCGACCCCTGCGCAGGCGGCGCGCCCGACTCCCGCCCCGACTCCCGTGCCCACGCCGACACCGCGCGCGACTCCCCCCGCGGCCGCCCGCCCCACGCCGACCCCTCCTCCCGCTCCGACAGGACCCTCGGAGGACGCGCAGCGCGCGCAGCAGGCGGCGCAGGTCCAGCAGCTCCTCGGCCAGGCCGAGACCGCGCTCGGCGCGCGCCAGTACGACGCCGCGGTCTCGAGCCTCGACGGGGCGCTGCGCCTCGAGCCCGCGAACGCCCGCGCGACGAGCCTGCGCGCCGACGCGGTCCGCCGCCGGGACCTCGCGAGGCGGCGCTTCGTGGCCGGGCGGACCGTGGTCCAGACGGAGAAGGCGCAGAAGGCGGACTCGCTCGCCGGCTTCGACACCGGCGACGCCGACCTGCGCAAGGCCCCCGACTTCACGGGACGGGTCGAGTTCGAGATGAACCCCGCGACCGGCGTCGAGCCGGGGGACGCGTGGACGCTCCGCGTCTACGTGGTCAACGAAGGCAAGAAGCCGATCCGCGTCCAGGGCGTGACGGTCGGGACGAGCGTCAACGGCGCCGCCGGCGGCGGGGCCGTCTCGCCCCGGGCCCGGGAGATCGCCCCCCAGCAGCGCGCGCTCGTGGCGGAGACCGGCGGCTCGTGGGCAGAGGGCACGACCGCCTGGACGACGGACGTGACCGTCTCCGCCGGCAAGGCCGACAGCCTCAAGAACACGCTGAGCTGGCGGTAGTCGAAGGCTTCAGCGGAACGTCGTGATCGGCGGGGGCGGCGTCCCGGTGGGAAGAGGCGTCGGAATCGGGATCGGCGAAGGCGTCACGACGACCGGGGGCGGCGTCGCTCCCCCTCCCGGGCCGCCCACGACCCCGCCCACGATGCCGGCCGCGGCGGCGCCGCTCGCGATCAGCGTCACCACGCCGACCACGATCCCCGACGCGGCAGCGGCCGCGAACCCCGCGGGGGCGAGGGTCGTCACTCCGGTCGAGGCGGAGAAGATCGTGATGGCGCCCGGGGGGCCGAAGGCGGCGATCTTCCGGTCGCCGCAGTCCGACTTGTCCTGGACCACGATCGCGTCGATCTCGCGGGTCTGGCTCTCCTCGAACTCCGTAGTCGTCGACTGGAGGTAGTACGTGATCGGGCTCGCCTCGACGCGCGGCCGGGGCAGCTTGCCGAAGAAGCGGCCCTGGTCCTGGCTCATCTCGACGTAGTAGAAGGCGCCGCCCGTCGCGCCCTTGAAGTAGACGCGGGCCCGCGCCACGGAAGCGAGCGGCTCGATGCCCGCGTCGAGGAGCGGGAACTCGCCGGCGACGAAGCAGGTCACCGGCTCGAAGCGGATCTGCGCCCCGGTGCCCGTCGTCTCCGCCCACAGGGGGCCGGCCGGCACCTGTCCCTCCGCGGGGGTCGTCTGGCCCTCCGTCGGCGTCGGCGCCGGCGGGGGGGCCTGGCCGGCGGCCGCCGGCTCCTGCGGGACCGCCGTCGCCACCGCCACGAGGGCGACGTCCGCCGTCGCGACCTTGCCCTCGGCCACGGCCACGCGCACCGGCGCCTGGCCCACCGTGAGACCGGCCTGGCTCTCGGTCGTCACCGCGTACTCGCCGGCGGGCGCAGTGGCGGTGAACGCGCCGTCCGCGCCGGAGGTGGCCCGGACGACCGCCCCCGACTGCAGCTCGATGAAGGCGACGGTCACGCCCGAGAGCGGGCGCCCGTCCATCCGGACGACGCCCTGGATCGTGCCGTTCGAGGGGGCCGAGCGCACGTCTCCGACCGGCACGGCCAGGAGAAGCGCGAGAAAGGCGGCGGCAGCGCGGCGCATGGAGTGCGACCTGCGCAAGCGTAGCCCCGCCGGGGCCCCGGCGTAAAGTCGCCCGACGCTCACGCGCTCCTCCTCATGCTCCCCGCGGGGGCCGGACCGCGGGCCGCGGGCCCGTCCTGCGTGTCGGCTCGGCCGCCGTCCGGCCGGCGGCGGCCGTCCCTTCGGCGTAGTAGCTCCGGTAGTACTCCCCGTAGTACTGGCCGTAGTAGTACGAGTTGCGCTCGAGGTTGACCCGGTTGAGGACGACGCCGGTCAGCCTGCCCCCCACGCTCCGGAGCTGGTCGATCGCCCGCGTGACCGCCGGCCTCGTCGCCACCTCGGCGGCGAGGACCATCACCACCCCGTCGGCGATCGAGCAGAGCACCGGCGCGTCGGCCATGGCGAGGAGGGGCGGGGAATCGACGAGCACCCAGTCGTAGTGCGCTCGCAGCGCGTCCAGGATCTGCTTCATCATCGGCGAGCCGAGGAGCTCCGCCGGGTTGGGCGGCAGGTAGCCGCAGGCGAGGAGCTGCAGGCCCTGGATGCGCGTCGACTGGATCGTCTGCGAGGCCTGGGCCTTGCCCACGATGAGGTCCGAGAGCCCGGGCGTCTTCTGCAGGCCGAGGTGCTGGTGGAGGGTCGGACGCCGGAGGTCGGCGTCCACCGCGAGCACCTTGGCGCCGTTGTGGGCGAGGGCCGCGGCCAGGTAGGCGAGGGTCGTCGTCTTGCCCTCGGCCGGGGTCGCGCTCGTCACGACGAGCACCCGCCCCGTGGTCTCGGCGGACGTGAAGATGAGGTTGGTGCGGAGCACGCGGTAGGCGTCGCCGACCGCCGAGCTCGGGCTCCTCAGGATCTGGGAGACGCTCGGCCCGCGCGGGGCGCCGCTCGCCGTCTTCAGGCCGAAGTCCGGCACCATCCCCAGGAAGGGGACCCCGAGGTGCTCCTTCACGTCCTCCGGGGTCTTGTACGTGTTGTCGAGGTGCTCGAAGGCGATGGCGAGGCCGATCCCCAGCACGAGGCCGAAGAGGGCGGCGATCCCGTAGTTGCGCATCGTCTTCGGACCCATCGGGGCCCGCGGCACCTCGGCCTTCTCCACCACGCGGATGTTCGTCGTCTTGAGCTCGGTCTCGAGGCCCGTCTGCTTCGTCTTGGTGAGCAGGGCCTGGTAGAGCTGGCGGCTCGTCTCCACTTCGCGCTTCAGGACCCCGAAGTCGATCGACTTGCGGTTCGTCTCCTGGGCCTCCCGCTTGACCCCCTCGAGGCTCGCCTCGAGGCGCGACTCCTTGGCGAGCGCGGCGCGGTACTCGGCCTCCGCCTGGCGGGCGACGTTCCTGATCTCGCCCCGGATCCTCTCCTCGGTCGCGCGGATCTGCGAGCGGACCCGCACCATGTCCGGGTGCCGGTCGCCGAGCGTCTCGGAGAGCCGCGCCTCCTCCTTCTGGAGCTGGCCGAGCTCCGCCTTGAGCGCCTGCACGGCCTCGCTGCCCACGACGAGGGGGAAGCTCTCCGCCTGGGCCGGGCCGAGGCTCGAGATCTGGTTGTAGAGCGTCTCCTTGGAGATGCGCTCGGTCCGCGCCTCGAGCACGGCGCCGTTCAGGGCCTGGAGCTTCTGCTCGACGAGCCCCTGCTTCTCCTCCTGGTTCACGAGCCCTTCGCGCTCGCGGTACTCCTGGAGGGCCTTCTCGGCCGCCTCCACCTTCGCCTGCTGCTGCTTGAGCTGATCGGAGAGCCAGCCCGTCGCCTCGGTCGAGGTCGTGAACCGCAGCTCGAGCGACTGCTCGATGTAGAGCTGGGCCAGGGCGTTGACGGCGTCGGCCGCGACCTGCGGGTCGAAGGCGAGGAAGCGCAGGTTCACGAGGCGTGATCCGGGGACCGGGGCCACCTCGACGCGCGAGCGGAAGGCGGCCACGGCCGGGGAGAGAGGCATGCCGCTCGGGTCGACGGCAACCGACGGAGGATGGCCGAGGAGCACGCGGAGGCGCTCCCACGGGCCGAGCATCGGACCGGTGGTGAGCTCGGGGCTCGTCTGCAGCTTCAGCCGCTCCACCGCGCGCTCGGCGAGCGTGCGGCCCCGCAGCAGCTGGTACTGAGTCTGGTAGTAGTCCATCCCGCCCTGAACGAGCTCCACGAGCTCCTTGTTCGGCAGGAAGTTCGGCGTGTCGCGCTCGATGAGGATCTGCGACGTGGCCTGGTACACGGGGCGGGTCGTGTAGTTGTGGAGGACGGCGATGGCGAGGCTCACGCCGAGGCAGGTGAGCACGATGCCGCGTCGCTTGTGCAGCGTCGCGAGGTAGCGACGGACGTCCTGGAGGACGGCCTGCTCGGTCACGGAGACCCCTCCCCGGGGCGGGCTTAGTTTAGCGGAAAACGTCGGAGAATCAAAGGGTTATGTATCCGATGGTGATGTACATCACGAACGCGCGCTTCGGCAACAGCATCTTGTAGCTTGCGGGCGCGCCGACCCCTAGAGATAGGGTTCCGGTCGATCCGCACGCCTCAAAAGAAGCGTTCGGGTACGACGAGCGTGTCCTCGGGCAACACGAGCTCGGTCGGCTTCGGCTTGAGCTCGACCTTCTTCCCGTTGACGATGCGCACCACCTTCGTGCGACCCGCAGAGCCCCGGTCGGTCGCTCCACCCGCCAGGGTGAGCGCCTGGAGCACGGTCATGCCCTCCTGGAAGCGGTAGGGGCCAGGGCGGGCCACGCTGCCCATCACGTACACCTGCGCCGCCCGCGGGAAGAAGACCGTGTCGCCGGCCTTGAGGGCGATGTTCTTCTCGGGGTTCCCCGACTGCAGCTCGAGGAGGCTGACGTGGAAGACCTCCGAGCCGGGCGCCACGAAGGGCAGGCCGGGTATGCCGCTCGGGGTCGGCGTGGCGGTCGGGCCGGGGGTCGAGGCCTCCGCCGGGGCGGAGGCCTTCTCCGCGGCGCGAGCGGCCTGCGCGTCGGCAGGGAAGAGCACGGCATCGTCGGGGGGCACCGCGACCCCGAGCGTGGGCGGGCCGCCGAGCATCGCCGGCGCCGTGGCCGGCGGCGGTCGCACGACGATCACCTCGTGACCCGCGTTCGCTCCGAGCGCGCCGATGTCCCCGAGCAGCGCGAGCAGGCTGCGGTCGGCCTTCAGGGCGTACTGCCCGGGCCGCTGCACCTCGCCGGCGACGAAGACCTTCTGGCTGCCGTACTCGGCCACGCTCACCGTGACCTGCGGCCGCTTCAGGATGCCGTCGGCCAGGAGCGTCGTGAGCTTGCGCTCGAACTCCAGCGTCGAGTGCTCGGACGCCTTGAGCTTGCCGAGCACGGGGAAGGTCAACATCCCGTCGGCATCGACGGGGAAGGTTCCCGACATGTCGGTCTGGCCGAGCACGACGATCTTCAGCACGTCGCCGGGGCCGATCTCGTACTCGGCGGCGGGGAGGGCCGACCCGAGGAGGGCCATCCCGGCGAGAGCCCAGCCGGCCGCCGCGTGTCCGCCCACGAGGCCATTGTCGCGGCGGCGGCCGGCGGGGTCAATGCGACCGGCGTTCGGGGCTGCGGGTCGGCCGCGAGGAGCGGCTAGCGGAACGTCGGCTGCGGCGGGTTGTACTTGACGGTGAGTCCGGCCAGCAGACCGTCGATCCCGAAGGTCGAGATGGTCGACTGGCGCTTCGTGTAGGTCGCCGTGACGCCGATCCGCAGCCTCGTGCGGAATTGGTAACCGAGCTCCGCTCCCGCCTCGCGCGCCCGGTCGTTCCGCACCGCAGTCTCCGGTCGTCCTTCCGGGGGCAAGATCGTGATGGTTCCGTCCGAGTCCAGCTGGTTGAAGCGCCCGGAGACACGCAGGTAGACGTTGCTGACCAGAACCTTGTCGAAGAAGACCTCCGCCCAAGTCGTCTGGTTCGTGGGTGTGGGGCCGCTCGTCGCGAAGCTCGAGTAGGTGATGTCGCGAAGGCAGCGAGCGCCGAGCTGCGTCTTCGGGGACAGGTTCCAGGTCGCGTCCACGTTCACGTAGAGGCCCTCCCGCTCTCCCCCGGTGTCCAGCCGGAACCAGCGATAGCCTGCGAGCGCCTGCCCGGAGACGAGGGCCGTCGCGTCGGTCCTCAGCCCGCCGAAGGCGAGCGTCGACCGGCCGTCCCGCTCCGGAGCGCGTGGGAAGCGGTACCAGTCTCCCTCGCCCCCGCCCACGAGCTGCG
>DATJYX010000093.1:0-35370 GCA_035577965.1 Vicinamibacteria bacterium | reverse complement strand
TGAGGCGCGGCGGGGACCGGGAAGTCAGATCCACGAGGCGACATCGGCCAGGACGCGCTCGGCGAGGGCGCGGGCCCGCTCCTCGGTCGAGGACTCCGCGATCACGCGCACGATCGGCTCGGTGTTCGACGCGCGGAGGATGAACCATCCGTCCTCCAGCCGGACCTTGATCCCGTCCGTGAGATCTACGGGATGGTTCGCCCAGGCCTCTCGCGCCCGGGCCAGGATCGTCCGTCCCTGCTCCGCCGGGCAGTGGCGCTGGAGCTTGACCACGCGGAAGCGGTCGAACTCCGACGCGAGGGCGGAGGCCGTCCGGCCCGAAGCGGCGAGACGGTGGAGCACGAGCGCCATGCCGACCAGGCTGTCGCGGGCGAAGTTGACGGCCGGCCAGATGACGCCGCCGTTGCCTTCGCCGCCGATCACCGCGTGGTGAAGGCGCATGCCCTCGGCCACGTTGGCCTCGCCGACCTTCGTGCGGAAGACCGGCGAGCCGTGGCGGGCGGCCATCGCGTCCACGGCGTCGGTCGTGGCGAGGTTCGCGACCACGGGGCCCTTCGTCCTCCGCAGGACCTCGTCGGCGGCGAGGACGAGGGTGAGCTCCTCGCCGATCGGCCGGCCGGTCTCGTCGACGACGGCCAGGCGGTCGCCGTCCATGTCCTGAGCGAAGCCGACGTCGGCCTTCCGCACGCGGACGGCCTCCGCGAGGGCCAGGAGGTTCTCGGCCACCGGCTCCGCCGGGCGGGGGAAGCGGCCGTCGGCCGTCGTGTGGATGGCCGAGACCTCGGCGCCGAGAGCCTCGACGAGGCCGGGCGCGGCGACCGCCGCGGCGCCGCCCCCGGGGTCGACGACGACCCGGAGCCGCCGCTCCGAAGGAAGCACCGCGGTGCCGGCCACGACCGCGCGCACGTGGCGCTCGACCGCGTCCGCCACGCGCTCCGGCGTGCGCTGGTCCGCGCCTTTCGCCTTCGCGTAATCGCCCTGGTGGTAGATGTCGAGGAGTTCGCGGCCGCGGGCCGCGCTCAGGAAGAGCCCGTCCCCGCCCACGAACTTGAGGGCGTTCCACTCCGGTGGGTTGTGGCTGGCCGTGATCGCGATGCCGCCTTGCGCTCCGAGCTGGCGGACGAGGAGCTGCACGGTCGGCGTGGGCACGACGCCGAGGTCGCTCACCCGGCAGCCGCTCGAGCCGAGGCCGGCCACCACCGCCTGCCGCACCATCTCCCCCGACGTGCGGGGGTCGCGCCCGATCACCACGCGTCCGCCGCCCACGTAGGTGCCGAACGCCTGGGCGAAGCGGGCCACGAGCTCGGGGGTGAGCGAGTCGCCCACCACCCCGCGCACGCCCGAGATGCTGATCTTCAGCGAGGGGATGGCTCGCACGGCGCCCTCAGATCCGCAGGCGCCCGCGCGCCCAGTCGGCGAGCTCCCGCGCCCTCGCCGCGTCGCCCGCCTCGGCGATCACGCGCACGAGCGACTGCGTGTTCGAGGCCCGGACGTGCACCCAGCCGTCGGGCCACAGGATCTTCACCCCGTCCGTCTGGTCCACCGTCGCCCCCTCGACCTCGCCCACCGCGTCCCGGAAGTCCTGGAGAGCCGAGAAGAGGAGGCGGGGAGCGACCGGCACCGCGAGCTTGCTCACCGCCACCGCGGGCAAGCCCGCGACGAGGGCGGAGAGGGGGAGGCCGGTGCGGGCGAGGTGCTCGAGGAGGAGGGCGGTCGCGGCCGCGCTGTCGTGGGTGGCGTGGACCTCGGGCACGGCGACGCCGCCGTTGCCCTCGCCGCCGAGGACGGCCCGGTGCTCGAGGATGGCCTCGGAAACGAAGGCCTGGCCGACCGGCGTGCGCACGACCGTCGCCCCATGACGCGCCGCCACCTTCTCGACGAGGCCGGTCGTCGAGACGTTGGTCACGATCGGACCCTTGCGGCAGCCGAGCGCGGCCTCGACGGCCAGGGGCAGGGTCAGCTCCTCCGAGAGCGGCCGCCCCGTCTCGTCCACGAGCGAGAGCCGCTCGCCGTCCGCGTCGAGGACGAGGCCGACGTCGGCCCGGCCGGCGAGGACGACCGCCCGGGCCTGGGCCGCGGTGGCGACGGAGGGCTCGGGAAGGCGAGGGAAGGGGAGCGACGGGTCGTCGTTGATCGGCAGCACCTCGCATCCGAGGTCGGCCAGCCAGCGGGGCACGAGCCGTGCGCAGGAGCCGTTGCCGCAGTCCACCGCCACCCGCAGCCTCCGCGACCGAACGGCCGCGCCGTCGAACCGCGCCGCGAGCGCCTCGAGGTGGTGGGGGATCGCGTCCCGCTCCTCGACCCGCGTCGAGAGGTGGTCCCAGCCGGCGCGCGCGACCGCTCCCTGGTGGAAGACGTCGAGGAGCTCCTCGCCCTGGATCGCGCTCAGGTAGAGCCCGTCGCCGCGCACGAACTTGAGGGCGTTCCATTCGGGTGGGTTGTGGCCCCCGGTGATCGAGACGCCGCCCTTCGCGGCGAGCGTGGCCACCGCGAGCTGCAGCGTGGGCGTCGGGCAGACGCCGAGGTCCACCACCTCGCACCCGACCGACAAGAGGCCGGCGGTGACCGCCGCCTGAACCATCGGTCCCGAGGGGCGTGGGTCGCGGCAGACGAGCACCCGTCCGCCGTCCAGGTACGAGCCGAAGGCCTCGGCGAAGCGCACGACGAGCTCCGGCGTGAGCGTCTGTCCGACCACGCCCCGCACGCCGGTGATCCCGATCTTCAGCGGCTCCATGGCGGGCAGCGGCATCGTCCTTCGGCGGGCGCCCGAGCGTCAAGCTGAAGCGACGCCGAAGAGGCGGCTCAGGCGGCGGCGTCGGGCAGGGCGCCTCGCCGCGCCTGCCGTCGGTGGCGGAGGACCTCGACGAGAGCGGGCATCAGGGAGATCGCGACGATGGCGAGGATGACGAGGCTGAAGTTCTTCTTGACGAGGGGCAGGTTCCCGAAGAAGTAGCCGGCGAGGGTGCAGACCCCCACCCACAGGAGCCCGCCCACGACGTCGAAGGCCAGGAAGCGCGGGTAGCGCATCGCTCCGACGCCGGCCACGAACGGCGAGAACGTCCGTACGATCGGGACGAAGCGGGCGATGATGATCGCCTTCACCCCGTACCTCTCGTAGAAGGCGTGCGTCTTGCGGAGGTGGTCGGGGTTGAAGAAGCGGGAGCGCTCGTAATGGAAGACCTTCGGTCCCAGGTAGCGGCCGATCCAGTAGTTGACGTTGTCGCCGAGGACCGCCGCGAAGGCGAGGAGGCCGAAGACGGCGCGCACGTCGAGCGCCCCGAGCGCGGCGAAGCTCCCCGCCGCGAAGAGGAGAGAGTCTCCGGGGAGGAAGGGCGTGACCACGAGGCCGGTCTCCATGAAGACGATCGCGAAGAGGAGGGCGTACGTGCCGGTTCCGTAGGCCTGGATCACCTCCGCGAGGTGCCGGTCGAGGTGCAGGAAGAGGTCGATGAACCAGTGGACGAGATCCATGTGCTCCCTTCGCGGGCCGCGGTCGAGTGGCCCATCCTATCAGGGAAGGAGCGGGCCACCGGGACTCGAAGCGAGTAGAGTGGCCTCATGACACGCTACCCCTGCCTCGTCCTCCTCCTCGTGGGAGGACTTGCCCTCCCCGCATGCCGGCACGAGTCCTCCGCGGTCGCGGCGCGCCACCCACTGAAGGGGAAAGTGGTCGAGGTCGACGTTGCGAACCGCAGGGTGACGATCGCCCACGGGGAGATTCCGGGCTTCATGCCGGCCATGACCATGCCCTTCGTAGTCCTCGAGAAGGACGCCGCCCTCCTCCAGGGCATGGCCAAAGGCGACGAGATCACGGCCACCCTCGTCGTGCCCGACTCGCGCTACTGGCTGGAGGACCTCGTGGTCGTGAAGAGGGGAGCTCCCGGAGCGACCGTGACGTCCGCCGCGCCGGCCCGCGAGCCGCAGCCCGGCGACGCGGTGCCGGACGTCGCCCTCGTGGACCAGGACGGCAGGCCTCTCCGCCTCGCCGACTTCCGGGGGAAGGCCCTGGCCCTGACCTTCCTCTTCACCCGCTGCCCGCTGCCCGACTTTTGCCCGCTCATGATGAGGAACTTCGCCGCCGCCGAGGAGGCGCTCCTCCGCGACGCGGCCGCCGCGGCGAAGACGCACCTCCTGACGGTGAGCTTCGACACGAAAGGCGACACGCCGGCCGTCCTGCGCGCGTTCGGCCGGCCCTTCCAGAAGACGACGCCGCCCTTCGCTCACTGGACGCTCGCCACCGGGAAGGAGGACGCCATCCGGGCGCTCGGCCGCGCGCTCGAGCTCGACTACGTCGCGGAGGACGGCTCCTTCACCCACAACCTGCGCACGGCCGTGCTCGACCGGGAGGGCCGGCTGCGGCGCCTCTTCCGGGGGAACGAGTGGAAGCCGGAGGAGCTCGTGGCCGAGCTCCGCGCGGCGGCCGGGGGCTGAGCGCGGCCCTCAGTCGGCGAGGTGCTCTCGCGTGAGGTTGCGGGGGCCGGCGGCGGTGACCACCAGGTTGTCCTCGACGCGCACGCCGCCGAGGGGAGTGAGGGCGTCGATCGCCGTCCAGTCGAACGCCGCCGCGGCGGGGCCGGAGCGGAACGGCCGCAGCAGCATCGGGATGAAGTAGAGGCCGGGCTCGATCGTGAAGACGTGGCCGGGCTCGATCGTGCGCGTGTTGCGGAGGTAGGGGTGCTCCTTCGGCGGGGGCGCGGGGGTGCCCGAGGGGTCGGCCTGGCGCCCGGCCACGTCGTGCACCTGGATCCCGAGGTGGTGTCCGACCCCGTGCGGGAAAAAGGGGTGCGTGTAGCCCTTCGCGAAGGCCTCCTCCGCCGAAACGCGGACGAGGCCCGCCTGCGCGAGGATGGCCGCGATGCCCCTGTGGGCCTGGAGGTGCACCTCCAGGTACGGCCGCCCCGGCGTCGCCGCCCGCGCCAGCTCCCGCTCGAGGGCGTCGAGCGCCCGCACGATCTCCGCGAAGCGGGGGTCGCAGGAGCGGGCGGGCGTCGTGCGCGTGATGTCGCAGGCGTAGCCGCGGCTCGCCGCCCCCGCGTCGAGCAGGAGGACTCGGCCGTCCCGCGCCTCGCGCTTCGTCTCGTAGTGGAGCGTCGCTCCCTTGTCGTCGAGGGCCACGATCGTCGAATAGGGGAGCTGGGCCTCGGTCGCCCCCACGCCTCGGCAGAAGGCGTGGTGGATCTCCATCTCCGAGGCGCCGCCGGCGAAGGCCTCCCGGGCCGCCCGATGGCCGCGGGCGCCGAGCGCCGTCGCCTCCTCGACGCACCGCACCTCGTACTCGTCCTTGTAGCTGCGCACCCAGTCGAGCCTCGACGTGAGCGGCGGGGGGTTCGAGGCCAGGCCGGCCCCGCGCGCCGGCTCGGCCTCGTTCCCGACATAGGCCGCGTTCGCCGGCCGGCCGAGCGCCTTCCACGCGGCCTCGGCCGAGCCCGCCTCCTCGAACCGGAACGCGCCGAGCCACCAGGGGTCGGTCACCCCTCCCTGCTCGTACCAGTAGTCCTCCGGCGCGTGTCGGATGAGCCGGGGCTTCTGCCCGGGGACGACGTGGAGCAGGTGGTGCGGGCCGCCGAGGGGGCACCAGTGCGCGAAGTGGGGGACCGGGTGGAAGGGCGCGTCGGCGTCGTCGGCGAAGTAGGTGAACGGGGCGCCGCTCGACACGACGAGGGAGTCGAAGCCGGCGTCGGCGAGGGCCTTCTCCGTCTCGGACTGGAGGCGCTCGACGTGTCGGGAGAAGAGAGGCGCGAGGTCCATGGGAAGAGGCCTTTCCGGGATCCCCTCGGGACGGGGAGCAGCTAGAGGGGAATGATACCCGGAGGCGCCTCCCTCGCCCTCCGAGGCTGGAGGCGTCGACTTCAGTCGGCCTTCGGCGCGGCCACCGGGAACCCACGCTTCCGCATGAGGGCGTCGATCCGGGCGTCGCGGCCGCGGAAGGCGCGATAGCCGTCCGCGGGGTCGATCGTGTTCCCCACCGAGAAGACGTTCTCGCGGAGCCGGCCCGCCACCGCCTTGTCCCACGGCCCGCCCGCCTCGGTGAACGCCTCCCAGGCGTCGGCGGCCAGCACGTCCGACCAGAGGTACGCGTAGTAGCCCGCCGCGTAGTCGTCGCTCGAGAAGACGTGCGTGAACTGCGGCGTGCGGTGGCGCATCACGATCTCGGACGGCATCCCGAGGGCGGCGAGGCTCTCCCGCTCGAAGGCGTCGGGGTCGATGGGCCGGGCGCCGGCGAGGTGGAGCTTCATGTCGACGAGAGCGCTCGCCAGGTACTCGACGGTGTCGAAGCCCTGGCGGAACGTCGAGGCCCGCTCGATCTTCTGGGCGAGCTCCCTGGGCATCGGCTGGCCCGTGCGGTAGTGGAGGGCGAAACGCGAGAGGACCTCCGGCGTGAGGAGCCAGCGCTCGAGGATCTGGGACGGGAACTCCACGTAGTCGCGGGCCACGGACGTCCCCGAGAGCGACGGGTAGCTGACCCTCGAAGAGAGGCCGTGGAGGGCGTGGCCGAACTCGTGGAACATCGTCTCCGCGTCGTCCCAGCTCACGAGCACCGGCTCCCCGGCCGCGCCCTTGACGAAGTTGGCGTTGTTCGAGACGACGGTCGGGATCTCGCCGTCGAAGCGCTCCTGGTCGCGGTAGGCGCTCATCCACGCGCCCGAGCGCTTGCCGGGGCGGGCCCAGGGGTCGAAGTACCAGAGGCCGACGTGACGGCCGGCGTCGTCCTTCACCTCGTACACGACGACGTCCGGGTGGCAGACCGGAACCCCCTGGACGGGCGAGAAGCGGAGGCCGAAGACCTCGCCGGCCACCCAGAACATGCCCTCCCGCAGCTTCTCGAGCTGCAGGTAGGGCTTCACCTCGGCCTCGTCGAGGTCGTAACGGTCCTTGCGCACCTTCTCCGCATAGTAGCGGTAGTCCCAGGGCGCGATCCGGACCGCTGCTCCCTCGCGGTCGGCGATCGCCTGCATCTCGGCGACCTCCTCCTTGACGCGGGCCACGGCCGGCGTCCACACCGCCTCCATCAGGGCCATGGCCCGCTCGGGCGTCTTCGCCATCGAGTCGTCGAGGCTCCAGTGCGCGTAGGTCGGGAAGCCCAGGAGCCTCGCCCGCTCGGCCCGGAGCGCGAGGATCTCGGCGATCGCCTTCTTGTTGTCCTTCGCGTCGCCGTTGTCACCCCGGCTGTAGTACGTCCGCCAGACCTTCTCGCGGAGGTCGCGCCTCTCCGAGTACGTGAGGAAGGGCTCCATGCTCGAGCGGGTGTTGAGGATCGCCCACTGGCCCTTCTTGCCGCGCGACTCGGCGGCCGCCGCAGCGGCGGAGCGGACGGAGTCGGGGAGCCCGGCGAGGTCCCTCTCCCCGTCGAGGAAGAGCACGTAGTCCGTCTCGTCGGCGAGGACGTTCTGGGCGAAGTCCGTGTAGAGGGCGGCCAGGCGCTGGTTGATCTCGGAGAGGCGCTTCTTGCCGGGAGGGTCGAGCTTCGCCCCGGTCCGGGCGAAGGTCGTGTAGTAGAGCCACGCGAGGCGCTTCTGCTCGGACGTGAGACCTGCCCTCTCCCGCGCGTCGTAGACGGCCGCGACCCTCCGGAAGAGGGCCTCGTTCTGCGTGATCTCGTCCTGGAACGCCGCCAGGCGCGGAGCCATGTCGCGTTCGACGGCCTGGAACTCCGGGCCGCTCATCGTGGAGCTCCAGACCTCGTAGACGTTCCTGACCTGCTTGAGCAGGCGGTCGGCGCGCTCCATCGCGGCGATCGTGTTCGCGAAGGTGGGCGGCGCGGCCTCGGCCGTGATCCTGTCGACGGCCGCCCGCTCGGCGGCCATGCCGGCCTCGAGCGCCGGCTTGAAGTGCTCGACCTTGACCTGGTCGAAGGCCGGGGCCCCGCCGTACGGGCCCGTCCACGGGGCGAGGAGGGGGTTCGGCGAGGCGGCGAGGAGGGCGGCGAGACCGGCCGGGGCGAGGACCATGTCGGGGGGCTCCTTGGGGGTCAACGCGGCAGAGGCTCCGGCGTGAAGGCCGGCACTTCGCCTTCGAGGTATCTTGGCAGCTCGGTGGCGGAGAACTGGAGGCCGACGTAGAAGGGGCCGAACTCGGCGTACCAGGCCGAGGCCTCGTCGAACCGCATCTCGTAGATGAGCTTCTTGAAGACGAGGGGGTCGTCGGCGAAGAGGTCGACGCCCCACTCCCAGTCGTCGAAGCCGATCGCCCCCGAGATGACCTGGGTGACGGCGCCCGCGTAATGCCGGCCGATCTTCCCGTGCTCGAGCATCATGCGCGCGCGGTCCTCGACCGGCTCCGCGTACCAGTTCCGGGTCTCGCCGCGGCGCTTGTTCATCGGGTAGAAGCAGACGTGCCGCCTCGGCGGCACCTCCAGCCAGAGCCGGGCCGAGACGCGCCTCCGCTGCTCCTCCATCTCCGCGTCGAACGCCTTCTCGAACTCGTCGGAGCCGGCCACGAGCCCCCGCTCGGCCAGGCGGCGGTGGATCTGGGCCGTCATCTCGTACATCCCGAGCTCGACCACGGAGACGAAGGACGCCGTGGGCTCGAGGAAGGCGGCGAGGCCCAGCCGGGCCACCGCGACCTGGGCCGCCTGCAGCTCCTCGAACGAGCGGCGCAGGTGGATGAGCATCAGGTCGCCCTTGTGGCCGAGAAGGGTCACCGGGACCGTCGCCCCCGCCTCTCCCCGCCGCATGCTGGCGAGCGACACCGCTGCCTCGGCGGCGAGCCTCTGCCGGAGGTCCTCCGGCCGGACGCGCCACTCCGGCCAGCGGACGCGGAACATCTGGTGGAGGACTGACCAGCCCTCGAGGGTCTCCGGGACGCGCGGGTCGTGCATGGGCAGGGTCTCCTCGGGACCCTCCATTCTACGAAGAGGCCGACCTCCCGGGGGAGCCTGGGTGTCGGACCAGGAGACGACACCGCGGTCCTGGATTCCCGCCCGCCTTCGACGGAGAATCAGCCGGGCGGTCACGCGCGAGGCGTCGCTCCGCGGACAGGGCCTCTTCGACAGCGAGGATCGACGTGAGCCAGACGGTCTCCCGCACCCGGGACGTGCTCGGCCTGACGGCCTTCGTGGTCCTCTGCTTCGGCGTGTCCGTCCTGGGCGGGATGGCGGCCCGGCTCGGGGTCGCCGAGTGGTACCCGGCCCTGAAGAAGCCCTCCTGGACGCCGCCGCACTGGGTGTTCGGCCCCGTGTGGACGTTCATCTACCCGATGGTCGCGGTGGCCGGATGGCTGGCCTGGCGGGAGGGCCGCGCGCGCCTCGGCCCGCTCGTCTACCTCCTTCAGCTCGCCCTCAACGCCGCCTGGCCCTGGTTCTTCTTCGCGCAGCGGCGCCCGGACCGGGCCCTCGTCTGCATCGCCGCCCTCTGCGTCTTCGTCGTGGCCACGATCGCCGCGTTCTGGCGGCTGTCCCGGAGAGCCGCGCTCCTGCTCGTGCCCTACCTCGCCTGGGTGGCCTTCGCCGCCGCCTTGAACCTCGCCCTCTGGCGGATGAACTGAGGGGACGAGGCGGGTCGACCTTTGCCCCTGCCGCTGCGTCCAAGGAGGGGCATACTCCTGCCCGACCGGGAGAACCTCATGCAACGATCCCTGTCCTCCCTCGCCCTCCTCGCCGTCCTCGCCGCAACTTCCTCCGCCGGCGAAGTCCGCGGCCGCGTCCTGGTCGACGGCAAGCCGGCGGCCGGCGTCACGGTCTCGGCCCTTCCGTTCGAGGACGGCTTCGCCGCCGCGCGGCGCGAGGCCCGGCGGGAGGGCCTTCCGAAGGCGCTGGCCACTGCGGTGAGCCGCGCCGACGGGACCTTCGCTGTCGTCCTCGCCATGCCGGCGGGGGACGCGATCCACCTGTCGTTCGCGGGTGGTGTCGCCGCGCCGCGCCGGCTCGAGAGGCTCTTCGACTCGGGCGGAGAGGACGCGGGGGACGTGAGGCTGTCGAAGGCGATGCCCCTCGCCGGCCGGGTGGTGGACGAGCGCGGGGGGAAGGTGGCCGGGGCCATCGTGACTCTCTGGCCGGGAGGAGGCGGAAGCCTCACCCGGGACGTCTCCCCCGGTGTCGGCGAGCCGCAGTCGGCAGCGGTGCGACCCGACGGCACGTTCCGCTTCGACACGGCGGCCGACGACGGAAACCGCCTGCGGATCGAGGCGCCCCCCTTCGCCACCCAGGAGCGCCAGCCGGTGCGGTCCGGCGCCCTCGCGCGGCCCGTGACGCTGGCCGTCGGGCAGGTGCTCCGGGGGACGGTCACGCTCGCCGACCGCCGCACGCCGGCCTCGGGCGCCCTCGTGCGCTTCGAGGGACGCACGCAGACGACGCGCTTCGTGGAGACGCGGTCGGACGGGACGTTCCTCCTCGAGGGAGCGCCGCACGAGCCGGGGGCCCTGGTCGCCGACGGGGGCGACCGCGGCCACGCCACGCAGGCCCTCACCTCCGCGCCCCCCGAGGCGCTCAGCCTCGCCCTCGCTCCCACCGCCTCGGTCGCCGGCCGCGTGGTCGACGCCGAAGGAAGCAAACCCCTGGCCGGCGTCCGGCTCCTCGCGCGCGCGGATGGCGAGGCCGCGTATCTCGCTCGATCGGGGGCCGACGGCCGCTACACGATCCGCGGGCTCCCTCCCCGGACCTACCGGTTGTCCGTGGACGACGACCGGTTCGTCTCGTGGTCCCGCCCCGTGACGGTCGCGGCCGGGCAATCGGAGACGCAGGACGTGCCGCTCGCTCGCGGAGCCACGCTCGTGGGCCGTGTGGTGGACGAGCAGGGTGGACCCATCGAGGGAGCGTGGGCGCAGGTCGCGCGGGGCGGCGAGAGCGCCTTCCGGGCTTTCGTGCGGAGCCTGGAGGGAGAAGGCACCGTGCGCACCGGCCGCGACGGCTCGTTCCGGGCGACGCGCCTCAGGCCCGGGGAGGGCCAGCGGCTCGACGTCCGCCACGACGACTACGAGGAGCGCTCCGTCGGCGGGATCGCGCTCACCGCGGGAGCCACGCGCTCCGGGCTCACGGTCGTCCTGAGGCACGGGCTCTCGGTGCGCGGCGCGGTGAAGGACGAGGAGGGCCGGCCCCTGGCCGAGGCCGAGGTGACCCTCTCCAGCTCCCTCACGTTCCGATCCGGGCGCGGCGGGATCCAGGTGTCGTTCATCGGGCCCGCCAGCCAGGTTCGTCGCGAGACCGGCCCCGACGGGCGCTTCGAGTTCCGCGGCCTCAAGCCCGGCGACTACACGGTCTCGGCCCGGCGGGCCGGCTTCGCCCGCGCCACCGTCGATCCCGTGAAGGTCGGCGGGACGCGCGCGGATCCGCTCGACCTCGTCCTCCGCCCGGGCGCCACGATCAGCGGCTTCCTCCACGACAGGTCCGGATCCGGCGCGTCGGGCTGGTCGGTCGCGGCGCGCCCGGCCGGGCAGCAGGGCGGGACGCCGTTCGGGCCGGGCGCGATCCGCACGGAGGAGCCCACTGGTCCCGACGGCGCGTTCCTGCTGGAGGGCCTCACGGCCGGGGAGGCCTACGACCTCCAGGCGATGGGCACGTCCGTTCTCGGGCCACGCAAGGCCGGCGCGGTGGCGCCGGCGGAGGGCGTGGAGCTCACCGTGACCGGCGCGGGCCAGGTCCACGGGCGAGTGGTGGAGGCGGAATCCGGCCGCGCCATACCGGACTTCCAGCTGCGCTACCAGCCCGACGCACAGGGCGGGGTGCGATTCTTCGTGCGTGCGGGGCCGGGGGGCGGGCACGGCCCGTACGAGAAGCGACCCTTCCACGCCGAGGACGGCACGTTCCTGCTCGAGGACGTGCCCGCGGGCCGGTGGACGGTCGAGGGGTTCGCCGCCGGCTACCAGTCGGGCAGCGCGTCCGGGGTCACGGTCGGCGAGGGCGAGGCCGCCGAGGGCGTCGAGGTCCGGCTGCCGAAGGGGGGCGTGATCGCGGGCAAGGTGCTGGAGTCCCGCACCGGGCGCCCCATCCTCGACGTCGCGGTGCGTGCCGAGCTCGCGGGCGGCGGGGCGGGGATGTCCGCGATCCGCACGCTGGGTGAGGGCGGCGACAACGAGGCCAGGACCGACGCCGAGGGCCGATACGAGATCGCAGGGCTCGCTCCCGGCACGTGGACGCTCACCGCGTCGCACCCCGACTGGAGCGAGGCCACGACGAACGTGGAGCTGAAGGAGGCGCTCGCTGCCGCGGACCTCCGGCTGGGCAAGGGCGGCTCGATCGCGGGCGCGGTGCTCGCCGGCGGCCGGCCGGTGGCGGGCGCGCAGGTGGCGCTGTCCATGGCCGGAGACGCGGGCTTCCGCCCGGGCCTCGGCTTCATCGGCGGCGCCGGGCAGTCGGCGCTCTCCGACGAGGGAGGCCGCTTCCGCTTCGAGCGCCTCAACCCCGGGCGCTACACCCTCGGGGCCTCGCTGCGCGACCAGTCGAGCCCGTCCGTCGAGGCGGTGCTCACCGGCGACGACAGCCAGGAGGTCCAGCTCCTCCTCGCTGCAGGGGCGGTGGTGCGCGGCGCCGTGACCGGCCTGCCGGAGGCCCGGCTCACCGGCATCGACGTGAGCGCCCAGGCCGGCGACTACTTCGCCACCACCCGCACCGCCGCGGGCGGCGCCTTCGAGCTGACGGGCGTGCCGGAGGGTCTCGTGACCCTCGCCGCCCGTGCGGGCGACCCCCTCAGCGGGTCGCGGTCCGCGTCGACCACCGTCACGATCGGCCCCGGCCAGGCGGACGCGGCGGCCGAGATCGTCTTCGAGCCGGGGTACAGGGTCGACGGCCACGTGACCCGCGGCGGCCGCCCGGTGACGGACGCGATGGTCCTGGCCCTTCCCGAGGCCGGCGACGGCCGCAGGGTGAACGGCCGCACGGACGAGAGCGGAGCTTACGTCCTCGAGGGCGTCGGGGAGGGCCGCTACGACCTCGCCGCCAGCTCGTTCTCGGGAGGCGCGCCCATCCGCCGAACGGTCGACGTCGCGGGCGACACCACGGTCGACCTGGAAGCCCCTCCGGCGCGCCTCGCCGGAACGGTGGTGGAGGCGGAGTCGGGACGGCCGCTCGGCGACGTCGAGGTCCGCGTCGAGGACGAGGGCGGCGGCCTCCGCTTCGTGAACACGGCCTCGACCGACACCTCGGGCCGCTTCGCCTTCGAGGACCTCGATCCGAAGGGCTACCGCGTGTCGTTCCAGAAGGCCGCCTACCAGGTGGAGACGCGCGAGCTCCAGGCGGCCGAGGACAGCGACGTCCAGGTCGCGCTGCGCCGCGGGGAGGGGATCGCCCTCGAGGCGCGGGACGGCCTCCTGGGCACCCCGCTCCGCGGGCTCTTCGTGCGCGTGCTGGACGGCTCGGGTAGGGCGGCCTTCGCAGGCAGCGTCTCGCTCGACAGCGAGGGGCGGGGCGAGGTGCCCTCGCTTCGGCCCGGGGCCTACGAGGTGCGGGCGGAGTCCTCCGGCTACGCGCCGACGCGGCTGCCGGTGACGGTGCCCGCGAGCACCGTGCCTCTCGTCCTCACCCCGGGAGGCTCGCTCGAGATCCTGATCGGGCCGCAGACGCTCGCCCTGCCGCAGGCGACCGCGCGCCTCCTCGGCCCGGACGGCCAGGCCTACATGTGGAACGCGTTCACCGACGATGGGAAGATCCGCCTGTTCGGACCGATGCGCCGGCTCGAGAACGTGGTCCCCGGCCGCTACGTCCTTTCGGTCGAGGGCGGGGTCGCGCGGGAGGTCGACGTCCGCGAGGGCCAGCCGAGTACGGCAGCGCTGCCTTAGCCGGAAACGAGGACGGACGCCGCGACTCTCACGTCGGAGTTTGCGCTCAAGGAAGGGCCCGCAGCGGCTGGAGCGGTGAGACGCCGCGCAGGTCGACGAGGGGCAGGTCGGCGGGAGCGGGCGTCCCGTCCTTGAGCCGGAGGCAGCGGGCGAGGGGTTGGGCGAACGCCGCCGGATCTCGGGCGGGCATCGCCGAGCGCACGATCCGGCCGTCCGGCAGCCTCAGCAATGTGCCGGGAGGGTAGGCCCCGAGGGCGTTGACGAGGAGCTGCAGCAGCGCCGGGTCGTAGCGCGTGCCCGCCCACTTGAGCATGACGGCGAGGGCCATCGTCGGCGAGAGCTTGCCGCTCCTTCGGGCGAGCGTGTCGTAATCCTCCGCCACGCGGAGGATCCGGCCGAAGAGGCCGGGGCGGAGCCGGTCGTTCGCGTCGCGGTGGTGCTGGAGGATCGCGAGGACCCTCCGCATCTTCGCCTCGTGGAACCCGCGCTGGCGCAGCATGAGCCGGGCCCCCGTCGCGGCGTGACGCTCGAACGAGATGCCCACCCCGCCCGAGGCCGGGCTCCCCGCGGCGTAGCCGCAGTCGTGGTAGAGGGCCGCGACCCCCAGGTCCTGGAGGACGCTCTCGGGAAGCGAGATCCCGCGTCCGACCAGGAGGGCGAGCTGCGCCACCCGCAGCTGGTGGATCGCGTACGGCGGGGCCTCGCCCGGCTCCGCCCACAGCTCCTCCGTGGCGAGGTCCCGCTCGAGGAGCTCGGTGACGAGGCGGCGCAGCGGCAGGGGGTTGGGCACGCGGCCGGCGGCCAGGTTCTGGAACGCCTCGTCCGTCGCGCCGAGGGCCCGCGACACGAAGTCGCGCGGATCGGACGTCTCGCCCGCGCTCTCGCTCGCCATGCGGAAGCGGTAGCGGCCCTGGAGCTCGAGGCCGCTCACCCCCGCCGCCTGGAGCGCCCGGGCGAGACTGTTTCGGGGCTCGGTCGCGGCGGGGGCGCCGCCGAGGCAGCCCACGAGGGCGCGAATGGCCGGGCCGTCGAGCGGCAGGTGGAAGGTGAGCCCGCCCGTGTTGTGTCGCTGCAGCTCCGCGCCCAGGTCGCGCATGCTCGAGGCCTTGTCCCCGGCGCGGATGCGGATGTCGTTCACGTACACCTGGTCCTCGACGGCCACGAGGTGGACGGACCCCAGGAGCTCGTGGAGCTGGACGAGGGTCGTGTGGAGGTCCTCGACCGGCTTGTTGAACGCGCTGTTGTCCGGCGAGTGGAGACGGGTCATGCGGAGGAGCCCCGACAGGAGGTGGGCCAGCCGCTCGCCCAGCTCGCGCACCTGGTTGGCGAGGGCCCGGTCCTCGCCGATGCGGGCCCGGCCCAGGGCGCGGGCGAGGGCGTCCTGGGCGCGGCTCAGGTCGTCCGTCGGCTCGGCCGCGCGCGGCTCATCCACGGGAGCCTCCCCTCGGCCTTGCGGCGAGCGCCGCCCTCGCGTCCGGGCGCAGCCCCGCCTCCCCGTGCTCCGCGAGGAGGGTGAGGAGCGGCTCCGCGTCGGCCACCGCGACGCCCCGCAGGCCGGCGAGGGCGACCCGCTGGAGGACGGGCGGGGCCGCCATCTTCACGAGCTTGCCCAGCAGCCCCCCGCCCTTCGGGCGCAGCCACTCGCCGAAAGTCTCGGCCGCCGACCGTGCGGAGGAGCGGGCGAGAGCCTGCCCGGCCGCCTCCGCCTCGGCCGCCGAGAGCCGCGCGGCGTGCTTCTCGACGTGCGAGCGCAGCGCGGCGAAGACGCGCGGACCCCCGCGTGCCGCCATCACCGGAAGGGCGGCCAGCCGCACCGCCTCGTGGCGCGACTCGACCAGGTGGTGCAGGCCGCGGGCGACCTCGGGGCTGAAGGCCGCCCCCTCGAGCTGACGGAGCGCCTCGCGCTGCAGGAGCGGGTCGGTGGCGGCCGTCGCCTCGACGGCGGCGTGGAGCGCCGCCGCCGGGTCGACCTCGGCGAGGAGGCGCAGGAGGGCCACCGCCGGGGCGCCCGTCGCTCCGTGCAGCCGGGTCGCGATCGTCCCCGGGGCGTGCCGGCACCCGCGCACCACGAGCCGCCTCAGGAGCGGAGCCCGCGGCCCGTCGCCCTCCTCGACCAGGAGGTCGATCAGCCGATCGAGCGACGGCCCCGGCGCGGCGTCCAGGAGGTCGGCGAGGTGCGGCGGGACCTCCGTCTCGTCCGGGCGGAGGGTGGACACGAGCATCCGGAGCGTGCGGGCGTCGAGCCAGGACTCGAGGAACGCGCCCGCCGCGTCGGGCGCGCCGGCGAGGGCAGACCGGACGAGGCCCGCCAGCTCGACGAGCAGGTCGCTCCTCTGCTCGACGAGGAGGTACTCGCGCACCTCGAGCGCGAAGCCCAGCACCGCCGCGAGGTCGGCGCGGGAGGTCTGCTGGAGGAGTTCCGCCACCGCGCGGAGGGCCTGCTTCGGCACCCTGTCCTCCGCCTCCTCCGCGCGCAGGCGCTCGAGGAGCTCCGGCGACACCGCCCGGTGGCGGAGGGCGACCGCCTCGGGGAAGGGGGGCAGGGGCAGGTCCCACTGCAGCGGCGCGTCGTAGCGGGCGCGGGTCCCGCGCAGGAGGTCCGCGTCGAGCGGGCCCTCCCGTTGCTCCTCCTCGGGCACGAAGCCCTCGATGGCCGCGACGTGGATGCCGTCGAAGCCCGCCTTCCGGAGCAGCGTGACGAGGTCGTCCTCCTGCTGGCGCACGCCGGTGTAGCGGATCGAGAGGATCTGGAGGAGGCGCAGCAGCTCCTCCCAGGAGGTGTCGGCGGCGAAGCCGAGCCGGCGCACGCCGTCGCGGAAGAGCCGGAAGGCGAGCGAGCGCTCGCGGTCCCGCTCGAGGTACACGACCTCGCGGCCGAGCGACAGCTCGAAGGGGTGCACGTCGAGGACGAGGGGGCCGAACCCTTCGAGGACGGCCCGGAAGCGGTCGCGGAACTCGGCGATCAGGGCCCGCACGACTTTGTTCGCGGGGTCGTACAGGGTGAAGCTCCGGGCGGCGCGGGTGAGGGCGAGAACGGCGGCGTTCGCGGCGGTCGCGTGGGGGCTGCCGGCGAGCCGCCGTTCCTCGGGGGGCTCGAGCGCCTCGGCCGGAGGCGGGCTCGTGTCCTCGGCGGCCGGGGGGGCGGGCGGATCCTCGTCTGGGGCCATCTATATTAACCGTGACGCGGGTGATCCCGGGCACAAGGGGACGGGACGCCGCCCTGGCCCCGGCGCGCTAAGATTCGTGCGTGCCCACTGCGCCCTTCGGCTTCCTGAGGGTCGGGGCGGCCTGCCCGCCGGTCAGCGTCGCCGACCCCGAAGGGAACGCGGACGCGACGCTCGACTTCGTGGCCCGGGCAGAAGGCCGCGGGGCCCAGGTCCTCGTCCTGCCCGAGCTGGGTCTCACCGGGTACACCTGCGGCGACCTCTTCTTCAGCCTGACGACGCTCGTCGCCGGCGCCGAGCGCGCCCTCGAGCGCATCCTCCGGGAGACGGCGGGACGGGGCATCGTGATCGTGGCCGGGCTCCCGGTCCTCCAGGGGGCACGCCTCTACAACGCGGCGGCGGTGCTGCAGGGCGGGCGGCTCCTCGGCGTGGTGCCGAAGACATTCCTTCCCGGCTACAAGGAGTACTACGAGGAGCGCTGGTTCTCCTCCGCGCGCGAGGCGAAGGAGACCGAGGTGCGCCTCGCCTCTCGCTCGGTCCCCTTCGGCACGGATCTCCTCTTCCAGGTGCCCGACGAGCCGGGCGTCACCCTCGCGGTCGAGATCTGCGAGGACCTCTGGGCGCCCATCCCCCCCAGCTCGCGCCACGCGGTCGCGGGAGCCACGGTCGTCCTCAACCCCTCGGCCTCGAACGACCTCGTGGCGAAGGCCGAGTACCGTCGGGAGCTGGTGCGGCAACAGTCCGGACGGACCCTCTCGGCCTACGCGTACGCCAACGCCGGCGTCCACGAGTCCACGACCGACCTCGTCTTCGGGGGCCACCTGCTCGTGGCCGAGAACGGCGTTCTCCTCGCCGAGGGCGAGCGCTTCAGGCGGGACGGCGACCTCGTGGTGACCGACGTGGACGTCGAGCGGCTGCGGGTGGAGCGCGCGCGCCAGACCTCGTTCGCGGACGCGGTGCACTCGGCCGCGCCCGCCTACCGCACGGTCGCCCTCGCCCCCGTGTCCGCCCCGACGCCGCACCGCCTGCTGCGGGCGGTGGACGCCCACCCCTTCGTCCCGGCCGAACCGGCGACCCTCGACGAGCGCTGCCGAGAGGTCTTCTCGATCCAGACCGCCGGCCTCGCCCGGCGGATCGAGCACGTGGGGGCGAAGCGCCTCGTCCTCGGGCTCTCCGGGGGGCTCGACTCGACGCTCGCCTTCCTCGTGTGCGTGCGGACCTTCGACCTCCTCTCCCTCTCGCGGCAGAGGATCCTCGCCGTCACGATGCCCGGCTTCGGGACGACCGCGCGCACCCTCGAGAGCGCCCGGCGCCTCGCCGCCGGGGCGGGGGCGGAGCTGCGCGAGATCGACATCCGGCCCGCGTGCGAGCAGCACATCCGGGACATCGGCCTCGATCCCGGCGACCGGGGGAGCACGTACGAGAACCTCCAGGCCCGCGAGCGCACGCAGATCCTCATGGACCTCGCGAACGCCGAGGGAGGACTCGTGGTCGGGACCGGAGACCTGTCCGAGATCGCGCTCGGCTGGTCGACCTTCGCCGGCGACCACATCGCGATGTACTCCGTCAACGCGAGCGTGCCCAAGACGCTCGTGCGCCGGCTGGTGGAGTGGGTGGCCGCCCACCACGCGACGGACGCCGAGCGCGAGGTGCTGCGCGCGGTCCTCGCCACGCCGGTCTCGCCCGAGCTCCTGCCCCCGGGGAAGGACGGAGAGGTCGCGCAACGCACGGAGGACCTCATCGGCCCCTACGAGCTCCACGACTTCTTCCTGTTCTCGCTCCTCCGACTCGGGGCGGGGCCGGCCAAGATCCTCTTCCTCGCCGAGCACGCCTTCGCCGGCCGCCACGACGCGGCCGCTCTCCGGCGCTGGCTCTGCGTCTTCCTGCGCCGCTTCTTCGCGCAGCAGTGGAAGCGGTCCGTCATGCCCGACGGTCCCAAGGTCGGCTCGGTGAGCCTCTCGCCCCGCGGCGACTGGCGCATGCCCAGCGACGCCGACGCGGACGCCTGGCTGCGGGAGCTCGAGGGATAGGCCGGGCGTGATCCGGGCCGTTCTCGTCGCGGCGTCCGACCTCGGCCCCGAGCTGCGGGGGACCGCGCTCTACCGCCAGAACGTGGAGCGCCTGCCGGCCTCGCGCCGGGAGGACGTGCAGCGGTTCGCCGACGCGGGACGGCTCGACCTCGTGGTGGTCGACTCGGCCCTTCCCGGGGCGGCGGGGCTCGTGGCCGCCCTCCGCCAGGATCCCGCCACGAGAGGCACGGCCATCGTGGCCCTCGGGCGATCCGATTTCGGGTTCGGCCACCTCGACCTCCTCGAGGCGGGTGCGAACGCGATCCTGCCCCTGCCCGCCGACCGCGACTGGGACGACCGGCTCCTGCGCCTCATCCACGTCCCGGTGCGCCGCACGACGCGCTTCCCCGTCGACCTCTCGATCGACGGCGGGCATCAGGGCGGGCTGGGCGCGGCCGGCCGGGTCCTGAACCTCAGCGTCCACGGACTGCTCCTCGAGTGCGGGCACGCCCTCCAGGTGGGCGAGGACCTGCGCCTCTCGTTCGAGATGCCGGGGACCGAGGGCGGGGTGAGGGGGACGGGCACCGTCGTCCGGGTCGCGGCGCCGCAGCGGTACGGTGTCGAGTTCACGCACGTCGAGGGCGACGGCCGAGTGCGGATCAAGCGCTACGTGGAGTCGGCCGGCCACGGGTGACGCGGTCCGGGCGGGGTTATAATCGGCTCGAATCGACCGCGCCCCGATCGGGGCCGGGCTCCCCCGGATATGGACCGAGGCGTCCAGGGATCTCATGAACATCCGCACGCTCCACGTCGCCGACATCGAGCTCCCGCCGACGCTCGAGCGGCTGCGCGACCTGGCCTACGACTACTGGTGGAGCTGGTCGCCCCGCGCGAATCGGCTCTTCTCGAGAATCGACCCCGAGCCCTGGCGGCGCTACCACAACCCCGTCCAGCTCCTGATCAACGTCGAGCCCCAGCAGTGGATGCGGCTGCTCTCCGACCCGGAGTTCGTCCGGCTCTACGGCGACGTCATCCAGGCCCTCGACGAGTACCGCAGCCGACCGCGCTGGTACGCCCAGCAGGGAGTGGAGATCGCGGGCCCGGTCGCCTACTTCTCGATGGAGTTCGGGATCCACGAGTCCCTCGGCATCTACTCGGGCGGCCTCGGCGTCCTCGCCGGCGACCACTGCAAGGCGGCGAGCGACCTCGGCGTCCCCCTCGTGGGGGTGGGGCTGCTCTACCGCTCGGGGTACTTCCGGCAGACGGTGGACGCGGACGGCTTCCAGCAGCACATCTACCCCGACTACGACTTCGCCCGGCTCCCCGTCCTTCCCGTGCAGGCCCCGGGCGGAGGGGTCCTCACCGTGCCCATCGACCTCCCGGGCCGCGTGGTGCACGCCGCGGTGTGGAAGGTCCAGGTCGGCCTCGTGCCGGTCCTGATGCTCGACACCGACATCCCGCTCAACGACCCCGCCGACCGGCCGATCGCGGGGACGCTCTACGTCCGCGGCCGGGAGATGCGGCTCTGCCAGGAGATCGTGCACGGGATCGGCGGCGTGCGCGCCCTGCGCGCGCTCGGCATCCACCCGTCCGTCTGGCACATGAACGAGGGCCACGTCGCCTTCCTGACCCTGGAGCGGGCGCGGGAGCGCGTCCAGATGGGCGACAGCCTGGCCGAGGCGCTCGACGCCGTGAAGAGGACGACGGTCTTCACCACCCACACGCCGGTGCCGGCCGGCAACGAGACCTTCGACCGGAAGCTCGTGCGCAAGTACCTCGAGCCCTGGATCCGCGACGTGGGCTGCGAGCCCGAGGAGGCCCTGGCCCTGGGGGCGGACAACGGCAACTTCAACATGACCGCCTTCTCGATCCGCCTCGCCGCGAGCACGAACGGGGTGAGCGCCCTCCACGGCCAGGTCTCCTCCGCGATGTGGCGGCACCTGTTCCCCGACGGGGGCGTGAGCCCGGTCGGCTACGTGACGAACGGCGTCCACACCGCGAGCTGGGTGGGCCCCGAGATGCGGGCCTTCTACGCCCAGCACGTGGACCCGGCCTGGGAGCAGCGGCTCCTCGACGCCGAGGCCTGGCAGAAGGTGTTCGAGGCCCCGGACGCGGCCCTCTGGTCCGCGCACCGCGCGCAGAAGGAGCGGCTCATCCGCTTCGTCCGCGAGCGGGTGCGCGTCCAGTCGGCGCGCCACGGCCTCTCCCCCGACGAGCTGCGGCAGGTGGAGGCGCTCCTCGACCCCCACGCCCTCACCCTCGGCTTCGCCCGGCGCTTCGCCACCTACAAGCGGGCGTTCCTCATCATGTCCGACCTCGAGCGCCTGCGGGCCATCGTCTCCGACCCCGCCCGGCCGGTGCAGTTCCTCTTCGCCGGTAAGGCCCACCCCGCCGACCGCGAGGGGCAGGAGGTCGTGCGGCGCCTCTTCACCCTCACCCACGGCGAGTTCCGCGGCAAGCTCGTCTTCCTCGAGGACTACGACATCGAGGTGGGGCGGGCCCTCGTGCAGGGCTGCGACGTGTGGCTCAACACGCCGCGCCGGCCGCAGGAGGCGAGCGGCACCTCCGGGCAGAAGGTGCCCATCAACGGCGGGGTGAACGTGAGCGTCCTCGACGGCTGGTGGGCGGAGGGGTTCCGGGGCGACAACGGCTGGGCGATCGGGGACGGCAGCATCGACCCGGACACGGCGGCCCAGGACCGGGCCGACGCCGAGTCGCTCTACCGCGCGCTCCAGGAGGGCGTCGTGCCCCGCTTCTTCGAGCGCGACGAGGCGGGGCTGCCCCGCGAGTGGATCCGGACGATGAAGGCGTCGATCGAGTCGGTGGTGGCGCCGTTCAGCGCCCACCGCATGGTCCGCGACTACCTGATGACCGCCTACCTGCCGGCCGCGGACTCTCGGAGGGGCTAGTCGCTCTCGATCCGTCTCCGGGCGTCGAAGAAGGGCTGATAGAGACGCTTCCGCTCGGCCATGGTCGTCCGGATGTGGTGCTCGCAGCGGCCGGCGTCGGCCGGGTTGATGACGAGGTCGGCCTGCACCGACCAGGCCTGCGTGCCGTCGGCGGTGCGGAACTCGTCTCCGACGAGGATCACGAACACCCGGCGTCTCGACTCGAGCGGCATGCGCAGCATCCTCTGGGCGAGGCTCTCCGGCTTCCCGGGCTGCGGGGGCGTGCGCGCGGTGACCGCTACCTCGTAGACGCCCTGCTCGATGAGGCGGGCCCCCTCCTCGACGTTGTCCACCGCGTCGACGCTCCACCCCAGGCCGACGAGGGCCCGCTGCAGGTGCGCCGCGGCGGGGCCGGAGAGCGCGACGAGCGCCTCGTTCCCGCCGCTCTCGGAGCGCTCGCGCCGGGCCGCGGCGGCCGGCGGGGGCGGAGGCGGCGCCTCGGCGGGCGCGGGTGGAGGCTCGAACGGGGGCGGCGCCGCCGGCTCAGGCGGCGGGGGCGCCTCCCGGCCGGGGAGGGTCAGCATCGCCTGGCACTTCGGGCAGCGGACCCTGAACGGGCGGTCCGGCACCTTGGCGTCGTCGACCTGGATGCGCGTCGAGCAGCTGGGGCACTGGGACTGCACGATCACCTCTCGATCAGGTCGTCCATCTCGACGGCGCCGAGGCGGGGGAGGGGCGCCGTGCCCCGGCGCACGACCCCCTCCGGGCGGAAGCCGCTCGGCTTCCTCGGCTCGTCCTCCTCCTGCTTGAGCGGGATCGCCTCGCTCCTCGAGGCCGCGTCCCCCTGCGTGTCGAGGCGGAGCTGGAGGTTCGTCCGGTTGGTGGCGAACGACAGGCCCAGCTCGCGGTCGACCGTGCCGGCCAGGATCAGCCGCTCGAGCTCCTGGTCGAAGGTCTGCATGCCCTCGAGCCCCCCCGCCTCCATCGCGTCCTCGAGGCTCTTGCCCTCGCGCTCCCCTTCCTGGACGTACTCCTTCGTCCGCGAGTTCGAGCGGAGGATCTCGCAGATGGCCATCCGCCCCCCGCCCACCCTGGGCACGAGGCGCTGGCTCACGATCCACTTGAAGGACTGCGAGAAGCGGGTGCGGATCTGCCGCTCCTCGTTCTTGGGGAAGACCCCCACGATGCGGTCGATCGTCTTCGCGGCGTCGATCGTGTGCAGGGTGGAGAGGACCAGGTGGCCGGTCTCCGAGGCCTCGAGCGCGATCGAGATCGTCTCCACGTCGCGCATCTCGCCGACCAGGATGACCTTGGGCGCCTGGCGCAGGGCGGCGCGGAGGGCGAGGGCGAAGGTCTGGGTGTCGGTGCCGACCTCGCGCTGGTTGATCGTGGCCTTGTCGTTCGGGTGGAGGTACTCGATCGGGTCCTCGATGGTGATGATGTGGATCGGCTGCTCCTGGTTGATCTTCTTGATGATGGCGGCGAGGGTGGTCGACTTGCCGGAGCCGGTCGGGCCGGTGACGAGGACGATGCCGTTCCTCTCGTTCGCGATCAGGTTGAGCTGCTCGGGCAGGCCCAGCTGGGCCACGGTCGGGATCTCGTTCGGGATCACGCGGAGGACGACGCTGAAGCTGCCGCGCTGGGAGAAGACGTTCACCCGGAACCGCGTGCGACGGGCGAGGCTGTACGAGAGGTCCGTCGAGCCCGTGCGGAGGAGCTTCTCCGCGAGGTCGCGCTTGCCCTGGATGAGCCGCAGCGCGATGAGCTCGGTGTGGTAGGGCATGAGCCGCGGTATGCCGGCGTAGGAGACGGGTCGCAGCGCGCCGTCGATCTCCACCTGCGGAGGGCGGCCGACCGAGAGGTTGAGGTCGGAGATCCCGGGGGCCGTGTCCAGCATCGCGTTGAGCAGCGGGTCGAGGTCGAAGAGGGCCATGCACCGCCTCCGGGGGCGCGATCATAGCACTTCGTCGAGACCGCCCCCGGCCGCGGCGTGAGCGCGGTCACGGTGCGTGTCGCGGCGGGTCCGGCCGCGCCTGGCGTATCATGGCCGGCCAGGGAGGAGGGCGTGGCGGAGAATCGTCCGTCCCGGCGCGAGACGTGGCGGCTCCTGGCCGCGTCACCCCTGCCGCTCCTCGTCCCCCTCTGGGCCCTGTGGCGCGACGTCTACGCCCTCGACGCGACCGGGGTCGAGCACGTGGGCGGCCCGAGGGCCGTCGCCGAGTGGGCCCTCCTGTCGCTCGGGTCGGCCGCGCTCGTGGCGTCCTTCTGGGCGGGCGACCGCTCTCTGCGCGTGCTCGGCTACACGCTCCACGCGCTCCTGCTGTCGGTCGCGTTCGGGGTGGCCGGCGTCCTCGGCGTGATGCACGCCTTCGGCGGCACGGACGGGAGCCTCGCCGCGCCGGGGTGGGCGCTCGGCGCGCTCGCCGCCGTGGCCGCGGTCTGCGTCGCCGCGCTGCTCGCGACCGCGGCCCTCCTCGTGATCGACGTGAAGGAGGGAGGGGCATGAAGATCACCCTGGCGGTCGCGCTCGCCGCGACCGCCGCCGGGCCGCCGCTCGCCGCCGCGTCCCCCGTCCGCGCGGCCGTCCTCGCCGTCCTCGACGCGCAGGTCGAGGCGTGGAACCGAGGCGACCTCGAGGCCTTCATGGCCGGCTACTGGCGCTCGCCCGACCTCGTCTTCTGCACCGGGGCCACGGTGACGAAAGGCTGGGACGAGACGCTCGCCCGGTACCGCAGGCGCTACCAGTCGGAGGGGCGCGAGATGGGCCGGCTCCGCTTCGACGCGGTCGAGGTGGTGCCTCTCGGGAAGGACGCGGCCCTCGCCCGCGGGGCCTTTCGCCTCGTGACGAGCGACGGCAAGGAGCCGCACGGCCTCTTCACCCTCGTGCTGCGCCGTCTCGACGGCGCGTGGCGGATCGTCCACGACCACACGTCCTCGGGGGAGTGATGAAGGGGGCGTGTCTCGCGTGCGAGAAGGGCGTCGCCAAGCGGGGGCGCCGGCGCTGCCCGCTCTGCGGCCGGGCGTTCCGCGTCGGGTGGGAAGGGATCGACGCCCACTGGCGCGCCAGGCATCCGGACGGCCCGCCCTACGCGCGCTTCTGGGCCTCGCTCTGCCGCGACCACCGCGCCCCGCGCCCGGCCGACTGCCCGTCCTGCCGCAAGAGCATCCCGCGCAGCCGCAAGTGGCCACGGCAGTGCCCGGAGTGCGCGCAGGTCTTCACCGGGCCCGGCTGGGCCGGCATCGAGTCGCACTGGCGCGCCGCGCACGACGACGTGATGCCCTACGAGGACTTCTTCGCCTCGCTCTGCCCCGCCCACCGCGGCGGCGGCGATCCCGGCACCGACTACCTGCCGCTCGGCGAGCGCTAGCCGTCAGCCCCGCTCCTCGAAGCGCCAGAGCCTCTCGCTTCCGTCGGCGACCGGCAGGCCGCGGATCCCGACCCCGAAGGCGCGCCCGGCCGCTTCGCTCTCGAGCACCTCGACCGGCGAGCCCGAGGCCGCGATCCGGCCCTCGTCGAGGAGGGCCATCCGCGGCGCCCACACTGCGGCGCGCTGCAGGTCGTGGATCACGGCCAGGACGGCCACGCCGTGCTGGCGGACGTCGTCGAGGACACGGAAGAGATGGAGCTGGTGGCGCACGTCGAGGTGCGTCGCCGGCTCGTCGAGGAGGAGCACCGCCGGGTCCTGGGCGAGGCCGCGGGCGAGGAGGGCGAGCTGGCGCTCGCCGGCCGACAGCGTGCCGAGGGGGCGGCGCGCGAGGTGCTCGATCTCGGTCTGGCGGAGGGCGCGCAGCACCGCGGCCCGGTCCTCGTCGGTGAACGGCGCGAGGGGACCCCGGTGGGGGTAGCGGCCGAGGGCGACGCGGTCCTCGACCGCGAGGCGGTCCGGCGCCGCGTCCTCGGCGGCCACGAGAGCGACCCGCCGGGCGATCGCCGGTCGCGCCCAGGCCGCGAGCGGCCGGCCCTCGAGGAGCACGTCGCCCCGCCCGGTCCGGAGGAGGCCGGCCAGGGTGCGCACGAGCGTCGACTTCCCGGCCGCGTTCGGCCCCACGAGGGCGAGCCCCTCGCCCGGTCCCAGCGAGAGGTCCACCCCCCGGAGCACGGTGCGCCGGCCTCGATCGACCCACAGCCCGCGCGCCTCGAGGACCGCGCTCACCCCCGTCCCTCCTGCCCCCGGAGCGCGACGAGGAAATAAGGGGCGCCGACGAATGCGGTCACGGAGCCGAGAGGCAGCTCGACGTACTGCCCGAGGGAGCGGGCGGCCACGTCGGCGATCACGACCAGCGCCGCGCCGGCCAGGAACGAGGCGGGCAAGAGCCTGCGGCTCGGCGGCCCCACGAGGGCGCGCAGCGCGTGGGGCGCGATGAGGCCGACGAAGGGGACGGCGCCGGCCACCGCGGTCACCGGCCCCGCCACGAGGGCGCACAAGCCGAAGACCAGGATGCGGACCCCGTGCACCGGCAGGCTGAGCGACGCCGCCTCCTCCTCGCCGAGGGAGAGGACGTCGAGCGGGCGCGCGAGGAGCAGGAGGGCGAGCGCGCCGGGTCCGACGAAGGCGGCCACCAGGGCGAGGTGCTCGTAGCCCCGACCCTCGAGCCCTCCGGCGAGCCAGAAGAGGATCGTGCGCACGCGGAACTCCTCCGTGGCCACGAGCAGCACCGACGTTCCGGCCGCCGCCAGAGCGCTCACCGCGAGGCCGGTGAGGAGGAGGCCCGAGAGGGTCGGCCGTCCGCCGGCGTGGGCGATCGCGTAGATGAGGAGGAGCGCGAGGAGGGCTCCCGCGCACGCCGAGAGGGGCATGGCGAGGAACCGCTCGTGGGCCCACCCCAGGTCGACGGCGAGGACGGCGCCGAGGGCGGCCCCCGGGCCCACCCCGAGGAGGCCGGCGTCGGCGAGCGGGTTGCGGAAGAGGGCCTGGAGGGACGCGCCCACCACGGCCAGGCCGCCGCCCACGAGGGCCGCGATCAGGACGCGCGGAAGACGGACCGACCAGAGGATCACCTCGCCCGTCCCCGGGAGCGGGCTCCCCCAGGCGACGCCGACCCGGCCGAGGGCCGAGCGAAGGACGCCGCCCATGGGTAAGGGCACGCTGCCGCGGCTGAGCGCGACGAGCAGCGCGAGGGGGAGGACGGCCGCGAAGGCGGCGAAGACGAGCCGTCGCCGGTCGCGCTCGCTCACTCGAGGCGGGCCGGGGGCGCCTCCTCCGGCACGCGCGCGGGGTGGAGGCGGGAGGCGAGCCACCAGGCGGCGTCGGCGGCGTGGTCGGAGAGAGCCACGAGGAGCCGGTTCGGCATCTCGACGACCCGCCCCTCGCGCACCGCCCGCGTCCGCGAGAGGAGGGGGTGCCGGCGGAGCGCGGTCGCCGCTCCCGAGCCCCGGGTGACGAGGAACACGTCCGGGTCGGCCTCGAGCGCCCGCTCGCCGGCGAGGGGGACGATGCCGGTGAGGCCGAGCTCCCGGCCGACGTTCGTCCCCCCGCCCGTCTCGACGAGCGAGCCGATCGACGTGCCCGCGCCGGCGGTGTGCGGATCGCCCCAGTAGAGGACCCGCGGTCGAGGGGCGCCGGCCAGCCGCCGCGAGAGCTCGGCGAGGACGGCGTCGTACCGGGCGACGAGCCGTCCCGCCGCCGCGTCGGCGCCCACCGCGCGGCCGAGGTCCACGATGGCGGCCCGGATCCCGGCGAGCGTGTCCAGGCCGCTCAGGCGGTGGTGTCGGAGGCCGGACTTCTCGAGGAGCCGGAGGAAGTCGGCATCGGTGTACTCCGAGACGACGACGAGGTCGGGCTGAAGGGCGACGAGCCGCTCCAGGTCGGCCCGCGGCAGCCGGACGGCCGCCGCCGGCACCCCGCCGGCCACGTTCGACATGTCCGGGTCGTCGGCCCAGCGCGTCACCGCCACCAGGCGATCCGGCGGCAGCATCTCGACGAGCAGCTCGTCGGCGGTGAGGTTCAGCGAGGCCACCTTGCGCGGGGTCGCGTCACCGGCGCTTACGGAGGACGCGGCGGCCAGGGCGAAGGCCAGCGCCCCGGCGGCCGCGCGTCGCCTCCCGCTCACCTCAGGGACGGCCCCCGACCGTGAGGCGCAGCCCGCCCCGGACGGAGCGGCCCAGCGCCGGGTAGCCGAGGACCTCCTGGTAGTCGGCGTCGAGGAGATTCTCGCCGACGCAGAACGCCTCGACCGCCCTCGCCAGGCGCACCCGCAGGCGCGCGTCGAGGCGCGTGTAGGCGTCCGCCCGCGTGAGGCCGAGGCCGACGAAGTCGCTGTCCGCCCGCTCCCCGACGTAAACGACCGTCGCTCCCGCGCTCCAGCGGCCGAGATCGAGCTGCGCGGAGAGCGACCCCTGATGGCGCGGGCGGCGCAGGAGCGGCTCGCCCACGGCGTACACGGGGTCGAAGCCGCTCGGGCTCTCCAGGATCTTCCCGTCGAGGAAGGTGTACTGGCCGAAGACCCGGAGCGGAGCGAGCGGCCGCGCCTCGAGCGCGAGCTCGACGCCCTGGGCGCGGGTCTCGGCGAGGTTCACGTACTTGCCCTCGAAGGTCGTGTAGTCCACGACCGTGAAGGCGATCTGGTCGCGGTAGTCGTGGTGGAAGAAGGTGGCCGTGGCCCGCGCCCGGCTCGCGAAGAGGCGCTGCTCGAGACCGATGTCGAAGGTCGTGCTGCGCTCGGGGTCGAGGTCCGGGTTGGCCTGGATCTGGAAGAGCCCGCCGTACGACTGGAGGAAGCTCGGCTCCTTGACGCCGAGACCGGCGCTCGCCCGCAGCGTGGTCGCGTCGTCCCCGCCCCGCAGCCGGAGGGCGACGGCGGCTCGCGGCACGACGTGCGTGCCGTAGCTGCCGTTCCGCTCGACGCGGCCGCCCACCGTCAGGTACGCCCGCGAGCCGACGAGCACGCGGTCCTGCACGTACGCCCCGAAGTTCGTACGCTCCGGCCGCACGAGATCGTCGGACAGGTTGCCGATCGCCCCCGTCTCGTGCTCGACCTCCGCGCCGGCGGTCAGCAGGTGGCGGGCCCCGAGGGAGAGGTCGGCCTGGTATCCGCCGGTGAGCCGGCCCGTCTGGTTCTGGAAGCCCGCCGGGTTCGGGGAGTCGTACAGGGTGAAGGAGCCCTGGGCGCCGTTCCACTCCGGGATCCACGGGCCCGAGTCGAGCGGATTCAGGGACAGCTGGTCGCTCCGCGCGAAGCCGACGCTCAGCCGCTGGGCGAGCCGCGCCTCCGCACGGCGGACGGACGCCGAGACGACGAGGTCCTGACGCTCGAACGAGGCGTCCAGGTCCGGGCGCCCGAACGCGGTCGGCCCCGGCGTCCCGGTGGTGCTGTCCTCGAACCGGAGGACGGCGCGGGCCTCGGTGCGGGAGTCGATCCGCGCTCCCGCGGAGAGGGCCGCCGCCGTCTGCTCGAATCGGCTGTTCGGCTCGCTGTTGTCGGTCGTCAGCCGCTGCACGCCCGCGTTCCAGTCGAAGAGGCCGCGGGCTCCCCGGGTGGCGCCATCGAAGCGACGCCAGCCGTAGGAACCGCCCTCGCCCTCGGCGCGGAGGGACGGCGCCTCCCCGGCCTGCGCCCGCCGGGTCTCGAGGCTCACGACACCGGCCAGCGCGTCGGTGCCGTAGAGGCTGCTCGCCGCGCCGCGCGCCACCTCGACGCGCTCGAGCTCGAAGGGCACGGCGGTCCCGAAGTCGAAGGCGCCGCCCGGCTGGTTCACGGGGACCCCGTCCACGAGCACGCGGGCGAAGCTCGACTCGCCCCCCCGGACGAAGACGGAGGCCTGGAGGCCGGTCTGGCCGGCGCGCGCGGTGGCGACACCGGGCACGTCCTGCAGGAGCGGCAGGAGCGACGGCGCGGCGCGGTCGCCGATCCGCTCCCGGTCGAGGACGTCGGCCGCGATGCCGATCGACGAGAGCGTGGCCTCGCCCCGGGTGGCGCTCACCACGACCCGCTCCGAGACGGGCGCGGGGACGAGCACGAGATCGAGGCGGGTGGGCCCGGCGGCCACGGTGACCGTCCTCGGCTCGCGCAGCTCGAGGCCGGGGGCGTCCACCGAGGCGGTGTACGGGCCCGCGGGCAGGCTGGCGACGACGAACGAGCCGTCCGGGCCGGCGGTGAGACGGCGGGTGCCGCCCGGGCCGTCGAGGACCACGGCGACGCCGGGGAGTGCGAGGCCGTCGCTCGTGCGCACGCTGCCCTCCAGGGAGCCGGCGGGCGAGGCGGCCGCCGCCGTGCGGGCGCTGACCACGAGGGAGACGGCGAGACAGACGGGGAGTGAGAACCGACGGGGGGAAACCCAGTGCTCCTTCACGCGAGAAGCCTCTAGCCACCGGTCAGGGCAGGTTTCCTGGCTCCCGGGTCACAGCCTCGCTCCCGACCTTCCCCGGGTCGCCCCGAGTGGCGGCGCCCTCCTGGCGCCTGAGGGGAGCGGGCTCGCCGGCTACAGTGGCGGGACCGCGCAGGCCTTCGACCTGCTTCCCTTTCACCCTCCCGAAGTGGGAGGCACCCTGACGTTACGCGGTCGAGTCTGACAGGCGCCGGCCGTGGATGTCAATCGCGCGTATCGCAGCCGCGATCGCCCTCCCGCCACGGTTCCCCGTATTAAGATGGAGGTTCGTGACAAAGACCAAGGTGGCGATCGTCGGCGGCGGTATCTCGGGACTCTCCGCCGCCTACGCGCTCCACAAGCGCCGCGTCCCCTACCTCCTGCTCGAGGCAGGCCCGTGCCTCGGCGGGGTGATCCGCACCGAGACGCGGGACGGCTTCCTGCTCGAGGGCGGGCCGGACTCGATGCTCGCCCAGAAGCCGGAGGGCATCGCCCTCTGCCGCGAGCTCGGCCTCGGCGATCGCCTGGTGCCCACGAATCCCGACGTGCGTTCCGTCTACGTCCTCCACCGGAAGAAGCTGCACCCGCTGCCCGAGGGGATGATGCTGGCCGTCCCCACGAAGATCCTGCCCTTCGCGAGGAGCGGCCTCTTCTCGTGGCCGGGCAAGCTCCGCATGGGGCTCGACCTCGTGATTCCGGGCGGGAACGGCCGGGGCGACGAGTCGATCGCCTCCTTCCTGAGACGCCGCTTCGGGCAGGAGGCGGTCGACCGGCTCGGCGAGCCGCTCCTCGCCGGCATCCACGCCGGCGACCCGGAGCGGCTCTCGATCCTCTCCACCTTCCCTCGCTTCCGTGCCCTGGAGACGAAGCACGGCAGCCTCGTCCGCGGGATGTGGGCGACTCCGCGTCGGACGCCGGCGCCGGGAGCGAGGCCTCCCGCCGCCTTCTACTCGCTGCGGGGCGGGCTCCGCGAGATGGTGGACGCGCTCGTCCTCCGCCTCGAGCGCGAGCGGATCTGGACGAAGGCCCCGGTCAGGAGCGTGTCGCGCGCCGCCGACGGGTTCTCGATCGCCACCGGCGACGGCGACGTCGTCAGCGCGAGCCGCGTGATCGTCGCCGCTCCGGGCCCGAAGATCGCCCCCGCCCTCGAGGGCCTCGTGCCCGGCGCGGCCCGGGCCCTCGCCGCCATACCCTTCGCGTCGTCGGCCACGGTCCTCCTCGGCTACCGCCGGGAGGACGTCGCGCACTCGCTCGACGGGTACGGCATGGTCGTCCCGCAGACGGAGGGCCTCCGCACGACGGCGCTCAGCTTCGTGTCGACCAAGTTCCCGCACCGGGCCCCCGGGGGCCACGTCCTGCTCCGCGGCTTCCTGGGCGGCGTGCGGGACCCTCAGGTCATGGGGCTCACGGACGAGGAGATGGTGGCGGCCGTGGAGCGGGACATGAGCGGGATCCTGGGCCTGGGCGGCCGGCCGGTGATGGCCCGCGTCTTCCGCTGGCCGGGCGGCACGCCCCAGCTCGAGGTGGGGCACATCGAGCGGATGGCGGAGGTCGAGGGCGAGATCGCGTCCGTCCCCGGCCTCCACCTCACCGGGGCCGGCGTGCGCAGCACGGGAATCCCCGACTCCGTCGCCGACGGCACGCGCGCCGGCGAAGCCGCGGCGGAGCCAGGGCCGTGAGGAGAACACCCGCCGCCCTCGCGTGCCTCGCCGCCGTGGCCGCACCGGCCCTCGCCGCGCCGCCGCCCGCCCCGGGCAACCACGTCGCGGCGTCGGTCGTCTACGTCCAGGTCTTCCGCTCGGCCTTCGACTGGTCGCAGCCGTGGCGGCAGGCCGGGGTGAGCAGCGTCTCCGGGAGCGGCTTCGTGATCGCGGGGGGACGGGTCCTGACCAACGCCCACGTGATCGCCGACGCTCGCGAGATCCTCGTGCGGCGTCCCGACGAGGCCAACCCCTACGTCGCGAAGGTCGACGCGGTCGGAAACGACTGCGACCTCGCGGTCCTCCGCGTGGAGGACCCCGCCTTCGCGCGGGGCATCCGCCCCCTCGCCTTCGGGCCCCTGCCCCGCACCGGCACCCGAGTGAACACCTACGGCTTCCCGCTCGGCGGCCAGGACGTCTCGTCGACGGCCGGCATCGTCTCCCGCATCGAGTCGCGGGGCTACGTCCACAGCGGCGCCGACGCCCACCTCGTGGTGCAGACGGACGCCGCGATCAACCCCGGCAACAGCGGCGGCCCCGTCGTCCAGGACGGCCGCGTCGTGGGGGTCGCCTTCCAGGGCTTCCCGGGCGCCGAAAACATGGGGTTCTTCATCCCCGTCCCGATCGTCGGTCACTTCCTCACGAACGTCGAGGACGGCCGCTACGACGGGTTCCCGGACTCCGGCCTCGACACGACGCCGCTCCTCTCCCCGGCCTACCGCCGCGAGAGGGGGCTGCCGGCCCGCGCGAGCGGTGTCGTCGTCGACCGCGTGGCCCCCGGGGGGACGACCGACGGCGTCCTCGAGGTGGGCGACGTGCTCCTGTCGGTGGAGGGGAACGCGATCGCCGACGACGGCACCATCCATGTCGGCGACGCGCGGGTGACCTTCGAGCACGCGATCGACATGCTGCAAGTCGGGGCGCCGGTCCGCTTCACCGTCTGGCGCCACGGCCGCGAGATCGCGCTCGAGGCGCCGGCCCGGCGCATCGCCCGCTACGACCGCAACCGCAACCGCTACGGGGTGGCGCCCGACTACGTCGTCTACGCCGGCCTCGTCTTCATGCGGCTCGAGCTCGAGCTGCTCAAGACGTTCGGCCGCGGCTGGCCGCAGACCGCGAACCGCGACCTCGTCTGGCACCAGCTCTTCCGCGAGGCCGAGGAGCCCGAGGAGGCCGACCGGGACGTCGTCGTGCTCACGAGGGTGCTGCGCCACGCGGTGAACTCGCAGATGTCGGTGAGCGTGCCGCTCGCGGTCGAGAGGATCAACGGCCGGCCCATCCGGTCGCTGGCCGACGTGGTGGCGGCGTTCGGCGCGAACCGGGAGCGCTTCCACCGGATCGAGTTCGAGAGGGACGGGGGCATCGAGGCCCTCGACCGGGAGAAGGCCGAGGCCGCGCACCCGGAGATCCTGAGGCAGTATGCGATCCCCCACGACCGCCGGCTCTAGCCGCCTTCCCCTCGTCGCCGCCGTCCTCGCCGCGGCCTCGTGCGCGAGCGCGCCCCCGCGCGCCGCCGTGCCGACGACGCCGGCGCCCGCGGCGCAGGCTCCCGCGCCGGAGACCGCGGCCGTCACCGCGCCGACGGCCGCCAACGGCCACCTGCGGGCCGGGATCGTCAGCGTCCGGGTCACCGGCCAGGACTGGAACTGGCGGGCGCCCTGGGAGAAGCAGGCCCCGTGGACGCGGACGGTGACCGGCCTCGTCGTGCCGGGTCGGAAGATCCTGGTGGCGTCGACGGCGTTCGGGAACCACCTGCTCGTCGAGGCGCAAAGGCTCGGCTCCGAGTCGCGCACCGTGGCCCGGGTCGAGCTCGTGGACCAGGAAGGCCCCCTCGCGCTCGTCGCCGTGGACGACGCGGCCTTCTGGGAGGGCCTGGAGCCGCTGCCCCTCGCCGACCGCGCTCCCGGCGAGGGCCCGGTGACGATCCTGCGCTGGCAGCGCACGGGCCTCCTCGACTCCTACTCGGGCTCGGTCCAGCAGGTCCGCTCGTGGCGCCACGGCCTCTCCCAGACGAGCCTCCTGACCCTCGAGGTCGGCTCGAGCACGGACGGCCTCGGCGAGTCGGAGGTCGTGGTCTCGAAGGGTCGGGTCGCCGGCCTCGTGACCGGACGCTCCGGGGACGCCTACGCCGCCCTGGCCGCGCCCGTCCTCGCCCAGTTCCTCGAGGGGGCGGCGAAGGGCGGCTGGCGCGGCTTCGCGCGGGCCGGGCTCGCGTGGCAGGACCTCACGAACCCCGCCCTCCGCGAGTCTCTCGGCCTGCAGCCGGCGGAGACCGGGATCAGGCTCACGCGGGTCGCGCCGAACGGCAGCGCCGGCGGGGTCCTGAAGCCGGGCGACGTCGTGCTCGAGATCGGGGGAGCGAAGCTCGACCCGACCGGCTACTACGAGCACCCGCTCTACGGCCGGATGCTCTTCGCGCTCCTCTTCTCCGACGGCCGGCGACCCGGCGACGTGATGCCGGTCCATGTGCTCCGCGACGGCCAGCGGCTCTCGCTCCAGCTCACGCTGCGGGCGATGCGTCCCGAAGAGGACCGCGTGCCGCCCTACGTCTTCGGCCGCGGCCCCGACTACGTGATCGTCGGCGGGCTCGTGTTCCAGGACCTGACCCGGCCGTACCTCGGGGCCTGGGGGGACTGGGCCCGACGGGCGCCGCCGCGGCTGCTGGTGGCGATCGACCGCGAGCCGGAAGAGGCGGGCGCGGAAGGCAAGCGCATCGTGCTCCTCTCGAGCGTCCTCCCCGACGCGGCCAACCTCGGCTACCAGGAGCTGCGGGACCTGATCGTGGCCCGCGTCAACGGCCGGCCCGTCTCCAGCCTGGCCGACCTGCGCGCGGCCTTCGCCTCGCCCACGGGGGCCTTCCACGTCGTGGAGTTCACGCCCGGGCAAGGGGCGGCCCGCGTCGTCCTCGACGCGGGAGAGGCCCGGGACGCGGCCGCGCGCCTCCAGAAGGCATACGGGGTCGAGCGGCTGGACTCGGCCGACCCCTGATCCCTCGGTACTAGGCCGGTCTCCCGAGCGGGATGTAGATTATCCGGGGAGGCACACCATGAAGCTCTCGGAACGCCTGGCCCGGCTCGGCACGGAGACCGCCTTCGAGGTCCTCGTCCGCGCGCGGGCGCTCGAAGCCCAGGGGCGGAGCGTCATCCACCTCGAGATCGGCGAGCCCGACTTCGACACCCCCGCCCACATCACCGACGCCGCCGTCGAGGCGCTCAAGGGCGGCGCCACCCACTACGGCCCCTCGGCCGGGCTGCCCGACCTGCGGCAGGCGATCGCCGAGGACTCGACCGCGCGGCGCGGGGTGAAGGCCACCCCCGAGATGGTGGTCGTCACCCCGGGCGGAAAGCCGATCATGTTCTACCTGATCCTGGCCCTCGTCGACCCTGGCGACGAGGTCCTCTACCCGAACCCCGGCTTCCCGATCTACGAGTCGATGATCCGCTACATCGGTGGGGTGCCGGTGCCGGTGCGCCTCCTCGAGGAGAAGTCCCACGCCCTCGACGTGGACCAGCTCATCAGCAAGATCTCTCCGAAGACGAAGCTCATCGTCATCAACTATCCCCACAACCCGACGGGCGGGGTCATCCCCGAGGCCGG
>DATJYX010000092.1:0-33098 GCA_035577965.1 Vicinamibacteria bacterium | reverse complement strand
CGCCCGGCTCAACCCCATCGAGGCCCTGAGGTACGAGTAACGTGCAGATCGGCGAGTCCGTCCGCACCTCCGCCGCCGAGATCTGGAGCCACAAGCTCCGCTCGGCCCTCACCCTCGTCGGGATCGTGCTCGGCACGACCGCCCTCGTGGTGATGGTGTCGGTCATCGGCGGCCTCGCGGTGGCCGTCCAGAAGGGCCTCGACGACCTCGGCTTCGACGGCGTCGTCTTCGCCGTGCCGCGGGCGGCCACGGACAGGATCGAGCTCAAGAAGCAGGGCTACTCGCGCGGGATGCGGGCCGCGGACGGGCTCGTCATCGAGGCCGGCCGGGAGACGATCGACGAGGCCGCCCCCGTGATCGGCCTCGGCGACGAGACGGTGCGCATGAACGGCCGGACCCTGAAGGCCCTCGTGGAGGGCGTCACGCCGGAGTGGGGACGGATCCGCAAGCGCGTCCCCGAGGCCGGGCGCTACCTCGCCGACCGCGACGTCGAGACCCGCGCCACCGTCGCCCTCCTCGGGCAGAAGATCAAGAAGGACGTGTTCGGGGACGAGGAGGCGCTCGGCCGGGAAGTGACGATCCGCGGCCTGCGGTTCCGCATCGTGGGCGTCCTCAAGAAGTTCGGCAACAACCAGGTCCAGGACGACGAGATGGAGCGGGACAACTCGAAGATCTACATCCCGCTCTCGACCGCGCAGCAGTACTTCGTGGGCAAGGACACCGTACACGCCTGGGCCTTCAAGGCCGACCCGGAGAAGATGGGCGACGCCCAGCGGGAAGCCGAGGCCCTGATGCGCCGCAGCCACCGCGGCATCACCGACTTCAAGATCGAGAACATCGGCCAGGAGATCCTCCGCGTCCGCAAGGAGGTCGACAAGCTCATCCGCAACTGGAACATCGTCCTCGCCTCGATCGCCGGCATCTCGCTCCTCGTGGGCGGGATCGGGATCTTCTCGGTCATGCAGATCTCGATCAGCGAGCGTGTCTACGAGATCGGGCTCCGCAAGTCGATCGGGGCCACCGACCCCGAGATCTTCGGCCAGTTCCTGATCGAGTCGGTCTCGCTCTCGCTCGTGGGCGGCCTCATCGGCGCGGCCATCGGATTCGGCATCACCCTCATGGCCGCCCAGGCCTTCCCCGACGGCCTCAGCGTCTCGCCCCTCGGCCTCATTCTCGCCGCCGCCTTCGCGATCGGGATCGGCCTCGCCGCCGGCGTCTACCCGGCCATGCGCGCCTCCCGCCTCACTCCCGTCGACGCCATCCGCGCCGGGTAGGTCGACCGCCTCCACCGACAGCGTCGTCGTCGGAGGCCCGTGGCAAGGCTTCCGCGGGGCGATGCTCGGGCGCGCTCTCTTCCGCGCCCTCGGGCCTCGCGGCTAGAATCGCATCCTCCATGACCAACGACGAGTCGTCGGCGGGCGAGGCCGGCGTCCGTTCCATCCTCGGCTTGAGCTGGCCGGCCTCGGTCAGCCCCGCGCAGAAGCGCTCGCTCGTCGCGGGGGGGCTCGGGTGGATGCTCGACGCCATGGACGTGATGCTCTACTCCATGGTGCTGGCCGAGCTCCTGGTCCACCTCGGGATCAGCAAGCCGCAGGCCGGCTTCCTGAACTCCCTGACCCTCGCCGCCTCCGCGGTCGGGGGGATGGGGCTCGGGGTGGTCGCCGACCGGGTGGGACGCACGCGCGCGCTGATGGCGTCGATCCTCGTCTACTCGGTGGCGAGCTTCGCCTGCGGGCTGTCGCAGACGCTCACCGAGCTCGCCCTGTGCCGGTTCGTGCTCGGCCTCGGGATGGGAGGCGAGTGGACGACGGGGGCGGCCCTGATCGCAGAGACGTGGCCCCCGGAGCACCGCGGCAAGGCCCTCGGCCTCATGCAGTCCGCGTGGGCCATCGGCGAGATGATCGCCGCGGCGGTGACGCTCGTCGTCCTCCCCCGGTTCGGGTGGAGGGCGGTCTTCTTCGTGGGCGTGCTCCCCGCTCTCGCGGTGCTCTGGATCTGGAGCGAGGTCCCGGAGTCGCCGATGTGGCTCGAGCGCGGGAGGCCGCGCGGCGCGTCTCTCGCCGCGATGTGGCGGCCGGACATCCGCTGGAAGGGCGTCGTGGCGACGGTGATGAACGCCTGCGGGATGTTCGGCTACTGGGGCCTCTTCACGTGGATCCCGGGGTACCTGGCCCTGCCCGAGGCCCAGGGAGGCCGCGGCCTGGGCATCGTCGCCTCCCTGACCTGGGTGCTCTTCATGGCGCCGGGCAAGTGGCTCGGCTACACGCTCTTCGGCTTCGCCGCGGACGCCATGGGGCGCCGCCGGAGCTACGCCGTCTACCTCCTGGCCGCGGCCGCACTGGTGCCTGTCTTCGGTCACACCCGCAGCCTGACGTGGCTCCTCGTCCTCGGGCCCTTCGTCGGCTTCTTCGGCACCGGCTTCTTCTCGGGCTTCAGCGCCGTGGCCTCCGAGCTCTTCCCGACCGAGATCCGGGCCACCGCCATGGGCCTGACCTACAACATCGGCCGCGGCTTCTCCGCCCTCGCTCCGTTCGCGGTCGGCTGGGTCGCGGTGCGGTACTCGTTCTTCGCCGCGTTCCTGCTCCTGGCCACGGCCTTCCTGGCCGGCGCCGCCCTGGCTCTCCTCCTCCCCGAGACGAGGGGGAAGCACCTCGAATGACTGTGAGCGTCGGGAGGTCGAGGGAGGCGTGATAGCCTCGCGCCGAGCGGAGCCATCATGCCCACACCGGCGCGGACCCCGCGGGAGCGGGCCGAGGCCTTCCTGCGCGACGCCGTCCAGTTCCGCCTGGGGGCCCTCGTCACCGAGGCCTCGCACCCCCGCTCGCAGGACCTGAGCCAGGTCGCCCGGCAGGACGCCGCGGAGGGCCTGGCCGTCCTCTTCGACGTGGACCGCGACGTCGTCGAGGCGTTCGACCGCTGGTCGCGGTCCGGCCAGCCGGAGGCGCTCCGCGACGACCTGCTCGCGACGCTCCAGGCCGGGGGGCGGATCTTCTTCACCGGCTGCGGCGCGACCGGCCGCCTCAGCATCCAGCTCAACGCCATCTGGCGCGGGTTCTGGCAGGAACGCCGGGCCCGCGGCCTCGACCGCCCGCCTCCCGACGACTGGGAGCACCGGACCGAGAGCGTGATGGCAGGCGGCGACTACGCCCTCATCAAATCCGTGGAGGGCTTCGAGGACTTCGAGCCCTTCGGCCGCAAGCAGATCGCCGACCTCGGCGTGTCGGGGGGCGACGTGGTGCTCGCCATCACGGAGGGCGGCGAGACCTCCTTCGTGATCGGCACTGCGTGGCAGGCGCTCGAGGCCGGCGCCCGGGTGGCGTTCGTCTACAACAACCCCGACGACGTGCTGCGGGCCCACGTCGAGCGCAGCCGGCGGATCATCGACGAGCCACGGATCCGCAAGGTCAACCTGACCACCGGGGCCATGGCCATCACGGGCTCGACACGCATGCAGGCAACGAGCATCCAGCTCCTGGCCCTGCTCACCGTCCTCGAGATGACGCTGCGCGACGTGCTCGCTCACGGGGGGGACCCCGGGCCCCTGATTGGCCCGGCGGCCGGCGTGCCGGAGGCGGTGCGCGAGGGCCTGCGAGAGCTACACACCCGGCTGACCGGCGAGCGGCTGCGGCGCGAGCTCGCCCGCCTCGTCGTGGCCGAGGAGCAGGCCTACCGCCAGGGCGCCCGGACCTCCTACTTCGCCGACGCGCTGGCCGTGGACGTGCTCACCGACACCACCGAGCGCAGCCCGACCTTCTGCACGCCGTCCTTCCGCAAGTGGGACGACGAGGAGGCGTCGGAGTCCTGGGCGTTCCTCTTCACCCCCGCGTCGACGAGCGAGGCGGCCTGGGCTCGGCTGCTGAGCCGGGAGCCGCAGACGATCGAGTGGACGGAGGACGAGCTGCGGGCGTTCCTCGACGAGGAGGCCGCGGAGAGGCAGGGCGCGATCGTCGGCGAGATCGGCCGCCGCGAGCTGATGCGCTTTCGCATCGGCCTCGACGGCCTGCCCCACCGCCCGCTCCGGCGAGGCGACGGCGTCACGGCCGTGGTCGCGGAGCGCGACCTCCCCTTGCTGGACGGGGGCGCCTTCGGGGCCGCGCTCGAGAGGGCGCGGGAGGCCGGGGCCTGCCGGGCGGTGATCGCGGCCGCCCGGCGGTCCGGGCTGGCCCGCCTCACGGCCGCGGCCGCGGCGCGCGGCGACGACGGCCGCACCGTCGCCCTGGAGACACCGGAGGCCACCTTCCTCCTCGACCCGCTGGCCCGCGTCGGCGTGAAGATGGTCCTGAACGCTCTCTCGACCTGCACGATGGTCCGGCTGGGACGCGTGCTCGGGAACCGGATGATCTGGGTGGTGCCGAGCAACCTCAAGCTCGTCGACCGCTCGACGCGCTACATCCGCGACCTGGCCTCGGTCTCCTACGAGGAGGCCTGCCGGGCCCTCTTCGAGGTCATCGAGTACGTGGAGCCCCGGCGGCGAGCGGGCAAGGCCTACCCGGCGCCGGTGGGGGTCGCCACGATGCGCCTGCGCCACGGCCTCGGCCTGGCCGAAGCCGAGGCGCGCCTCGTCGAGGAGCTCGGCTGAAGCACCGTGGCGCCTTCGGGCGCCACGGATGTCTCTACCCCTGCGGCAGCGTGAAGCAGAACGTGGCCCCGTGCCCGGGGCCCTCCGACTCCGCCCACGCCCGGCCGCCGTGGGCCTCCACGATCCGGCGCACGAGGGCGAGGCCGACGCCCGTCCCCTCGACGCGCGGATCGAGCTTCTCGAAGAGGTCGAACACCCGCTCGAGGAAGCGCGGCTCGATCCCGCGCCCGTTGTCGCGCACGAAGAAGACCCGCTCCGGGCCGTCTCGGCGGACACCGACCTCGACGCGGGGCTCCCGATCGCCGCAGGCGAACTTCGCCGCGTTCTGGATGAGGTTCTGGTACACCTCGAGCAGCCGCCTCCGGTCGGCGCGCACGACGGGCAGGTCGTCGGCGATCTCCACGCGGACCCGGCCGGCCTCGAGGGGCCCCCGGACGAGGTCGACCGCCTCCCGGGCGAGCTCGGCCAGGGCAACGTCCTCGGGAGCCTGCACGACGCGCCCGACCCGCGACAGCTCGAGGAGATCGTCGAGGAGTCGGTGCATCCGGTCCGCGGCGGAGACGACGCGCCTCAGGTCCTGACGGACGCGGTCGACATGGCCCGCGTCGAGGTCGGTGCCGGCCAGCTCGGCGAAGCCCCGGACGGTCACGAGCGGGCTCTTGAGGTCGTGGGACACCGTGTAGTTGAAGCGCTCGAGCTCGGCGTTCTTCGCCGCGAGGTCGGCGCGCTCGGCGCGGAGAGCCTCCTCGTGCGCGCGGAGGTCCGCGGCCATGCGGTCGAAGGCGCGCGCGAGGTCGCCGACCTCGTCCGTCCGGTCCACCGTGATCGGATGGTCGAGGTGCCCGGCGGCGATCTCGGCCGCGGCGCGGCTCATCTCGGTGAGCGGCCGGGCGAGGCTCCGCGACAGGAGGACCGCGGTCAGGAGGCCCAGGCCGAGCGTCACCACGAACGCGATCGCGCCGAGAGAGAGGAGCGACGCGCGGTGGCCGCGCCACGACGAGGCGGTCCTTTCTTCGAGCCGCCGCAGCGAAGCCTGCCAGGGGGCCGCGGCGAGCGTCACGACGCCCCAGCCGGCCTGGACGCCGCCCGACGAGATGTTGAAGCGGATCTCCGTCTGCTCACCCCGCCGGGCGAGGAGCAGGCTCTCCCTTCCTTCGCCGGGCAGCTCTCCCGCGAAGACCTCTCCGTAGCGCCCGTTGGCGGGCGTCCCGTCGGTCAGGATGCTGCGCTGGGCGTCCACGACGAGGAACGAGGTGATCGGCAGCCAGATCCGGACCTGCTCGATCTCCTCGTTGAGCCGCTGGACGTCGAGCTGGTAGAGCGCGTTGAAGAAGTGGGTGCCGAGGTAGCGTGCCGTCCCTCGGAGCGCCGCCTCCTCGTCGGCCGTGCGGGCCTCGTCGACGGCGGCGTGGATCTCGGCCTGGACGACCCGCGACTGGCGGAACCCGATGAACCCGGCGGCCAGGAGCGCGGTCGCCACGAGGGCGAGCGACAGGCCCGCGATCCAGGCCGCGTAGCGGGCGCCGATCCGTCCGAGGCGCATCAGCGAGCCTGCGAGGGCCGGAGGACGGGCGCCCAGCGCCGCAACCCCGCCCGGTCCTCGGCGGTGAGCCGCTCGAAGCCGGTGAGCCCGGCGGCCTGGAAGAGAGCGACCCGGCCGGCCTCGTCGTCGGGGAGCCTCAGCAGCGCCTCCTCGACTGCTCTCCGCACCGTGGCGTCGAGGCCGGAGCGGAAGGAGAGCAGGCCCCGGACGATCGGCGCCGTCTGGTGGAAGACGCGCAGCCGCGCGCGGACCTTCTCGGGGAGGGCCGCCCAGTTGCCGTCGTTGAACGCCCCGGCGTCGCCCTTGCCGTGCAGCACCCAGATCGCCTGGTTGACCTCGGCCTGGGCGAGGACGTACCGCACGTCCCCCGGGCGCGACCGGAGGTCGTCCGCGGGCACGAGGGTGAGGCCTGCCCGCTCCAGCTCGGCCTTCGGGAGGGCGAACGCCGACGTGGAGCGCAGCACCTGGAGGACGAGCGTCTTGCCGCGGAGGTCTGCGAGCTCCCGGATGGGGCTCTCCTGGCGGGTGAAGAAGACGCTGCGGTACTCGCGCTGTCCCCGCCGGAAGATGACGAGCGACGGCTCGACGCAGTGGGTCCGCTCCTGCAGGGCGAGGGTCGGGAAGACGGTCTCGATGACGAAGTCCACGTCGCCGCGGAGGATCCGCTGCGAGAGGTCGTCGAGGTCCCGGGCGATGACGAGGCCCCCGACCCGCACCGCGCGGGGCTGGAGCTGCTCGCGGAGGCGAGCGAGCAGCTCGGCGAAGATCCGGAGCATCTTGTCGGGCTCGTTCGGCTCCTCGGCGACCACGCCGAGGTGGACCGCGGCCGGCGGCCGAGAAGCCGCGGCGGGGCCTACGGTGCCGGGGACCCCGAAGGCGAGCGCGGCGAGGGTCCCGAGCGTTCGGGGGGCGAGTCGGGCGGCCAGGGCCACGACGCGCATTGTCCGTTCCGGAATGCGCCGCCGCAACCCGGGTCATCGCCACCCCGCACCGTGCTACCATGCCCGCTCGGCCCCGCCCGCGAGAGCGCGATGGGCCTTGTGACCGCATGGACCGCGAGCGGATCGGCAAGTACCGGATCGTCGGCGAGCTCGGCAGCGGCACGATGGGCGAGGTCCACAAGGCCCACGACACCGTCCTCAACCGCTACGTCGCCCTCAAGACGCTGGGCGTGCGGGCCTTGCCCGGCGACGAGACGCTCCAGCGCTTCCACCGCGAGGCGCAGGCGGCCGCCCTCCTCAACCATCCGAACATCGTCACCGTGCACGACTTCGGCGAGGAGGGCGGCATCCTCTACATGGCGATGGAGCTCCTCGAGGGGACCGATCTCCGGAACGCGATCGACGCCGGTCTCCTGAAGACCCTCGACGAGAAGCTCGACGTGATGGACGGCGTCCTGGCCGCTCTCGACTACGCGCACGCGAAGGGCGTCGTGCACCGCGACGTCAAGCCCGCCAACGTGCACCTCGGGCCCGGGCGACAGGTCAAGATCATGGACTTCGGTCTCGCGCGGGTCAGCAGCTCGGAGATGACCCACGAGGGGATCGTCCTCGGTACCCCGAACTACATGTCCCCCGAGCAGGCGCTCGGCGACAAGGTGGACGGGCGCACCGACCTCTTCTCGGCGGGAGCCGTCCTCTACGAGATGCTCACCGGCCACAAGCCGTTCGAGGCCGACTCGACGCCGAGCGTCCTCTTCCAGGTGGTCCACAAGGAGCCGCCGCCGGTCCGTCGGTGGCTGCCCGACGCGCCGCCCGGGATCGTCGCCATCGTGAACCGGGCGCTCGAGAAGGACCGCGCCAAGCGTTTCGCCCTCGCCGGGGACATGCGGGCAGCGATCGTCGTCACGCGCCGTACGTTGGCGACCTCGCCGCCTGCCTTGCCCTCGCGGCCGGCCCGGCCCGCTCCGCCGCCGCGCCCCACCCCGCCGCCCCTGCCCCCGGGCGCGGCGGCTTCCGTCGCCCCCGACGACTTCGCTGCACCGGCGCCGCCGGCGCCCCCGAGGCCACGGGTTCCCACACCGAGGCCGATGGCTTCGCCGCCATCGCTCCGGACATCACCCCCCGACGGCCCCTCGGCCTCCACGCCACCGGTGGTCGCCGCAGGCCGCAGGCTCCGCGCGTCGGTCCTCCTCGGAGCAGGGCTCGCCGCGGCGCTCGTCGTGACCCTCGCCGGGCTCGCCATCGCCTACTGGCTCACGAGGCGGCCGTCCCTCCCCGTCTCCCGGAGCCCCGCCGGGAGCGCCACCGTCGACGCCCTCACGCAGGCGCTCGTGAGCAAGCAGGTGCGGCTCGCGCAGCGGGAGCTCGACGAGAAGAACTACCCGGCGGCGGCCACGGAGGCGGAGGGCGCGCTGAAGCTCGCGCCGGCACAGCCGGAGGCGAAGGCCGTGCTCGACACGGCGCACGAGCGGATGAAGGAGCTGGACCAGTCGGTCGCCGAGGCCAGGCGCCTGCTCGACGCCGGCGACACCGGCGGGGCCTCGCGCGAGCTCTCCCACGTGCTCGAGCTCGACCCGCGGCATCCGGCCGCGGCCGAGCTGTCCGCGCGGCTCAACGGCGTCTTCCGCGCCCAGGCGGACGAGGCGGCGGCGGCGGCCCGCGCCGGCCGGGCCGCTGCGCTGGCCGCGGGCGCGTCGCCGGAAGCCCTGCGCTCGGCCGACGAGGGGACCCGCCGGTCGGAGGACCTGATGGCGCGGGGCGAGTTCGCCGACGCCACGCGCCTCTACCTCGAGGCCCGCGACGGCTTCAGCCGAGCGCGGCGGGACGCGCTCGGCCGCGCGGCGCCGGCGGCGGCGACCGCCACCCGGACCGCGGCCGCCTCCGAGGCCGCCCCGAGGCCGTCCACGGGGGCGGGCTTGCGCCCCGGCACCGGACGGGCCGAGGAGACGTCCCCGGCCCCGCCCCCGTCGACGCCGAGCCCGGCCCGCGCCTTCGTGGCCGAGGGCACGACGATCGCGACCCCCACCGCGAGCGGCATCGAGGGCTTCGACACGTCGGACGTGAGCAGCCACCGCCCGCCGCAGTTCGCGGGGCGGGTCGAGTTCGAGGTCCTGCCGCCGGCGGTGCGTCCCGGCGACCCGTTCGTCGTCCGCATCCACCTGCGCAACGACGGCCGACGGGTGGTGAAGGTCCACGGCCTCTCCCTCGCCGCGGTCGTGGACGGCCAGCGCGTCCCCGCCCCCGTGAAGCCCCTCCAGCGCGAGGTGCCGGCCCAGTCCCGGGCCCTCGTGGCCGAGTACTCCGGCGTGTGGGCCGAGGCGCGGTCGTGGGCCCTCGAGGCGGTCCTCACCGCGGACCGGGACGAGACGGTCACCAGCCGGCTGCGCGCGAACTGAGAAGGAGATGCGCATGGTCCCGAGGATCTCGGAGCGCGGCCTCAAGATGCCCGCGTCCCCCATCCGCAAGCTGATGCCCCTCGCGGACGAAGCGAAGCGGCGCGGGGTGAGGGTCTACCACCTGAACATCGGCCAGCCCGACCTCGAGACGCCGCCCGCGATGCGCGCGAAGCTCGCCCAGGCGCCGAGCATCTTCGCCTACTCGCCCTCGGCGGGCACCGCGGAGTGCCTCGCCTCCCTGCGCGAGTACTACCGGCGCCTCGGCATCCCGCTCGAGACCGACCAGATCATCGCCACCACGGGCGGCAGCGAGGCGATCCTCTTCGCCCTCACCGCCTGCGCGGGCGAAGGCGACGAGGCCATCGTCGTCGAGCCCTTCTACACGAACTACCTCGCGTTCGCGACGATGGCGGGGGTGCGCCTCTGCCCCCTTCGCGCGCGGGGGGAGGACGGCTTCCACCTGCCCCCGATGGAGGAGTGGAGGAAGGCTCTCACGCCGCGCACGAGGCTCGTGCTCCTCTGCAACCCGGGCAACCCCACGGGGACGGTCTATCGCCCGGACGAGCTCGCCGCGGTCACAGCCTTCTGCCGCGAGAACGGCCTCTTCCTCGTGGCCGACGAGGTGTACCGCGAGTTCGTGTACGACGGCCGCGCGTCGGCGAGCGTCCTCGCCCTGCCCGGCGCGGAGGAGATCGCGGTCCTGGTCGACAGCCTTTCGAAGCGGTACAGCGCCTGCGGCATCCGACTCGGCTGCCTGGCCACGCGGAACCCGGAGGTCTACGGCGCGGTGCTGCGCATGGCGCAGGGGCGCCTCTCGCCCCCCGGCCTCGCCCAGCTCGTGGCTCTAGGGGCAGACGGGCTCCCCGCCGACTACGCGAAGGGGATCCAGCGCGAGTACCAGGCGCGGCGCGACGTGCTCTTCGAGGGCCTCTCCCGGATCCCCGGCGTCTTCCTGCGCAAGCCCGAGGGGGCCTTCTACTTCGTGGCTCGGCTGCCCGTCGAGGACGGCGAGGACTTCGCGGCCTGGCTCCTCACCGACTACTCCTTCGAGGGCGCGACGGTGATGGTCGCGCCGGCCCAGGGCTTCTACGCGACGCCGGGCCTCGGCCGTGACGAGGTACGCATCGCCTACGTGCTGAAGAGGGAAGACCTCGAGGCGTCGGTCCGCATCCTGGCTCACGCCGTACCGACGTACCAGGCGGTGCAGGTGGCCCGCCTCGCCGGCGCGCGGACGAAGGCCTGAAACGGGGCGGGGCGCGCCCGTCCAGAAGCCGTCCCGGACTTGGACGCCGGAGAGGTCACGAACTTCGCCTGCTTGCCGCAGACCCTTTCGATTCAGTGAGTTGAAGGCGGGCCGAACGCACGCCACGGCTGGCATGCGGAGTGCACGGATGAAGGGCGTGCTAGACTCGAGGCTTCGCATCCTGGTGGCCGACGACGAGGAGGGCGTGCTCTTTGCCCTCCGCGAGTACCTGGGTTGTTGCGGCTGGGAGGTCGACACGGCCCGGACCGCCGACGAGGCGAAGAGCCTGCTCGAGACGCGAGGCTACGCGGCGGTGATCACCGACCTGCGCTTCTCCGGCCCGACGAGCCTCGAAGGGCTGTCCGTCGTCAGGACCGCAAAGGCCCACCATCCCGACGCCCCGGTCGTGGTCGTGACCGGGCACGGCACTCCGGACGCGGAGGCGGAGGCTCGACGCCTCGGCGTCGACGCGTTCGTGCCGAAGCCGGTGCCCCTGTGGGAGCTCGCCCGGCTCGTCCAGGGCTGGGCCGTCGCTTGACGCGGCGGCTCCGATCGGCCGCCTGATCCCACGCCGCCCGCGATAGACTGGTCCTCTCTCACGGAGCGTCCATGACCCCTCGCCGAGCCCTCGCCGTCCTCGCTTTCGCCGCCTCGGCCGCCTGCCGCAGCGCGACTCCTCAGGGAGCGGCGGCACCCCAGGTGCCTTCCCCGTCCCGGGCCGCCCCCGCCGCCCCGGCCCCGTTCCGCGCCCCCGAGGCGATCCGGTGGTCGCGCGACTCGGCCGAGCACCGCGCGCTCTTCCTGCAGGTCTATCGTGCGGCGACGGCGTTCGTGGAGCGCGAGGCCGCGTCCCGAGCGACCGGGACCTGGGCGGTGATCCTCGACGCCGACGAGACGGTGCTCGACAACTCGACCTATCAGCTCGAGCAGGCGAGGGCCGGGAAGGCCTTCGAAGCCGCGAGCTGGAACGCGTGGTGCGCCCGCCGCGAGGCGGTGGCCCTGCCCGGAGCGGCGGCGTTCCTCGCCCGCGTGCGCGGTCTCGGCGGGAAGATCGCGATCGTCACCAACCGCACGGAGACCGAGTGCCCGGATACCGAGGCCGTCTTCGAGGCCCAGGGCCTCGTCTACGACGTCCTGCTGTGCAAGCCCGACGGGGGCCCGAGCGACAAGAGCCCCCGGTTCGAAGCCGTGGCCCGTGGCACGACGCCGGCCGGCCTCCCGCCCCTGACCGTGATCGCGTTCCTGGGCGACAACATCTACGACTTCCCCGGCCAGAGCCAGGCGATCCGGACGAAGGGCGACGACGCCTTCGACCCCTTCGGCGCGCGCTTCTTCGTCCTGCCGAACCCGATGTACGGGAGCTGGGAGAGGAACTAGACCTCGAGACGTTGCGGGGCAGGGGCCACCGGCCCGAACGTCTCGGCATGGAAGGAGAGAGCCGAACGGACGTCGTTGAGGGCCTCCTCTTAGGTGTCGCCCTCGCCGACCACCACTCCCTTGATGCCGAGCGGATAGGCCACGTACCCGTCGGGGCGCCTTTCGACGACGATCTTGATCTGGCGCCGCCTCTCGGCGCGGCCGTCCACCGGTAGGCGCCTGCGGCAGCGTGCCGCGAGGCATCTCGCTCCACGTTCGGCCGTCGAGCAGGCTCTCGTCCTTCAGCCAGAAGAGGTCGAGCGAGCACTTGTCGCGGGCGACCAGCTCGTCGTAGCCGTAGGCTCGCCGGCGGCCCTCGGGCTTCCTTTCCCACCCGGTCGCCCGGCGCTCCTGTCGGCTCTCCGGCCACTCTAGACGACGAGCACGGCCGCCCCGCGGATGCGGCCCGCCCGCAGCCGGTCGAGCGCCTCGTTCGCGGCGGCGAGCGGGAAGACCTCGACCTCCGTCCGCACCGGAATGGTGGGCGCGAGCGACAGGAACTCCCCTCCGTCCCGCCGGGTGAGGTTGGCGACCGAGCGGAGGACCCGCTCCTCCCACAGGACCCGGTAGGGGAACGACGGGATGTCGCTCATGTGGATCCCCGCGCACACGACGGTGCCCCCGCGATCGACCGCGCGGAGCGCGGCCGGCACGAGCTCGCCCGCGGGTGCGAAGAGGATCGCGGCGTCGAGAGGCTCGGGCGGCGTCTCGCCCGAGTCACCGGCCCACTCCGCGCCGAGGGAGAGCGCGAACTCCCGCGCCTCGCGGTCGCCCGGCCGCGTGAAGGCGAAGACGCGCCGGCCCTGGTGCCGCGCAACCTGGACCACGATGTGGGCCGCGGCCCCGAAGCCGTAGAGGCCGAGCCTCTCCGCATCGCCGGCCATCCCCAGGGCACGGTAGCCGATGAGGCCGGCGCAGAGGAGCGGAGCGGCCTGGAGATCCGGATAGTCCTCGGGGATCGGGAACGTGTACCTCGCGTCGGCCACCGCCTGCTCGGCGAAGCCACCGTCGATGTGGTAGCCGGTGAAGCGCGCCTCGGCGCAGAGATTCTCGCGCCCGGTCACGCAGAAGCGGCACTCTCCACACGTCCAGCCCAGCCACGGCACGCCGACGCGTTGCCCGGCGAGGAGCCGCTCGACGCCTCTCCCGATCTCCTCGACCTCGCCCACGATCTGGTGGCCGGGGACGACCGGCCGACCGAGGTCCTCGAGCTCGCCGTCCACGACGTGCAGGTCCGTCCGGCAGACGCCGCACGCGCGGACCCGCAGGCGTACCTGGCCCGGACCGGGCGATAGCGAGGGCCGCTCGACCTCGCGCAGGGGCGTCCCCAGACGCTCCAGGACCATCGCCTTCATCGACGTCCTAGTCGACCCTCTGGATCACCGCGCCCGTCTGCTTGTCCTTGAGGATGAGCTTGGTGCGCCCGTCCGGCATCCGCTCGCGCTTGATGAGCCAGTGCCGGGCGTCGAACTCGGCGTGGCTGGCCGCGCCGTCCGCTTCCCCGGCGCCCCGCCAGTCGTCGATCACGACCGGCTCCCACCGCTTCGTCTCCGTCGAGCGGTAGCAGGCGTCCATGATCGCGTTGACCACGTAGCCGTCGTAGAAGCTCTCGACGGGCGCCGCCTTCCGGTCGAAGGCCTCGAGCATGTCGGCGAACATGTCGTCGTAGCCGAGAGCGGACGGCTCGTCGCCCACCGGGAAGAGCCAGCCCGACTCCGCCTCCGTCTTCTCGGCCACGTAGCCGCCCGAGCCCGGGGCCGAGAACATCTCGAAGCCGGTGCGCAGCCAGTGGTTGAGCCAGATCGTGCCCTCGGTGCCCGAGACTTCGTCCCGGAGGTCCATCCCGCCCCGGAACGTCCACGCCGCCTCGAACTGCGCCACCGCCCCGCTCGCGTAGCGCACGAGGCCGACCGTGGAGTCCTCGGCCTCGATCGGGTGGACCTGGGTCGCCGCCCAGCAGACGGCCTCGACGGGCCGCACGTCCTTGCCCACGAAGCTGCGGCCGATCTCGATGCAGTGGCAGCCCATGTCCACGAGGGCGCCTCCCCCCGACATCTCCTTCGTCCAGAACCAGTCGCTGTGCGGCCCGGGGTGCGCCTCGCGCGAGCGGGTCCAGAGCACGCGGCCGATCGTCCCCTTCCGCACCGACTGGATGGCCTTGAGCGTCTTCGGCGTGTAGACGAGGTCCTCCAGGTAGCCGTGGAAGACACCCGCCTTCTCGACCGCGTCCAGCATCTGCTTCGCTTCCGCGGCGCTCCGGGCGAGGGGCTTCGTGCAGAGAACGCCCTTCCCCGCCCCCGCCGCCGCCGTCACCGCCTCGAGGTGGAGGTGGTTCGGGAGGCCGACCACCACGAGGTCCACGTCCTTCGCCGAGACCGCCTCCTCCAGGCTCGTCGTCGAGCGCGGGACGCCCCACTTCTCCGCGAAAGCCTTCGTCTTCGCGGCGTCGCGACCCTGCACGACGACGACACGGTCCCGCCGCCTCTTGCCGTGGAGGCTCATCGTGTAGAAGAGGCCGATGAGGCCGGTGCCGAGCATCGCGACGTTGGCCATGGTGTCGTCTCCTGTTCCGGGCGCCTGTCCGGGGTGAGGGCGGGTCCTCGAGGCCGGGAGCGCCCGGCGGCCGGATTGTAGTGCCAACCGTCGGGGCTTCGCTCTTGACGACCGCGCGCCCCTCCCTCAAAGTCGCGCCATGGCGGAACCGATCCGCGTCGCGAGAGGCGTCCTCGTCCCCGGGGGCGCGATCGAATGGCGGGCGGCGCGCTCGTCCGGCCCCGGCGGGCAGAACGTGAACAAGGTTGCGTCGAAGGTCGAGCTCCGGGTGGACCTCGGCCAGGTGAGCGGGTTGTCGGCTCCGGCGAGGGCCCGGCTCGCCGCGGTGGCGGCCTCGCGGCTCGACGCCTTCGGCCGTCTCCTCGTCACCAGCCAGCGCACGCGCGACCAGATCCGGAACCTCGACGACGCCCGGGAGAAGGTGAAGAGGCTGGTCGAGCGGGCGCTCCGCGCGCCCCGCCCGCGTCGCTCGACCCGGCCGAGCCCGGCCGCCGTCGAAAGGCGGCTGCGGCGAAAGCGCGAGCGCGCCGCGACGAAGCGCGGCCGGCGTCTCGGCCCCGACGACGAGTAGACGGCGCCGCCGCCGGCCAGGGCTACGCGTAGCCCAGCCGGTCCGCCGCTTCCCGCCGCGCCTGCTTCCGGGAGTACATCCTCTCGTCGGCCGCCTCGACCGCTTCCTCGAGCTCGGCCACCGTCGCGAAGGACGCGACGCCGACCGACACCGTCACCGCCAGCGGCTCCTTCGATCCGGCGACCGCCACGCTGTCCAGCGCGGCGTCGAGGCGCTCGAGCCTCTGGCGGGCCTCCTCGACGGCCACCCCGAACAGCACGACCAGGAACTCGTCGCCCCCCCAGCGGAAGACGAGGTCGTCGGCCCGGACCACGTGGCGGATCGCGCGGGCCACCGTCCGGATCGCAGTGTCGCCGGCCGAGTGCCCGAAGGTGTCGTTGATGGCCTTCAACCGGTCGACGTCCACCACCGCGACGCAGCCCGTCGTCCCCGAGGCCGACCGCGTGCCCTCGACCATCGAGTAGAACGCGTGCCGGTTGAGGGAGCTCGTCAAGGGGTCCTCCCGCGCCGCGACCTCGAGGCTCTCTCGCGCGGCGACGAGGGCCCGGTTGGCGGCCTCGAGCTCGAGATGCTCCCGCTCCATGACCGCGATGACGGTGCCGAAGCCGAGGAGCGTCTCGAACAGGAGGTCAAAGAGGGACGTGTAGGCGGCGTAGGACGAGGGCAGCTCGTGCCCCGGCCAGGACGACCACGACAGCACCGGGACGTAGTGCGCGAAGAGGATCGCGAGGACGAGGAGGGAGAGCTCGAGGAGCGGGGTGCCGATCCGGCCGCGTTTCGGGGGCGGGGTCCGCCGCACCTCGCGGAGGGCGATCGCGAAGAAGGCGGACATGATCGCCGCCTGGGGGACGAAGCGCAGGGTGAACTCGTCGTCGAGGTGGGCCAGGGCCACGGCGGCGGCCGCCGCGGGCACGAGCAGCCACTGCCGGCGACGGCCCAGGCGGGCACCCGTGGCGAGCGACCGGCAGCCGGCCAGGATGAAGCCGCCGAAGACGTACTCGCCGAGAAAGTAGAGGGGCTCGAGGGCCGAGCGGAGGGACGGGACGCGGAACGAGGCGAGGAGCGCGAAGAGGGCGACGGCGAGCGCGGTCCAGGCTCGCCAGAAGTAGCGCAGGTAGTCGCGCTGGATGGAGCGGCTCAGGAGGAAGCTGAGGCCGGCGAGGGGCAGAATGCCGATCGCCTGCAGGAGCAGAGCCTCGATGCTGGGGGAGTGAACGGGGCTCACTCCGCTCTCCCGCCCGGGCCTGCCGCGACGCCCTTCTCGAGGCGGCGGTGCGTGGCCTCCATCGTCGCACCCCCGGAATGAGAGAGGCCCGGAGCGGGAGCCCCGGGCCTCGAGTTGTCGGCGGTCTGGAGCGCTAGACCTTGGTCACGTTCGCGGCGCGGGGCCCCTTGGGGCTATCCACCACCTCGAAGCGCACCCGATCGCCCTCGTTGAGCGTGCGGAACCCGTCCGCCTTGATCTCGGTGTGGTGGACGAACACGTCCGGACCACCCTCGCGGGACAGGAAACCAAAGCCCTTCGACTCGTTGAACCACTTGACGGTGCCTTCGATCATCTGCGTACAGGCCTCCTTCGGCCCTTGCTAGCAGCCACGTCGCCTGCGCGCCCGAACTCGGCACCGCCCACCCTTGAGCGGTCCTCTCTCCGACAACGCCAGTCAACGGCGACTAGAACGGCCAAGTGTAGCACAATCCCGGCCATGCGGGGCGCGGGCGGGGCGCGGGGCCGCATCGAGGAAGGCGACGCGGGGTCGCGGGGAGATGCCCGAGTGAGAGAGCGGGGTCCTGTCTACGAGACCGGCAAGGGACGGCTCTGCCCTGGGTGCGGAGGGCCGATCGGGACGTGCCGCTGCTCGAAGCCGGCCGAGGAGCCGGTGCCGACGAAGCTGACCTGCGCGCTCCGGCTGGAGAAGAAGGGCCGCGGGGGCAAGAGCGTCACGGTCGTGGGGGGCCTGCCCCGGAACCGGGCCTTCCTCACTGCGGTCGCCAGGGAGCTGAAACGCGCCTGCGGCACGGGCGGCACGGCGGCGGACGGCGCGGTCGAGATCCAGGGCGACCAGCGGGAGAGGCTTCGGCCGTGGCTCTCCGGAAAGGGCTGGGTCGTCCGGGGCTGAGGGCTCGCCGGAGAAGAGTCTCCCGCTGCTCGGGGCCGGGGGATCCGGAAGCGGGAGTCCCGCATCGCCGGGGCTACAATCCCGGCCAGCGCGACCGGGAGGCGCCGATGACCGAGAGGCCCAGGCGGATGACGGGGGCGGTCCTGCCGGGAGACAGCACGGTCGAGCTGCGGAGCTTCGACGTGCCGACGCCGGGCCACGGCGAGGTGCTCGTGCGGACGAAGAGCACCACCATCTGCGGCTCGGACATCCGATGCATCTACCACCAGCACCTCGGCAAGGGGCCCGAGGGCTACCAGCCGGGGACGATCGCCGGACACGAGCCGTGCGGGCGGATCGAGGAGTCGGGACCCGGCTGCCGGCGGTTCCGGGAAGGCGATCGCGTGATCGTCTACCACATCTCCGGCTGCGGCCTCTGCAACGACTGCCGCCGCGGCTACATGATCTCGTGCACGAGCCCCTGGCGCAGGGCCTACGGCTGGCAGCGCCACGGCGGCATGGCGCCCTTCGTCCTCGCCGAGGAGAAGGACCTCGTCCTGCTGCCCGATGCGCTCAGCTACTCGGACGGCGCGCAGGTCGCCTGCGGCTTCGGTACCGTCTACGAGGGTCTCGAGCGGGTCGGGGTGAGCGGCGACGACGCCGTCCTCGTGACCGGCCTCGGCCCGGTCGGCCTCGCCACCGCGATGCTGGCGAGGGCGATGGGGGCGGAGCGGGTCCTCGGGATCGACGTCCGGCCCGAGCGGCTCGATCTCGCCCGGTCGCTCGGCCTCTTCGACGAGGTGCTCCTTGCCGGACGGGACAACGTCGCCCAGGTCCGCGCCCTGACCGGGGGCGCGGGGGTCGAGCGCGCCTTCGACTGCTCGGCCGGCGACGAGGCCCGGCTCACCTGCATCCAGGCCGCACGCAAGTGGGGGCGGATCGTCTTCATGGGCGAGGGCGGCACGGTCGGCTTCCGGCCGTCCGAGGACGTCATCCACGACCAGAAGTCGGTGCACGGCTCCTGGGTCACCACGATCTGGCGCATGGAGGAGCTCGTGGAGCGCCTCGTACGCTGGAAGCTCCACCCGGACCGGCTCGTGACCCACCGCTTCCCGCTCGAGAAGGCGTCCGAGGCCTACGCTCTCATGGCGAGCGGCCGCTGCGGCAAGGTCGCGGTCGCCTTCGACGAGGAGCTGCGGTGAGCGGAGGCCGGGGCTCCTGGGTGGTCGTGGTGGGGCTGCTCTTCCTGGCCCAGCTGGGCGTCCTCGCCTTCCTGGGCCCCCGGAGGCCCGGCCCCGCCCTCGCCGACCTGATCGAGATCGCCCTCTACCTCTACTCGGTGCGCGTCTTCCTGAGCGCCGCCCGCCGCTCGCACGCGCTCGCCCGGTCCTTCTGGTCGGTCGCCGCCTTCTCCTCGGTGCTCTTCTGCATCGGAACGCTCTGCACGCTCTACGCGGAGGTGATCGCGGCGTCACGGCCGCCGTCGATCGTCGACCTCGCCGACGCCATCTCCGTCTTCTGGTTCGGCCCGGTCAGCCTCACCCTGTTCCTCGAGCCAGACTTCGATCCCCGCCGCTTCGATAGGATCCACCTCCTCGACTTCGCCCAGGTCGTCCTCCTCTGGGTCGTCGTCTACCTCTTCTTCCACTATCTGCCGACGCACGAGGGGCCCGGCTCGCCGTTCTCCCACAGCTGGCTGCGGGGGACCTGGACGGGCACGCTCATCTACGACGCAGTGATGGCCGGGACCTTCCTGCTGCGCGCGGCGCTGAGCAGCTCGCCGATCGTCCGCGCCCTGTTCGGCCGGGTCGGGCTCTTCCTCGTCGCCGCCGGCGCCGGCGACCTCTACTTCAACACCCTGGGCGCGGCGCTCCCCGACGGCTCGTGGTACGAGGTCGTGTGGACCCTCCTGGCCGTCGCCCCGATCGTGATCGCCGCCACCTGGAACGAGGCCGCGATCGAGGCCCGGAGCGCCCGGGCTCCGACGGGCGACCTGGTCCGCAACCGCCTCTTCCCCACCCTCTTCGGGTTCCTCGTCCTCCTCCTCTCCCTGGAGATCCTGCGGGAGGAGACCGGGATCGCCCTCGTGATCGTCGCCGTGTCGTTCGCCTGCTCGAGCGCGCGCTTCGTCATCGTCCAGGAGCGGCAGGACCGCGTCCAGGTCGCGCTGCGGACGCAGATCGCGGAGCGCGAGCGCGTCGAGAGGCAGCTCCGCGAGAACGAGGAGCACCTCGAGGAGCAGGTGGCGGAGCGGACGGCGCGGCTCGAGGAGTCCCGGGCCCAGCTCCGCCAGGCCCAGAAGATGGAGGCCATAGGGCGCCTCGCCGGCGGGGTCGCGCACGACTTCAACAACCTGCTGACCGTCATCCGGGGCTACGGCCAGCTGATCGTGAAGCGGGCCCCGACGCCCGAGCTCCGTGCGAACGCCGAGCGCATCGACGAGGCGGCGGCGCGGGCGGCCTCCCTCACCAGCCAGCTCCTGGCCTTCAGCCGCCGCCAGGTCCTCCAGCCCACCGTCTTCAACGTCAACACGCTGGTCCGGAACCTCGACCGGATGCTCCGGCGCCTCATCGGCGAGGACGTGGAGATGACCACCGTCCTCGCCGCGGACGAAGGCTCGGTCCGGGCGGATCCGGGCCAGATCGAGCAGGTCATCATGAACCTGGTGGTCAACGCCCGGGACGCGATGCCTCACGGAGGGAAAGTCACGATCGAGACCGCGAACGCCGTGCTCGACGACGGGTACAGGCTGCGGCACCCGACCTCCCGTCGAGGTCGTCACGTGGTGCTGGGGGTGAGCGACACCGGCGTCGGGATCGCGCCCGAGAGCCTCGCCCAGGTCTTCGAGCCCTTCTACACCACGAAAGGTCCCGGCCAGGGAACGGGCCTCGGCCTCTCGATGGTCTACGGGATCGTCAAGCAGAGCGGCGGCGACATCTGGGTGTACAGCGAGCCGGGACGGGGGACCTCCTTCAAGATCTACCTTCCCGTGGTCGAGGCGCACGACGGGCCGGCCCTGGAGGAGCCGCGGCGCGCGGCCCACACCCGGGGCAGCGAGACCATCCTTCTCGTCGAGGACGACCAGCACGTGCGCGAGCTGGCGCGGGCCGTCCTCGTCGAATGCGGGTACTCCGTGCTCGGAGCCGAGAACGGCGCGCAGGCCGACTCTCTCTGCCGCACCTACGGTGGCGAGATCCACCTCCTGCTGACCGACGTCGTCATGCCGGGCGTGGGCGGCCGCGAGCTCGCCCGGCAGGTGATCGCTCTCCGGCCCCGGGTGCGGGTCCTCTACATGTCCGGGTACACGAGCAACGCCATCGTCCACCACGGCGAGCTGGACGCGAACACGTCCTTCCTTCCGAAGCCCTTCACCCCCGCGTCGCTCGCCGCCAAGATCCGGCAGGTGCTGGACGAGAGCGATCCGGCCCGGCCCGGTTCTCCCTGACCATGGCTCCGCGGCCCTCCCCCCTCGCCGACGACGGCGTCGACCCCGACCTCGTGCCGAAGCGGGCTCTCGCGACGGGCGCCCGGATCCCGGTCGTCGGCCTCGGCACCTTCGGCTCGGACAGCGTGTCCCACGACGCGGTGGCCGAGGCCGTCCTCGAGGCGGCGCGCCTCGGCTACCGGCACTTCGACTGCGCCTCCGTCTACGGCAACGAGGCGCACGTCGGCCGGTCCCTGCGGACGATCCTCCGCTCCGGCGTCCGGCGGGAGGACCTCTGGGTCACGTCGAAGCTCTGGAACGACAAGCACGGCGAGAGGGACGTCCTCCTCTCGTGCGAGAGGAGCCTGCGCGACCTGCAGCTCGACCACCTCGACCTCTACCTCGTCCACTGGCCCTTCCCGAACTACCACCCGCCCGGCTGCGACGTCACGTCCCGCAGCCCCGACGCGCGACCGTACGCGCACGAGAGCTACATGCGGACGTGGCGGCAGATGGAGCGCCTCGTCGAGCGCGGTCTCGTGCTCCACATCGGCACCTCGAACATGACGGTCCCGAAGCTCGACCTCCTGTTGCGCGACGCCGCGATTCCGCCGGCCGCGAACGAGATGGAGCTCCACCCGCACTTCCAGCAGCCGGAGCTCCTCCGCTACGTCGTGGACCACGGGGTCGCCCCCATCGGCTACTCCCCCATCGGCTCGCCGGGCCGGCCGGAGCGGGACCGCACTCCCGACGACACCGTCGACACCGAGGACCCGGCGATCGTCGCGATCGCACGCCGCCTGGGCGTCCACCCGGCGGTCGTCTGCCTGAAGTGGGGGCTGCAGCGCGGGCACGTCGTCATCCCGTTCTCCGTGAAGCCGGCGAACCTCCTCGCCAACCTCCGCGCGGCCGTCACCCCTCCGCTCACGGACCCGGACATGGAGGCGATTGCCGGCGTCGACCGGGGCTGCCGCCTCATCAAGGGCCAGGTGTTCCTGTGGCGGGACGGCCAGAGCTGGCGGGACCTCTGGGACGAGGACGGCCGGATCGCCCGGTGAGCGGGCTTTACGCCGCGCGCGAACGGCCTCAACATTCCCGCCCATGACGCTCGCCCTCCTCCTCGGCAGCTCGGCGACACGGCTCCTCGCCCTCTCTCCCCTCGACCTCGTGATCGTCGTCCTCTACTTCGGGACGGTGATCGGCATCGGCGTCTACCTGAAGCGGTACGCCCGGACGGGCGAGGACTTCTTCATGGCCGGGCGTCAGATGACGGCGTGGGTCGCCGGCCTCTCCTTCATCTCGGCGAACCTCAGCTCGCTGGAGACGATGGGCTGGTCGGCGATGGCCTACCAGTACGGCATGCTGGGGGCCCACGCCTACCTGATCGGGGCGATCCCCGCGATCCTCTTCCTCGCCGTGGTGATGATGCCCTTCTACTACATCAGCCGGACCCACTCGGTGCCCGGCTACCTGCAGCTGCGCTACGGCGAGGGGCCCCGCACGGTGGCCGGCATCTCGTTCACCTTCCTGACCGTGATGGTGAGCGGGGCCAGCATGTTCGCCATGGCCAAGATCCTGAACCTCCTCCTCGGATGGGACATCCACCTGAGCATCTGGGTCTCGTCGGTGACCGTGGCCGTGTACGTGACGCTGGGCGGCCTCCTCTCGGCGGTCTTCAACGAGGTGCTGCAGTTCTTCCTCATCTGGCTCGGCACACTGCTCGTCCCGATCCTCGGCCTCGTCCACGCCGGAGGGTGGGGCGGGATGATGAAGGCCATCCAGAGGAACGCCCCCATCGTCCACCCCACGGTCCAGAACGCCGACTTCACGAGCCTCTGGCGGAACCTCGGCTCCTTCGACACGAACCCGATGGGGATCGACTGGTTCGGGATGGTCTTCGGCCTCGGCCTCGCGGTGAGCTTCGGCTACTGGTGCACCGACTTCCTGCAGGTGCAGCGGGTCATCGTGGCCAAGGACCTGCGCTCGGCCCAGAACGGGACGCTCATCGGCGCCGCCCTCAAGATGTGCGTGCCGATCATCGTCACCCTCCCCGGCCTCCTCGGCCTCGCCGTGCTGTACGCGAAGGACGGGCTCCCCCTCGTCCTCGTCCCCGAGAGCGACCCCCGCGCCCGCATCACGCACTACACCTTCAACGACGTGCTGCCGCTGCTCATGGGCCAGTACCTCGGCCCCGGTCTCCTCGGCCTCGGCGTCACGGCCATGATCGCGGGGTTCATGTCCGGAATGGCCGGGAACGTCACCGCCTTCGCCACGGTCTGGACCTACGACGTCTACAAGCCCCTCCTCCGCCGGAGCGCGGACGACCGCCACTACCTGGCCATGGGCCGCTGGTGCTCGGTCGTCGGCGTCCTCGTCTCGATCGCGGCCGCCTACTCGCTCCTCTGGTTCTCCAACATCCTCGACTTCCTGCAGGTGCTCGTCTTCTTCTTCATCGTGCCCCTCTTCGGCACGGTCATCCTCGGAATGCTCTGGAAGCGGGCGACTCCAGCGGGCGGCTTCTGGGGGTTCGTGGCGGCGATCCTCGTGTCGATCGGCATGTGGGCCTACGTCCACACCTTCCCGGACGGCTATAGGCCGCAGCCGAAGGTCACGCTCGGCGATGGCTCGGTCGTCCGGGTGGATCGACAGGGCGGCCGCATCCGCTCCATCGCCGTCCTGAAGGGCGCTGTCGAGACGGTGAACGTCTCCACCGACGGAGCCGGTGAGACGACCGGCTCCGGGAGGCCGCGAGCGCTCCCCGCGTCGATCCGGCTGAAGGACGGGGACGTCCCTGTCCAGGTCCTCGCGCCCGCGGTGACCCTCGGAGACTCGGGCGCGGTCGACAAGTTCGGCGTCGAGGGGGTGCCGGTCGTGCTCGAGCCGGGGGTGGCCGTCCGGTCCGCGTTCGTCTCCGAGCGCTTCGCCCCGGCCGCCTTCAACCCCGACCACACCGAGCACGTCGCCCGCTCGCGGAAGGCGAAGCCCATGGCGGTGAACATGTACAGCGGCTGGTGGTCGCTCGTCGTCTGCGTGCTGGTGACGGCGGGGGTGAGCCTCGTGACGCGGCCGAAGCCGGAGGCGGAGCTGCGGAACCTGGTCCTCGGCCTCACCGCGCGGCCGGACGAAGCGCCGTGCCCGTGGTACGAGAGGCCGGCGCTGTGGGCGGCGGTGGTCCTGGCCGTCCTCGTGGCCGTCAACGTCGTCTTCTGGTGAGGACCGCCATGACCGAGCACGGGATCCCGATCTGGTTCTTCGTCGGAGCGCTGCTCCTCGTCTACGGCGTCCTGATCCTCGCCGCCGGCATCGTGGGGCTCTTCCGCCCGCCGGAGGTCGCCCTCGCGAACCTGCACGCGGGCATCTGGTGGGGAGCGCTCCTCGTGGCGATCGGCGGCGGCTACGTCCGGGCCTTCCGCCCGAGGCGCTAGCCAAGCTAGCGGGCCTCAGGCCGAGCCGTCGCGCGCTGCGGGAAGGGTGAAGCAGAAGGTCGAGCCGCGCCCGTGGCCCTCCGACTCGACCCACATGCGGCCGCCGTGCACCTCGACGATCCGACGGGCGACGGTGAGGCCGATGCCGGTCCCCTCGCTCGCCGGGTCCAGCTTCTCGAAGAGGCCGAAGATGCGCTCGTGATGGCTGGGGTCGATCCCGAGCCCGTCGTCCCGGACGAAGAGGACCGCGAGACCGTCCGGGTCCCGGCCTCGGGTCCCGATCGTCACCCGGGTCCGGTCGTCGCCCGCCGTGAACCGGGTCGCGTTCTCGAGGAGGTTCTGGAACACCTCGCGGAGGCGGACGGGGTCGCCGCAGACGGTCGGGAGGCCGTCCTCGATCTGGACGTCGACCCTGCCCTGCCGAACGCGCTCGTCGAGGAGGAGGACGACCTCCCGGACGAGCTCCTCGACCGGCACTTCCCGTGGCGGGCCGGCCACCCGCCCGATGCGCGAGAGCTCGAGCAGGTCGCGGAGCAACCCCTGCATCTTGGAGGCCGCGGACCGGATGCGGTCCAGGTCCCCCCTCGCGGCCTCGGCGTCGCCCGCGGCGAGGGCCCTCTCCGCATAGCCCAGGAAGCCGAGGATCGTGACGAGCGGGCTCTTGAGGTCGTGGGAGACCGTGTAGGTGAACCGCTCGAGCTCGGCGTTCTTGGCCGCGAGCTCGACGTTCTTCCCCGCGAGCTCCGCGATCAGGGCCTCGCGCTCGGACTCGGCGCGCTTCTGCCGCGTCACGTCGCGGACGATGGCGATCACGCGGTCGGGGAGGCTCGGGCTCAGACGGGCCTCGTAGTACGCGGGGCCGTCGGGTCCGGGGAGGGCGTACTCGTGGCGCTCGGCTCCACCCGTCTCCAGGGCGCGCGCGATGCATCTCTCGAGGTCCCCGGCGAGGCCGGGCGGCATGACGTCGGACACCCGCCGGCCCAGGAAGAGCGCCGGGGGCACGAGCGGCTCGAAGCCCTTGGCAGGCTGGTACTCCCGGAACACGAGCTCGCGGTCCAGCACGAACAGCGTGTCCGGGATGGCCTCGATCAGCGCCCCCTGGGTCGCCTCGCTCCTCCGCAGGCGACGCTCCGCCTCCGTCGCGTCCTGGATGACCGACGCCACGATCCCGGCCGTGATGCCCATCGGGAGGAGGAGGCCGATCACGGCGGGAGCCGTCGCGCCGGCGTAGAGGTCCACGCCGGCCCAGCCCATCCCGACCACGGAGAGATGCACGGCGTAGGCCACGCTGAAGCCCACCACGAGACGCCCGGCCGCGGTCCTCGCTCGAGGGCTGTACCTCGCGAAGGACCACGCGAACCACGCGTTGGCCGCCACCACGAGGGCGTACGAAGGAACGACGGCGAGGACGATCTGCCCAGGCAGGCTCAACGGCAGGACGGAGGCCAGGCCCACGAGGACCGCGCCGGCGGCCATCGAGCCGCCGAGGAGGATCCGGCGGGCCGTGGGACCGGGTTCACGCGACCGGAGGCTGGACGCGGCCAGGGCGAGGGCCGGCGCCTGCAGGTACTCGACGAAGACGCCGAGGACGCCGAAGGCGCGGCCCGCCACCTGGTCCAGGCCCAGGAGGAGGCCCGTCGTCCCCGCGGCGCTCCGCACGGACAGGACGATCCAGGCGAGCGACCAGTAGGCCAGGTAGCGCTGCCGGGTCAGGCGGAAGAGGCTCGCGAGCAGAGCCCCCACGGCCAGGCCCAGCCCGGCCTGGACGATCCCGACCGCGATGAGGTGTCCCGCCTCGGCGAACCTGGGCACCCGCGAAGTCTAACAGGGGCGCGTGCGGCGCCCGAGGCGCTCCGCCCGCCGACTCCGGGGCCGAAGCGCGGTCGCTTCGCGCCGGTGTGACATACTCCGCGGGCACGGAGCCGAGGAGGACGAATGGCCACCAGGAGCCAGAAGCCCAGGTCACCCCGCCGCCGGGCGTTCCTCGCCGGATCGGTCGCCGCCGTGGGCGCGCTCGGGACGGTCGGTCCGGCCGCGGCGAAGGACGGCGGGGGAAGCGAGCCCGCCGGCGAGAGGGCCTCCCGGCGTGCCTACGACGGCCCCTACGAGGGCGAGACGCTGAGTCGCGTGGCCTTCCCCCTCGGCGGGATGGGCGCGGGGATGCTGTGCCTCGAGGGCACGGGCGCCCTCTCCCACGTGTCGCTGCGCCATCAGCCGAACGTCTTCAACGAGCCGTGCGTGTTCGCGGCGGTGTGCGTGAAGGGCGAGCCCAGTCTCGCGCGCGTCGTCGAGGGGCCCGTGCCGAGCTGGAAGCGGTTCGGCCTGAAGGACTCCGGCAACGGCGGCGGGGGCGCGACCTGGGGCCTGCCCCGGTTCCGCCGCGCGCGGTTCGAGGCCCGCTTCCCCTTCGCGACGGTGGCCCTCGAGGACCCGGACCTGCCCCTGAAGGCGGAGATCGAGGCCTGGAGCCCGTTCGAGGCCGGCGATCCCGACGGCTCGAGCCTGCCCTTCGCCGCTCTCGAGTACCGGCTCCGCAACTCCTCCTCCCGCGCCTTGACCGGCGTCTTCTCCTGGAACGCCCGCAACCTGATGGCGGTGGAGAAGGGCGAGAGGGCCGTGCGCGCAGTCCCCGGCGGGTTCGTCCTCTGGGGCAGCGGGACGAAGGACGCGCCCTGGGACGAGGGCTCGTTCTGCGTGAGGACGAGCGACCCCGACGCCAAGGCGAACCTGGCCTGGTTCCGCGGGGGCTGGTTCGACGACCTGACGCTGGCCTGGAAGGACGTCGAGCAGGCGACCTGCGAAGGCCGCGCGGCCGTCCTCGAGGGACCTCCCTCGCCCGGGGCCACCCTCTTCGTGCCGTTCGCGCTCTCTCCCGGCGCCACGAAGGCGATCGTGGTCCAGCTCTCGTGGTACGTCGGGTCGAGCCACCTCCGGGAAGGGGACGACCCCGAGGACGACGAGCCCGTGGGAGAGCGCCGCTACCGCCCCTGGTACGCGGCGCGCTTCTCGGGCATCGAGGAGGCGTCCGAGCACTGGCGGACGAGCTACGCCGAGCGGCGCGCCAGTGCGGTCCGCTTCGCGGACTGCTTCCACGACCAGACGCTTCCCCCCGAAGTGATGGAGGCGGTCGCGGCGAACCTCACTATCCTCAAGTCCCCGACCGTCATGCGCCAGGCGGACGGACGGCTCTGGAGCTGGGAGGGCTGCGGGGACAGCTCGGGCTGCTGCCACGGCTCCTGCACCCACGTCTGGAACTACGCCCAGGCGGTGCCGCACCTCTTCCCCTCCCTCGAGCGGACGCTGCGGGAGACGGAGTTCCGCGTCTCGCAGGACGCTCGCGGGCACCAGACCTTCCGCGCCGCCCTCCCCATCCGGCCCCCCGCCCACGACTTCCACGCCGCGGCCGACGGCCAGCTCGGCGGCGTCATGAAGGTCTACCGCGAGTGGCGGATCTCCGGCGACACCGCGTGGCTGCGCGGCCTGTGGTCGAGCGTGAAGACGAGCCTCGACTACTGCATCGCGACGTGGGACCCCCGCCACACCGGGGCCCTCGAGGAGCCCCACCACAACACGTACGACATCGAGTTCTGGGGCCCGGACGGGATGTGCACGAGCTTCTACCTCGGCGCCCTGCGGGCGGCCGCGCTCATGGGCCGCGCCCTCGGCGACCCCGTGCCCGCCTACGAGCAGCTCCTGGAGATGGGCCGGCGCCGGATGGAGGCGGAGCTCTGGAACGGCGAGTACTTCGTCCAGAAGGTGCAATGGAAGGGCCTGCGCGCGGGGAGCCCGCAGAACGCGAAGAGCATGGTCGGCGAGTACTCGCCGGAGGCGCGGGCGCTCCTCGACCAGGAAGGGCCGAAGTACCAGTACGGCGAGGGCTGCCTCTCCGACGGAGTCCTCGGGGCGTGGATGGCCGCGGTGTGCGGCGTGGGCGAGGTCCTCGACCGCGAGAAGACGGCGAGCCACCTGCGGGCCGTCCACCGCCACAACCTGAAGAAGGACCTCTCTGCCCACGTCAACCCCCAGCGGCCGACCTTCGCCTTCGGCGCCGAGGGAGGGCTCCTCCTCTGCACGTGGCCGCGCGGCGGCGCCCTCACCCTGCCGTTCGTCTACTCGAACGAGGTCTGGACGGGGATCGAGTACCAGGTGGCCTCGCACCTGATGCTCGCGGGGATGGTCGAGGAGGGCCTGGAGATCGTGCGCGCTTGCCGGGACCGCTACGACGGCCGCGACCGCAACCCCTTCGACGAGTACGAGTGCGGCCACTGGTACGCGCGCGCCCTCTCCTCGTACGGCCTCATCCAGGGCCTGACCGGCGTGCGGTACGACGCGGTCGAGAGGGTCCTCTACGTCGAGCCCCGCATCGCGGGGGACTTCCGGAGCTTCCTGTCGACCGCCACCGGCTACGGGACGGCGGGCGTGCGCTCCGGCAAGCCCTTCCTCGACGTGCGCTCGGGGAGGATCGACGTGGTCCGGACCGAGTACCGCCCGCGGGCGTGACCGGCCGACCCCGCGCCCGACACGAGAGAGTCCTTGTCGCGCCGCTTCAGCTTCTTGATGCGGTGCTCCTCCCGGAGCGCCCGGCCCCAGGTGCGCACGCGGCGCGACCAGACGAGGAGGACCGGGCGGCGGGCGCGGGTGTAGCGCGAGGCCGTCCCCGCCTCGTGCTGTCGCACGCGGGCCTGGAGGTCCTTCGCGGCTCCCGTGTAGAGGGAGCCGTCGCAACAGCGCAGCATGTAGACGAAGGGCATGGGAGGATCCTCTCACGGTGAACGCCGGCTTCGAGTACCGGGAGCAGGTCGGGCCGGAGGCGGCGGGCCGCACCGTGCTCGCCTGGCTCTCGGAGCGCTACCGCCACTCGGCCGCGGCGCTCTGGGGGGAGCGGATCGCGGCCGGCGAGGTGAGGCTCGACGGCGACGTCGCCGGGGCGACGGACGTCCTCCGGCCCGGCCAGTCGGTCGTCTGGCGACGGCCGCCGTGGGAGGAGCCGGTCGTCCCGCTCGGCTTCGCGATCCTCTACCGCGACGCGGACCTCGTGGCGGCGGCCAAGCCGCGGGGCTTGCCCGCGGTCCCGAACGGCGGCTTCCTCGAGCACACGCTTCTCCATCGCGTGCGGCGGATCCACCCGGAAGTGGTGCCGTTGCACCGGCTGGGCCGCGGCACGTCGGGGCTGGTCCTCTTCGCCCGCACCGAGGCCGCCCGCCGCGCGCTGGCGGCCGCCTGGCGGGCGGGTCGCGTCGAGAAGGAGTACCGGGCGCTCGTGCGCGGGGTGCCGGCGGAGGCGTTCACCGTCGACGTGCCGATCGGCCTCGTTCCGCACCCGCGGCTCGGCCGGGTGCATGCAGCGACGCCCGGCGGGAAGCCGGCGGTGTCACACGTGCGCGTCCTGGCGCGTCGGGACGGCGAGACCGTCGTCGCCGTCACCATCCCGACCGGGCGGCCGCACCAGATCCGCATCCACCTCGCGGCGGCCGGCCACCCGCTCGTGGGAGACCCGCTGTACGTCGAGGGCGGCCGGCCCGGCCCCGATCCCGCCCTGCCCGGCGAAGGCGGCTACAGACTCCACGCCCACCGTCTCGCTCTCGCCCATCCGGCGAGCGGCCGGAGGTTGGAGCTCGAGTGTCCGCTCCCGCCCGAGCTCCGGGCCTGAGAGCGACCCCTCAGCGGACGTTCGCGAACGGCGCCGGGAGATCGTCCAGCGACCAGCGCTCCACGTCGTCGATCCGCGACAGCAGGAGCGCGTGGATCTCCGGGTCGAATCCCTCGGGCGGAGCCGGCGTCCGCTTCCGCAGGTCGGTCGCCACGGCCTCGAGACGGGCGCGGACGCGGGAGTCCGGCTCGCGTCTCGCAGTGTCCGCGATCTCGGCCGCCGCCGCCCGGGCCGCCACAGGGTAGGTCCCGGCTCGGCGCAGCGGCTCTCGCCAGCGAGCGTACACGAGCTTCTCGATCCAGTGGTACTCCGCCGGCGGCATGCCCTCCTCGACGAACGCATCCAGCTCGGCGCCCACGACGTCGCTCACGCCCTGGATGACGCCGGGGACCTGCTTCAGCTCCTCCAGGGTGCGGACGTGCCGGCGGGGCAGCCGCTCGAGGTCGAGGTCCGTCGTCCGCCGCACCCCGTCGATGCGCTTCCGCACCGCGAAGAACCGGTCGAGCTGCTCCGCCGTCAGCACGTCCTTCGCGGGCCGCTTCCAGGCGGACTTCGCCACCATGTCGTCGAGTGCCGTCTGGCTGCGCTTCATCCGCTGGATCGGCCCCGCGACTCGGACCGCCTCGCGCACCACGCTCGGCGCGACCAGGACGACGCCTACGCTCGCCAGCGCCACCACCGCCCCGCATCCGAGACCGACCCTCGCCCAGGTCCTCATGAGCCCGCTCCGACGCCCAGTCTAACGCCGGGAGCTCTGGCGGCCGCCCCGCGCTCGCCCGACGTCGGCGTCGCCCTCCCGGGCGGTTCAGCGGTTCAGGATCCCGAGGTACGGCTTCCAGGGGCCGACGGCCGACGCGTACCGAGCGCTCATGACACGAAGGACCTGTCCGACGTGGTTCAGGTCGTGGACGACCCAGGTCGCCAGCAGTTGGCCGAGTGTGACCGGCCCGAGGGTAGGGTGGAGACCCCGGAGTGCGAGCTCGTCCGGACCGAGAGACAGGCCGGTGAGGAAGCCGAGGCTCGCCTTGCGGAGCGCCTCGAACTCGTCGAGCAGCTTGCCCGTCGTCACCCGACTCGCGTCGCCATAGCCCCGTCGATCGAACGGCACGAACGGCTCCGCGTCCCCGTGCTCCAGGATCAGCTGGATGCGGGGCACCCAGTCGGTCCTTTCGCCATGGATGAGGTGCCCGAGGACCTCGCGCGGGCCGAAGGCGTCCTCGCCTTCGTACCTTCCCAGCCACTCCTCGGGCAGACCGTCCAGCAGCGACCGGAGGACCGACGGGCTGCGCTCCAGGACCGAGACGGCTTCCGAAACGAGAGGGTCCATCCGTGTGCTCCCTTGGCTCTCCCGCGCCTCAAAGACCAGCCAGGCCGGGCTCGATTCGCCTGTATCCCTGCTCTGCCGCCCACAGGTCCATCGCGAGGGAGACGAGGTCGTCCACCTCGGAGGGTCGTCCGCCGCAGAAGGGGCAGTGGCGCGGCTGGCGCGCGCGGTCGGGGGCGATGCCGACAGCGGCCAGCACCTCGGCATAGGGCCGCAGGAGCGCGCGAGAGAGGTAGTCGCCTCCCGGCGCGGGCTCGCCCACCCAGTACGCGACGAGGCGGCCGCGCGCTTCCGCCGGCGCCTCTCCTCCCCGGGCTCGCTCGACGTTGTAGGACTGGACTCTACCGTCGACCCGGCCGACGCGACGCATGCGGGCGGGATCCATCGTGACCGGGTCGGCGCCCAGGAACGCGAGGGCCGACGCCGCCACCGCTGAGACGGGCACGACCTCCTTCCACTTCATGCCGAGACGAGTCCTCCTTTCGGAGAGGTCGGCGTCACCGCCAGAGAGCCCTCAGCTCGCGGCCTTGCGCACGATTTCCGAGAGCCTGGCCTCGGTCGCGTCGTCCAACCGAGCGAAGTACCACGCGGATCCGAGGAGCTGGTGCTCTGCGCCCTCTTCGCGGGTGAGGTTCGCGTCGTCGGTGAGGCCGAAGGTCATGTACCTGTCGGCGCGGAAGAAGCAGACGCGCTTGCCGTCCTTCGCGTACGCCGGCATGCCGTACCACACCGTCGGCTGGAGCGCCGGGGCGCTGCGCAGGATGAGCTCGTGGAGGCGCTTGCCCAGCGCGCGGTAGGGCGCGGGCATCGCGGCGATCCTCGCGAGCGTCGCGGCACCGCCGTCGGCCTCGTCGGCGCGCGGGCCGGGAGGCGCGGCGGCCCTTTTTTTCGCCGGGTCCCCGGTCTTCCTCGTCTTCCTGGCCGCCTTCCTCTTCTCGGGCATGGAGAAGCTCCGCGAGTCGGCGAAGCTAGGTCCGCTTGCGGCTCGCTCCCCTGGGCCCAGGCTTGCTCTTGCCCTCGATGTTGAGCGCCACCGCAGCGCGGACCAGGCTCTTCAAAGCCCGCTCGTCGACCTCGTCGCCCTCGCGGATGTCGATGGCGCGCCTGACGTTCCCTTCGAGGCTGGAGTTGAAGAGGCGTGAGGGATCCCTGAGCGAGGCTCCCTTGGCGAACGTCATCTTGACGACGTTCTTGTAGGTCTCTCCCGTGCAGACGATCCCGCCGTGGGAAAAGACGGGAGTCGTCCACTTCCACTCCTCGACGATCTCGGGGTCCGCCGCGTGCAGGATTCCGCGCACTCTCGCGAGCGTCTTCCCCCGCCAGTCCCCGAGCGCCTTGATCTTCGCGTCGATCAAGGCGGAAGCAGAATCCGCGGAAACGGGTTTCTTCATTTGGCGCTCCGATCTCCGGATCCGGTGGCTGCGTCCAGCTTAGCCTCCAACCTGCGCAAGGGGAAGCCTCTTCCGGTCGGCAGCCGCGGCGCGTCAGGCGCTCGTCGGCGCGGCCTGGAGGCGCCGCCAGAAGAGGTACGAGAGCCCCCAGAGCACGCTGGTGCCCGCCGCCCAGCCCCACGCGTCCGGGCCGTCGCCCACCGCGAGGTGGGCGATGACCGCCGAGGCGAGGTTGATGGCGAAGCCGGCGTAGGCCCACTCCTTGAGCCGCGCCGGCACCGGCGCCAGCAGCAGCACCACGCCGAGGAGCTTGGCCCACGAGAGCTCCACCCGGAAGTAGGCGGGGAAGCCGAGGTGGGCGAACGCCGCCGCCACCTCCGGCAGGCGCAGCTGGGCGTAGGCGGTGAAGCTCATCTGCAGGCAGAAGAGCCCGGTGACGGACCAGAAGGCGATGGTGCTGGCCCTGGTGGCGGCCCTGGTCGCGACAGGGGCCGTCTTCTGCGGGATCGATCCCATGGGTTCCTCCCACGCTTTCAACTCTTCGGG
>DATJYX010000091.1:0-77969 GCA_035577965.1 Vicinamibacteria bacterium | reverse complement strand
GCGGTCGCGGGGCCCCTGCTGAAGGGCGCGGTCGGCACGCCGGACGCCCCGAAGCTCGCCGCCTACGGCGCGATCGCGTTCGCGACGCTCGCCGCCGTGGCGGGGTCGCTGGCCGACCGCGCAAGACGGGTGATGGACCGGATCCTCCTGGACGTCGATGCGGCCCTCGAGGCGTAGGGCCACGGAGCGCGACCCTGAGTGGCGCCGGAAACAGATGACCCATGGACAAGGCCCGGGATCTGACCTAGGCTGAAGCTCGCTGAGGTGCTCCATGGCCGTGAAGATCCTCTGGCATCCCCCCCTGGTCCCGGAAGAGCGCAAGAAAGCCCAGTGGGAGAACATCATCCGGTTCGAGCTCGGCGAGGGGATCGAGGGCCTGGACGTGAGCCTGCAGTTCGCGGAGGAGCGCCTCCGCTGGAAGCTCGACACCTCGGGGCCGAAGGCGGCCCCGCCGGCCTTCGCGGCCGAGTGCCGGGACCGCCTCGTGGAGGCTTTGCGCGCGTCCGGCAAGCCGGTCGAGTAGGGGCGTCCGGAGGCGGTTCACCGTCGCAGTCCGTCGACGCCGGAGGGGCAGCCGAGCGGCCCGCGGGCGAGCGGAGGCGGGCCGCCGCCGGTCAAGCGCACTCGCGGGCGGCCTCCGGCCGAACGAGCGTCACGGTGTCCCGGGCCAGCAGCCACTCCGCGAGCTCGAGCTGCTCCAGGGTGTCGATGTCGATCGCGTACCGCGGGTCGACCACGAAGGGCACGATGCGCCGGCCGGTCATCGACCGCTGCTCCAGGATCGTGGCCGGCCGCACCACGTCGATGTGGCCCGTCTGCCAGTAGACGGGAGCGAGCCGTTGGCGCGGGGCGTTGAAGAGCTCCTCCTCGAAGGAGCCGAGGAGCGGCGCGAGGCGCCGGCCCTCGAGCCGCCACATCTTGAAGGGCGTCTGCGACGGGGAGGTCACCGCCCGCAGCGAGTCCGCCCCGGCGTGGGCGCGCAGGAGCGCCACCGCCTCGTCCACCATCCCGGCCGGCCGGAAGGGGGACGTGGGCCGGAGCTGCACCACGAGCTCCGGCGTCCAGCCCCGCTCGCGCTCGAGCCAGCGCAGTGCGTGCTCGAAGACGGGCAGGTCCGGCGTGTCGTCGCCGGCCAGCTCGGCCGGCCTCAGGAAGGGCGTCTCGGCTCCGAAGCGTCGGGCGACCTCGGCGATCTCCTCGTCGTCGGTGCTCACGATCACCGCGCTCACCGCGGCGGCGGCGCGGCCGGCGGCGATCGCCCACGCGAGGAGCGGGAAGCCGGCGAGCGGCCGGAGGTTCTTGCGGGGCAGGCTCTTCGACCCGCCCCGCGCCGGTACGATCGCCACGACGCCGATCCCCTTCACGCGGCGGCTCCGATCGTCACCCGCCGGCCCTCCTCCGCGGCGCGCAACGCGGCGAGAGCGATCTCCAGCGCGGCGCGTCCCTCCTCGAGGCTGCACTGTGGCGTCTCGCGGCCCCCCAGGCAGGCCAGGAAGTGGCGCATCTCGTCGAGGAACATGCTGTTGCGGGAGAAGGCGGGCGGAGGGTGGAAGAGCGCCTGCCGCCCGCGCGCCGTGTCGTGCAGGCGGGCCGCGCCGTCATCGTCGGACCAGGAGATCCAGCCTCTCGTGCCCACGATCTCGAGCCCGTGGGCCCGCGGCCGCTGCAGGTAGTCGAGGGTCACGGTGGCGAGAGAGCCGGAGGCGAAGCGCAGCACGACGTGGGCGAGGTCCTCGACGTCGAGCCTGAGGGCGTCGCTCGACGTCGCGGCCGAAACCGACTCCACATCGCCGAGGAGCCAGCGCAGGTAGTCGAACGGATGGCACAGCGTCCGCACGGCGCCGCCGCCGAGGTCGCGCCGCGCCGCGTAGCTCCGCCGCCAGTCCTCGCCAGGGTGCCAGGTCGTCACGTCCTCTCCCCAGCGCACGCGGGCGCTCACCACGGGGCCGAGCGCGCCGTCCTCGAGCCATTCCTTCACCCGCCTCAAGCCGGGGTGGAAGCGGTACTGGAAGCCGACCAGCGCGACGAGGCCCTGCCGGCGGACCTCGTCGGCGAGGGCCTGGACGCCCTCGCGGGCGTGGGCGAGCGGCTTCTCGACGAGGATGTGGGCACCGGCCCGGGCGGCGGCGAGCGCGACCTCCAGGTGCAGCGCGCTCGGGTTGCAGACGAGGACGGCCAGCGGCCGCGCGGCGAGCGCCCGTCCGAGGTCGAAGTCGGCCGGCGCGTCCACGACGGGGGCGCGCGGGTCGCGGTGGCCGGTGCGGTAGAGCGAGGCGTCCTTTTCCCCGAGCCGCCGCAGGTTCTCGACGTGGCGACGCCCGATCGAGCCCGAGCCCGCCACGAGGAACCCGCTGCGGGCGTCGGCGGGGGCGGCGATCGGCCTCAGCTCAGGTAGCGCCGACATACGTCTGCGATGCGGCGGGCCGAGGCGCCGCCGTTCTGGATGGGCAGGAGGCGACGCAAGGTGACGGCGTCGAGGTCGGCGTACACCTCCTTGCCGAGGGCGATCGCCACGTACACGACGGACGAGTAGCGGGTCACGAGCGCCGCGCAGTTGGCGACCATGTGGCCGGTGTTCCCCGAGGCGAAGACGAGGGCGCGGGGAGCGAGCCGCTCGATCTCCCGACGGGCACGGTGGTGGTCCTCGTTGGGGTGGAGCTTGAAGATCAGCTCGCGTCCGTCCGCCACTTCCAGGCAGCGGTGGATGAACGCGTCCCGGTCCTCCGGCTTCCAGGTCTCGCGCAGGCACGAGGTGGCCCCCAGGACGTAGCCGCGGTGGGGGAACTCGTTCCGCAGGAAGGACGCGCAGTCGTCGAAGTTCGGGATGCCCGTCACCTCGAGCTTTGCCGGGTCCACGCCCTTGCCGACGAAGAGGTCGCGGTAGCCCTCCGAGGCGACGCAGAAGGCCGCGTAGGCGTGGGACAGGCCCGTCATCGACGTGTTCGCCATCCAGCGGGGCAGGCCGAGCCTCCGCACGAGGCGGTAGCGCCAGTCCTCCGGGTCGGTCATCCCCTCCTGGACGAGGACCATCGGCACCCCGGCGAGGTTCCGCGGGACGATCAGGTCGCTGGTCGCGACGACGAGATCGAAGCCCCCGCGGGCGCCACCGAGGTCGATCGTCGCTCGCTGCTCCCGGAGGTACGCCTCGGTCATGGCCTTCGCCCGCCCGCCGAGGATGGTGAAGCCGAGGAGCTCGCGTTCGGCCGCCCAGCCCAGCATCCCGTCCGCGTAGCAGGGCGTGAAGACGCACTCGTGCTCGGAGAGCTCCCGGGCGATCTTGTGGGTTATCGTCGTCTGGTTGAGGGAGCCGCCCACGAGCAGGACGCGGCGTCTCCCCTCGGGACGCGTCTCGGGCGCCGCCGCCGCAGCCGCTTGCACCATCGCGAGGCGAGGCTACGAGGTCGCCGTTTCCTCGAGACGACGGACACGCGACCGTGGCGTGACCCTGATCAGAGCCCGGGCGCTCGGGGACGAGACCGGTGCCCGGGAGACCTCCCGCCGTTCACACGGTCGTCACGCCGCGCGCATGCCGCCGCCGCGCTCCGCGTTCACAGTCCAGTCACGCGCTCGTCGCGCTGGACCCCGATGCCTCCGAGCCTCCCCGCTCCTGGCCGCCTCGCGCGCCTCCTCTTCGACTCCGTCCACCTGCGGAACCTCGTCTACAACCAGTGCTGGGAGGATCCGGCCGTGGACCGCGAGGCCCTCCGCCTGCGGCCCGAGGACCGGGTGCTGGTCATCACGAGCGCCGGCTGCAACGCCCTCGACTACGCCCTCACCGGGGCCCGCGTGCTCGCGGTGGACGTGAACCCCCGGCAGAACCACCTGCTGGAGCTCAAGCGAGCCGGCATCCGCGCCCTCGACTTCGAGTCCTTCTTCGAGCTCTTCGGCGCCGGAGGGTCGGCGCGCACGAGGGAGATCTACGCCGGCCTGCGTCACGCTCTCCCCGAGCCGTCGCGCGACCACTGGGACAGGGAGATCCGGCTCTTCGAGCCCGGGCGGGCGCGCGGGCGCAGCTTCTATTACGGCGGCACGTCGGGCCTCGTGGCCCTCGCCGCCAAGGTCTGGCTCAGGCACGGTGCACGCCTGTGGGGCCTCGTCGAGCGACTGCTCGACGCGCGATCGCTCGAGGAGCAGAAGGGGCTCTACCGAGCCGAGGTCCGCCACCGGCTGCTGAGCGAGGGGTTCCTCCGCCTCGTCGGCAGCCCGGCCGTGATGCCCCTGCTGGGTGTCCCCGAGCCGCAACGGCGCATGGTGGCCGGCTCCCCGGGCGGCTTCCCCGGCTACCTCCGCGACTGCCTCGACCACGTGATGTCGGTCGCGCTCCTGCGCGAGAACTACTTCTGGAGCGTGTACCTCACCGGCTCCTACTCCCGGGAGAGCTGTCCCCGCTACCTGCAGCGGGCGAGCTTCGGCCGCCTCAAGGGGGGCCTCGTCGAGAACGTGCGGACGTTCACCGGCACCGTCACCGGATGCCTGGCCCGGGAGACCGAGCCCATCACGGCCTTCGTCCTCCTCGACCACATGGACTGGCTGGCCGACCACCCGCGGCTGCTGGAGGAGGAGTGGGCGTGGATCTTCCGGCTGGCCGGGCCCGGCGCTCGCGTCATCTTCCGGAGCGGGGGACGAGACGAGCTCTTCCTGCCCCTTTCCGTCCTGCGCCGCCTTCTCTTCGAGCGCGAGAGGGCGGAGGAGCTCCACCGCCGCGACCGCGTTGGCACCTATGCCTCCTTCCACATCGCCCGGCTCGCCCCTGCCCTCTGAGGAGGCCCTGCGCTTCGGGCTGCCGGCGCTCGACGCCTTCTACCGTCTGCACGCCTCGATCTACGACTGGACGCGTCCCTTCCTCCTCTTCGGCCGGGCGGAAGCGGTGCAGGCCCTCGCCCTCCGTCCCGGCGACCGTGTGCTCGACGTCGGGTGCGGGACGGGCGTCAACCTTCCCCGCCTCCACGTCTGCGGGGCGAGCGTGGTCGGGATCGAGCCCGCCTCCCCGATGCGGCGCCGGGCCGCGGCCCGGCTCGTTCGTCAGGGTCTCGACGGCGTCGTGGAGCTCGATCCCCGGCCGTACGGCAGCCACGGGGACTACGAGTGCCGTGCCGACGCCGTGCTCTTCTCCTACTCCCTGTCGATGATCCCGCCCTACGAGGAGGTCCTCGAGCACGCGCGGGCGGACCTCCGGCCCGGCGGCCGCATCGCGGTCGTGGACTTCCTCGATGCGTGGGGCCCGGTCGGCATGGGCCTGGGCCGCAGCCACGTTCATCTGGGCGACGCGCGCCTCGGCGCGCTGAGGAGGCTCTTCCCCGGCGGCCGGGTCGCGGTCCGCTCCTTCGGGCTCTGGCGGTACTTCCACTTCAGTGGGCCGAGGAACGCCTGAAGCCAGGGAAGCTCGAGGCGGCTCCCGGTCCAGCCTTCGACCGGCCCGTCGGGCCTCGGAGCGGGGCCCGCCCGGGGGAGGCCGCCCGCCTCTCGGGAGGTCGGAGGATAATTCCGCGAGCGATACGCGATGAGCGATCAGGCAGCGACCTGGCGGCCGGCTCGAGCTCTCCGTTGGGCGACCGCCCTCGCCCTGGCCGCGGCCAGCCTCTCGCAGACGGCGATCCGGCTCTCCTTCAACGAGCCCCTGATGACGGCGATGAGCGAGGAGCTCGGCCTCCCGCAGGAGGGCCTCCTCCAGCCTCCGGTCCGGCTGGGGTTCCAGCTCCGCTACGTCGCAGAGCTTCGGGGGGTGCTCGTGGGCCCCGTCGAAGTGGGTAGCCCGGCCGAGGCGGCCGGGCTCCGGGAGGGGGACCGGATCGTGGCGGTCGACGGCCGGTCCCTGGCGGAATCGGGCGCTCCTCTCTTCGATGTGTACAGCTCCGCCCGTCCGGGTGATCCGATCGAGCTCGGCGTCGCGCGTCCCGGCTCGAAGGAGACGATCCTCCTCGAGGGCAGGTTCGAGGCGCGCGCCTTCGCCGACCGGCTCCTGCCCACCCTGCGGGCGGTCGACCGCGCGCTGCGGCTCTCTCCCGTGTTCTTCCTCGTCATCGCGATCCCCGTGCTCTTCCTCCGGATCGACGACCCGCAGGCGTGGCGGGCGGCCGTCCTCCTCATCTGCATCGCCGGCGCCGCCCGGACGCCGGCCGCCATGGAAGGCGCCCGCACGCCGGTCCTCGTCTGCGGTATGGCCTGGAAGGGAGCGTGCATCGGCCTTCTCGCCTTCCTCGCCTACCTCTCCTTCTCCACCTTCCCCACCCGGTCCCCCGTCGATCGTCGCCTTCCCTGGCTCAGGTGGGTTTTGCTCTTGCCGGGGCTGCTGTTCGCCCTCGGCGGACTCGGGCTCGGCCGCGTCGGCCACGCCTCGCTCCCGGCCCCGCTCGCGGCCGCGCTCGGCGATGGGGCGAGCGCAGCCGCGTGGCTCGCCTACAACTACGGCGGGTTCGCGCTGGCCCTCCTCGCCCTCGTGACGACGGTCGTCTCCAACCCGAGCCGGGAGGCCCGCCGTCGGATCCGGGTGCTCGTCGCCGGAGCCCTCGCCGGTCTGGGGCCCGTGATCCTCGTCAACGTGCTGTCGGACCTCCGGGTCTGGCGGCCGCCCGAGTGGGTGGTCACGCTCGTGTACCTGATGATCGTCCTGTTCCCGCTCTCCTTCGCCTACGCGGTGGTGAAGCACCGGGTGCTGGAGCTGCCCGTCCTCCTCAGACGCAGCGCGCGCTACGTCCTCGTGAAGCGCGGCTTCGCGGTGCTCCTCGTCCTGCTCGGGGCGTGGGCCTCGGCCTTCGTCGCCTTCTCGGTCAACCGCCTGCTCCGGGTCGAGGCGTCCATGGCGACGACCGCGGGCGTCGGCTTCGGGTTCCTCCTGGCCGGCGTGTCGGCGCCGGCGGTCCGGCGGACGACCCGTCTCATCGACCGGTCCTTCTTCCGGGACGCCTACGACGTGCGCCTCATCCTCCAGGACCTGGCCGACCGGATCCGGACGGCCACCAGTCGGGAGGAGCTCGGGGCCCTGCTTCGCGAGCAGCTCGACCAGGCGCTCCATCCCGTCTCGATCGTCCTGTACCTGGCCGCCCCCGACGGGCGGCTGCGCACGGACGATGTGCCCGTGCCGGCGGGGCTCCGAGAAATCCCCGTCGACGCCCGCGGCCTCGCCGACCTCGCCCGACGGGGCCGGCCGAGGCCGGTCGGCCCGGAGCCGAACGACACGGCATCCCTGCTCGCGCCGCTCGGCCCCGAGTGCCTCGTCCCGATCGTGGGACGTGAAGGACGGCTCCTGGGCCTCGCCGTGCTCGGTCCGCGGCTCTCCGAGGAGCCGTACTCTGCCGACGACGAGCGGCTCCTCGGCTCGGTGGCCATCCAGGCCGGCGTCACCCTCGAGAACATGGCCCTCGCGGCCCGGATCGCGGAGCGCCTCCAAGCCGAGCACCGGGCGGCGCACGAGATGGAGCTGGCGCGCCAGGTCCAGGCCAAGCTGCTCCCGCAGGGCGGTCCCCGCCTCGCGTCGCTCGACTACGCCGGCCGCTGCGTCCAGGCGCGGGCGGTGGGCGGCGACTACTACGACTTCCTCGACGTCGGGGACGGGCGGGTGGGCCTCGTGCTGGCCGACGTCTCGGGCAAGGGCTTCGCCTCCGCCCTCCTCGTGGCCAGCCTCCACGCGAGCCTGCGCAGCCAGTCGCCCCTCTCCGGAGACCTCGCGTCCCAGCTCCGGACCGTCAATCGCCTCCTGTACCAGTCGACGGAGACGAACCGCTACGCGACCCTCTTCCTGGGCCTCTTCGACGACGCCGATCGGCGCCTTCGCTACGTGAACTGCGGGCACAACCCCCCGCTCCTCCTCCGCGGCACGGGCTCGCTGGAAAGGCTCGCCCCCACCGCGATGGTCGTCGGCCTCGTCGAGGACTGGACGGCGGGGACGGAGGAGACGGTCCTCGGGTCCGGCGACATCCTCGCGATCTACAGCGACGGCCTCACCGAGGCGGCCGACCGGCGGGGGGAGGAATTCGGAGAGGCGCGCCTCGTCCGCGCGATCCAGGCTCACCGGGACCGCGAGGTGAGGGAGCTCCTCGACCTCGTGTTCGAGGACGTCCGCCGCTTCAGCGACGGCGAGCAGGCCGACGACCAGACGATGGTGATCGCGCGCGTCGCGGGATCGCGAGGGCCGCGGTGACGGAGGCGCGGGTGGACCACCTCGATCCCTACCTGCGCATCCATGCCGTCCAGGTCTTCGTCCGCGACCAGGACCGGAGCCTGCGATTCTACGTGGACCGGCTCGGGTTCCGGCTGGCGTTCGACGGCCGCCTCCAGTCCGGCCAGCGCTGGGTGGCCGTGACCCCCCCCGACGGCAGCGCCGTGCTCTCCCTCATCGCGCCCGGACCCCGCTCCCCGGAGCGGAAGCTCATCGGCCGGGCGACACAGGTCGTCTTCGTCACCGAGGACGTCCTCGCCCGGTTCCGCGAGTGGCGCAGCCGCGGGGTCCGCTTCCGCCACCCGCCGCGCCTCCGGCGCCTGAAGTACGAACACCGGGAGGCGGTCGGTCCGCCGGGGGCCACTGCGACGCGGCCCGCGGACCAGCCGCCGATCTGGGGCGGGGTGTTCACCCGCTTCGAGGACGTCGACGGAAACTCCTTCGCGCTCGTGAGCTTCGACGAGGAGAGTCGCGCCGTCGAGGCCCAGCGGCGCGCCGACGCCGAGAGGCAGGAGGCCGAGCGCCGCTCCGCCCACGAGCTGGAGATCGCGCGCCAGGTGCAGGCGCGACTCTTCCCGCAGAGGCTGCCGCCCTCGAACACCCTCGAGTACGCGGGGCTTTGCCTCCAGGCCCGCCAGGTGGGCGGCGACTACTACGACTTCCTGAGCCTCGGCCAGGAGCGCCTGGGCCTCGTCATCGGCGACATCGCCGGCAAGGGCATCGCGGCCGCCCTGCTCATGGCCAATCTCCAGGCGAACCTGCGGAGCCAGTGCGCGATCGCCCTCGACCAGCCACGGCGCTTCCTGCGGTCGGTGAACCAGCTCTTCTACGAGAGCACGGCCGACAGCGCCTACGCCACCCTCTTCTTCGCCGAGTACGACGACGGCCAGCAGCGGCTGCGCTACGCCAACTGCGGCCACCTCGGCGGCCTCCTGCTCCGCCGGGAGGGCACGCTCGAGCGGCTCGAGACGACGGCCTGCGTGCTGGGGCTCTTCGAGGACTGGGACTGCACGATGGGGGAGCGACGGCTCTCCTCCGGCGACCTCCTCGTGCTCTACACGGACGGGGTGACCGAGGCGTTCAACGAGGCCGGGGAGGAGTTCGGGGAGGAGCGGCTCCTCGAGGCGCTGCGCCGCCGTCGGGAGCTGCCGTCCCAGGCGATGCTCGACTCGATCGTCGACGACGTGCGCACGTTCAGCCCCCACGAGCAGCGCGACGACATCACCCTGATCGTCGCCCGCTGCCGGTGAAACGGGATTGGCTCGCCGGACGGGGGCAGCCGCCCCGTCCGGGCGGCCGAGGCGGCTGCCCGAAGGCTCAGCGCCCGGGAAGGGCGAGCCGCTCTTCGCTCCACCGTTCGATCGAGGCGTCGTCGCGGCGCCCGGGGCCGAAGATGAGCTTTCCGATCTTGAAGAAGATGTCGGTGTTCGTCTGCACGCCGACGAAGGCTCGCCAGGCTTCCGAGCGGCTGTAGGCCGAGACTGGGATGTCGGACGCGGTGTGGACGGCCTGGTCGCGCCCGACCGCCTGGCCGCGGAGGAAATAGCCGTCCGCATCCTCCTCACGGCTGACCGGCACGGCCGCGTATCCCTTGCCCGCCGGCTCGGCCTTGATGTCGCCCGACAGCAAGGTGTCGATGACCGGCTTCTCCTTGCCGAGCCACGTCTCGTACCGGTCGCCGCTCGCCCCGTAACCCACCAGCATCTTGCCGTCGATGTCGAAGGTCTTCGGGTAGCCGTCCGCTTCGATCTCGTAGCGCGGGAAGCCGGCGGCGTCGTAGGTGCCGACGAGCTTCTGGCGGCCCGGCTGGCTCATCGGGTCGAGCACCGACGCGTCCGAGGACAGGCCCTGGAGGTTGGCGATTCCGCCGGTGAGCGCGCCGATCAGGCTGAAGCCGGAGCACTCGTGGTCGGCGAGGACGAGGACGAGCGTGTCCTCGTGCCTCTCCGCGAATCGGCGGCCAACCGCGACCGCGTTGTCGAACTCGATCGTCTCCCCGATCACGCGCTCGGCGTCCATGAGGTGGGCCTGCTTGTCGATGTGGGCCCCCTCGACCATCAGGACGAAGCCTTCCGGGTTCCGCCCGAGCACGCGGAGCGCGGCGTCGGTCATCTCGTCCAGCATCGGCTGGTCCGGCGCGTGGTAGTCGTCGACCACGTAAGGCCCGCCCGTCCCCCGCCGCTTGGCGATCTTGTCCCCGGCCACGTTCATGTTGCCGTAGCCGAAGAGGCCCAGCAGCTTCGCCGGAGCGTGTCCGCTCAGCGCGGACTGGAGGCTCGTCGAGGTGTCGGCGTAGGAGAAGCCCGCCGACTGGAAGTCGGCGATCAGGTCGCGGCTGGGATCGACCGCCCCGGCGGGGATGCCGCCCCAGGCGCTCCGCAGGTCGTCGGGCAGCGATCCGTAGTCATTGGAGGTGCTGCGGCTCGAGCCGAAGACGCCCGAAGGGAGGAACCAGCGACGACCGCCGCCCATCAGGACCCGCAGTCCGGTGTTCCCGCTCTCGTCGAGGTACTGGTCGACGATGCCCTGGCCGAAGTTCCGGTTCCCGGTGTGGATCGCGTTCGCGGCGGGCGTCGCATCCTCGACGTCGGCGGTGGTCACGATCCCGAGGGAGGCTCGACGGAGGCGGTGGAGGTACTCCGAGAGGTACTCGACGCGCGGGTAGTAGAAGACGTTCGTCATGTTCGCCGGGTAGACGCCCTCCTGCCCGTTCTTGGTGTGGGCGCCGGAGACGTAGCCGGCCATACCCGGCGCCGAGTCCGTCACGATGGTGTTGAGCGAGTGGGTGGTCACGAGGCCGGTGCCGGGGAAGAGGTCCATGGCGAGGAAGCCGTCGGGCTGTCCGGCGGTGACGCCGAACTTCACGATCCGGGCCGCCGTCCGGTGGGCGATCCCCATCCCGTCGCCGAGGAAGATGATCACGTTCTTCACGAAGCCTCGGCCGCCGAGGTCCACGACCTCCAACGAGGATGCGACCGCGACGGTGCCGGTCGAGTCGGTGAACGTGGCGCGGAGCCGGTGGCGGCCCGGTGCAGTGACCGAGAAGCCCCGGACGTTGAAGCCGCCGAAGCCCGGGCTGCTGATGCCGTCCGTGCCATTCGTATTCTGGCCGCCGGACGTGAACGGGAGCGGGGCCCCGTCGAGGGTCAGGGTGGCGCTGAACGGCCCCGAGCCCTTACCCTCGACGCGGATGTCGAAGCGTTGCCCCTCGAGGAAGCGCGCGCCGTCCGGTGGGGTCAGGGTCAGGAGCGTCGGTGCGGCGGCCGCCGCCGACGCGACAGCGAGCGGCAGGATGAGCGCCGCCGCGCGCAGGAACAGACGGGACTCGAACATCATTTGAGGCACCTCTCCTGCAATGGTTCTTCGCCGTTTCCTGGGAGGGGCTCGGACCTATGGCTGAGAAGGGGCGGGCTGCCCCGGGCCCGCCGCGTCGGGGGAGAGTCGATCGAGCACGACTCGGATCGATGAGACCTGGCCGTCCTCGTCGGCCCGGCTTCCGAGGTCGAGGATGCCCTCGACCGCGACCGGCCGCGCCGTGTAGGGGAATACGCGGCCGCGGGCCGAAGGGACCACGATGAAGGCGGCCTCCGGCGGGAGGTCGGCCGTCCCGCCCCCTCCCTCGGCGGCGACGATCGGGAACCGGCACAGGAAGAAGCCGCCCCTCGGCGGCTCCTCCGAGCGCACCATGAAGCCAACGAGGCGCACTCGGCGGCCGGCCAGCGACAGGAGCCGCGCGCTCGGCCGCAGCTCTCGGGGAGTCGGCTCGAAGAACTCGTGAAAGGCCAGGTCCTGCACCGGCAGCCACGCGCCCAGCCAGAGCAGCGCAATCAGCAGAGCGGACGAGTCCATCGCATGCCTCCTCGGGGGACGGGCGGGGATGCGTTCGGCTACGGGAGGAAGCTACGCCCTGTCGCGGACGACCGTGAGATGAGGCAATGACGATGCGGAGACGCGCCGCACGTCCCCGCCCTTCAGTGCTTGCCGAGGAACAGGAGCTGGTAGAGCGTCAGGACGATCTCGATCACGATGAGGACGACGACGTACCACTCGAGGCGGAGGGCGCGCTTGTTCTGGAGCAGGTCCACGAGCGTCTCGACCGTGCGCGCGATGAGATCGAGCTTGCGGTCGACGCCCCGCTTGCGCTCCGGGAGCTCGTACTCGTCCTCGAGCCGCGAGAAGAGGCGCGTGAGCCCGGGCAGCTCCCACAGCACGTCCGGCTTCTCGCCGACCTCGACGCGGCCCACCATCTTGTGCTGGGTGAGCAGCGTGTCGCCGATGTAGCGCAGCAGGTCCCGGTCCTTCGGGGTGGCGCGGCCTCCCCCCTTGAGGCCCTGGGCGAACGGCTCCACCGCGTCGAAGACCGCGGCCAGGCTCGCCTCGTAGTAGCCGAGGACGACGCTCTTGGCGAGGACGTCGGCGATCACCTGCAGCGACTCGACGGTGACCTCGCGGAGGACGATCTCCCCGCCCTCGACCCGGTCCTCGCCCGAGGACTCGACGCGGAGGCGCGTCTCCTCCGTCTCGCGCTTGGCATAGGGCTGGCCGACGAGCCGCCCCAGCTGGTCGACGAACGTGACCTCCTGGAGCGGGTTCACGCCGAAGAGGACGATCGCCCCGTAGCGGAAGAGCGCCGCGTACTGGCCTTCCCCGGCCGAGATGAGCAGGGGGTTGGCCGCCAGCCGCTGGGTGAGCTCGAGACCCTTGAGGTCGATTCTCTCGCCGAGCAGGATGGCTCGGACCGAGACCACGCTGCCCGATGCGAACAGACCCGTCGTCATCCTTCCCTCCTCGCGGACCGGCCGGTCATCACCATAGCCTAGTCTCTCGGGGTCGTCCGATCGACCGGGGGCCCGGAAACGAGGGCGCTCCCCGGGGGCACGGTCGACTAGACTGGAGGGGTTCGTCTCTGGAGGGACGCCATGGACACCCGATCGCTCGGCTCGACCGGTCCCCGGGTCTCGGCCCTCGGCCTCGGATGCATGGGGATGTCGGACCTCTACGGCCCCGCCGACCGGGCGGAGAGCGTGGCCACGATCCACGCCGCGCTCGACGCCGGCATCACGCTCCTCGACACCGGGGATTTCTACGGGATGGGCCACAACGAGCTGCTGCTGCGCGACGCGCTGGCCGGTCGTCCCCGCGACGCCTACTTCGTGAGCGTGAAGTTCGGGGCCCTCCGCGATACGGGCGGAGCCTGGCTCGGCATCGATGGCCGCCCGGCCGCGGTCAAGAACTTCCTCGCCTACACGCTTAGGCGGCTGGGCACCGACCACGTGGACGTCTACCGCCTCTCACGAGTCGACCCCGCGGTGCCGATCGAGGACACGGTGGGGGCGATCGCGGAGTCCGTGAAGGCGGGTCTCGTCCGCCACGTGGGCCTGTCGGAAACGGGCGCGGCCACGATCCGCCGCGCGCACGCCGTGCACCCCGTCTCGGACGTCCAGATCGAGTACTCGCTCGTGTCGCGCGGGATCGAGGACGCGATCCTGCCCACGACCCGCGAGCTCGGCATCGGGATCACCGCCTACGGAATCCTCTCCCGCGGCCTGCTGAGCGGCCACTGGGCGAAGGAGCGGGCAGTGGGGAAGGCCGACATCCGCGGCTACCTGCCCCGCTTCGGGGGAGCGAACCTCGAGCGGAACCTCGCTCTCGTCGAGGGGCTCGCGGCGCTCGCCCGCGAGAAGGGCACGACGGTCGCCGCCCTCGCCACGGCCTGGGTGCTCGCCCGCGGCGCGGACGTCGTTCCCCTGGTGGGAGCGAGACGGCGGGACCAGCTGGCCGAGTCGCTGGCCGCGGTCCGCCTCCGGCTCGACGCGGACGACCTCGCGCGGATCGAGGCCATCCTGCCCAGGGGCGCCGCCGCCGGCGAGAGGTACCCGGCGTCCCAGATGCCGTTCCTCGACAGCGAGCGGCGCTAGAGAGAGCAGGCGCGCCGTCGGCCGCCGCGCTCACGGCGCGGGCGCGCCGCCGATGGCGGACGCCGGGGACCGCTCTCGGCCGAGCCGGCCTCGGGCACGCTCGAGCTCGTACTGGGCCTTGTCGTACTCGCCGATGGCCCGGACGTAGTCCAGCCGCGCCCTCGTCTGATCCTCTTCGGCGAGGATGTTCTCGAGGACGACCCCGACCTCGAACTCCGTGCGGGCGCGGGCCAGCCTGAGCCCCTCCTCGGCGACGGCCAGCGCTCCCCGAGCGGTCTCGAGCTGGCTCGCCTGCGACAGGACGCGCGTGCGGGCCTCGACCACCTCGCGGGCGATCGCGTCCTTCTGCTTCTCGAGCGTCCACTGGCTCTCCGCGAGCCGGGCCTTCGCCGCGCGGGTCCGGCCGACGTCCAGGATGCCCCCCGGCCCGAGGCGCCACGAGACGGCCGCCGCGTAGTCCTTCGAACCGCCCGAGCGGGTCGGGGCGCCGTCCGGACCGCCGCTCAGCTCGCCGCCGAGCGCCAGCCCGGCGACGGTCGGGATGAGCGGCCCGTAGACGACGGCCTTCCGGGTCTCGTCCGCAGCCCGGACGAGCGCCTGCGCCTGGCTCACCTCGGGGCGGGCCGCGAGCGCCTCGGCCACGAGCGGCTCGATCGCCTCGACCTCTCCCGCGACGGCCAGCGGAACGAGCTCCGCGTCCGTGGCGACCAGCTCCACCGCGGGGTCGAGGCGGAGCGCTTCGGCCAAGCGGGCGGCGAGGACGCGGCGGCTCTCCTCCGCCTGCTTCACGGCGAGCTCGTTGCGCTGGCTCTGGACCTTCGCCCGCAGCTCGTCGCCCTTCAGAGCGATGCCCACGTCGACCGCCCGGTGGAGCTGCTCCTCGTACTCGCGGGAGATTCGGAGCCCTTCGGCGGCGACCGCCACCGACGCCTGGCCCACGAGCAGATCGAAGTAGCCCTGGGCCGCCCCCAGGAGGGTCTCCTGGCGCTGGCCGCTCAGGGCGTGCTCCGCGGCCAGCCTCGTCTGCTTCGCGGCGAGCGACCGGAAGAGCGCCTCGCCCACGTCGATCTGGAGGTTGAGCGAGGCGCCGGCGAGGGACGCGCTCTTGTCCGCGGTCACGATGTTCCCGACCACGTCCTGGATGAGGTCGCCGTGGCCGCGGTAGGCCACCCCGGCCGACAGCCAGGGCAGGAAGGCGAGGACGGCACTCGTGGCCTGCGCGCGCGCAGCCTCGAGCCTCTCGCGGGCGATCTGGACGTCGACGCCGTTCGCTCCCGCCAGCTCGAGGGCCGTGACGAGGTCGATGGCGTGGGTCTGGCCAGAGGCCGAGGCTCCCGGAGCGGGCTCCTGCGCGCGCGCCGCGACGGAGACGACCAGCGCCAGAGCGGAGACGAGGGGCAGGCAGCGCCGCGTTCTCATCGCGCCTCCGCGACGGTGACGGGCTGGCCGTCAGCCGGAGGGTTGGGCCCGGCCAGGATGACGGTCTGGCCCTCGGACAGGCCGTCGAGGATCTCGACGTGTGCCGCGTCGGCGAAGCCGGTCTTGATCGCGACACGCCTCGCCTTGCCGTCCGCGACGACGAACGCCGAGGCTAGGTCCTTCCCGACAACGACGGCGGCGGCGGGGACGACGAGCGCGTGCGACCTCGTCTCCATGGCCATCCGGACCCGGGCGTACATGCCGGGGCGGAGCTCACGGCCGGGGTTCGCGATCTCGGCCTCCGCGGTCATCGTCTTCGAGTCCTCCTCGAGGGCGTACGCGAAGCGGTTGACCACCCCGGCGAAGGAGCGGCTCCTGAGCTCGTCCACCGTGACCTCGACCGGCAGGCCCACCTTCACGAAGGGCACCTCGGGCTCGGGGACCGGCACGTCGATGCGGACGGTGCGGATGTCCATGACGGTCAGGAGCGCGGTGCTCTGGGCGACGCTCCCCGAGGTGGCGGCGGGGATGAACGCTCCCGGGTCGACCGAGCGCCGGGTCACGACCCCGGACAGCGGAGCGCGGATCTTCGTGTAGCCGAGGAGCGTCTCCGTGCGCTCGAGGGTGGCTGCGGCCACGTCCAGCTTCGCCCTCGCGTCGTCCACGGTCTGCGGCATCACGAGGTCCGGGGCCTTCTTCTGGGCCTCGCTCACCCGCTTGTAGGCGACCTCCGCCACCGCGACCTCCGCCTTCTGCCGGGCGAGGTCGGCTACGAGCTCCGGCGACTCGATCTCGGCGAGCAGGTCCCCCTCGCGAACGTGGTCGCCCTTGTCGACGCGGATCGTCTTCAGGTAGCCGGCGACCTTGGCGTAGAGCACCGCCTGCTCGTACGGCCGGATCGTCGCCGGGAGCGTGATCGTCCGGCTGATGGCGCCCTTGCCGACCCGGGCCACGGACACGGCGGACGGGGCGGGAGGCGCGGAAGACGGCGCCGCTGACGACGAGGGAGCGGCTCGGCGGCAGGAGCCGCCCAGGGCCAGGACGGCTCCGAGCACGGGCAGGACGAACCCGAGACGGGGGCAACGCCTCTTCACGCGTGTCGACGACACATCTCCTCCTCGCTAGCGCACGTCTTCGGGCTCGAGCGAGCCCGAGCCGACCGGTTGGCGCGACTGGAGGACGGCGAAGACGGAGGGGAGGACGGTGAGCGTGGCCACCGTCGCCGCGGCCAGCCCGCCGATGACCGCCCGGCCGAGGGGCGCGGTCTGCTCGCCGCCCTCGCCCAGGCCCACGGCCATCGGGACCATCCCCGCGATCATGGCCGCGCTCGTCATGAGGATGGGCCGGAGCCTCTCCCGCGCGGCCTCTACGCCCGCCTCGGCCGCCGGCCTCCCCGCCTGCCGTGCCCTCTCCGCGAACGTGACGAGCAGGATCGCGTTGGCGGTCGCGACGCCGATCGCCATGATCGCCCCCATGAACGACTGGACGTTGAGGGTGGTTCCCGTGACCCAGAGGCTCGCCGCCACGCCCGCGATCACCGCGGGCGCCGTGGACACGACGGTGAGGGAGAGACGCAGGGACTGGAAGTTCGCGGCGAGCAGCAGGAAGACGACCACGATCGCCAGGGCCAGCCCCGTGCGGAGCCCGCCGAGCACCTGCTCCAGGGCCGCGACCTGGCCGCGCACGGCCACCGTGACCCGGGGCGGCACCTTCCCGAGCCCGGCCAGGGCGTCGCTCAGGCGCCCGCCGAGGCGCCCGAGGTCCTCCCCGGTCACGTTCGCGGAGAGAGTGATCGTGCGCTGCATGTTGTAGCGGTCGTACTCCCCGACCATCGTCCCCCGGCTGACGGTGGCGATGTTCTGTAGGAGGACGGGCCGCCCCTCCCGCGCCGTGATCGGCACGTTCCGCACGTCGTCGACCGACGTCATGCGGCTCTCGGGGATCTCCACCTGCACCTGGTAGGCGACGCCGCTCGTGGGGTCGGCCCAGAAGACGGGCGCCGTGAACCGGCTGGAGGACGTTGCCGCGGTCAGCGCCCGGGACACGTCGACCGTCTTCACCCCCAGGATCCCGGCCTTCTCGCGGTCGAGGCCGACGTCGATCGACGGGTAGTCGAGGGACTGGCCGAACTGCAGGTCGCGCAGGGAGGGGATCGACGCGAGGCGCTCGCGGAGCTTCTCCGCGGTCTCGCGAGCGAGGGGCAGGCTGGGGCTGCTCACGGCCACCTCGACGGGAGTGGTCGCCCCGAGGCTCATGACGCGGCTGACGATGTCGGATGGCTCGAACGAGACCCTGACCCCGGGCAGGCGATCGGCGAAGGCCCGCCGGAGCCGCTCCTGGAGCCGCTCGAGCGGCACCGCTCCCGGACGGAGCTGCACCTGGGTGACGCTCTCCTCGGGGCCTCCCGTCCAGAGGAAGATCGTGTTGATCGGGTAGCTCGGCGGCTGGATGCCGACGAACCCGAGCGTGCTCTCCACGTTCGGCGGGCCGACCTCGTCCGCGACGATCTTCAAGGCGTCGAGGGTGAGCTTCTCCGTGCGCTCGATCCGCGTCCCGGCCGGGGCGCGTAGTCGGAGCTGGAACTGGCCGACGTCGACGCTCGGGAAGATCTCGACGCCGAGGCGCGGGCCCAGGACGAGGACGACGAGGGCCGCGCCCCCCAGGTAGGCGACGAACAGCCAGGCCGGCCGGCGCGAGAGGCGGCCCAGCAGCCCCGCGAACCGCGCGCGGAGCGCCTCGAACGCGGACCGTCCCTGCTTCTCGCCGTGGCCGCGGCGCAGCAGCCAGGCCGCGGCGACGGGGATGAGCGTGTTGGACAGGAGGTAGGACGCGAGCATCGAGAAGCCGACGGCCAGGGAGATGGGGACGAAGAGGGCCCGGCCCGCCCCGGCCATGAAGAACGACGGGATGAAGACGGCCAGGATGCTGAGCATGGCGAGGAGCCTCGGTCCCGTCGTCTCCTCGGTGCCGTCGAGGGCGGCCTCACGGACGCTCCGTCCGCGGGCCAGGTGCGCGTGGACGTTCTCGATCGCCACCGTGGCCTCGTCCACGAGGACCCCCACCGCGAGGGCGAGGCCGCCGAGGGTCATGATGTTGACCGTCTGGCCGCTCAGCCAGAGCCCGACCGTCGCCGCGAGCAGCGAGAACGGGATGGTGACGACCACGATGAACGCGCTCCGCCCGTCGCGGAGGAAGAGGAGGACCATGACGCCGGTGAGGAGCGCGCCGAGGGCCCCTTCGAGGGTGAGCCAGTCGATGGCCCGGGTCACGTAGGGGGACTGGTCGAACTCGTAGCTCACCTGGACGTCGTCCGGCAGGACCGCCTGGAACTTCCCGAGGTTCGCCCGCACGAGGCGGACGACCTCGAGGGTCGAGGCGTCGGCGCGCTTGGTGACCGGGATGTAGACCGTCCGCCGGCCGTTGACGAGGGCGTAGCCGGTCGCGATGTCCGTGCCGTCCTCCACCGTCGCCACGTCGCGCAGGAAGACGGTCGGGTACCCCGCGCGTATGGGCACTCGCTCCAGCTCGCTCACCCGCGTGACCACGGAGTTCAGGGGCACGATCGGGATCATGTCCCCCACGCGCACGTTCCCGGACGGGCTGATCGTGTTCGTGGCGGCCACTGCCGCCACCAGCTCGTCGGGGGACATCCCGTACGCCCGGAGCCGCTCCGGATCGGCCCGCACGACGATCGTCCGCTGGCTCGCCCCGAAGGGCGGGGGCGCCGACACCCCGGGCAGGGTCGCGAAGAGCGGGCGCACGCGGTTCAGGGCCAGGTCCTGGATCTCGCCGACGCTGCGGCGGTCGCTCGCGAAGACGAGGTCGCCCACCGGCACGCTGCCCGCGTCGAAGCGCATGATGAACGGGGGGACCGTGCCCGGGGGCATGAAGGCCCGGGCGCGGTTCGCGTAATTGATGGTCTCCGCCATGGCCTGTGCCATGTTGGTGCCGGGGTGGAACTGCAGCTTCAGGAGGGCGACGCCCTGGATCGACCTCGACTCCACGTGCTCGATCCCGGTGACGTAGAGGAAGTGGTACTCGTAGTAGTAGGTGAGGTATCCCTCCATCTGCGAGGGATCCATCCCCCCGTAGGGCTGGGCGACGTAGATGACGGGGACGCCGAGGTTGGGCAGGATGTCCCTCGGCATCTCGCGGACGGCCAGGAGGCCGGCCAGGACGAGGGCGGCCATCGCCACCACGACCGTGACCGGCCGGCGCAGTGCGGCCCGGGGCAGGGTCACGAACCCGTCCTGCGACGCCGCGTGCTCCGGCCGGCCGAGGCCCCCGGAGCCTCCCCCTCGCCCAGGACCACCTCGCGGTGGAGCTCGGCGACGTGCCGCCGCAGCAACGCGAGGACCGATCGGCCCTGGCGGGTGAGGGTGTATTCCTTGCGAGCCCGCCGGCCACCGTTCGGATCCACCTTGGAGCGCACCCAGCCACGCCCCTCCATCCGCGCGAGGAGCGGGTAGAGAGTGCCGGGGCTGACCTCGTACCCGTGCTGCCGCAGCTCCCGCATCATCCATTGCCCGACCACGGACCCCTCGCCGGCGTGGTGCAGCACGTGGACCTTCCAGAAGGCGAGAAGGAACTCGCGGTCGATCTCGCTGGCGGGGCCTGCGGGAGTCATATCGGCCACCGTACTCGGATTCCGTCAACCGGTCAACGCTCCCTCGCTCGACGGGAGGTGGGCAGGAGAGACGGGGCCAGCGCGGCAGAAGGAGACCGAGCAGGCCCCCGGCGGGGACGAGCCAGGCCGGGCTCGCCCGGGAGAGGAGGAGGAGCGCCGTGCTGGCCACGGCGATGACCGCCGTCCACGCGTCCACGATCGCGGCCCGGGCGAGCTGCGCGGTGACGAGGGCCATGAGAGCGATCGACGCCACGTTCACGCCGTCGAGGAAGGCCCCGGCCACGGAAGATCGCCGGATCCGCGGCACGAGGGGTCCGCTGAGGGCCACGAACGCGAAGGCGGGCAGGAAGATGCCGATCGTGGCCACGACCGCGCCGCGGAACCCGCCGAGGACGTAGCCGACGAAGGTCGCGGTGGTGAAGACGGGGCCCGGCGTCACCTGGCCGACGGGGCTACTCCCGTGGCGGCGGACCCGAGCGCGGCGCCCGCGGGCATGGCGAGGATTCCCTTTGCTCCGGGTCCTCCGCCGCGCAACCGGGTGAGCGCGGCGAGGACGGCCCCGAAGACGACCGCGAGCTCGTCGACCCCGGCCGCCGCGGCGGCCAGCGAGAGCAGTCCCGTGGCGGCGAGCCCCCGCGTCCGGGCGGCGGTCCGGCCCAGGCTCCACAGCGCCTGCAGCACGACCGCGATGATCACAGGCTTCACCCCGCGCAGGAGCCCCTCGGCCGCGGGGAGCCTCCGGTGCCGCGTGTAGGCTCAGCCGCAGCCGAGGACGATCACGAACGCGGGCAGGATGAAGCGGGTGCCGGAGACGAGGAGGCCCCGCCAGCCGGCCTTCTCGTGCCCGACGTGGATCGCCATCTCGGTCGAGTTCGGGCCGGGGATGGCCCCGAGAAGGTCGAGGAATCGCTCCCGGCTTAGCCCGCCGCGCCGGCGCACCACCTCGTGCTCCATCAGGGCAATGTGGGCGGCCGGTCCGCCGAAGCCGAGGGTGCCGAGCTTCAGGAAGAGCCGGGCGAGATCGAGGAGCACGCGCGATCGTGGCCCGGCCGGCGACTGGCCGAGCCGAGGGCAGTCAGGCCGGCTCGGCGCGCAGCCCGGCGGGAGTCGGGAGAGGGAGGAACTCCCGGTCGTCGTCCGGGGGCTCGAGGGGCGGCACCGGGGGGGACGCGTTCTCGAGGCCTCCCGGCGGTGGCAGTTCCGCTCCCCGGCGGCGGGCCGCTCGCAGCGCGGCCAGTCGCCGCCACGGCTTCATGCGGTTCAGCTTCATGCGTTCACGTTAGTCGGGTGGTGCGACGGCGCGATGGCGCCGGCGTGACGCCACTGCCGCACCGGCGCTTGGGAACGCCCGATCCTTTCTCGGGCCGAAGGTTAACCGCCCGTTCACGGCGCCGTCACATCCTCGTCACGACCCCCGCTTAGCTTCAGCGACGGTTCGTTCCGAGTCTGACCCCTATCGGCCCGAACGGCGGCCCGAGAAGGCGTGGGGCCGGCAGCTCAGCCGACGATTCCCGAGGAGGACCATCGATGAGTTTCGAGGCACTGCGACGCGGTCTGCGGACCGCGATCGTCGCCGCGGCGGCAGTGGCCCTGTCGGCCACCGCCTTCGCCCAGATCTTCTACAACGAGCAGGCGAAGGACGGTCGCATCTACGTGTTCGCCTCCGGCCAGCGGTACGACGCGTTCCAGAAGAGCGGCGGCGCCGAGATCGGCGTCGCCATCACCCGCCCCGGCTACGGGCCGAACGGGGAGACGGTGGTCTTCGACTCCGAGGACGCCATCAACCTCTACAACTTCAAGCACGGCCTCCCGGGCGAGGCCTTCGCGGCGCCCAAGGCGGCCGCTCCGGAGACGCCCCTCCAGCTGAAGATCGGCAGCGCCACCATCATTCCGATCGGGTTCATGGACTTCACCGCGGTGTGGCGCAGCACGGCGGCGGGGAGCGGCATCGGGACCAACTTCGCGAGCATCCCTTACGGCAACAACATCTACCAGACCAGCCTGAGCGAGTTCCGCCTCAGCATGCAGAACTCGCGGATCGGCTTCCGTATCGACGCGGACGTGAAGAAGGCCCACGTGATCGGCTACATGGAGGCGGACTTCCTGGGGAACAACCCGGGCAACGTCGACGTGAGCAGCAACAGCAACACCCTCCGCTCCCGGGTGTACTGGGTCGACACGCGCATGGGCGGGTTCGAGCTGCTCGCCGGCCAGACCTGGAGCCTGATCACCCCGGGGCGCACCGGCATCTCGCCCCTGCCCGGCAACCTCTTCTACACCCAGGTGGTCGACGTGAACTACCAGGCCGGCCTCTACTGGGGGCGCATCCCGGAGCTGCGGCTCGTCTTCCACCCCTCGGACAAGGCGGCCTTCGCCTTCGCCCTCGACAACGCGGACCAGTACATCGGCGGCTCGGCGGGAGGAGGGCTCGTCACCCTCCCGAAGGCCCTCGCGACCTCGTACTCGGCCCAGCTGAACGTCGGCACCAACACCCTGGGCGTACCCAATCGCGCCCCCGACTTGATCGCGAAGCTCGCCCTCGATCCGTCCAAGAAGTTCCACTTCGAAGTCGGCGGGGTCGTGCGCGAGTTCAAGGTCTACAACCCGACCAACTCGACTACCTATTCGAAGACCGGTGGCGGCGGCTTCGGCACCCTGTACTTCGAGCTGTTCAAGGGCCTCCGGGTGATGGGCACCGGCTTCCTCAGCAACGGCGGCGGGCGCTACATCTTCGGCCAGGCCCCGGACCTCATCGCCAATGCCGACGGCAGCCTCTCGCTCGTCAAGTCCAACTCGATGATCGCCGGCCTCGAGTACACGAACAAGAACACGCTGCTCTACGGCTACTACAGCGGCATTTGGGTCGACCAGAACGCCACCCTCGACGCAGACGGCAAGACCCCCATCGGCTACGGATACGTCGGCTCGCCGGCCGGCCAGAACCACAAGATCCAGGAGATCACCCTTGGCTTCTCCCAGACCTTCTGGAAGGACGGGAAGTTCGGTGCGCTGGGCCTGATGGGTCAGTACTCGCATTTCCAGCGCGACCCCTGGTACGTCGCCGCCGGGAGCCCCGCGAACGCGAAGCTGGACGAGGTGTTCTTCAACCTGCGCTACACGTTGCCGGGCTCGGCTCCGGCCACCAAGTAGAACCGTCGGTCGACCCCGCCCGCAGGGGAGGAGCGTCGGTTTAACCCGGATTTTGCGCGGACGTAACGTCCGGTTTACCTCGGGGTGCCAGTCTGGCCACCGAGGCTCCAGGGCGTCGCCGCGCCGGAGGAGCGACTCATGAAGCGTTTGCTCACTGCGATCGTCGTGGTCGGACTCGGGGCGGGCCTCGCCCACGCCCAGGCCGTGCCGGTCGACCCGTCCATCGCCGCGTACCAGAGGACGTCCGGCGTCTCGGGCAACATCAACAGCGTCGGCTCCGACACGATGAACAACATGATGGCGCTCTGGGCGGAGACGTTCCGGAAGATGTACCCGAACGTCAAGATCCAGATCGAGGGCAAGGGCTCGGGCACCGCGCCCCCCGCCCTCATCGCCGGCACCTCGCAGTTCGGCCCGATGTCCCGCGCCATGAAGGCGGCCGAGATCGACCAGTTCGAGGCGAAGTACGGCTACAAGCCCACCCAGATCCGCACCTCGTACGACGCGCTCGCCGTCTACGTGAACAAGGACAACCCCCTCGACAAGCTGACCCTCGCCCAGGTGGACTCGGTCTTCTCGAAGACCCGCCGGCGGGCCGGGAAGGCGGTCAAGACCTGGGGCGACCTCGGCCTCACCGGCGACTGGGCTTCGCGGCCCGTCTCCATCTACGGCCGCAACTCGGCCTCCGGCACCTACGGCTTCTTCAAGGAGCACGTCCTCCAGACCGGCGACTACAAGGACGAGGTGAAGGAGCAGCCCGGCTCGGCCTCCGTCGTGCAGGGGGTGACCGAGGATCGCTTCGCCATCGGCTACAGCGGGATCGGCTACAAGACCTCGGGCGTGAAGGCGCTCCAGCTGGCCGACAAGGGGCAATTCTTCGACGGCAGCTACGGCAACGTCACGAGCGGCAAGTACCCGCTGTCCCGCTTCCTGTACATCTACATCAACAAGGCCCCGGGCAAGCCGCTCGATCCCCTCGTCAAGGAGTACGTGAAGCTGATCCTCAGCAAGGAAGGGCAGGAGGTCGTGGTCAAGGACGGCTACCTGCCGCTCGCGGCGACGATCGTCGCCGAGGAGATGAAGAAGCTCGAGTAACGCCTGCCGGTCCGCCGGGGCGGGGCCGCGAGGCCTCGCCCCGGGACTCCGAACCGTCGGGAGACCGGAGCACGGAGCCGAATGTCCACTGCCAGCTTGAGCGTCCGCGACCGGATGGCCGCCGCGTCCCGGCGGATCGCCCGCGTGAAGCTCGCCGACCGCGGCGCCACCGCCGTCATCGTCCTCGGCGGCGTCTTCATCATCCTGAGCGTGCTGTTCATCTTCGTCTTCATCTTCGCGGAGGCGCTCCCGCTCTTCCGAGGAGCGAAGGCCGAGCGGACGGGGACCCTCTCCCTCGCCGCCGCGCTGCCCGGCGGCAACGGAGCGCCGCTCGCGGTCGGTGTGGACGAGTACCAGAGGTACCTCTACGACTTGACGCCGGAGGGCAAGCTCGTCCTCTTCCGCCTCCAGGACGGCGCTCGCCACCGGGAGATCCCGATCCCCGGGCTCGGCGGGGCCACGGTGACCGCCGCCTCCCGGAGCCTCCAGGGCGACCACCTCGCCGCCGGCACGAGCGACGGGCGCGTCGCCCTCATGCAAGTGCGCTTCCGGCCCGTCTTCAAGGACCAGGTCCTCCAGGACCTCGACACGGAGCTTCGCGACGAAGGCGTCCTTGAAGTCGACGCGCAGAAGCGGCCGGTCCGGGAGGTGAGCTACCGGGAGTCGGCCGAGGGCGAGAAGCTCGTCGCCGCCCTCGTGGGCGCGAACGAGATCGTGCTCGCCCGCGTCGCTGCCGCGGCAGAGGGCCAGCCGCCGCCCGCGCCCGCGCGGGAGACGATCCGCACCAGGGCCGGCGACCCCATCACCCGGCTGCGCGTCAGCCGCACCGGGGCGCTCGCGGCGGCCACCGCCAGCGGCCAGCTCTACCACTGGGACACCGGCGAGTCGGCCGTGAAGCTGACCGACGTCGTCCGGGTCGCGAACACGCCCCTGACCGCCCTCGAGTGGGGTCTCGGCGGCAACACCGTGATCGTGGGCGACCAGCAGGGCAACGTGTCCGCGTGGTTCCGCGCCCGGCCCCGGCCCGAGGACGACCTCCAGCTGGTGAAGGCCCACGATTTCGAGCCGCAGCGCACGGCGATCCTCTCGATCGGCTCCTCGTCCCGGGAGCGCAGCTTCGCCACCGGGGGAGCCGACGGGTCGATCGTCCTCCGCCACCTCACCTCCGAGCGCACGTTGCTGAGCTTCCCCGGCGAGGGCCGGCCCGCCGACGCCGTCCTCATCGCTCCCCGGGCCGACGGCATGCTGGTGACGCGAGGGGGGGCCACCGTCGAGCACTACTCGCTCGACAACCCGCACCCCGAGTTCTCGTGGCGCGCGATGCTGGGGCGGGTCTGGTACGAGGGCTACCCGAAGCCGGAGTACGTCTGGCAGTCGACGGGAGCCACCGACGACTTCGAGCCCAAGATGAGCCTCGTGCCTCTGGTGTTCGGCACGGTCAAGGCGACCTTCTACGCGCTCGTGTTCGCGATCCCCCTCGCCGTCTTCGGGGCCCTTTACACGTCGCAGTTCGTCCACCCCCGGATCAAGGCGCGGGTCAAGCCCACCGTCGAGATCATGGCCGCGCTCCCGAGCGTCGTCATCGGGTTCGTGGCCGGCCTCTGGCTCGCCTCGAGGGTGGAGTCGGGGCTCGTGCCCGTCCTCCTGCTCGTCCTCCTCCTGCCCCTCGTCGGCAGCGCGGGAGTCCTCTTCTGGGATCGGCTCCCGTACGGGCTCCGGCACCGCCTGCGGCCGGGCACGGAGCTGTGGGTCATCCTGCCTCTCCTCGTGGCCGGCGGCTGGCTCGCCTTCCAGCTCGGGCCGTGGGTGGAGCAGGGCGTCTTCGGCGGCGACGTCCGGCACTGGCTGTCGGTGGCGTTGGGGCTCGTCTACGACCAGCGCAACAGTGTGGTGGTCGGTCTCGCCATGGGCTTCGCGGTCATCCCCATCATCTTCACGATCTCCGAGGACGCGTTCTCGAGCGTGCCCCAGCACCTCACCGCGGCCTCCCTCGCGGTGGGGGCCAGCCGCTGGCAGACCGCGACGCGGGTCGTGCTGCCGACCGCGAGCCCGGGGATCTTCTCCGCGGTGATGGTGGGGTTCGGGCGCGCGGTCGGGGAGACCATGATCGTGCTCATGGCCACCGGGAACACGCCCCTCCTCGACTGGTCGCCGTTCAACGGGATGCGGACCCTCTCCGCCAACATCGCGGTCGAGGTTCCCGAGGCGCCCAACGGGGGAACGCTGTACCGCGTCCTCTTCCTCTCCGCGTGCGTGCTCTTCGTCATGACCTTCCTCGTGAACACCGTGGCCGAGCTCGTCCGCCAGCGCCTGCGCGACAAGTACCGGGCGATCTGACCATGACCCTCGCGAAGAACCTCGCCCGCGGCGAGCACCTCATCTGGCTGACCGGCAGCGCCCTCGGGATCTGCCTCCTGATGATCCTCGGCCTGCTGACGGTCATCCTCGCCAACGGCCTCGGGATCTTCTGGCCGTCGCGGATCGAAGAGCTCACGCTCGTCGACGGCTCGGTCGTCGCCGGCGAGCGTGTCCAGCGGCAGGCGATTCCGGACCCCGGCCACCCGGACCACCTGAAGAAGCACCGGCGCCAGCTCAAGACGGGAAACCGCGACATCTACGGGATCGACTTCCGCTGGGTGAACGAGTCCGAGATCGCGAGGTCGGAGGAGCCGAAGGGCCTCTACTTGGTCGAGCGGAGCGAGTACGGCCCGCTCATCGGCGAGCCGGTCAAGGTGAGCGAGGGCCCGCAGGAGGTCGCGACGGGACCGGCGGCGGCGGAGCGGTTGCCCGACCTCGTCGCCCGGGCGGAGCGGGACCGAGCCGCGATCAAGGCGATCGAGAAGGACGCCATAGGGTCCGTGAACTACACGCTGGAGCGGATCAGGCTCGAGCGCCGGAAGCTCGACTACCGCCAGAGGCAGGACCCCCGCCGTGACGTCTCGGCGGCGAGGTCGGCGCTCGACCGGCGGGAGGAGGAGCAGAAGGCCCGATACGCCGATCTCGAGGAGAAGCTGCGAACGGCGATGGAGTCGGCCGCGCGGACGAGCGTGACCTTCCGGACCGTGGACGGGAAGGAGAAGGAGCTGCGCGCGCTGGACCTCTACCGGGCCTATCCGGCGAACGCTCTCTCCTGGCCCGGCCGAGCCGCGGTGTACGCGAGCCGCCTGTGGTCGTTCCTCACCGACCAGCCGCGGGAGGCGAACACGGAAGGAGGGATCTTCCCGGCGATCTTCGGCACCGTCATGATGGTCTTCCTCATGAGCTTGGCCGTCGTCCCGCTGGGCGTGCTGGCCGCCCTCTACCTGCGGGAGTACGCGCGGCAGGGGGTCCTCGTGCGCGCGGTGCGCATCGCGGTCAACAACCTGGCCGGCGTGCCCTCGATCGTGTTCGGGGTCTTCGGCCTCGGCTTCTTCGTCTACTTCGTGGGGGGAGCGATCGACCGGATCTTCTTCCCCGAGGCGCTGCCCACCCCCACCTACGGCACGGGCGGCATCCTGTGGGCCTCGATGACCCTCGCCCTCCTCACGGTGCCCGTGGTGATCGTGGCCGCGGAGGAGGCCCTGGCCGCGGTCCCCCGCTCGATGCGGGAGGCCTCGCTCGCCATGGGAGCGACGAAGTTCCAGACGATCCTGCGCGTGGTCCTGCCGGCCGCCGCCCCCGGGATCCTGACCGGCCTCATCCTGGCCATGGCCCGGGCGGCGGGCGAGGTGGCCCCCCTCATGCTCACCGGCGTCGTGAAGCTCGCCCCCGAGCTGCCCCTCGACGGCTTCTTCCCCTTCTTCCACCTCGACCGGAAGTTCATGCACCTCGGCTTCCACATCTACGACGTCGGCTTCCAGAGCCCGAACGTGGAGGCGGCCAAGCCGATGGTCTACACGACCACCGTGTTCCTGCTCCTGATCGTCGTCCTCATGAACGTCACCGCGATCATGGTGAGGAACCACCTGCGCGAGAAGTACAAGACGTCGGCGTTCTGAGGACCGAGGCATGCTGATGGCCGATCACGAGATGAAGACCACGGCCCCCGACACGGGGCTGCGCATCAAGACGGAGGTCAAGGCCCCGGGAAACGCCGCCGAGGACACCGGCATCGAGATCGTCTGCCAGGCGGTGAACCTCGCCTACGGGGACAACCACGTCCTGCACGACATCACCATGGACATGCAGAAGGGGCGGGTGACCGCGCTCATCGGCCCTTCGGGGTGCGGCAAGTCCACCCTCCTGCGCTGCCTGAACCGCATGAACGACCTCATCGACGACGTCAGGGTGTGGGGGGAAATCAGGGTGAGCGGGCTCGACATCAACGCCCCCACCACGGACGTCATCGAAGTCCGCCGGCGGGTGGGGATGGTCTTCCAGAAGTCGAACCCGTTTCCGAAGTCGATCTACGAGAACGTCATCTACGGCCTGCGCATCGCCGGGATCTCCGACCGGGCGACCCTCGACGCGGCCTGCGAGCGCAGCCTGCGGGGGGCGGCGCTGTGGGACGAGGTGAAGGACCGCCTCGACGCGAGCGGGCTCGGCCTCTCCGGGGGGCAGATGCAGCGGCTTTGCATCGCCCGCGCCATCGCGGTCGAGCCCGAGATCATCCTGATGGACGAGCCGTGCTCCGCCCTCGACCCCATCGCGACCCTCAAGATCGAGGAGCTCATCTACCAGCTCAAGGAGAAGTACACGATCGTCATCGTCACCCACAACCTCCAGCAGGCGGCGCGCGTCTCGGACAAGACGGCGTTCTTCTGGCTGGGGCGCCTCGTGGAGTTCGGACCCACCGCACAGATGTTCACCGCCCCCAAGGACAAGCTCACCGAGGACTACATCACGGGCCGGTTCGGTTAGAGAGGAAGAGATGGAGAGGCACCACTTCGAGGCCGAGCTGCAGGCCCTCCGGAACCAGCTCCTCCACATGGGAGGGCTGGTCGAGGAGCGCGTCCACCGGTCGATCCAGGCCCTCGTCCACCGGCGGGAGGAGGAGGCGCACCGGATCATCGCCAGCGACAAGGAGATCAACGACCTCCAGATGGAGATCGACGACCGCTGCCTGAAGCTCCTCGCCACCCAGACTCCCCTGGCCGTGGACCTCCGGCTCATCACATCGGCCATGAAGATCAACGCCGACCTCGAGCGGGTGGGCGACCAGGCGGTGAACATCGCGGAGAGCGTGCTCGTGCTGATCCCCCAGCCGCCGCTCAAGCCGCTCATCGACATCCCGCGGATGGCCACGATCGCGGAGAAGATGATCCGCGACGCCCTCGACGCGTTCGTGAAGAAGGACCCCGAGCTCGCGCGCGACGTGCTGCGGCGCGACGACGAGGTGGACGACCTCAAGGACCAGGTCTTCCGCGAGCTGCTCACCTACATGATGGCCGACCCCGGCACCATCCAGCGCGCGCTCTCCCTCATCCTGATCAGCCGCAACCTGGAGCGGATCGCCGACCACGCGACCAACATCGCCGAGGACGTGATCTTCATCGCCGAGGCGAAGGACGTTCGGCACCACGCGGAGGCGGAGAGGCCGTGAAGGCCGATCGCGTCGAGCCCCCCGACCGGACGGCCCGCGAGAGGCCGGTTTCCCGCGCGACGGCGGGGCCTCCTCCGGGAGCGGACACGCGCCGCCGGGTGCTGCTCATCGAGGACGACGGGGACATCGCGGAGGCGATCTCCTACCAGCTGGAGAAGGCCGGCCTCCAGTCGCGGGTGGCCCGAACGGGGGAGGAAGGCCTGGAGGCGGTGCGGAAGGGGGTCGACCTCGTCCTTCTCGACCTGAACCTGCCCGGAATGGACGGGCTCGAGGTCTGCCGGATGATCCGCCGCCAGCAGACGACCGCCCACGTCCCGATCATCATCGTCTCCGCCCGGGCGGACGAGGTGGACCGCGTGCTCGGCCTCGAGATGGGCGCCGACGACTACGTCGTGAAGCCGTTCAGCCTGAAGGAGCTCGCGGCGCGGGTCAAGGTGGCGCTGCGGCGCGCGGGCGCGGGCGGGGAGGCCCCCCAGGGCTACCGCGACGAGAACTGGGAGATCGAGTTCGACGCCTACGTGGTGCGCTACCGTGGCGAGGAGGTCCGCCTCACCCACAAGGAGTTCGAGCTCTTCCGATACCTCGTCGAGCGCCCGGGGCGGGTGCTGACCCGGGAGCGCCTCCTCGAGCGCGTGTGGGGATGGGAATCGGAGATCGACGCCCGGAGCATCGACGCCCACATCCGCCGGCTCCGCCTGAAGCTCGGCCCCGCCCGCCACCACGTCGAGACCGTGGTCGGGCTGGGCTACCGCTTCGTGAAGTGAACGGACCAGAGGAGGGGCGCGATCGGAGGCCGCCCGACGTCGCCCCACTGGGGGTCCAGCCCGCAGATGATGAAGTAGAGATCGTCGCGGAAGAAGCCGTAGTGCGGGTTGCCGAGGAGGTGCATCCCGAACGTCGCCATCGCGGCCAGGCCTGGAACGCCGAGCCGCTCGGCGGCCAGCGGGCCGAGGGCCTCAGGATCGTCTGCGGCCACGGGGACACGCTACCACGGCTCGGGGACGTCGTGACGACGGTGCCGACGATCGAACGTCGCGACAGACACGCCGGGCGCTCGACCGGGGGGAGCCGAACGGGCGTGCCGAGAAACGAGGGCGAGCCCACACGCGATGCCTGAGGTCAGGATCCCGAGCGCGGCGCGCGAGATGCCCGCCTGGCTCGCCACTCCCGCGACGAGCGGCCCCTGGCCGGGCGTCGTCGTGCTCCACGACGCCGCGGGCATGAGCCTGGATCTGAGGAACCAGGCGGCCTGGCTGGCCGGCGAGGGGTACCTCGCGGTGGCGCCCGACCTCTACCATCCGGGCGGGAAGATCGCCTGCATTCGCGACGTCATGCGCGATGCGGCCGCTCGGCAGGGCCGGTTCATCGGCGACATCGAGGCCGCCCGCGACTGGCTGAAGCGCCGGGAAGGCTGCACGGGCAGGATCGGGGTGATCGGCTTCTGCATGGGCGGCGCGTTCGCCCTCCTCCTCGCCCCGGGGCACGGCTTCTCCGCGTCGAGCGTGAACTACGGCGGTCCCCTGCCCAGGGACGTCGAGACCCTGCTCGCCGGCGCCTGCCCGATCGTCGCGAGCTACGGGGCCAGGGATCGCTTTGCCCGAGGCGTCGCCGCCCACCTGGAGTCGGTGCTGGAGGCGGCGCACGTGGTGCACGACGTGAAGGAGTATCCCGACGCCGGTCACTCGTTCCTGAACGACCACTGGAACCCGCTCTTCAAGATGCTGAAGGTCGTGGGCATCGGCTACCACGAACCCTCGGCCCGGGACGCGCGCCGCCGCATCGTCGATTTCTTCGCCCACCATCTCCGATAGCCGGCGCGAGCGCGGCACACCTGATCGTCTCTCGAACCGGCCCGGCGCGGGGTCCCTTGACGTTCACCGTGACGGGCGACAGGATGACGGCCATGAAGACGAAGAGCCGTCCGCCCGCCGCTCACCGTGCGTTCGTGCGTCGCTTCCCGAGGCTCGGCGAGGCCTGGGACCTCGTGAACGCGGAGGGCGGGAGCGGTCCCCTGGACGCGCGGACGCAGCGTCTCGTGAAGCTGGCGATCGCCGTCGGCGCGATGCGCGAGGGCGCGGTCCACTCGGGTGTCCGCAAGGCGCGAGACGCCGGGGCGAGCGTCGCCGAGATGGAGCAGGTGGTGGCCCTCGCCGCGAGCACCATCGGCTTCCCGGCGGCGGTGGCCGCGTGGGGCTGGGTGCGCGAGGAGGCGGCGGGCGGCGGCCCCGTGCGCCGCAGCTAGAGCGAGGGCGTCCGCCTGGGGGCCGGCGCGGGCTTCCCGGCGCGGGGCCACAGCGGGCGCGCCCACAGCAGGCCGAGGAGCACGAGGGCGACGTAGCTGGGCCAGTCGCGGTCCTGCCGGTGCTCGACCAGCCGGTCCACGCGGAGGACGTCCGGGGCGAGGAACGTGCCGTAGAGCGAGACGGTCACGTCCTGCGCCGGGAGGGGCCCCGTGGCCCGCACCTGCTCGCCCGTCCACAGCCGGATCCTCCCGCCCCCCGGCGTGGCCAGGAACGCGGTCCGGTCGAGGCCGACGGTGCGGCCTGCGCGCGAGTCGACCTCGCGCAGCGTCTTGACCGAGTAGCTGTCGGAGGCCTCGACCGCGCCGAGGAAGGGAAGGGGAGCGAGGTAGTAGGCGGCGAGGAGCGCACCCGACGCCGCGAGGCGCGCCCGGCCGAAGTCGAGACGGAGAGTCGGGCGCTCTCTCCCGGCGATCTCCCAGAGGAGGAGCGCGGCCCCCGTGATCCCCAGGGTGAGGTAGACGGCGCTGTCGCCGGCCAGGAGGTCGAACGAGGTCATGCGCCACGAGAACGGCGCGAGGAGGTGCACCCCGTTGCCGAACTTCACCTCCGTCGCGTCGAGCAGGAGGTGGAGGAGAGCGTTCACGCCGAGGGTCGTGAGGACGAGGCGCGGCGCCGCGGTCAGGAGGGCGAGGGCCGCGCAGAGGAGGAGCGTCCCGGCGAGCGAGGCCTGGGCCATCGTGTAGAGGCGCAGGTCGAAGGCGTCCACGGGCACGCCGAAGGCCACCACCGCCCGCCGCAGGATCCAGGGCAGGTCGGGGAGCAGGCAGCCGAGGTAGATCCACCGCGGGTCGGCCCTCCGCCAGAGGCTGCGGCTCACGGCCCCCTGGGCTGCGAAGTGGACGAGCGTGTTCGGCACTCGGCCGATCGTACTTCAGCGGAGTCCCGGCCGCGCCCGCGGCCTCAGGGCTGGGCGGAGGCCGGCAGGCGCTTCACCCTCTTCCCGACGATCCGGCGAAGACGCTCGGGCGAGAGGGGCGGGCCCGTCATCACCTGCTTGCCGTCGACGAAGAGCGCGTCGGCGAGGCCCCACTCGGCCACCGTCGCGTGCTCGGCGGTATCGATCTCGCGGTAGGCCACCTTCTCGCCGAACTCGGAGGCGATACGGCGCGCGCGCTCGGCGGTCACGGCGCCCGCCGTGCACCAGCCGTTCACGAAGCAGGTGACGTTCACCCGCCCCGGCACGAGATCGAGCGGCTTCGCCGTCCGCCGGAACCACCGCGGCGGCTCGGCGTCCGCCGCGAACGGCTTGAAGAGGAGCGAGGCGATCCCGATCCGGTCCACCGAGCGGTACCCGTGCCGCCGGAACCAGGAGGCCTTCATCCAGAAGGGCAGCCAGAGGCCCCACGCCGCCATGCCCTTCGCTCCGAGGGCGCGGGCGTCCTCCTCCGCGGCGGCGAGGAGGGCGCGACCCATCCCCCGGCCCTGGAAGTTGCCTCTCCCCTGCTCGTGTCCGTGTACCCAGATGCAGGTGATGAAGTAGAGCCCCGTCCCTTCCACGGTCGACTCCTCGATCGGCAGGTACTGGATCATCCCGCCCGGAGTCCGGGCGTCGTCCGTCGCGAGCTTCGCCCGAAGGCCGCGCGCGGTGAACCGGTCGACCCAGCGGCAGCGCCGGTCGCCGGCGTCCTTCACGTCGTCCGACCACTCCTCGAGGCACTGGCAGAAGAGCGGCTTCGTCTCCTCGTCGAGGTCCACGACGCGCATGGAGAGCCTCCACCCTCTCATAGGGCCGGCGGCCCTCGAAAAGCAACCCCGAAGTCGGGCCTCGGGGTATCCTCCGCGAACGCATGCGGTTCTCGGGGGACGCCTCCGACGAGGACGGTGGCTGGCGGAGGCTGCTGCTCGGCCTGCCGCGAGACCCGACCGTCGTCGGCTTCGTCGCGCGGGCGGCGCTCCTCCTGCTCCTCGCGCTCTGGACGCTCGCCTTCCTGCGCCACGGGATGGACGCGGTCTCCCTGATGGGCTCCTTCCTCCACCTCGTGGACCTGCCCTTCCACGAGGCCGGGCACGTCCTCCTCGCGCCTTTCGGCCGGTTCGTCTCCGTCCTCGGCGGCAGCCTCTTCCAGGTCGCGATCCCGCTCCTCTGCGGCGCCGTCTTCCTGCTGAAGAGCCGCGATCCGTTCGCGGCGTCGGTGACGTTGTGGTGGGCCGGGCAGAGCCTCATGGACCTCGCTCCGTACGTCGCCGACGCCCGGGCGCTTCGCCTGCCCCTTCTCGGCGGCCACACCGGAGCCGAGGTCGAGGGCCACGACTGGGAGTACCTCTTGAGCGCCCTCGGTCTCGTGAACCACGACGTGGCGCTCGGGAAGGGGTCGTTCGCTCTCGGCGCCCTCGCCATGCTCGTCGCGCTCGCCTGGGGCGGCGCCTTCCTCCTCCGGCTCCACGGCCGGATCCGGACGTCGTGAGAGGGGAGCGCGACGCGGGCGTCGGCCACGGCGAGACCTCCGCCGAGTCGGCAACCCGCGCGGCGTGGCTCGTGGTCGTGCTGCTCCTGCCCGTGGCTCTCCTCAACTACCTCGACCGCCAGATGCTGGCCTCGATGAAGTTCTCGGTCATGGGGGACATCCCGACGATCGGCACCGAGGCGAACTGGGGAAGGATGCTGGGCCAGTTCAAGTGGGTCTACGCGTTCCTGAGCCCGGTCGGGGGCTACGCCGCCGACCGCTTCGGCCGTCGGCCGACCGTGTGCCTGAGCCTGCTCGTCTGGTCGGCGGTGACCTGGGCGACCGGGCACGTGACCACGTACGACGGCCTCCTCCTCACGCGCTCGCTCATGGGGACGAGCGAGGCTTTCTACATCCCGGCCGCGCTCGCGCTGATCGCGGACCATCACCCCGGCCGCACCCGCTCGCGCGCGGTCGGCCTCCACCAGACCGCGATCTACTGCGGCGTCATCGCGGGCGGCTTCAGCGGCTACGTGGCGGACGGCCCGGGCTGGCGCTGGGCGTTCGCGGTGTGCGGCCTCGCCGGCGTCGCCTACGCCCTGCCCCTCGCCCTCCTGCTGCGGGAGGGGCCGGGGCGCGCCCCGGCCCGGTCCGTCGCGGAAGGCTCGCTCGTCCGTTCCGCGGGCGAGCTCCTCGCCAACGGGTCGTTCGTCCTGCTGGTGCTCTCCTTCACGCTGCCGGCGCTCGCGGGCTGGGTGGTGCGGGACTGGATGCCGGCGATCCTCAAGCAGGAGTTCGGCATCAGCCAGGGCCTGGCCGGGGTCTCGGCCACGTTCTCCTGGCAGGCGGCGGCGATCGCGGGAGCCCTCGGCGGCGGCTTCCTCGCCGACCGCTGGGTGAGGCGGAACGTGCGCGGCCGCATCTATACGAGCGCGATCGGCACCGCCCTCCTCGTGCCCGCCATCGTCGGGATGGGCCGCGCCGGATCGCTGCCGGCAGCGGTGGCGTTCCTCGTCGTCTTCGGCCTCGGCTGGGGCTGCTTCGACGGCAACAACATGCCCATCCTCTGCCAGGTGGTGCGGCCCGGCCTGCGCGCCACCGGGTACGGCTTCATGAACCTGGTGAGCATCGGCTGCGGAGGCCTCGCCGACTGGGGATTCGGAGCCCTGCGCGACGCGCGGGCGCCGCTCGGCATCGTCTTCGGCCTCTTCGCCCTCACCGCCGCCCTCGCGGCCTGTCTCGTCCTCCTGGTCCGGCCCCGGGAGGATCAGCCGAGCGCGCCGGCCAGCAGTCGGTGGAAGTGGTGGACGCCGTTCTCCCGCTTCACCGAGAGGCGCCCGCGGTCGTAGAAGCGCGACCGCAGGCCGCGCTGCACCGCCTCGCAGATCGCCTCGTCCTCCCTCTGGACCTCGTCCGAGAAGGCGAACGACCGCTCGAAGTCCTCCGAGAAGCCGGGCCGTGCGGGGTCGGAGAAGAGCCAGTCGAAGCGCACGAGGGTGCGCGCGGTGTCGAGGGGGAGGACGAGGTTCACCTGGACGTTGTCGGGATAGACGTTGAGCATGAGGTTGGGGAAGAGCCAGTAGTAGAGGGCCTCCGGCTCCGTCCCCTTCTCGAGGCGCCGCCTGTAGAGCGAGTCCGGAGACGTCGACCGCACGGGCGCGTGCTGGCGCGAGTGGTGGCCGCGCGTCTCCACCCGGTAGGCGCCGTAGTCGATCTCGCGGAAGAGGCCGGGGTGGACGACCGGGATGTGGTAGCCCTCGAGGTAGTTGTCGACGTACACCTTCCAGTTGCAGGCCACCTCGTAGTCGCGGCGCCTGTAGAAGCGCAGGCGCTCGAGGCCGAGGGTGGCCGTCTCGGCCGTCATCTCGGCGAGGACGGTCCGCAGGCTCGGCGCGTCCGGGTCGAGCTGGACGAAGAGCAGGGGCCCGAAGGCCTCGATCCGCAGCTCGGGCAGGCGCACGCGGGTCCGGTCGAAGTCGAGGACGCCGTCGAACTCGGGTGTGGCGACGAGCCGGCCGTCGAGGGCATAGGTCCAGCCGTGGTAGCCGCAACGGAAGGTCGATCGGCGACCCTTGCCGCTCGCCACCGGACCGGCTCGGTGGCGGCAGACGTTCGAGAATGCTCGGAGCGCACCGTCCTCTCCTCTCGCGCCCACGACGGGCTCCCCGGCGACGTCCGCGGTCACGAAGTCGCCCGGGCTCGAGAGATCCTCGGCGTACGCGACGAGCTGCCAGGACCGCGCGAAGACCCGCTCCCGCTCCCGCTCGAGGGCCGACGGGTCGACGTACCAGGACGCGGGCAGCGTCGTCGCGCGCGCGAGGTCTTCTTCGGGGCGGAAGCCTTCGGCCATCACGTCTCCTCGGGAACGGGTCCGGCCATTGTAGCGGGGTTAAGATGGGCGCCTCCATGACCGGAGGCGATCTCGTGGCGGACGTGCTCGCCCGGCAGGGGGTGCGGTTCCTCTTCACCCTCTGCGGCGGCCACATCGCGCCCATCCTCGTGTCCGCGAGGGCGCGAGGCCTGCGCGTCGTCGACACGCGGCACGAGGCGACCGCCGTGTTCGCCGCCGACGCCGTGGCGCGGCTCACCGGCGTCCCCGGGGTCGCCGCCGTCACCGCCGGCCCGGGGGTGACGAACACGATCACCGCGCTCAAGAACGCGCAGCTCGCCGAGTCGCCGATCGTGCTCCTCGGCGGGGCGGCCGCCACCCTGCTCCGGGGCCAGGGAGCCCTCCAGGACATCGACCAGATGGCCCTCGTGCGCCCGCACGTGAAGCGGGCGAGCCGGGTGACGCGCGTGCGCGAACTCGTCCCTGCGCTCGAGGAGGCCTTCGAGCTCTCCCGGGCGGGCGTGCCGGGGCCGGTCTTCCTCGAATGCCCGGTGGACCTCCTCTATCCCGAGGCGGTCGTGCGCGAGTGGTACGCCCGGTCCTCCGACGGGCGCGGCGTGACGGCGACGGGCGCGGGCGGGGGAGCGCGCCCGCTCGGCGAGCTGGCCCGGCGGTGGTACGTGGGCCGGCACGTGGAGCGTCTTCTCGCGGGTGGGGGCCGAAGCACGTCGGACCGACCGAGGCCGGTCGCTCCACCGGAGCCCGACGAGGCGCGCGTGCGCCGGGCGGCCATCCTCCTCTCCCGGTCGGAGCGCCCCGTTCTCCTCGTGGGCTCGCAGGCGCTGCTCTCGGCCACGGAGACGGAAGACCTCGCGGAGGCCGTGCGGACGCTCGGAGCGCCCGTGTACCTCTCGGGCATGGCCCGCGGCCTGCTGGGCGCGCGCGATCCCCTCCAGATGCGCCACCGCCGGAAGGAGGCGCTCCGCGAGGCCGACCTCGTCGTCCTCGCCGGAGTCCCCTGCGACTTCCGGCTGGACTACGGGCGCCAGATCGGCCGCCGGGCCGTCGTCGTGTCGGCCAACCGCAGCCGCGCCGAGATCGCGAGGAACCGGCGCCCGGCGGTCCCTGCGCTCGGCGCGCCCGAGCTCTTCCTGCGCCGCCTCGTCCGCGCGGCCTCCGGGCCGCGCCCCGCCTGGGCCGCCTGGCGCGACGCCCTGCGCGCACGGGACGACGCGCGAGACTCCGAGATCGCCGCCCAGGCGGAGGCGGACTCCACCGGCGGCCTCAACCCGTTGGCCGTCTGCCGCGGTCTCGAGGACGCCCTCGCGGACGACAGCGTGATCGTGGCCGACGGCGGAGACTTCGTCTCCACCGCCTCCTACGTCCTTCGACCTCGCCGGCCGCTCTCCTGGCTCGACCCCGGTCCCTTCGGCACCCTCGGGGTCGGCGCCGGGTTCGCCCTCGGCGCGAAGCTCGTGCGGCCGTCCGCGGACGTGTGGGTCGTCTACGGCGACGGCTCGGTCGGCTACAGCCTGGTCGAGGCCGACACCTTCGCCCGTCACCGCCTCGGGATCGTCGCCCTCGTCGGCAACGACGCGGGCTGGACGCAGATCGCCCGCGAGCAGGTCGAGGTTCTGCGGGACGACGTCGGCACCGTTCTCGCGCCCTCGGCCTACGAGCGCGCGGCCGAGGGCCTCGGCGCGCGGGGCCTGCGCCTCGACGAGGCCGGCCGGATCCTTCCCGTTCTCGAGGAGGCCCGCGAGATCGCCCGCTCCGGGCTCCCCGTCTACGTCAACGCCCGGATCGGAAGGACGGACTTCCGCAAGGGCTCGATCTCGATGTGAGAGCCAACCCATGATCATGACCGGTCCCTGGCTCCTCTACGGGGCGAACGGATACACGGGCGAGCTGGTGGCGCGCCTGGCCCGCGGGCTCGGCCACCGGCCGGTCCTCGCCGGCCGCAGCGCCTCGGCGGTGTGCGGCCTCGCCGAGGAGCTCGGCCTCGAGCGCCGCCTCTTCTCGCTGGACGAGCCCCGGCGGATCGAGGAGGCGCTCCGGGGCATGAGCCACGTGCTCCACTGCGCGGGCCCCTTCTCGCGCACGTCGAAGCCGATGGCCGACGCGTGCCTCCGCACCCGCACGCACTACCTCGACCTGACGGGGGAGGTCGCGGTCTTCGAAGCCCTCGCCGCGCGCGACGCCGAGGCGCGGGGCGCGGGAGTGATGCTCCTGCCCGGCTGCGGCTTCGACGTGGTGCCGTCGGACTGCCTCGCCGTTCACCTGAAGCGGAGGCTGCCCGGCGCCCGCCGTCTGGCCCTGGCCGGCGCCGGCGTCGGCCGCGTCTCGCGGGGGACGGCGGAGACGGCGATCGAGGGGCTGGGCCAGGGCGGGCTCGTGCGGCGGGACGGTGACCTCGAGCGGGTGCCCTCCGCCTGGAAGACCCGCCGCATCGACTTCGGCGACGGGCCTCGGACGGCGGTCGCGCTCCCGCTCGCCGACCTCGCGACGGCGTGGCGCTCGACCCAGGTCCCGGACATCGAGACGTACTTCGCCGGCCCCCCGGGACTGCGGGCCCTGGCCGTGGCGAACCGGTACCTGGGGCCGATCCTCGGCTCGGCCCCCGTCCGACGCCTCCTGACGGCCCGTGTCCGCGCGGGAGCGCCGGGGCCGACGGAGGAGGAGCGGCGTCGCGGGCGCGCGTTCTTCTGGGGCGAAGCGGTGGACGCCGAGGGTCGGCGCGCGGTGAGCCGCCTCGCGACGCCCGATGGCTACACCCTCACCGCCCGCGCCGCGCTCGCGGTCGTGGAGCGAGTGCTGGCGGGCCACGCCCCGGCCGGCTTCCAGACCCCGGGCCTCGCCTACGGACCCGACTTCGTCCTCGGAATCGAGGGCGTCACGCTCATCGACGACTGACGGGGTCGGCCCAGGAGCCCCGCTCGTCCGACGCGCGGGACGCCGCCTCGCGCCTGGCCTTCAGGGACCAGGGCCCGGCCTTGACTCCGCTTCGACCTCCGGCATAACGTCGCTCGCCGCCGACCCGGCCAACCTCCCCGGGGCCCGGCGCGCGAGTCCTCGTCGCGACCTCTCGCTCGGAAGGACAAGCCACCGCCCATGAGCCTCTACCTCGGCGTCTTCCTCGTCACGCTGTCCGGCCTCATGTTCGAGATCGGCCTGACCCGCATCTTCTCGGCCACGATCTGGTACCACTATGCCTTCGCCGCGATCTCCGCGGCGCTACTGGGCTGGGGTCTCGGCGGCTTCGCCCTCCACCTCGTGCGCCGGAGGCTGGACTTCTCGCGCGAGCGCGCCGCGCTCGCCACGTTCCTCTACGCCCTCTCGCTCCCGCTCGTCCTCTGGCTGATCGTGCGGAGCCCGTTCCGGATCGACACCCCATCGCTCGTCTTCTACTTCCTGGTCTCGCTCGTTCCCTTCTTCCTTGCCGGCATCACGCTCTCGATGCTCTTCACGTTGGGGCGCGAGAGCGCGGGCCGGCTCTACTTCGCCGACCTCCTGGGCGCGTCCCTCGGCGCCCTCGCGGTGACGGCGCTCCTCCAGTGGCTCGGGGGCGAGAACGCCGTCCTCGCCGTCTCGATCGCGCCCCTCGTGGCCGCGGCCCTCTTCGCCCGGCGCTTCCGCGCTCCCTCCGCGCTCGCGGTCCTCCTCGTCCTCGCCTCGATCGGCGTGAACGAGCGGACCGGCCTCTTCAAGATCCGGAGCGCCCCGACGAAGGGGCTCTATCGGCACATGGCGGCGAGCCCCGGCTCGCGGATCGCGCTCACCGGCTGGAACGCCTACTCGCGCATCGACGCCCTGACGGGGGTCGGGCCGTACGTGGCGCGGCTCTACATCGACTCCGACGCCTGGACGAACATCCTCGAGTGGGACGGGGACGTGGCGAGCCTCTCCGGGATGCGGTCCGCCTACCGCGCCCTGCCCTTCGAGATCGTCCCGCCCGGACCGCAGACCCTCATCATCGGACCCGGCGGCGGCTCGGACGTGCTCTACGCCCTCGCGGCGGGGTCGAAGAAGGTCACCGCGGTGGAGATGAACCCCCTCATGCTCCGCTTCGTCCGGCACTTCGGAGCCCAAGCGGGGAACATCTACGACCACCCCCAGGTGGAGGCGATCCTCTCCGAGGGACGGACGTTCGTGCGGCGCACCGACCGCGCCTTCGACGTCATCCTGATGGGCTTCGTGGACTCGTGGGCGGCGGTGGCGTCGGGCGGGCTCTCCCTCTCCGAGAACCACCTCTACACGGTCGAGGCGTTCGCGGACTACCTCGACCACCTGACCCCCGACGGCCAGCTCGTCATCCTCAGGTGGGACGTCGACGTGCCGCGGCTCGTCTCGAACTCCGTCGCCCTCCTGGGCCCTGCCGAAGCGGGCCGGCGCGTGGCGGTCCTCCTCGAGAAGCGGCAGGGGAACCGGGAGGACCCGCCGCAGATGATCTTCATCCTCAAGAAACGGCCCTTCACGGCGGAAGAGACGGAGCGCATGGCCGCTTGGCCGGGTGTGCAGTCGGTCATCGTGCCCGGGCGACACGTCGAGGAGCCCTACGCGTCGCTCTTCGCGGGGAGGACGACGGTCGCGGAGTACGTGGAGCGGGCGAGCGCCCGCGTCGACGCCGTCTTCGACGACCGGCCCTTCTTCTTCGCGCGGGTGAAGCCGTGGGGCCTCCCGAGCGCCATGCAGCGGGCGTTCATCTGGATCGTCGCCCCGATCCTCGCCCTCCTGCTCCTCTTCCTGGCCTTCGGCAAGCCGAAGGGGGAGAAGGTGGGGCCCTACGCCACGTCGGTCGCCTACTTCGCGAGCCTCGGCGTCGGGTTCATCGCCGTGGAGCTGGCGCTCTTGCAGCACCTCACGCTGCTCCTCGGCCACCCGATCTTCACCCTCTCGATCCTGCTCTTCACGCTCCTGGCCGCGGGCGGCCTCGGCAGCCGGTCGAGCGGCCGCTTCCGCCCCGGGCCCGTGTGCCTGGGCGTCGCCGCCCTCGCCGCCTCGTACGCGCTCGCCCTGCCGCGCGTGGTGCCCCACCTCCTGGCGTTACCGCTCGGAGCGCGGATCGCGATCGCCATCCTGCTCGTCGCCCCCCTCGGCTTCCTGATGGGAATGCCCTTCCCGCGCGGGCTCCGGGAGACCGGCGAGGGCCCGTTCCCGCCGCCGCCCTTCTACTGGGGGCTCAACGGCATCTTCAGCGTGGTGGGATCGATGGTCACCATGGTGACGGCGGTCGTCCTCGGCTTCACGTGGGCGATGCTGGGCGGGGCGGCGTTCTACCTCGTGGCGTCGGCGTCGTCGCGGGCGTTCGGGGCCCGCGCCGCGGAGCGCGTCGCCTCGGGCTCAGGATCGTGAAGGGGTCTCGTCCGGGCTCCGCCGCCGGTCCTTGAAGTACACCGGGCCGGCCGGCGCGTCAGGCCCGACCATCTGGACGTCGCCCTCGTAGAACGCGCCGTCGGCGATCGCGACCACCCGGGCGGTGATCGTGCCTCGGACACGGGCCGAGCCGCGGATCTCGATCCGCTCCGCGGCGAGAGTGCCGGCCTCGATCTCGCCCGCCACGACGAGCCCGGCCGCCTCGACGTTCCCGAGGACGCGGGCGCCCTCGCCCACCACGCAGAGGGCGGAGATCCGGCAGTCCCCCTCCAGGGTGCCCCGGATCTCGACCGGGTCCCCGCCGGTCACGTCACCCCGGACGGTCGTCTTGGGCCCGATGACGGTCGCGGGCGAGCCCGTGTCGACGAGGCGGCGGATGGGCGGGGTGGGTGGGGTTGGGGCTGGTGCCAATGAGGCCTCCCGGGCGCGATGGATGGTACCTTGACCAGCCCCCGGCGGGCGAGCCCGCCCTATCGTGGTCCCTCGCCGAGGTGCCTCTTCAGGAAGGCGATCGTCCGCGGCCAGGCGGCTTCCGCGGCTCGGAGGTTCGCTCCGTCGCGGCCGTCCTGCGCGCGCAGGAAGCCGTGGCCCGCGCCCTCGTACACGGCCACCTCGTAGGTGCGGCCGAGGCGCTTCAGCTCGGCCTCGGCGGGGCCGATCGTGGCGTCGACCCGCGCGTCGTCGCCGCCGTAGAGGCCGAGGACCGGGGCCTTGACGCGGGCGAGGGCGGCCGGATCCGACGGGCTCGTCCCGTAGTAGACGACGGCCGCCCCGAGGCCGGGCTCGCGCGCGGCGTAGGCGAAGCTGCGCGTGCCGCCCCAGCAGAAGCCCACGGTCGCGCTCCTGCCGTTGGCGGACGGCAGACTCAGGGCCCAGGCCCGGACGGCGTCGATCCGCCCGTCGGCCTCCTCCGGCGCGAGCGAGCGGATGAGCTTCACCACGTCGTCGCGGCTCTTCGCGGCCTCCGTCCCTCCGCCTCCCTCTCCCTTGCCCGAGACGAGGTCGGGCGCCACGGCGATGAAGCCCTCGGCGGCCAGGCGGTCGGCGACGGCGCGGATCCAGTCGCTGAGGCCGAAGATCTCGTGGATCACGACGACGACCGGGGCCTTGTCCTTCCGTTCGGGGTAGACGACCCAGGTCCGGAGCGGCTGTCCTCCCGGGCCGGGGACCTGGGCCCACTCGCCGTGGCGTGGCGAGCGGTCGAGGGCGGCCTTCGCTCCGTCCTCGCCGGGCGCTTGCTCCACGCTCGCGGCGTCGCGGGCCACTTTCTCGGCCACCGTCTCGCGGCCGTCCTGCTGCAGCCGGAGCTTCAGGCCGTGGTCGCCCTTCTCGAACGCGACGTCGGCGTCCACCGCCCTCGCGAAGAAACGGTCGGCGGACGAGGGCCACAGCTCCACCGGCGGCTGGGCGTCTGCGGCGAAAAGGAGGCCGCCTTCGCGCCGGGTCACCGTCGCCCGGAAGCCCCCCGCGGCAGTGTACTCGCCGGCGTAGGCGTCGAGCGTCTCGGGCGATGCGGCAAAGGCCTTCTCCTCCTCGTCGAAGTACCCGGGCCAGCCGTACTCCTTGGCGATCGCGCGCAGGACCTCGTCGAGGAGCGGTGCGCCCTCGTTCGAGTTGATCATCGCCACCGCGCCCAGGCCGCGCTCCTTGTAGAACGTGGCCCGGGCCACGAAGCCCTCGTCCCACCCTCCGTGGCCGAAGCGCTGGTTCTCTCCCTTGCCCTCGAGGAAGAAGCCGATGCCCATGTCGTCCTGGATCGTCCGGGAGAGCATCTGGACCGCGCGCTCCTTCGTCAGGAAGGCGGACTCGCCCCGCACGGCCTTCTGCACCTCGATCCCGGCCCGCGCGAGGTCGGCCGCCGTCGTCCACAGTCCGGCCGCCGCCATCTCCGGGTACACGTGCCAGTGGCCGGGCAGCGGGTCTCCCTTCCAGGGATGGGCGGTGGCGGCGGCCGCCGCCCGCGCCGGGGGCAACGGCTGCTCGTAGGTGCTGTCCGCCATCCCGAGCGGCCCGAGCACGAGCTTCTGCATGAGGGCAGGGAACGGCTCGCCGAGGAGGTCCGTCACGGCGAGCTGCCCGACCGTGATGCCGCCCCCGGAGTAGCGCCACTCGGTGCCGGGCAGGACGTTCACGCGCACCGGGTCCGTGTTGGCGGGAGGCAGGCCGTCGAGCACGGCGGCGACGGACGGGATCGGCTCCGTCGTCCGGTAGCCCGGGAAGCCGTGGACGGTGAACCCGGCGGAGTGCGTCAGGATCTGCCGGAGGGTCACGCGCGGCTGCCATGACCCGTTCGCCGGCACCTTCCAGGTCCGGAGGGTGTCGTTCACGTCGGCGTCGAGGTCCAGCTTCCCCTCCTGGACGAGGCGCAGGACGCCGAGGGCGAAGACCGGCTTGCTGATGGAGCCGGCCTGGAAGAGCGTCCGCTCGGACACGGGGTCCGTGCGGCCCGCTTCGAGGACGCCGAAGCCCCTCGCCCACTCGATCCTGCCCCCGTTCACCACCGCGATGCTGATCCCCGGCGTGTGGAGCTGCGCCATCCGGTCGCGGAGCTTCGCCGGCGCGCCCCAGCGGCGGCGGAAGGCCGTCTCCGGGAGGAGGCCGTTCACCACGCGCTCGATGCGGGCCTCGACGTCGGCCGGGGCCTGGGCCAGGACGGCAGCGAGCAGGGCAACGCTCATCATGCGGGACCTCCGGGGGCTGAGGACAGGCTACCCGAGGGTCCCGTGCTCGCGCCACACCCGAGTCGACGGCGAGGCGTCAGGCGCCCGCTTGCGCCCCCGTCAGAGCCGGCGCAGCACCTTCGGAGGGAGGAAGAAGACGAGCTGGCCGCCCTCGGCGAGCCGGCCGGGCACTTCCACGAGGGCGGCTCCTCCCTTCTTGAAGGTCAGCCGGTCGTCGTGGCGGGAGCCGAGGAGCCGCGCGAGCAGGTCGGAGACGTACGGCTCGTGGCCCACGACGGCCACCGTCGCGTCCTCCGGGTAGCGGTCGAGGACTGCCGCCTGGTCCCCGAACGAGCCGCCGGCGAGGGCCTTCTCCTCCTTCGGCTCGATCTGGCCCCACGCCGCGGCGGCAATGGCGGCCGTCTGCTTCGCACGGAGCCACGGGCTCGTGAGGAGGGCCTGCGGGCGGTCCACGAGCGCGGCGAGCCCCTTCGCCGCCTCGCGGAACTTCTGCTCGCCTTCGGGGGTGAGGGGCCTCTCCCCGTCCGGCACCCCCGGGGTCCCCCGGTCCACCGCGATCGCGTGTCGGACGATGAGGAGACGCATCGAATCACTCCTATGGCGCCGCGATCGACCGCCCGCGCGCCATGGCCTGGAGCGCGCGCAGGGCGAGGTCGGCGGGCTTCGTCTCGAGGAGCGCCCGGTGCAGGAGCCGGCCGAGGGAGACGAAGGCCCGCCGCTCCCGGCGCGCGGCGCGGACGAGAAGGAGGTTGTGCCGCGCCTCGGCGAGGCGTGCCTGCTCCTCGAGCCACGAGGCGAGGACGTCGTGGTCGTGGATCACGCCGGTCCCGTCCTGGAGCCTCTTCCAGAGCGCGGGCGCCCGCGACTCCTCGCCCCGCACCACGTCCTCCACCTCGGCCGCGTAGCGGAGCCGGCGCGCGCACCGGCGCAGCCCGTGCAAGGCCTCCGGCAGGTACCGCTCGCCGACCTGGCTGAAGCCGCGCAGGAGCGCGGCCCCTTCCTCCTCCCGCAGCGCGCGGGTGCGGGCGAGGACGGTCGCGGAGCCGGCGGCCCCGCGGCGAAGGACGAGGCGCAGGTCGCGGCGGAGGCCGTCGATGTCGACGTCCAGGACGTCCTGCGCCACCTGGACCCGGCCCCGGGCCCGCGCCGCCCGCAGACGGCTGAGGAGGGCCCGCTGCTCGGCCGAGGCGGGCTTCGCCGTGGCGACGCGGTCCTCGAGGAGCCCCAGGATCACGTCCATGTCCCGCCCCTCGCCGACGGTACGGGTCAGCTTGCGCAGGACCTTCAGGGCCCGCTTCGCCGGCCCCCTGGCTCCTCCCCGCGCGAGGAGGGGGAGGGCCACCCGCAGGCGGCGCCCCGCCACCCGGATCTGGTGGACGGGCTCCTCCCGGCCGGCAACCGCGCCCGGAAGCTCCCGGAAGACCCGCTTCACACGGTCCTGGAGGAGGTGGGCGGCGCGGTCGTCCGGGGTGTCCCGCGGCGTCATGGCTTGGTCACCGGGAGCCTCTAAGCTTACACGCCCGAGACCGGCTACGGGGCCGAGTCGCCAGAAACGCTACAATGGTGCCCCCTTTCCAGAGACACCCCCTCGTGACCGCGCTCCCCGAACGACCGACGACGCCCCCCGGGCCCTCCGCCTCCCGGCCCGTCGCCGTCCTCGACATGGGCGCGAGCGCGGTCCGGCTGCTGGTGGCGGAGCTGCCCCCGGGCGGCCCGCCCCGCATCCTGGAGGAGGCCTCGCGGGCCGTGCTGCTCGGCAAGGACGCCTTCACGGGCGGCCGGCTGGGAGCGCCCACCATCGAGGCCACCCTGCGGGCGCTCGAGGGCTTCCGCCGGATGATGGACGCCTACGGCGTCGTCCGATACCGCGCGGTCGCGACGAGCGCCGTCCGGGAGGCGGTGAACCGCGACACCTTCCTCGACCGGGTGAGGCTGCGGACCGGGATCGACGTCGAAGTCATCGACGGCTCCGAGGAGAACCGTCTCAGCTACATCGCGGTCCGAGACGCCCTCAAGGACCACGAGGCCCTGACGGACGGCGACGCGCTCCTCGTCGAGGTGGGGGGCGGCAGCGCCGATCTCTCCTTCCTCCGGCGGGGAGAGCCCGTCTACTCCGGGACCTACGCCCTCGGGGCGATCCGGATGCGCCAGAACCTCGCCGCCTGGCACGGCAGCCACGACCAGCGGGTGCGCCTCTTCCACCGCACCGTCCAGAACATCGTCGAGGACATCCGGCGCGAGATGCCGCTGCGGGAGGCGAAGCACTTCCTCGCCCTCGGCGGAGACGCGCGGTTCGCCGCCGACCAGATCGCGGGAGAGGACCCCGGGACGCCCGTGCGCGCGTTCCCCCGCGCGCGCTTCCTCTCCTTCTGCGAGCAGACGATGGCCCTCGACGAGGAGCAGCTCGTGGAGGCCTACCGCCTGCCCCTCGCCGAGCTGGAGACGCTCGTCCCCGCCCTCCTCGTGTACCGGGAGCTCCTCGTCGAGACGCAGGCCGAGACGGTGCTCGTTCCCGCGGCCACCCTACGAGCCGGGCTCCTCCTCGACATGGTGCGCTCCGAGGAGGGCCACGGGATCGAGGACCTGTCGCGCCAGGTGCTGGCCTCCGCCGCCGCCCTGGGGGAGAAGTACCGGTACGACGCGGCCCACGCGCGGCAGGTGGCCGCCCTCTCCGTCCGTCTCTTCGACGACCTTCGCGTCGAGCACGGCCTCGGGGTCCGGGATCGCCTCCTCCTCGAGGTGGCGGCGCTCCTCCACGACATCGGGATCTTCGTGAACCTGCGCGGCCACCACAAGCACGCCCAGTACATCCTCTCCGTCTCCGAGATCTTCGGCCTGAGCCGGGAGGACATGGCGGTCATCTCGAACATCGCCCGCTACCACCGGCGCGCCGCCCCCAACAAGTCGCACCTGCCCTACATGGCCCTCGACTCCGACGCGCGGGTCCTCGTCAACAAGCTGGGGGCGATCCTCCGGGTGGCGAACGCCCTCGACGCCGACCACCTGCAGAAGGTGCGCGACGTGCGCGTCCTGCGCGAGGACGACCAGTGGGTGCTGGAGGTGGACGGGGGCGGCGACCTGACCCTGGAGCGCCTGGCCGCCCTCGCCCGGGCCGACCTCCTGACCGAGGTCTTCGGACGCAAGACGGGCTTCCGCGAGGCGAGCCGCGGGTGAAGAAGCAGAGGAAGCGCGAGCCCGAGCTGTTCCTGAACCGCGAGCTCTCCTGGCTCGAGTTCAACGGGCGCGTCCTGGAGGAGGCCACCGATCCCGCGAACCCGCTCCTCGAGCGGCTGAAGTTCGCCTGCATCGTGGCCGGCAACCTCGACGAGTTCTTCATGGTGCGCGTGGCCGCGCTCAAGGACGCCCTCGCCGCGGGCGACACCGCGCCCGACGTGGCCGGCCTCACCCCCGCCCAGCAGCTCCAGCGGATCGCGGAGCGGGCGCACGCGATGGTGGACGAGCTCTACTCGACCCTCACCGGCGAGATCCTCCCCCCCCTCGCCGACCGGGGGGTGAAGCTCGTGCGCCCGGGCGACCTCGAGCCCCCCGCGCGGGCCGCGCTCTCCCGCTACTTCCGGGACGAGGTCCTCCCCGCCCTCACCCCGCTCGCGATCGACGCCTCGCGCCCCTTCCCCATGCTGGCCGGCCTCTCCCTGAACCTCGCCGTCCTCCTCGGCCCCCCGGAGGGCGAGGAGGACCTCCGCCTCGCGGTCGTGCAGGTCCCGGGCCGGCTCCCGCGGCTCGTCCGTCCGCCGGGTGTCGACGGCCTCGCCCACGTCCTCCTCGAGGGCGTGATCTGGGCCGAGCTCGCGAGCCTCTTCCCGGGGCAGGAGATCCGCGACGTGGCCGCCTTCCGGATCGCCCGCGACTCCGAGCTCGACTTCGACGACGAGGGCGGGCGGGACTTCATGCAGGTCATCGAGGAGGAGCTCAAGAACAGGCGCCGCAGCGGGGTCGTCCGCCTCGAGGTCGAGGACGGCGTCTCGGCCCCGCTCCTCGCCCTCCTCTCCTCGCGGCTCGAGGTCGCGGCGGAGGACGTGTACCGCATCCGGGGCCCGGTGGACATCCGGCCGCTCATGACGCTCGTCGACCTGCCCGCGCTCGAGGACCTGCGCGACCCGCCGCTGCGGCCGCAGGCGGTGATCGAGGCGGGCGGACCGGACCTCTTCGCGCTCCTCGACGAGCGCGAGGTGATCCTCCACCACCCCTACGAATCCTTCGACCCGGTGGTGTCGTTCGTCGCCTCGGCCGCGGACGACCCCGACGTGCTCGCGATCAAGCAGACCCTCTACCGGACGAGCGGCGACTCGCCGGTGGTGCGCTCGCTCGAGCGGGCGGCGGAGAACGGCAAGCAGGTGACCGTGCTCGTGGAGCTGCTCGCCCGCTTCGACGAGCAGTCGAACATCCGCTGGGCGCGGCGGCTGGAGGAGGCGGGGTGCCATGTGATCTACGGCATCCGGGGCTACAAGACCCACTCCAAGATCCTCCTCGTCGTCCGGCGGGGCCGGGACGGCATCCGCCGGTACGTCCACCTCGGCACCGGCAACTACAACGAGCGGACGGCCCGCCTCTACACCGACTTCGGCCTCATGACCTCCGACCGGGAGATCGGCGAGGACGCCTCCGCGTTCTTCAACGCGCTGACCGGCTACTCCGACCCCCCCCGCATGAAGAAGCTCGTCATGGCGCCCACCCACCTCCGCGACCGCGTGCTCCGCCTGATCAACCGCGAGCGCCAGCGGGCCGAGGCGGGCACCGCGGCCGAGATCCGGGCCAAGATGAACGCCCTCGTGGACGAGGAGATCATCCGGGCCCTCTACGACGCGGCGAGGTCGGGGGTGAAGGTCCGCCTCGCGGTGCGCGGGATCTGCTGCCTGCGGCCCGGCCTCAGGGGGGTGAGCGAAGGGGTCGAGGTGGTCTCGGTGGTCGACCGTTTCCTCGAGCACTCCCGCATCTTCCACTTCCGCAACGCCGGCGACGAGGAGGTCTACCTCTCGAGCGCGGACTGGATGCCGCGGAACCTCGACAAGCGCATCGAGCTCCTCTTCCCCGTCGAGTCGCCGGAGGGGCGGCAGAAGGCGCTCGTCGCCCTCGACGCGATCTTCCAGGACAACGTGAAGGGACGGCGGCTCCAGCCGGACGGCTCGTACAAGAGGCGACGGCCGGCGAAGGGCGAGGAGGCCTTCCGCTCGCAGGTCGAGCTGCACGGCGAGGCGAAGCGCGCGGCCGACCGGATCCGGGCCGGGGCGGGAGTGACGTTCGAGCCGCTGCGCTCGCCGCAGGGGTGAGCCGGTGAGCGAGCCGCCCCGCCTCGGGCGACGGGCGCTCTTCCGACGGCTGCTGCCCCAGGCCCCGGAGACGGGCCACTGGGTCAAGGTGCACCGGGCCGCCATGGCCTGCCGCTTCGAGGTGACGCTGCCGTCCGGAGACGCGCGCCGCGTGGACGAGGCCCGCGCCGCCCTCGACGAGGTCGACGCGATCGAGAGCCGGATCACGTGGTTCCGCGCCACGAGCGAGCTCTCGCACGCGAACCGCGAGGCGGCGGCGAGGGACGTCGCGGTGAGCCCGGGTCTCTTCGCGCTCCTGTCGCTGTGCCGAGAGCTCTCTTCGGCGACGGGCGGGGCCTTCGACCCCGCGAGCACCGCCCTCTCCCGCTGCTGGGGGTTCCTCGACCGGCGGCCGCGGCTGCCCTCGGCGGAGGAGATCGAGAAGGCCCGCGCCGCCTCCGGGATGCACAGGGTCGTCCTCGACAGCCTCCGCCGCACCGTCCGCTTCGGCGCCCCCGGCCTCGAGATCGCCTTTGGGTCGATCGGGAAGGGCTGGGCGCTCGACCGCGTGACGGCCACGCTCCGGGCGCGAGGCGTTTCCCGGGCGCTCCTGACCGCCGGGAGCAGCAGCCACCGCGGGTGGGGCGACGAGGCCTGGGCGCTCGCCCTCCGGCCGGGTGGTGAAGAGCTGGGCCTCCTGCGCCTCCGGGACGCCGCCCTCGGCACGAGCGGGGCCGGGGAGCAGGCCTTCGAAGCCGGCGGGCGGCGGTTCGGCCACGTCCTCGACCCGCGGACCGGCTGGCCCGCCGAAGGGGTGCGCAGCGCGAGCGTCGTGGTCGCGGAGGCGGCGGTGGCTGACGCGCTCTCGACCGCCTTCCTCGTCGGGGGGCCGGCGCTCGCCGGACCTTGGTGTGCCTCCCACCCCGGCACGATGGCCCTCCTCGTGCTCGACGCGGAGCCGCGCGCGGTCCGCGTCTACGGGAGGCGCGACGGGATCGCGCTGGACCCCGCGCCCGGCGTCCGGGTCGTGCCGGAGGCCGCGTGAACGCCGCGCGTCTCGCGCGGGACCTGCGCCGGGCGCTCGCTGCCGTCGCCGAGCCCGGGCGCGCGGCGGCGATGCGCGCCTACATGAAGTCGGCGATGCCGTTCCTCGGCGTGAGCGCCGCTCCCCTGCGCCGGGCGTGCCGGGACGCCTTCGCCGGCGTCGACTTTCCGACCGCGGCGGCATTCCGTCGCACCGCGCTCTCGCTGTGGCGGGGAGCGCGGTACCGCGAGGAGCGCTATTGCGCCATCGAGCTCACCGGCCGCCGCGCCTTCGGCCCCTTCCAGGACATGGCCGCCCTGCCGATGTACGAGGAGATGGTCGTGACCGGGGCGTGGTGGGACTACGTGGATGCGATCGCCTCCCACCGCCTGGGCACGCTGCTCCGCCTCTTCCCGAGCGAGATGCGGGAGGGCATGCTGGCCTGGAGCCGCTCGGACGACCTCTGGAAGCGCCGGAGCGCCATCCTGTGCCAGCTCACCTTCAAGAAGGACACCGACCTCGGACTCCTGTACGCCGTCATCGAGCCGGCCCTCTCCTCGAAGGAGTTCTTCCTGCGCAAGGCCATCGGCTGGGCGCTCCGGCAGCATGCGTGGACGGACCCGAGGGAGGTTCGGCGGTACGTTCGGGAGCACGCGAGCGAGCTGAGCCCTCTCTCGAAGCGTGAAGCGCTCAAGAACATCGGCTAGAAGAACCGGCGCAGCACGAGGTAGCTGAGGGCTGACATCGCCGCGGCCAGCGGGATCGTCAGGAGCCACGCCCACACGATCCGGCCCGCGACTCCCCACCTGACCGCCGACAGGCGCTTCGTGGCGCCGACCCCCACGATCGCCCCCGTGATCGTGTGGGTGGTGGACACCGGGATGCCGGAGAGCGTCGCGCCGACGAGGGTCAGCGCCCCCGAGGTCTCCGCGCAGAAGCCGCCGAACGGCTGCAGCTTGGTGATCCGGGTGCCCATCGTCTTGACGATGCGCCACCCGCCGAACATCGTCCCGAACGCGATCGCGGCGTGGGAGGCCAGGATGACCCAGACCGGGACGGCGAAGGTCTTGAGGTGGCCGGCGGCCACGAGCAGCCCCGTGATGATGCCCATCGTCTTCTGCGCGTCGTTGCCGCCGTGGCCCAGGCTGTAGAAGGCGGCGGAGAGCAGCTGCAGACGCCGGAAGAGCTTGTCCAGGCGGAAGGGGCTCCATGTCCGGAAGAGCCACGTGACCGTGGTCATCAGGACGAAGCCGAGGAACGTGCCGAGCAACGGGGCGAGGACGATGAACTCGAGGGTCTTCGTCCAGCCCGACGCGATGATCGCTCCCCAGCCCGCCTTGGCGACCGCCGCCCCCGCGTAGCCGCCGATGAGGGCGTGCGAGGAGGACACGGGGATGCCGTAGTACCAGGTGATCAGGTTCCACAGAATGGCCCCGATCAGGCCGGCCAGGACCACCTCGAGGGTCACGACCGAGAGGTCGATCATGCCCTGGCCCAGCGTCTTGGCGACGTGCGTGCCCAGCACGAAGGCGGCCACGAAGTTGAAGAAGGCGGCCCAGACGACGGCCTTCCCGGGCGCGAGGACCCGCGTGGAGACGACGGTGGCGATCGAGTTGGCCGCGTCGTGGAAGCCGTTCAGAAAATCGAACGTCAGCGCGACGAGGATGATGAGGACGATCAGCGGGGTGTCGGCCGGCATCGGCGCTCGCTCACGCGTTCTTGATGGCCACGTTGCCCACGACGTGCGTGAAGTCCTTGCAGCGGTCGCAGGCCTCCTCGAGGCCCTCGTAGACCTCCTTCCACTTCAGGATCTCGATCGACTCCGTGCAGCCCTTCTTGAAGAGGTCCGAGATGACCGTGAAGTAGAGCGAGTCGCCCTGGTTCTCGAGCTCCGAGATGCGGACCATCGACTCCTGGATCTTCTGCAGGTTGCCCATGTCCCAGATGAGGCCGCGGATCTTGTCGATCTCCTCGGCCATCGCGGCGAGGATCTCGGCGAAGCGGCGAAGGGCCTCGGGGGCCTCGGCGAGCTCGAAGAGGACGAGGTACTTCGCCACGCTCTCCAGGTGGTCGAGGATGTCGTCGAGGTCGCTCGCGAGCGAGCGGATGTCCTCCCGGTCGAAGGGCGTGATGAAGGTCGTGTTGAGTGCCTCGAAGATCTGGCGGGTGATGCCGTCCCCCTCCCGCTCGAGGGCCTTGAGCTGCACCCCCTTGACCTTGCGGTCCTCGAGGCTCGACGCGTGGGCGATCTCGGAGAAGACCTTGGCCGAGAGGAGCAGGTTCTGGGTCGCCCGCTCGAGGAGCGCTTGGAAGCGCTCCTCCTTGGGCATGAACCACTTGATGATCTTGTCGGCATTCATCTCTGCCCCCCGGGGCTGGAGCTCTGGCGAGTGGCGTGGCCGGCCCATGGCGGGCCGAGCGACGCCGGGCGGCGCCGCGGAGACGGTCCGTGACGGGCGGGGCGATGCTATACGACGGGCGTAGCGCTGTCCACGGAGGCCGAGGGGTGACGGCGGCCCGCCGGCCGCGCTCCCCGCCGACGTCCGAAATGCCGCCACCTGGGTGGACGATCGGACCCGCAACTCGTTGTCCCAGCGGCCTCGACCCGGGGATCCGCCGGCATGGCGGTTGCATCGAGGGCGTTGACGACCATGACTGTCGCACTGGGCATTCTTGCGATCGGAGCCGTGACCGGGCTCGTCCTCCTCGCCGGCCGAATGGCCGCGCTCCGCACCGGCCTTCGGGCGCTGGAGCTCCGCGCGGCGGACCTCGAGAAGGAGCTCGCCTCGTCCCGCCGGCAGACCAACCTCGCCGAGACCGGTCAGCTCTTCCTCGGCCGCTTCGTCCGCGAGCTGCCGCACGTCGTCCACGAGCTGCATGCCGGGCAGGGTGGGCGCCAGATCCCCCGCGTGCTCCTGGGCGCGACCGTGCGGATGCTGGAGCCGAGGAAGGCGATCGTCGCCGTCCGGCGGCGACCGGCGGAGAGCGATCCCGAGCGTCACCTCCACCTCGCCGTCGCGGCGACGTTCCCCGACGGCCTCGTGGAGATCGGCTCCGAGATCACGATCGGGAAGGGCGAGATCGGCTACGCGGCCGAGGTCCAGCGGGTCATGGACCGCCGGGACTTCGAGAGCCTGGCTCCGCCCGATCGAAGGCGCCTCCGCGGGGAGACGGCCGAAGCCCTGGTGCCCGACCTCGTGGCCCCGCTGACGTTCGGCGAGGACGTCGTGGGCGTCATCGCGGTCGAGGGCCTCTCGCGCGGCCCCGCCGACTCGAAGGACGCCCTCCGGCTGCTCGCCCAGGCGGGCGCCGTCTCGCTGCAGGCGCAGGCGAAGTACACGGAGATGAAGGCCACGGCCAGCATCGACGGGCTGACCGGCGTCTTCAACAAGCGCTACCTCAACCACCGGCTCGCGGAGGAGATGCGGCAGGCGGTCGACACCCTGTCCTCGGTGTCGATCTTCCTGTTCGACGTCGACAGCTTCAAGCACTACAACGACCGCAACGGCCACGTGGCCGGCGACCGCCTGCTCCAGAGGCTGGTCCGGCTCGTGCAGGACAACCTCCGTCAGGGCACGGTCTTCGGGCGTTACGGGGGCGAGGAGTTCCTCGTCATCCTCCCCCGCACGACGCGCGCGCAGGCCCTCGCCGCCGCCGAGAACCTGCAGGCGGCGGTCGCCGCGCACGACTTCGCCTTCGGCTTCGACCAGCCCCTGGGCATCATCAGCGTCAGCGGGGGCGTCGCCGAGTGCCCGGTCGACGGCGTGGACGCCGCGACCCTCGTGCGGGCCGCCGACGAGGCGCTGTACGAGGCCAAGCGCGCCGGGCGCAACCGGGTGCTCGCCTACGAGCCCATCTACATCGGAGGCGCCGAGCCGCAGGCGCCGGTCTCGGCCGACGGCCCGCACGATGCCGCCGGGCGCGTGGCGGCCGGGCGCGTGGCGGCCGGCCCGACGCGGCAGGTCCCCACCCCGGCCCGGGTTGCTGTTCCTGCGGGCGAGGACAGGGACGCTGCCGGCGCGGACGCCACCTCCGACTTCACGCCGCAGCCGGGGACGCTGTTCGCCCTCGCGGACATCACGCCCGCCGCCGGGATCCCGAAGCTCACCCTTCAGCCGTCGGCCGAGGTCCTGGCCGCCGCGGTGGCCGCGGCGCCGCCCCACGCCGGCGGGCCGAGCCAGCCGGCCGCGGCGGCCCGGACGGCCGCCGGAGCGGATGCCCGTGGGAAGCCGAAGACCGGTGCCCCGGACACCGACTCAGGCGAAGGCCCGTGAGGCAGGCCGAGGCGCGGAGCGTCTGCCTCCGCCAGGGCCCTAAGCGCCCGTCGGCCCCGGCTCCCGCCCCGGGATCGTCACCGTGAAGCGGGAGCCTCGTCCGGGCTCGCTCTCCACCGACACCGACGCCCCCATGCTCTCGGCGAGGTGGCGGACGATCGAGAGCCCCAGGCCGGTGCCGCCGAGCTCGCGGCTCCTCGCCTTGTCCACGCGGTAGAAGCGCTCGAAGATCCGGGGCAGGTGCTCGGCGGCGATGCCGGGACCGTTGTCCGCGACGTCGATCCGCCCGGACCCGTCCGGCCCGGGCGAGCAGGCGACCTCCACCTCTCCTCCCTCCGGCGTGTACTTGACCGCGTTGTCCACGAGGTTCTCCAGGATGCGTCGCAGCCGCTCGGGGTCGGTCCGGACCGGCGGCGCGCCGTGATCCGCGCGCCGCAGGCGGATGTCCTTGCGGGTGGCCGCCCCCGCGAACGAGGCGACCACGTCCTCGACGATCTCCCCGGGCAGAGTCTCCTCCAGGAAGGGCTCCCCCTCGCCGGCCTCCAGCCGGCTCAGCTCCAGGAGGTCCTCGACGAGGGCGGCCATGCGGTCGGCGTGGACGCGGATCTTCCCCAGGAAGCGCTGGGCGGTCGGCGGCTCCTCCACCGCACCGTCCTCGAGCGCCTCCACGAAGCCCCGGATCGACGTGAGCGGCGTGCGCAGCTCGTGCGACGCGTTGGCCACGAAGTCCCGGCGGATGCGCTCGAGGCGTCGGCGCTCGGTCGCGTCGTTGAAGGTCAGGACGGCTCCGGGCGGGGTGCCCTCCTCCCCGGGGAACGGCACCCCGGTGATCGAGAAGACCCGCCGGACGTGGAGGAGCTCCACCTCCTCCTCCCGTCGCTCGCCGGTCCGCAGCACCTCCTCGATGAGGCGGCCCACCTCGGGCTGGCGGATCACCTCCAAGTAGTGCCGTCCCGGCGCGTCCTCGAGGTCGAGGGCCTTCACGAGGCTCGGGTTCGCGAGGACGACGCGGCCCCGGTGGTCCACGGCGAGGACGCCGTCGTCCATGGCGGTCAGGATGGCGTCGGTGCGGCCGCGATCGCGCGCGATCTCGGCCATCCGGCCCTGGAGCTGGTCGGCCGAGAGGTTGATGATCCGCGCGAGCTCGCCGAGCTCGTCGTCCCGGCGGACCGGGATCCGGGCCGACAGGTTGCCGCGCGCGTACTGGCGCGCCGTCTCCATGATCTCGCCCAGGGAGCGCCCGAGGGAGGAGGAGAGGAGCATGGAGAGGAGAAAGGTGGCGAGGAGGGCGAGGGCGAGGGCGAGGGCCGCCGCGCGCCAGAGGGAGGCGCTCTGCTCCGCGACCGTCCCCAGGCCGCGCGAGAGCCGGGTCACGCCGACCACCTTGCCGTCCTTCCGCACGGGGACGGCCACGTAGAGGAGGACGGATCCCACGGTGGCGCTCATGCGCTCGGACCGGCTCACCTCGCCGGCGAGGGCCGCCCGCACCTCGGGGCGGCTCCCGTGGTTCTCGATCCGGGCGAGGTCGGGCCCGGAGGCGGCGGAGTCCCCCACCACCCGGCCGTCGGCGGCGATGACGGTGACCCGCGCGTCCACGTCGCGCGCCGCCGCGTCCACCACGGGGTCGAGGTCGTCCCACCTCGTCCCCTGGGCCAGCTCGTCCTCCACCACGCGGGCCATGAGCCGGGCCTCCGCGGTGAGGGTGGCGAACGCCTCGTCGCGCGCCCGGCGGTCGAGAGGGGGACCGGCGAGGAGGAGGAGGGCGACGAGGGCCACCCCGGCCGCGACCACCGCCGTCGCCACCATCCGCCCGCGCAGGGACAGCCTCCTCACCGCTCCTCCTCCCGGGCCATACGGTACCCCAGCGATTTGACGGTGATGAGGCGATCGCCGATTCCGGGGAGCTTCTCCCGGAGCCGCCTCACGTGGACGTCGACCGTCCGCGTTCCCTCCGCGTACGAGTAGCCCCAGACCTGCTCGAGGAGGGTCTGGCGCGAGAGGACGCGGCCCCGCGCCTCGACCAGCGCGACGAGGAGGGCGAACTCCTTCGCGGTGAGGTGGACGGGCCGGCCCTCCAAGCGGACGACGTGCCGGTCGGTGTCGATCTCGAGGCCTCCGACCACCAGGGGGGCCGCCTCGTCGTCCTGCCGGTCGAGCCGCCGCAGCAGGGCCCGGACCCGGGCCACGAGCTCCTTGGGGCTGAACGGCTTCACCACGTAGTCGTCGGCCCCCAGCTCGAGCCCGACCACCCGGTCCGCCTCGTCGCCCCGGGCGGTGAGCATGATGACGGGCAGGCCGCGCGTGCGCTTGTCGCGCCGCAGCTCCGTGCAGAGGCTGAGCCCGTCGAGCCCGGGGAGCTGGAGGTCCAGGATCACGAGGTCGTGGGCGCCGGCGCGGAGGCGTTCGAGAGCCAGCCGGCCGTCGCTCGCGGCCTCGACCTCGAGCCCCTCCGCCCGGAGGTAGTGGGCGATGAGCTCGACGATGTCGGGGTCGTCCTCGACGGCGAGCACGCGCTTCATGGCCGTCCAAGCATACCCTCGCGCGGGAGAGGCCGAGGTGCGTTATGCTGGAGACTCGAGTCCTCTGCGATGAGCGCAAGCGAGCCGACCTACTTCCGGAAGGGCTTCAACCTCAAGGAGCAGGTCCGCCCGGTCCTCGCCGCGAGCTACCACTCCGAGCTGGTCGACCGGCTCAAGGCGATGGGGTACTGCGCGCGTGCCGGCGACGTGAGGGTGAAGCTCGCCCGCGAGTTCGGCTTCTGCTACGGCGTCGACCGGGCGGTGGAGTACGCGTACGAGGCGCGGGAGCGCTTCCCGGACCGCCGGATCTTCCTCTCCGGCGAGATCATCCACAACCCGGAGGTGAACGGACGGATCCAGGCCCTCGGGATAAGGATCCTCCCCGACGACGGCAGCCCCGAGGTGCGTTACGCCGGGGTGGAAGCGCAGGACGTGGTCATCCTGCCCGCGTTCGGGGTGCCAGTCGCCGAGATGCAGCACCTGCGCACGAAGGGCTGCGTCCTCGTGGACACCACCTGCGGGAGCGTGCTCAACGTCTGGAAGAACGTCGACCGCTACGCGCGCGACGGCTTCACCTCGGTGATCCACGGGAAGCACTACCACGAGGAGACGAAGGCCACCGCGTCGCAGGCGCTCGCCCATCCCGGGGGGCACTACCTCTGCGTGAAGGACGTCGTCGAGGCCCGGGTCGTGTGCGGCTTCATCCGGGGCGCCGTGCCGGCGAAGGACGTGGTGTCGCGCTTCCGCGATGCGGCGAGCCCGGGGTTCGACCCCGAGCGGGACCTGCAGCGGATCGGGCTCGCCAACCAGACCACCATGCTGATGACGGAGAGCCTGGAGATCCAGGAGCTGCTCCGCTTGGCGATGGGGGAGCGCTGGGGGGAGGCCGATCTCTCCCGGCGCTTCCGCGCCTTTGACACCATCTGCTCCGCCACCCAGGACCGGCAGGACGCCGTCCTCAAGATGCTGGACGAGGGCGGCCTCGACCTCATGGTCGTCATCGGCGGCTACAACAGCAGCAACACCCAGGCCCTGACGCGGATCTGCGCGGAGCGCCTGCCGACCTACCACATCAGCGGCGCCGACCGGATCGAGGGCGGAGCGATCCACCACCGCCCGGCGGGCGGGTCGGTCGAGCAGGCCACCGAGGGCTGGCTGCCGTCGGGGCCGGTCACGCTCGGCCTCACCGCCGGCGCTTCCACGCCCAACAACGTGGTCGGCGAGGTGGTGGAGCGCATCCTCGCCCTGCGCGGGCGGACGAGCGACGAGCTGACCTCGGCCTGAACGGCCCGGACAGCCGCGATCAGAGCTCGCCGGCCAGCACCCGCCCGAGGGTCGCCCGGTCGATGTTCGCGCCGGAGAGCACGATGCCCACCGTCCGTCCGGCCAGGGCTTCCCGCAGCTTCAGGAGGCCGGCGAGCCCCGCCGCCCCCGCGCCCTCGACGAGGGTGTGCGTGGTCGCGAGGAGGAGACGAACGGCGTGGGCGATCTCGGCGTCCGTCGCGGTGACGAAGCCGGCGAGGCCTTCGCGGAGGGCGGGGAAGGTGAACGGGTAGGTGTTGCGCGTGGCGAGGCCGTCCGCGAACGTGTCGGCCGAGGGCCGGGAGACCGGCCGTCCGAGGTGCCACGCGTCGTGGATCGCCGAGGCGCCCGCGGCCTGCACGGCGTAGACGGGCAGGCCCGCCTTCACGGCGCGCGTCACGGTGAGGCCGCCCACCGCCTGCGAGCCGCCGCCCACCGAGAAGACGAGCGCCTCCAGACCCGGCGCCTCCTCGAGCATCTCCAGGGTGAGCGTCCCCGCCCCCGCGACGACCGCGCGGTCGTTCGTCGAGTGGACGAGGTGGAGCCCCTCCTCCCGGACGAGCCGCTCCGCGGCCGCGACCGACTCGTCGTAGTCGCGTCCCTCCTCGACGAGCCGGGCGCCGAGGCCGCGCACGGCCGCGTTCTTCTCGGGATTGTTGCCGACGGGCACGCACACGGTCGCCGGGGCGCCCAGGCGCCGGGCCGCCCAGGCGAGGCCCAGGCCGTGGTTCCCCCGCGTGGCGGCGACGACGCCCCGCGAGAGCTGCTCCGGTCGGAGCAAGGTGAGGGCCGAGACGCCGTTCCTCACCTTGAAGGCGCCGGTGGGCTGGAAGTTCTCGTGCTTGACGAGGACGCGGACGCCCTCTCCCACCGCCTCGTCGAGCGCAGAGTAGGAGCGGAGCGGCGTCGGCGCGAGGTGCGGCCGGAGGCGCTCGCGGGCCGCCTTCACGTCGTCCAGCGCAATCGGCCAGGCGCTCATCGCAGCTCCTTCGGCTCCCGCGGCGTGATCCGGCGATCCGAGGCCTGATGGTATAGTGGCTCGATTCCGGAGGGATCATGCTGCTGGACGGGAAGCGCGGCCTCGTCCTGGGAATCGCGAACAAGCGCTCGATCGCCTGGGGCATCGCCCAGGCCGTCCACCGCGAGGGAGCACGGCTCGCCGTGACCTACCAGGGCGAGCGGCTCGAGGAGAACGTGCGGGAGCTCGCCGAGCAACTGCGCGATCCCCTCGTGATCCCCTGCGACGTGACGAAGGACGCCGACCTGGAGAGCCTCGCCGCCGCGCTCCGTGACGGGCTGGGCGGGCTCGACTTCGTCGTGCACGCGGTGGCCTTCGCCCTCCGCGAGGAGCTCGACGGGGAGTTCCTGAACACCTCGCGCGAGGGCTACCGCGTCGCGCAGGACGTCTCGTCCTACTCCCTCACCGCTCTCGCCCGCGCGGCCGCCCCTCTCATGGCGGAGGGCGGCAGCATCGTGACCCTGAGCTACCTCGGCGGCGAGCGCGTCGTGCCGCACTACAACGTGATGGGCGTCGCCAAGGCGGCGCTCGAGATGTCGGTGCGCTACCTGGCGGCCGACCTCGGGCCGAAGGGCATCCGGGTGAACGCGATCTCGGCGGGGCCGATCAAGACCCTCGCCGCGAGCGGCGTCCACGGCCTGTCGAAGATGCTCGAGTACCACCGCACCCACGCCCCGCTCCGCAAGAACACCGAGCAGGACGAGGTAGGCGACGCCGCGCTCTTCCTCGTCTCCCCCCTGTCCCGGGGGGTCACCGGGGAGGTCCTCCACGTGGACGGCGGCTTCCACGTCATGGGCATGGCGGCCCTCTAGGAGGGGCAGCCGCCCGTCCGGAGCGCGCTCTTGTCCCGGTCGCTTCTCCTACCCGTCCTGGCCGGCCTCCTCCTGACCGGAGTCCGGGCGGAGGCCCAGGACCAGCAGCACCGCCGGCAGAAGGAAAAGAAGCCCGTCGTGAGCGACGAGCCGGCGCTCCCGGAGGGGGAGATCCGCGTGCGGGCCGACTCCTACGAGGAGGTGGAGAAGGGGCACTTCGAGGCGCGCGGCGGGGTCATCGACATGCGCCTCGGCGACATGCGCGTCCAGGCCGACAAGGCCGACGTCTACGAGGAGCCCCAGCCCGACGGCAGCGTGAAGCGTCGTCTCGTGGCGGAGGGCAACGTCGTCTTCATCCGCGGGGAGGAGCGGCTGGGCGGGGACCGCCTGGAGATGGACGACACCGGGCACGGCTTCATCGAGAACGCGGTCGGCTACGTCGAGCCGGGGGTGTTCGTGGAGGGCCGGCGCCTGGAGAGGGTGGACGGCCAGACCTACCGCGTCGAGGGCGGCCGGTTCACCTCGTGCGCCCAGCCCAACCCGCGCTGGGGCTTCATCTCCTCGTCGGCCAAGATCGAGGTGGACGACAAGGTGATCGCGAAGAACGCGGTCTTCGAGGTGAAGGGGGTCCCGGTCTTCTACTCGCCCTACTTCTACTACCCGATCAACAAGAGCGGACGGACGACGGGCTTCCTCTTCCCCAACTTCGGCTACTCGTCCTACCGGGGCTTCACCCTGGGGGGCGGCTTCTTCTGGGCCATGGGCCGGAGCGCCGACCAGACGTTCCACGCCGACTACTTCTCGAAGCTCGGCTTCGGGTTCGGCCACGAGCTGCGCTACATGAGCGACTCGCCGTCGCGGGGCGACTTCCGCACCTACATCTTCCGCCTCACCGAGAAGGACCTCGTCACCGACCCCACGACGGGCGCGATCCTCAGCGGGCGCGCCGCGGCCACGGACTACGACATCGACTGGAACGCCCTCCAGGTGCTCCCCGGCGAGGTCCGGGCCACCGTGAACGTGCGCAAGTACAGCGACCTGCTCTTCCAGCAGCGGTTCCAGGAGAACTTCAACGTCGCCGCGAACCGCAACGAGCACTGGGGGCTGAACCTGGAGAAGGACCTCCACCTCGCCGTCCTGAGCGCGTACGCGGACACCTCCAGCACCTACTTCGGCACCGACTACAAGCGCGTCAACGGGAGGCTGCCCGGCATCACCCTGCGCCGCTTCCCGCGCCAGGTCGGTTGGGGCGGGATCGTGTTCGGCCTGGAGGCCGACGCGGACCGGATCCAGTACGGGGACATCACCCACGTCGACCACTGGAACCGGTACGACTTCGCGCCCACCGTGTCGCGTCCCCTCCACGTGAGCTTCCTCGACTTCAACCCGTCGGTCGGCTACCGCTACACCCACTACGGCTCGAGCTACGGGCTGAACGACGATGGGCAGAACGCGATCGTCGGCCCCCCCCTGGACCGCTCCTTCTTCGAGAGCACGGTCGAGATGCGGGGGCCGACCTTCTCGCGCGTCTTCGACACCCCCGGCAACTCCTACTCCGAGCGCTTCAAGCACACGATCGGGCCCGAGGTGACCTGGACCTACAGGACGCGGGTCGAGGAGTTCAACAGCATCCCCAAGTTCGACGGGGACGACTACTACCTGGGCACGAACCAGATCACGTACGCGCTCGTCCAGCGCTTCTTCGCCAAGCGCCGGGGGCCGCACGGGAAGCTGCAGGCCTACGAGTTCTTCAACTGGCGGATCCAGCAGACCTACTACGTCCAGATCGCGGAGGGGCAGAACAACTTCGACCCCAACTACTCCTCCTCCGCGTTCGGCCCCGGCTTCCAGCCCGAGCACCTCTCGCCGCTCATGTCGCGCATGCGGCTGAGGCCCTCGCCCCAGTTCTCGGTCGACTACCAGGTCGAGTACGACGTCAACTTCAACCAGGTCCGCCGATCGAGCGTCTTCGCCACCGTCAACCGCCCCCGACTCAACCTGAGCGCCGGCTGGTCGCGGTCGGTGCGCCTCTCCGAGGACCCCACCCAGCGCACGGTGGGCGCCCACTCGCTCCGGGGCAACCTCGCGTGGGAGGTCTTCCCGAAGCAGCTCTTCCTCGAGAGCTCCGCCGACTACGACGTCCTCAACCACATCCTCTGGCAGATGCGCAACGACCTGCGCTGGACGACGCAGTGCTGCGGGTTCAGGCTGGAGTACATCCGCTACAACTGGAACGGGCGCGACGAGCGGCAGTGGCGGTTCAACCTCGAGCTCGCGGGCATGAGCTCCGTCGGCAGCTTCCTGGGGGCGAGCGGGCAGGGCCTGGCGGGCGGCTACCGGTGAGACTCCTCGTCACGGGGGCGGCCGGCTTCGTGGGCGGGCACCTCGTCGAGTACCTGCGCGTGGACGAGCCGCAGGTCGAGGTCCACGGGGTGGTGCTGCCCCAGGGCGCCGTCTCCTGGCGCGGCTCGGCGGGAGCCCGGGTGCTCGAGGCCGACCTCGACGACCCGGCTGCCGCGGCGGCGGTGGTCGAGGAGGTGCGGCCGGACGGGATCGTCCACCTCGCGGGGCAGTCGAGCGTGCACCAGTCGTGGCTGGACCCGGGGGGCACCCTCCGCACGAACGTGCTCGGCCTCGTCCACCTGCTCGACGCGGCGCGGAGGCTCTCCCTGTGCCCGGCGGTGCTCGTCGTGGGCAGCGCCGAGGAGTACGGTCCGGTGGGGCCCGAGGAGATCCCGATCCGCGAGGACGCGCCGCTGCGGCCCGCCTCGCCCTACGCAGTGAGCAAGGTGGCCCAGGCCGCCCTCGCCCGCCTCTACGGGCCCGCCGGCGGCATGCGGATCGTCCTCACGCGCACCTTCCACCACACGGGTCCGGGGCGCGGCGAGGCCTTCGCCGAAAGCTCGTTCGCTCGCCAGATCGCAGAGATCGAGGCCGGCCGCCACCGGCCCGTGCTCGAGGTCGGCAACCTCGGGGCCGTGCGCGACTTCACGGACGTGCGCGACGTGGTGCGCGCCTACTGGAGGCTGCTCGAGAAGGGGGAGGCGGGAGAGACGTACAACGTCTGCAGCGGCCGCGGGCGCCCCATCCGGCAGGTTCTCGAAATGCTCCTCGCCGCCTCGGCCGCCCGCGTGGAGGTCCGGGTCGACCCGGCCCGCCTCCGCCCCTCGGACGTGCCGGTGCAGGTCGGCGACCCGTCGCGGCTGCGTGCGGCCACCGGTTGGGAGCCGAGGATCCCGCTCGAGCGCACCCTCTCCAACCTCCTCGACGACTGGCGGGCCCGCACCGGGAGCACGGTTCCGACGCCGCCATGAGGGTGCTCGTCACCGGCGCGACCGGCTTCCTCGGGCGCACGGTGGCCCGGCGCCTCGCAGCCCGCGGGCACGCGCTCCGGGTCCTCGCTCGACCCAGCAGCCGTCTGGAAGGCCTGCCGGACGGCTTCGAGGTCGCGGCGGGGGACGTGACCGACGCCCTCTCGGTCCGGGCCGCGGCCGAGGGCTGCGCCGCCGTCGTGCACATGGCCGCCCTCGTCAAGATCTGGGTGCCGGAGCCGGAGCTCTTCGAGGCGGTGAACGTGGGCGGGCTCGAGAACGTCCTCGCCGCTGCCCGAGCGGCGGGAGCCCGGCTCGTCTACACGTCCTCCTTCATCGCCCTCGGCCCCTCGGGACCCGGAGCCCTCGACGCCTCGCGGCCTCACCCCGGGCCGCCTTTCCGAAACGCCTACGAGCGGACGAAGGCCCGCGCCGACGCGCGGGCGCGCGAGGCAGCGGCGGAAGGCCAGGACGTGGTGACCCTGTACCCCGGGGTGATCTACGGCCCGGGCGAGATGACCGAGGGCAACATCGTCGCCCGCATGATCGCCGACCACCTGAGCGGACGGCTCCCTGCCCTCGTCGGTCCCGGCGACCGCCGCTGGTCCTACGCCTTCGTCGAGGACGTGGCTGAAGGCCACGTCCTCGCCCTCGAGAAGGGACGGCCGGGCGACCGGTTCGTCCTCGGCGGCGAGAACGCGACGCTCGCCCGGCTCTTCGGCCTCGTGCACGAGATCACCGCGGCCGCTCCTCCCCGCTGGCGGATCCCGTACGGCATCGCCTCGGGGATCGGCCGGGCCCAGTGGCTCTGGGCCGAGCTCACGGGGCAGCCGCCGCAGCTCACTCACGGCGAGGTGGGCGTCTTTCGCGAAGAGTGGGCGTGCGACAGCGGCCGGGCCGAGCAGCAGCTCGGCTACGCCGTGCGGACGCTGGCCGAAGGGCTGCGGGAGACGATTCGCTGGCTGTACGACACCGGGCAGGCGCCACGGCCGAAGGGAGCGTCGGCGCCCGGCGACCGGGCGGCGCGAGGCGCCGCGTGAGCCTCGGCCGCGGCGAGCTCGCCCGCCGGGTGGTCCACGTCGGCTGCGTCGCTTTCGCCCTCCTCCTGCGCGTCCTGACCTGGTGGCAGGCCGCCCTCCTGGCCCTCGTCGCCTTCCTCTTCAACTGGCAGGTGCTGCCGAGGATCGGCGGCCGTGGGATGTGGCGGGGGGCGGACGTGGCTCGCGGCTACCCGGTCGGCATCCTGGCCTATCCGCTCTCGGTCCTCGCCCTCGTCCTCCTCTTCCACGACCGGCTGTGGATGGCCGCGGCGGGGTGGGGCATCCTCGCGGTGGGCGACGGGATGGCCTCGCTCGTCGGGCAGGCGTCGGGAGGTCCCCGCCTGCCGTGGAACGGCCGGAAGGGCTGGGCCGGCTCCGCGGCCTTCGTGGCCTTCGGGACGGCCGCCGCCGCCTTCCTCGCCGCCTGGGCCGCGCGCTCGCCGCTCGACCCCGCGGCCCCGCACTGGCCGCGCACCGCCGGGACCGCCCTCGCCCTCGCTCTCGTCTGCGCCCTCGTCGAGTCGCTCCCCACGACCCTCGACGACAACGTGACGGTTCCGCTGACGGTGGCCCTCGTCCTGCCGCTCCTGGCCAGCGCCGAGCCTGAGCTCCTCCTCGGCGATCCGCTGTTCGTTCGCCGCGTCGCGATGGGCCTCCTCGTGAACGCGGCGATCGCCCTTCCCGCATTCCTCGCCCGATCGGTCGACGCCCGGGGAGCCTTGTCCGCGGTGGTGATCGGCACGGCCATCACCGCCGGCCTGGGCCTGCCCGGCCTCGCCCTCATGATCGCGTTCTTCGTCCTCGGCACCGCGGCGACGAAGCTCGGCTATCGGAAAAAGGCCGCCCGCGGGATCGCCCAGGAGAAGGGCGGGGCCCGCGGCTTCGAGCACGCGTGGGCGAACGGCTTCGTCCCGGCATTCCTGGCCGTGCTCGCCGCCATGGCGCCGCCCGGCCTTCGCGACCTCCTCGCCCTCGCCTACGCAGCCGCCGTGGCGACCGCGGCCGCCGACACCTGCTCGTCCGAGGTGGGCAAGGCGTACGGCCGGCGCACGTTCCTCATCACGTCCCTCCGTCCCGTTGCCCCCGGCACCGAGGGTGCGGTCAGCTTCGAGGGGACGCTCGGCGGTCTCGTCGCCGCCCTCGCCGTCGGTGCGGTCGGCGTGGCGTCGGGCCTCTTCGGTTGGCCCGAGGCCCTCGTCGTCGGCGTGGCGGGCCTCCTGGGGAGCCTGGCCGAGAGCGTCCTCGGCACGGTGGCCGAGCGCCGGGGCTTCATGGGCAACCACCTCCTGAACGCCGCCAACACGGCGATCGGCGCCGGGATCGCCGTCCTGATCGTCCGCGTCCTCTCCGCGATGCCCGCGAACGCGGGCTGAGGCGAACCCCCCGAATGAAGAAGCTGCTGACCTGCGTCGACTTCGCCCGGCCCTTCACCCTCCTGCCTCCCGCCCTCGGGGTGGTGAGCGGCGCGGTCACCGCGTGGGGCGCCCACGGTACCCGCGAGCCGGTCACCCTCGCCACCTTTCTCCCCGTCCTCTGGGGCGCACTCATGGCGGCGGTCCTGAACGCGGCGAGCAACGCCATCAACCAGATCTACGACCTCGACATCGACCGCTTGAACAAGCCGCGGCGACCCCTGCCCTCGGGCACCTTGACGATGGGGGAGGCGTGGGCCTTCACCGTGGCCAGCTTCGCCGTGGCCTGGGCCCTCGCCTGGCTGGCGTCTCCGCCCGGCCTCGAGTCGCACCGCGAGTGCTTCTGGATCGTCCTCTTCACGAGCGTCCTCGTGTGGGCCTACTCGGCGCCGCCCTTCCGCACCAAGGCCCACGGCATCCTCGCCAACGTCACCATCGCCATCCCGCGCGGCCTCCTCCTGAAGGTTGCGGGCTGGTCCACGGTGAAGACGATCCTCGGCCCCGAGCCCTGGTTCATCGGCACGATCTTCGGCCTCTTCCTCCTCGGGGCCTCGACGACCAAGGACTTCGCGGACATCGAGGGCGACCGCGCCGGAGGGTGCGAGACCCTGCCCATCCTCTACGGGGTGAAGAGGGCGGCGTGGATGATCGCGCCTTTCTTCGTGCTGCCCTTCCTGCTCATCCCGGTCGGGGTGCGGGCCGGGATCCTGAGCGGCAACCCCGTCCTCCTCGACGTGCTGGCCACGGCGCTCGTCCTCTACGGGACCTACACCGTCTACCTGCTGGTGCGGAGGCCGGAGGAGCTGGCGTTCACCGAGAACCACCCCTCGTGGACGCACATGTACCTGATGATGATGGTGGCGCAGATCGGCTTCGCCCTCGCCTACGTGCTCTGAGCGGCCGCTGCGGGCCGGCCTACTCGGAGTCGGGGTCCTCGCCGCCGAAGATCGCCCGGAGGGTGGCCTCGTCGAGAGGGATCGTGTCGGCGGCGCCGATCGCGGCGATCACCTCCTCCGACGACTCGTCGGCCCCGATCATCTCCTCGGTCGGGACCGCCGGCGCGCCGCCCTCCTGGAACTGCCCCACCACCACGCGGGAGGCGCGCGCCACGCGCCCGTGGAGGCGGTAGCCCCTCAGCATCTCGCGGACGACGAGGTGGTCGTCCTCGGGGTCCTCGACAGCCTGCGTCCCGACGGCCTCGCTCACCGCGGGGTCGAAGGGCAGCCCGAGGACGGGGATGCGCTCGAGGCCCTCCTGCTGGAGGGTCTGGAGGAGCTGGGTGCGCACGAGGATGAGGCCCTCGACGAGCGGGTTGCCGGCGTAGGTCTGCTCCGCCGCCTCCAGCGCCCGGTCGAAGTTGTCGAGGATGTCGATGAACTTGAGGAGGAGCTTCTCGTGGCGCCTCTCGAACTGGCGCTCCACGTCGCGGGTGATCCGGTCCCGGAAGCCCTCGTTCTCGGTCTTGACCTGCCGGTAGGCGGCCAGGACCTCGGTCAGCCGATCCTCGGCCAGCCGGGCCCGGCGCTCGTATTGCTCGGCGACGCCCGGCTCGGGGGCGGACTCGGACGAAGGCTCCGCCTCCGCCTCGGTCGTCGTCTCGTCGTCCTTTGGCCCGTCGGGGTCGTTGACGGGATCCTGGCTCACGTTCCCCCCCCGGGCGAATCCCGGGGATTATAGCCTCCGGCCGGATGGGGAACCAGCCAGCAGGACGATCACGTCGGCGACGTTCGTTCCCGTGGGGCCGGTCAGGATCAGATCCCCCAGCGGGCCCAGGTAGTTGCGGGTGTCGCTCGCGGCCAGGAAAGCCGAAGGGGGGGCGAGGCCGAGGGCGCGCGCACGGGCCAAGGTGACGTCGTCGACGACACCTCCGGCGGCGTCACTCGCCCCGTCGATCCCGTCCGTGGCCAGACAGGCCACCACGGCCGGGACGGGGAAGCCGTCGAGGGCCTGGGCCGCCGAGACGGCGGCCTCCTGGTTGCGGCCGCCCTGCCCTTCGCCGCGGACGGTCACCGTCGTCTCGCCGCCGGCCAGGAGGCAGACCGGAGGCGCGGCCGGCCGGCCCGAGTCCACGCACTCGCGGAGGACCGCCACGAGCGCCGGCGCCACCTCCCGCGCCTCTCCCACGAGCCGGGTCGTGAGCACGACAGGCCGCATCCCCTGACGCCGCGCCTCGCGCGCCCCGGCGTCGATGCTCGTCCGGTTGCCGCCGACGATCCGATTGGTGACCCTCCGGAAGGCGGGCGCGCCGGGCTTCGGCGTCTCGGGCAGCTCGCCGCTCGCGCCGGCCAGGAGACGGGCGCGCACCGCCACGGGAGCCTCGTCGAGGGCGCCACGGCGCCGCAGGACGTCCAGGGCCTCGGAGAACGTGGTGGGATCGGGCACGGTCGGGCCGGATGCGATCGTCGAGAGGTCGTCCCCGACGACGTCGGAGAGGACGAGCGTCACGACCCGGGCCGGAGAGGCCGCTCGCGCGAGGCCGCCTCCCTTGAGCCGCGACAGGTGCTTGCGGACGGCGTTCAGCTCCTGGATGGTGGCCCCCGCCCGCAGCAGGAGCGCCGTCGTGCGCGCCTTGTCCTCCAGGGTGACGCCCTCCGCGGGCGACGGCAGCAGAGCCGAGGCTCCGCCCGAGAGGAGGACGAGGAGCAGGTCGTCCCGGCCGAGGCTGCGGGCGAGGCCTTCCACCTCGACCGCGGCGGCCAGGCCACGGGAGTCCGGCACCGGGTGGCGGGCGGTGAGAAGCCGCACGCGGCGCAAGGGCGCCTCGGTCGCGGTCGTCACCGCGAGTCCTCCGGCCAGAAGCCCGCCCAGCGCGTCCTCCGCCGCCAGCGCCATCGGCACCGCGGCCTTTCCGACGGCCACGACGACGATCCGGCCCCGTCCGAGGCGATGCCGGACGCCGGCGAGCTCGAGAGTCCCGGCGCGGGCCTTCAGCTGGCGGCGGACGAGGCGGTACGGATCAGCGGCCGCCAACGCTTCACGGAGGATGGCCCGAGCGGCGGCGCGGAGGCGGCTTCGCCCCCAGCGGGCGGTCAATGCCGCTGCCGCGGGTCGAGGTCGCTCAGCCGGCTGAGGGCGTCGAAGCTCTGCAGGACGGTCTCGGCGAGCTCCGGGAAGTGCTTGAGGGCGCACAGCTCGTCGAGGCGCGTGCAGAGGGCGTGGCAGGCCCGTTCGGCCACCTCGCGGTTCGTCTCGTCGAGGACGCCGGAGTCCTTCAGGCACGCGATGTGCCGCAGAAACTCCTCACGGTAGAAGCTCGAGAGCGCCGCCCGCCTCATCGTGTCCATCGCAGCCCCCGACGTCTCATGTTCACCTTTTTTGACGTTAGAACACGGCTCGGCCGGCTGTCAAGGCGCTGGATGGGGCGGTCCGGAGGGGCTCCTACCCGAGCGGCAGGTGCGGCTCGGCGTTCAGGCCGAGGTCCCCGCGGGCGCCTCGGCGAAAGGCCACGAAACCGGCGGCTGCGATCATCGCCGCGTTGTCGGTCGAGAGGACGAGGGGCGGGATGAAGATCGGCAGTCCCAGCTCGCGCGCCGCCCGCTCCGCGTCGCGTCGCAGGCGGGTGTTCGCGGCCACCCCCCCGGTGAGGATCAGGCTCCGGGGCCGCCACTCACGGGCCGCCTTCACGAGGCCGCGAACGAGGGCCTGGACGACCGCCCGTTGGAACGAAGCGACCAGGTCGCGCACGCGGTCCGGGACGTCGCGCGGGTCGTCGACGGGCGGGATCCCCTCGCGCCTCACGTGGAGGAGGACGGCCGTCTTGATCCCGCTGAACGAGAAGTCGGCCCGCCCGTCCTTGATCCGCGCCACGGTGAACTCCACGGCGTCGTCCTTCGCCCCTTCGGCCAGCCGGTCGATGACCGGCCCGCCGGGGTAGCCGAGGCCGAGGAGCTTCGCCACCTTGTCGAACGCCTCCCCGGCCGCGTCGTCCCGGGTCCGTCCGAGAAGCCGGTGGACGCCCTCCTCGGGGACCTCGTAGAGGCTGGTGTGGCCGCCGGAGACGACGAGGGCGAGCGCGGGGAGGGGGAGGTCGCCGTGGGCGAGGAACGCCGCCGCGACGTGGCCGGCGACGTGGTGGACGCCGACGAGCGGCTTGCCGTGGACGAGCGCGATCCCCTTCGCCGCCTGGACGCCCACGAGGAGCGAGCCCACGAGCCCGGGCCCCTGCGTCACCGCGACCGCCGAGAGGTCGGGGAACGCCGCTCCCGAGTCGCGCATCGCCCCTTCGACGACGGGCACGATCGCCTCGACGTGGTGGCGCGACGCGAGCTCGGGCACGACCCCGCCGAAGGGGGCGTGCACCGCGGCCTGGCTGGAGACGACGCTCGAGAGGATCCGCCGGCCGTCCTCGACGACCGCCGCCGCGGTCTCGTCGCAGGAGGTCTCGATGCCGAGGACGAGGGCCAAGCCGGCTACCGTCCCGCCGACGCCGGGGCACCGGCCAGCGCGCGGAGGCTCGTCGCGAACGGCGGCCGGGCGACCCCCCTCTCGCACACGATGGCCGACACGTAGCGGTACGGGGTCACGTCGAAGGCCGGGTTTCGGACCGAGACTCCCTCCGGGGCGATGAGCCGCCCCGCCAGGTGGGTGACCTCGGCGGCCGGGCGCTCCTCGATCGGAATGTCGGCGCCGGTCGCCGTGGCGAGGTCGAACGTCGACACCGGGGCCGCCACGTAGAACGGGATCCCGTGCTCCTTCGCGAGGACGGCCACCGTGTACGTGCCGATCTTGTTCGCGACGTCGCCGTTCGCGGCGATGCGGTCGGCGCCCACGACGACCGCGTCGACCTCGCCGCGGGCCATGAGGTGGCCGGCCATGTTGTCGGCGATGAGCGTGGTCGGGATGCCGTCCTGGAGCAGCTCCCAGGCGGTGAGGCGGGCCCCCTGCAGCCAGGGTCGCGTCTCGTCGGCGAGGACGGCCTTCAGCTTGCCGAGGCGGGCCGCGGAGCGGATGACCCCGAGCGCCGTCCCGTAGCCCGCGGTGGCGAGAGCTCCGGCGTTGCAGTGCGTGAGGACGCGCGCCTCGGCGGGGAGGAGCTCCGCCCCGAGGTCTCCCATCCGGTGGCAGGCCTCGAGGTCTTCCCGCTGGAGGGCGAGCGCCTCGTCGAGGAGGGCTTTCCGCAGCGCGTCGCCGCCCTCGGCCGCGTGGGCTTCGAACGAGCGGCGCATCCTCTCGATCGCCCAGAAGAGGTTCACCGCCGTGGGGCGCGTCGCGGCGAGCGTCGCGCACATGGCGCCCCACTCCGCGCGGAGCGCCTCTCCTTCGCGGGCGGAGGTTCGGGCGCCGAGGGCCAGGCCGAAGGCGGCGGACACACCGATGGCGGGCGCGCCCCGGACCGCCATGTCGCGGATGGCGGCGGCGACCTCGAGGTGGTCCCGGCAGCGGAGGAGCACCTGCTCGGCGGGCAGGCGGCGCTGGTCGATCATCACCACGACCCCGTCTTCCCAGGCCACCGTCGGGACCACGCCCACCTCCCGAGCGAGCATATGCCATCCGGGGCGTCCGGGGCCCCGGCCCGCGCCGAGGGATGGGCCGGCACCCGGACCCTCCGGCCTCCGGTGCCCGATGCGACTCGATGCGCCTCGGGAGTCGACCGGCGCGGCTACAATTCCGTTCGGCATGCTCCCGGTCGAGAAGGCCCTCGAGACGGTCCTCGCCGAGGTGTCGTCCCTGCCGCACGAGGACGTAGCCCTCGCCGACGCCGTCTCCCGCGTCCTCGCCGAGGACGTCCGCTCGGACATCGACCTCCCTCCCTTCGACCGCGCGGCGATGGACGGCTACGCCGTTCGCTCCGGCGACGTGGCCGCGGCCCCGGCCGCGCTCGAGGTGATCGGCGAGGTCCGGGCGGGGCAGTGGCCCGACCTCCCGGTCGGGCCTGGACAGGCGGTCCGCATCATGACCGGCGCTCCGGTCCCGCCCGGCGCCGACGCCGTCCAGCAGGTGGAGAAGACCCAGCCGCTCGACGAGTTCCGGGTGACCCTCCTCGCCGCGGTCGCTCCGGGCGCGAACGTGGCCCTTCGCGGCTCCGAGGTCAGGGCCGGGGACGTGGTTCTCACCCGCGGCCGGGTGATCGACCCCGCGGCGGTCGCCGTCCTCGCCTCAGCGGGCCACTCCCGCGTCCGAGTGGCCCGGCGGCCCGTCGTGGCCGTCCTCGTGACCGGCGACGAGATCGTGGACGTCTCGGCCGCCCCCGGCCCGGGCCAGATCCGCAACGGCAACGGGCCGGCGCTCCTGGCCCTGGCTCGGGCGGCGGGCGGCGACGCGCGGCCGCTCGGCGTGGCTCCCGATCGCCAGGAGGCGATCGAGGCCGCCCTGAGGCCTGCACTCGCGGCGGACGTCCTCCTCGTCTCCGGCGGCGTGTCCGCCGGCGACTACGACCTCGTCGAGCCGGCGCTGCTCGATCTCGGCGCGCGCTTCCTCTTCACGAAGGTCGCGATCCGGCCGGGGGCGCCCCTCGTCTTCGGGCGCATCGGGAAGACGCTCGTGTTCGGCCTCCCCGGCAACCCCGTGTCCACGCAGGTGACCTTCGACGTCTTCGTCCGGCCCGCGCTCCGGAAGATGCAAGGGGCTCGCGTCCTCGCCCGGCCTCGCGTCGGGGTCGAGCTCCTCGAGCCGGTCCACAACCGGTCGGGCCGGACGAGCCACGTGCCGGTGCGGGTGCGGTCCGAGGACGGCCGGCTCGTGGCCCGGCCGGTCCGCTCGATGGGCTCGGCCGACCTCACCGCCCACGCCCGCGCGAACGCCCTCGTCGTGATCGGGGCCGGACGCTCGCACGCCGAGGCCGGCGAGACCGCCGAGGCCCTGCTGCTCGGGAGCTTCCTCGAGGACGACGGTGCGCCACTCTAGGGTCGGGCGACCCGCGGCCGGCCCGCCCGGGCCGTCCCTCAGCCACGTCGACGGCGCGGGCAGGGCCCGGATGGTCGACGTGTCGGCGAAGCCGGTGAGCGCACGGGAGGCGGTGGCCAGGGGGCGCATCGCCATCGCGCCCGAGGCGATGCGTCTCGTCCGCGCGGGGCGCCTGAAGAAGGGCGGGGTGGTCGAGGTCGCGCGGCTCGCCGGCATCATGGCCGCCAAGCGGACGTCGGAGACGATCCCGCTCTGCCATCCGCTGCCTCTCACCCACGTGGACGTGGAGCTCACGCCGCGCCGCGACGGCTTCGCGATCGAGGCCCGCGTGCGCACCGAAGCGAGGACCGGAGCCGAGATGGAGGCCCTCCACGCCGTCGCCGTGGCCGCCCTCACCCTCTACGACATGGTGAAGGCCGCGGACCGCGGGATGACGATCGGCGGGATCCGGCTCGTCCGCAAGACGGGCGGCCGGAGCGGGGACGTCCGGCGGCGGTAGAACGGAAGGCCCCGGAGGCCGAGCGGCCCCCGGGGCCTTCGCGAGTCCGGCCGCGTCAGGAAGGCGACGCGGCCGGGCGTCCGGCTAGAAGCTCCAGCGCGCGCCGAGGATGAACGTCCGCGGGGACGCGAGAGCGGTCGGGGCGCCGAACTGGATCGTGTGTGACGCGCCGTCCCCGGTCGTGACCGAGGCCGTGGGCCACCGTGTGTTCACGTTGGTGATCGTCCCCGCGTTGAGGACGTTCTGGATGTCGGTGTAGACGGAGAGCCGGTCCGACCCCGCCCCGAGCTTGAAGATCTTCTCGAGACGCAGGTCGAGGTAGCTCTCGCTGTCCAAGCGGCGGTCGCCGCGCGGCTCGAGGAACGGGGTGCGGCCCACGGAGGACGGCCAGTTGATCGACGAAGACCCGAAGCGCTGGTACGGCGTGTAGGTCGTCCCGCTCAGGAAGCGGTAGTAGGCATTGAGGCCCAACTCGATCTTGGGGACCTGCCAGGTGGCGAAGAGCTTGACCTCGTGCGGCCGGTCGTAGGTCGTGAGGCCGCTGCTGTTCACGAGCGCGTTGGTCGGGGTCTGGTAGAAGAGCATCGCCCGGTAGCCGTAGGTGTTCTGCCCGCCGTTGTCGACGACACCCTCCGACTTCGACAGCACATAGGACAGGCGTGCCTGCCACCGCTGGGTGAAGCGCTTGTCGAGGACGAACATGAGGCCCTTGTACTGCCTCTTGCCGCTCGCGACCCCGATGACGTTCCCGTTCGTGTCGAGGTACTTGAAACCGTCCGCGTTGGCGTAGATCGGGGTGTTGTCGGAGACGTCCCGGTTGGCCCAGTCGTAGGCGGTGACCGGTATGCCTTGCAGAGTCGGGTCGTTGCCGGACGTGGACGAGGTCAGGGCCAGCGGCGTCCAGCGGGCGTCGGGATAGAAGGTACCCTGGACGTTCTTGTCCTGGCGCCAGATGCCGGTCACGGCGAGGCTCATGTCCTTCGAGAGGGCCCGCTCGAAGCCGGCCGTCCACTCGTCGACGCGCGGGTGCTTCATGTTCGGATCGACCCCGTAGAGCGGCGAGGGAACGCTCGCGAACTCGGTGAAGCAGTTCCCTGCGGGGCCGCACTTCGTGCCTGCGGGGTCGTACGCGTAGGAGATCCGGTTGACGAGGCCGGGGACGGCCTTCGAGTACTGCTGGAAGTAGATCCCGTCGTAGTACTGGCCGTAGTGCGCCTTGAGGACGGTCCGGCCGTCGCCGGTCAGGTCGTAGGCGAGGCCCAGGCGGGGCGCCCAGTTGGTGTTGCTGTAGACGGTCTTGTCGAGCACCGGGCTGATGCCCCGGATGAAGTCCACCCGGACGCCGGCGTTGATGGTCAGGCGCGGGGTCGGCTTCCAGGCGTCCTGCGCGTAGACGGACTCGCGGTGATTGTGGCCCTCCACGTCGTAGTGGTACTCGTAGGCGAGGTACTGGCCGGCCGGGTACTTCGACGTGTCGTCGTAGTAGTAGAGGCCCTGGGAGTAGCCGTAGCGGCTGTGCACGCTGCTCCGCTCGATCTCCACGCCGAACTTGAGGTCATGTTTGCCGAAGCCCTCCGCGTAGTGGGAGATCGAGGCGTTCAACTGGTTGCGGGTCCGGTCGAAGTAGCCATACGTCCAGGCGCCGGGCCCGTAGCCCCCGGTGGCCGCGTCGTAGTGGAGGGGGACGTTCACCTTCGGGTCGAGGTAGTAGTACCCCCACCAGCCCGTGAACTTCGCCTCGGCGAAGGTCTGGGTGCCGAAGAGGTGCCGCCACTGCAGCCCGTAGATCGCCTCTGGCGAGTCCTGGTTGACGGTGTTGGCGTCGGTGTCGAGGTTCGACCCGATGGAGGCCCGCCCGGTCACGTTGTAGAAGTCGTACTGGAAGTTGGCCGAGACGCTGTCGTTCGGGCCGGGCTGCCACGTGAGCTTGGCGTTGAAGCGGGGGCTCACTTCGGTCGTCTGGGTCCTCGGCCCCGTCGGCTTCTCGTTGTCCTCGAACCGCTGCGCGCTCAGGAAGAAGAAGAGCTTGTCCTTGATGAGCGGCCCGCCCAGCTGCCCGGTCAGGTCGAGCCGCTTGTTGATGATCGCGGACTCGGCGAGCGTGGGGTTGGCCGCCGTGTTCGCGGCGGAGGCGTTGTCGCTCGCGAAGCTGCTCTTCGTCCAGTAGGCGTCGAAGAGACCCGAGTAGCGGTTGCTGCCGGACTTGGTGAGGGTGTTGACGATCGCCCCCGTGTAGGAGCCGTACTCCGCGTTGGCGCCGAGGCCGCCCACCTGGACTTCCTCCACGATGTTGAAGTTGAAGAAGGTCCAGGCCGAGCCGGCGTCGGGGTCGCGGGTGTCGACGCCGTCCACGAGGAGGGCGCTGCCGTAGTCCGAGTTGCCGCCGAAGGCGACGCCGTCGTGGACCCCCGGGGCGAGGTTGAGGAGGTCGGTCGCCGCGTTCGTGGGGCGGATGGGCAGGTTGAAGAGCATGTCCTGGGAGAGCGTGTTCTCGGTGGTGCTCGAGGCCACGTCGACCACCGCCGCCTCGCCCACGACGTCGACGGCCTCGGTGACCCCGCCGACCTTCAGGACGAAGGGCGTCTCCACGACCGTGCCGATGCCGACGAGCACGTTGTCCTGGCGCTTGGGCCGGAAGCCCTGGAGCTCGGTGCTGAGCGCGTAGGTGCCCGGGTTGACGGCGGCGAAGCGGTAGACGCCCTCCACGTCGGTGACCGTGGTGCGGGCGCCGGTCCGGCCGGTGAGCGTGACGACGACGCCGGGCAGGACGCCGCCCTGCTCGTCCTTCACGACGCCGCTGACCGTTCCCGTGAGCGACTGGGCGGCCGCGGGGAGGGCGGCCGCCAGGAGGAGAAGCGCGACGATCAGGGTCCTGCGCATGGTGCTGGTGCCTCCTACTTCGCCGCGTTCTTCGGCGACTGGACGCGGTCCTTGCTGAACGACACGAAGGTCATGACCAGGGCGGCGACGATCAGGGTGGCAGCGGCGGCGCCCTTGCCCGTCTTCAGGAAGGGCTTGGAGGCTTCGGCCGCGGCCGGCTTGGCCGGAGCCGCGGCCTGGGCCAGCGCGGTGGCGGGAATGGCCCCCACTCTCGCCGCCGCGGCGGCGGCGAGGGGCGGGGCCGGAGGCTCCGCCGCGAACGCCGGCGGGGCCACGAGCGTCAGCCCGACGACGAGCGCCAAGGCCGCCGCGAGGAGCTTGGCGTGGTTCAAATGAGGTGTCACTTCATCCCTCCTGCCGGCCCCGAGGGCCGGCTCTCGCGAATCAGCGGGACAATCAAGCGAACCAAACGAATCGGCAGATCTGTCAAAAAGAGCAACCAACGTGCCACGATGTCCTCGGACATCCTCTCGCACCAAACGGTCTCGATCGAAGGTCTTGACGGAGGGCCGCCGGCAGCGTCGGGCGGAGGATACAGGATCCTGGTGACTTTCGACCGGCTTTTTGGATCGCCGCTTGCCCGTTGACCTCGCCGACCAGCCCCGGTAGCGTCTCTCCGATGGTCGGAAAGAGAGGGATGCTGGGCCTCGCCGGCGCGGGGCTCGTCGTCGTCTTTCTCGTGGCGCGCCTGGGTCCGCCGCGCACGGACGCCGACGTGCGCAAGAGGCTCGAGGCTCGCCGCCCGTCCCCCAACGGATTGAACGTGGTCGTCGTCACGCTCGACACGCTGCGCTCCGACCGGCTCGGCTGCTA
>DATJYX010000090.1:0-11241 GCA_035577965.1 Vicinamibacteria bacterium | reverse complement strand
GGAGGTGGCGATGCGGCTCGCCGGGTTGCTGCCGGCGCTGGTGCTGGTTGCGGCCCTGCCCGCCGGGGCGGACAAGCGCCTCGACGACGCGGTGGCCAAGGCGGAGCAGCAGCTCGCGCAGGGGAAGGCGGACGAGGCGGTCCGGATCCTGCAGAAGGCCGCCGCGCAGGCGCGCCGGGATCCGGAGCCGCATCTGGCGCTGGCCAGGGTTCTCGCGAGGCTGGGTCGTCTGGACGAGGCCGGTGCCGCCCTCGCGCAGGCGGGCGAGCTGGCGGCGGCGGCGCCCCCGGCCGCGCGGGCGCGCGTCCTCGCGGAGAGGTCGGCCTTCGCCCTGCGCGCCGGCACGGTGGGGGACGCGCTGGGCCTCGCGCGATCGGCCGTCGAGGCGTCCCCCGGCGCGGAGAGCCTCGCCGCTCTCGCCCGCGCACAAGCACGGGCCGGTGACCCCGCGGCGCGCGAGACCGCCGCGCGCGCGACGGACGCCGGTCCTTCCTGCGCCGCCGCCCACGTCGCGCGGGGCGACGCTCTGCGGGAGGCGTGGCTGGGGAAGGACGCCGAGGCGGCCTACCGGCGCGCCCTGGAGGTCGCGCCCCGCTCGATCGTCGCCCAGGCCGGCCTCGCCCTCGCCCTCGCGGAGCAGGGAAGGAGCGGCCCCGCCCTCGAGGCGGCGCGGGCCGCCGTCCAGGCCGATCCCGCCTCCGCCGAGGCTCAGGTGGCGCTCGGCCTGGCGACGCTCTCCCAGGATCCCCTCGACAGAGCACACGAGGCCGTGGCCGCCGTGCAGCAGGCCGCCGTCGTCGAGCCGAAGAGCGCGCTCGCGGCCTCGGCCGTGGGGACGGTGTTCGAGAGCCGGGGCCAGCTCCCGCAGGCCGCCGCCGCCTACGGCCGGGCCGTGGCCCTCGACCCGACCTGGGGAAAACCCCGCATCGCGGCGCTCGGCGTGCGGCTCCGCGACGGCGACGTCGTCGGGGCGCTGGAGGGCTTCCGTGCGCTGCCCGAGGGCCTGAGAGGCTCGGGAGACGCGGACCTCCTGCTCGGTCGGCTGCTCTCGCGCGCGGGCGATCCGTCGGGCGCCAAGGCCGCGCTGGACCGGGCCGTGGCCGCTCTGCCGGGCCGGGCCGACGCCCAGGCCGCGCTCGGCACCGCCGCCTACGAAGTCGGTGAGCTGGGGCCCGCCGCGGACGCCCTCGGCCGCGCGGTGTCGCTCGAGCCCGACAACCTCGCCTACCTCCACCAGCACGCGCTCTACCTCGCCTACGACGGCCGCCTCGACGAGAGCCTCGCCGCCCTCCTTGCGGTCACCGGAAAGCCGGAGGGCCAGAGCGCGGACGCCTTCGTCGAGCTCGGCTGGGTCTACCGCAGCTTCAAGCCGCCGCGCGTCGCCGAGGCGGTGGCCGCCTGCGAGCGGGCGCTGAAGCTCGATCCGAAGAGCGGGGAGGCGGCGCTCGGCGTCGCCCGAAGCTACCGGGCCGGCAAGCAGTGGGCCCGGGCGGCCGACGCCTACGAGCGCCTCGCCGCCCGGAACCCCCGGCTCGAGGGCCAGGCCATGCGCGGCGCGGCCTGGTGCTACCTGCGGGCCGGCGACGACTACAAGGCCCGCTTCTACACCGGCCTCGCCGCTCGGGCCGGCGCCGACGTCCGCGCCTTGCGCTCGGCCCTCTCCGGGCCCTTCCCCGGCCCCGCCGACGAGCTGGCCGAGGCGGCCGAGGGGCTCGACTCGAAGAGCGCGGGCGCCCAGGTGCGCGCCGTACGGTCCCTGCTGGGTCTCGGCCGCCCGGCCGTTCCGTCCCTGGCCGGCGCCCTCTCGCGGACGACGACGAGCATCGCCGCCCGCGAGGCGATCGTCCTTGGCCTCGGGAAGATGGGGGCCGACGCGCGGGACGCGCTGCCGCAGCTCGACCACCTGATCAAGGCCGGCCCGGCGAAACCCGGGCCGACGGGAGCGTCGGCTGGGCCGGCGTACCCGGACCGCGAGGCCCGGCTGATCGACGCCATGGAGAGGGCGGCGGCGAGCATTCGCGGAAAGTGACCCTCTCTTCCCGCCACTCCTCGGCCAGGTGACGCGCGCCCGGCTCGCCTCGAGCGAACGGGCCGCGTCTCAGTCCGTGGCGGCGTCGATCTCCTCGACCTCCTCCCGCGCGTCGACCTCGTGCCGGATGTACTCCAGGCGCGAGGACAGCTCGGGGACGTCGAGGCCGACCGCGGCCCCGCGCGAGAGGTCGAGCCGGAGCTGCTTGAGCTGGTGCTCGGCCAGCTCGCGCCGGATCCGTACGCGGTGGAGGACGCGCATCGCCTTCGTGATGGCCTCGTCTCGTCTCTCCAGGACGTCGAGCTGGCGCTGGAAGAGGCGCCGGTCCTGGGCTTCGCTCCCCTGCTCGGTGGAGACGCGGGCCACGGCGAGGCGGGCCTCGGCGAGCGCGCTCGCGAGGGCGGCCCGCTCGCGGTCCGAGGTCTGCTCCTCGAGGTCAGCCTGTCGTGCGGCCAGCTCCGCCGTCACCTTGACGATGCCGTCCACCTCGGCCAGGAGCCGCGAGGCGTCCTTCCCCCCGCGCTCCTCGATGAGCGCGCGCACGCGCGACGCCTCCTGCGCGACCGCCGACGGCACGCTGCCCGCGCTCGGCGCGGCCGGCAGCGCCTTGGGGGGGCCGGCTCCGGCCGCGCCGCCCCCGACGAGGACCTCGCCGCCCCGCCCCCTTCGGGACAGGAGCGGCAGGGTCACCGGCAACGTGCCCAGCACCTGCGCCGCCAGGACCGCCCCCCAGATCGCCATCCAGAACGGGAGGTGCCCCTGGGTCGAGAACATCACGACCCCGACGACGAAGAAGCCCGTGAAGTGCCCGCCCAGGGCCCGCAGCACGCGCCACCGGGCGGCGTCCCGCGCGTCGCCGGCGCTCGGGACCTCGCGCCTGAAGACCTGGCTCTCGTAGAGCGGCTGCCAGCGCTCCTCGCCCTCCCGCCGCACCAGCTCGACGCCGGTCAGACGGCCGCGGCGGATCTGGTCGGCGAGCTCGGCCTCGCCGTACTCGCGGACCTTGCGGCGGCCCGGGTGCCGCGAGAAGGCCTTCTGGACGTGGTAGAGCGCCGGGACCGCGGGCCGCAGAGGGACCGACGGAGCCTTGACGACCTCGGCCGACACGGCCGGAGCGGGGCCGGTCGAAACGAGGGGCGCCGCGAGGGATCCCGCGCGGGAGCGGCCGGCGAGAGTCGCGAGCTCGGAGGCGAGATCGTCCGTCGTCGCGAAGCGGCGCGCGGGATCCTTCTGGAGGCAGCGGGAGACGAGCGCCTCCAGGGCCGGCGGCACGTCCTCGCGCAGGCGCCCGAGCGGCTCCGGGTCGCGCTCGATGACCGCGGCCAGGACCTGGGCCGGCGTGTCGCGGCGGAAGAGCGGGCGCCCGGTGGCCATCTCGGCGAGGACGAGGCCCGCCGCGAACTGGTCCGTCCGGCTGTCCACGGCACGTCCGCTCGCCTGCTCGGGCGACATGTACTCGAGGGTGCCGAGCAGCATGCCGGCCTGCGTCCCGTGGCGCGTCAGCGTCTCGCGCGCGTCGAGGTCCCCGAGAGGAGCGGGCATGACCTTGGCGAGGCCGAAGTCGAGGATCTTCAGGAGCCCGTCGGGGGTGACCATCAGGTTCTCCGGCTTCAGGTCCCGATGGACGATCCCGGCCCGGTGCGCCTTCGCGAGGCCGTCCGCGAGCTGCGCGCCCAGGTCGAGCAGCTCCAGTATGGGCAACGGGCCGCGGGCGAGGCGGCGCCTCAGCGTCTCGCCCTCGACGTACTCCATGACCACGTAGTGCTCGCCCGCCTGCCCGGCCCCCACGCCGACGTCGTAGATCTGGACGATGTTCGGGTGGTTGAGGGCGGAGGCGGCGCGCGCCTCGCGGTCGAACCGGCGCAGGAGCTCGGGGTCGTCGTCGGACCGCAGGACCTTGAGGGCCACCGTCCTCCCGAGCCGCGTGTCGCGGGCTCTGTAGACCGTGCCCATCCCGCCCCCGCCCAGGCGGTCGAGCACTTCGTAGGCGCCGACGCGGGCTCCGGCGGGAAGGGCTTCGGGCACCAAGCCTCCGTTCAGGGAAGGGCGGAAGCGACGACGTAGTCGTCGAGGAGCCGGTCGGTCTGCTCGTGCATCCCCTTCGCGCCGAAGTTGGTGCTCGTCAGGACGACCACCGTCTCGAGGTCGGGCAGCACCGCCACCTTGTTGCCGCCGTTGCCCGACATGTAGAAGCAGGCGTGCTTGCGGCCTTCCGGGCCGAACGGGCGCAGCCACCAGAGGTAGCCGTACTCGGTCCGCTCGTCGATCCGCGCGTGAGGCCTCGTCGAGGCCTCGACCCACGCCTCGGGGAGCACGCGCACCCCGTTCGACACCCCGCGGTCGAGGTAGAGACGACCGAGCCGCGCCAGGTCGCGGCTCGTGAGGCCCAGCCCGCCGCCGGTCATGGCCTGGCCCGACGAGGAGAACGACCACTCGGCCCGGCCGATGCCGAGCGGCGAAAAGAGGTACCGGGCGGCGAGCTCCGGGACCGGCATGTGCGCCGCGCTCTCGAGGACGCCCCCCAGCGTGACCACCCCCGCGGTGCAGTAGCTGAACGTGCGGCCGTACGGCGAGTCCTCGGGCTTCTTGACCCACGGCGCGTAGCCGCGGACCGGCAGGTCGAGCGCGAACTGGATCCAGTCCTCGAGGAGGTACATCCGCTCCTCGTTCCCTCGCGAGTATTCGTTCCAGTCGTCGCACTCGAGGGCCGAGCTCATGGTCAGGAGGTCCTCGACCGTGATCCGCTCCTTGCGCGGATCGGGGTTCGCGAGGCGACCCCGCCGGTCGGGGAAGTAGGAGAGGACAGGCGCTTCGACGCCCGGCAGGAAGCCCTTGGCGATCCCGACGCCGACGAGCATACCGGTCACGGTCTTGGTCGCCGAGCGCGTGTTCCGCGTCGTCCCCGCGTCGCCCTCGTAGTAGGCCTCGAAGGCCAGCCTGCCGCGACGGACCACGAGGACGCTCGTGATGCGCGTGAAGACCCCGGCGCGGATCGCGCCGTCCATCTCCGCGAGCTTCGAGCTCGAGAGCCCGACCTCCTCGGGCCGGGCGAAGGACCACTCGGCGGCCACCGCCGCCGCCGTCGGCAACGCCAGCGCCAGGAGTCCCGCCCGCACACCGAGAGGCGAGCGCATACGGGGAACGATACCATCTCCGCTCGAGGCGGGGCGCCGCGGCGTCTACCTGCCGCTCCGGACGTCGATGCGGACCGCCGTCAGCCGGCTGCTGCTCCTGTCGCGAAACTGGCCGAGGACGATCACGCGGCGGCCGACCTTCAGGTCGTCGAGGTTCGAGTCCGCGTTCCTGTACGTGAACGCCGTCCCCGGCGTGAAGAGTACCGTCCACACGATGCTGGCCCGGTCCCCCTGCCGCACGGTCAGGGTCGCGTTTTCCCGGTCGATCGATTGGATCATCCCCTCGACGCGGTCGAGGCCGGACCGGTCCTTCTTGGCCTGGGCGACGAGCCTGGCCGGGGAGAGGACCGAGGAGAAGACCGCCGCCACGAGCAAGCCCACGATGCGACGCCTCATCTCTCCCTCTCTCCAGACCGTCACGGCGGCACTCTATGCCGCGGTGCAGCGGAAGGAAAGCCCCTGGCCCCCGGCGAGCGCAACCCCGTCGCGTGATCTGCGTCACGTTTCGCGAGGGCCCGTTTCCACACGATGCCTACGGAGGCTGTCCTCTGCGGGCAACGGTCTCGAGCCGGACGGCCGCCGCAGGGGAGGGAGCAAGCGCCGGCCCTTCTTCACGTTGGGGGTCGCGCGGCGGATCGCGTCGGCGGCTGGCACTGGCCTTGCTCGTCGAGAGGAAGGGGAAAGAGAGGTCTGAGATGAAGCGCGGAATCTCGCTCGCAGTGGTTCTCCCGGCGTCGCTGCTACTGGCCCCACCCAGGGAGGCCGCGGCCGGAGTGGCCGTCGGCGTCAGCGTCAGCTTCTTTCACGACGCGCTCGCTCCGCACGGCGACTGGGTCCAGTCGGAGCGCTTCGGCCTTGTCTGGGCCCCCCGCCACGTGGCGCACGACTGGCGGCCCTACCTCTACGGCCACTGGGTCTACACCGACTACGACTGGACCTGGGTCGCGGACGACGAGTGGGGCTGGGCGACCGATCACTACGGACGCTGGTACTTCGATCCGGCCGGCGGCTGGTTCTGGGTCCCCGGCGACGAGTGGGCGCCGGCCTGGGTCGTCTGGCGATCCGGGGGCGGCTACGTCGGCTGGGCGCCGCTCCCGCCGGAAGTGGACGCGTTCCACCTGAGCGCGGGCTTCGTCGTCGACCCCTTCTCCTTCTCGTTCGTCGCCTTGGGCTCTTTCTGCGAGCCGCACGTGTACCGGCACGTCGTCCCCGTCGCCCGCAACGTCACCTTCGTCCGGGTGACGGAGAACGTCACGCACTACACCGTGGTCGAGAATCGCATCGTCAACCGGGGGATCGAGGTCGACCGGGTCGAGCACGCCTGGGGTCACGCCGTGCCTCGAGTCCGGCTGCACGAAGTCGCCTCGGCCGCCGAGGTGCGGTCCGCTCGGGTCCGGAGCGGCGAGGTGGCGGTGTTCCGTCCCCGGGTAGGGCCCTCGGCGGCGGCGGCGGCGCCGGCCAGCCATGCCGTGGTGGCGCGTCCCGAGGACGTGGCTCGCCGGCAGGAGCGCGAGCGGCACGACCTGCAGTCGGCCGAGGAGCGGGAGCGGAACGAGCTGCGCAAGATCCACGAGCGCGAGGAGAAGCATCCGCCGGCCGCCGTCTTCCAGAGCGAGCCCGCCCGTCACGAGGCGGAGGGGCGCACCGACGCCCGCGGCGGAGCGCCGGCGGCGACTCAGCACCAGACGATCGACCGCGACGAGCTCCGCTCGCGCCACGAGGCGGAGATGCGGGCCCAGGCCGAGCACGAGCAGCGCGAGCGGACGGCTCTCCAGGCGAGGCAGGCGCGCGAGCAGAAGGCGGCCGAGGAGCGGCATCCGGCCGCGGCTCGGCCGCAGCCGCACGACGACAAGGACAAGAAGAAGCACTGACGAGCGGGCGCGCCGGGCTTGACTGGCGAAGGAACCGAGAGCCGCCGGCGGCCGTAGGTCGAGTGGTAGGGAGGCAACATGGACCGACAGACGGCGGGCGTCCGCCGGGCGGCGAGGGACGGCTTGGCGGAGTGGGCCCCGGCCGTGGCCGTCCTCCTCTTCCACCTGGCATTTCTTCGAGGCTACGGGGTCTTCCGGGACGAGCTCTACTACGTCGCCTGCGGCCGTCGACCGGCCTGGGGCTACGTCGACCACCCGCCCCTCGTGGGCTGGATCGCCTGGTTCGTCGCGCAGGTCGTAGGGGAGTCGCACCTCGCCCTGCGCGTGGTGGCCGCGCTGGCGATGGCGGCGACCGTCTGGCTGGCGGGCCGGATCGCCGCCGAGCTCGGCGGCGGCGCATTCGCGCAGGCTCTCGCCGGCCTCGCCACGGGCCTCGCGCCGGTGGCCCTCGCCCTCGGCAGCACCTACTCGATGAACGCCTTCGACCTCCTCTTCTGGGCCCTCATCGCCAGAGTCCTCGTACGCGTCCTCGCCTCCGGGAACGAGAGGCTCTGGCTCGCGTTCGGGGCGCTGGCCGGCCTCGGCCTGCTGAACAAGATCAGCGTCCTCTACCTCGGGTTCGGGCTCGCGGGAGGGCTCGTCCTCGCCCGCCGGTGGGACGTCTTCCGGTCCCGCTCCTTCTGGGCGAGCGGCCTCGTCGCCTTCCTGATCTTCCTGCCCCACCTCCTCTGGCAGCAGGCCCACGGGTGGCCGACGCTCGAGTTCATGGCCAACGCCCGCCGCGACAAGATGGCTCCGCTCTCGCCCGCCGGCTTCGTCGGCGAGGCGCTCCTCCAGACGGCGCCGGTGGCCTGGCTCTGGGTCGCCGGCGTGGGGTGGCTGCTCCTCGCCCGCGCCCAGGAGCGCCGGCGGGCGCTCGGCTTCGCCTTCCTCCTGGTGGTCGGCGTCCTCGCCCTCGGCGGCGGCAAGCCGTATTACCTGGCCGCGGCCTACTCGCTCGCGTTCGCGGCCGGTGCGGTAGCGGTGGAGAGCGCGACCTCGGGCAGGGCGCGGGCCGTGCGGCCGATCCTCGCCGGCCTCGTCGTCGTCGCCGGCCTCGTGCTCTCGCCGTTCGGCCGTCCGGTGCTGCCGGTGCAGACGTTCGTGCGCTACGCGGCGGCGCTCGGCCAGAAGCCGGCGACCGACGAGCGGCAGGCCCTCGGCCGGCTGCCCCAGTTCTACGCGGACATGCACGGCTGGCGGGCGATGGCCGAGTCCGTGGCGGCGGTCGTCCGGACGCTGCCGCCCGCCGAACGGGCGAAGGCGTGCGTGTTCGGCCAGAACTACGGCGAGGCGGGCGCCATCGAGTACTTCGCCCGCGAGCTCGAGCTCCCGCCCGCCATCTCGGGGCACAACAGCTACTGGCTCTGGGGCCCCGGCGCCTGCACCGGCGAGGCGCTCGTCGTGATCGGCGACCGGCGCGAGCGGCTCGAGGAGCTGTTCGCGGACGTCCGCCTCGGCGCGGTCTCCCACTGCGTCGACTGCATGCCGTACGAGGACGGGCGGTCGATCTGGATTGCGCGTGGCCTGAAGCCGGCGATCGCCGACCTCTGGCCGCAGCTCAAGGGGTTCATCTAGACGGCGGTCCTGATGGCCCACGGAGCCCTCGTCCTCGCGACGGGAGCCGCGGCGGCGCGCCCGATGGACTCTGCGGCTCGTCCCGGACCACAATGCCGGCGCCCGCGTGGCGGAGGAGGCGCAGATGGGAAGGCCGACGAGCCCGCTGGACCGGCGCGAGTTCGCGCGGACCGCCGCCCTCGCCGCGGGAGCGCTCGGCGCCGCCGGCATGCTGGGCGCCGACGACGCTCACGTGAAGGTCGGCCTCTACAGCATCACCTACCTCGGCGTCTGGTACCGCGGGGCCGCGCTGTCGCTGGAGCAGGTCATCGACCGGGCGCGGCAGTACGGGTACGAAGGCGTCGAGATCGACGGCAAGCGGCCGCACGGGAACCCGCTCGACTGGCCGAAGGGCCGCTGCGAGGACCTTCAGCGGTACGCCCACGACCGCGGCGTCGAGATCTACGCGGTCGCCGCGAACGACGACCTCAGCAGCCCGGTGCCCGAGCACCGCGAGAGCCAGCTCGTCTATCTGTACGAGCTCGTCCGCATGACCGCGGCGCTCGGAGCGAAGGTGCTGCGCGTGTTCCTGGCCTGGCCCGGCGTCACCCTCCTCCGCGAGGGCGGCGGCACCTACGACCTCGCCCGGTCCGTCTGGCAGAAGGTCCACGAATCGTTCTCACCGGAGGAAACCTGGTCGTGGTGCCGCGAGGGCCTCGCCGAGTCGGCGCGGTACGCGGGAGAGAACGGCGTCACCCTGGCCCTCCAGAACCACGGCCCCGTGATCCGCGACTACCGGGACGTCCTCCGGATGGTGGAGGAGGTCGCCTCGCCGCACTTGAAGGTCTGCTTCGACGCGCGCCTCGAGCGGGGCAAGGACGCGGACGCCATCCGGAAGGCGACGGTCGAGGTCGGCCGCCTGCAGGTCCTGTCGCACTTCGGCGGCGAGTACAGGCAGGGCGCCCAGGGCATCGAGGTGATCGGCGGGGAGCCGTGCCTGGCCGAGGTCAGCGGGCTCCTCGAGATCGGATACCGCGGCTATTTCGGCTACGAGCTCTGCCATCCGCTCCCGGTGGTCGAGGGCCGGACGGTGGGCGTCGAGTACGTGCACGAGAACGCCCGCCTCGCCGCCGAGTACATGCGCGGCGTGATCGCCGAAGCCAGGAAGGAGCGCGCCCACTCGTAGCCCGGCGGCAGCGGATCGAAGGGCTCATGGCTCTCTCTCCCCGCGGAGGGTAGATTGCCGACCCGGGGGCCGGCGCTCGCTCTCACGCCCTCCGGAGGCCAAGCAGCATGATCCAAGCCCTCATTCTCAGCGCGAGCATCGCCGCGCATCCTGCGAAGCCCCCGTCCGGCGCGAGGCTCCTGCGCCAGCCGGACATCTCGCTCCACGCGATCGCGTTCATCCACGGCGGCGACCTCTGGACCGCTCCCCGCCGCGGCGGCCCCGCGCGGAGGCTCACCACGACGCCCGGGGCCGAGAGCTTCCCGAAGTTCTCGCCCGACGGCCGGTGGATCGCCTTCAGCCGGCAGGGGGACATCTACGTCATCCCCGCCGAGGGCGGCGAGGAGCGGCGGCTGACTTGGCACCCGTCGAACGACCGCGTCGCCGGCTTCACCCCGGACGGCCGGAAGCTCCTCGTTCATTCGGACCGCCTGCGAGGAGAGCTGACCCGGTTCCCCTGCCTCTTCCTCCTGCCGTTCGAAGGCGGCACGCCGGAGCCCCTCCCCATGCCGCGCGCGACCCACGGCAGCTTCTCGCCGGACGGCGAGAGGATCGCCTACGGCCCCCATCCGGAAGTCGCGCTCTGGATGCCGTGGAAGCGCTATCGAGGCGGCTCGCTGGGCTACATCGCTCTCTACGACCTGGTCCGGAACCGGTACGAGGAGCTGCCGCGCGTCGCGGCGAACGACGTCTGCCCGATGTGGCACGGCGGCTCGGTCTACTTCGCGTCGGACCGGGACCGAACGATGAACCTGTACCGGTACGACCTCGCGTCGAAGGCCACCGAACGGCTGACTCGGTACACGGAGTGGGACGTCAAGAACCCGAGCCTCGGTCCGGACGCGATCGTCTACGAGAACGGGGGCTGGCTCTACTCCCTCGACCTGTCGAACCACTCCATCCGCAAGGTCCCTGTCTCGCTGCCCAAGGAGGCGCGGCCGGGCGCCGAGGAGAGCGCGAAGTGGAGGCAGGCCCTGGACGACGTCTGGCGAGCCTATCGCGACCACGCCTTCAGCCCGGCCCGCGGCTGGGACGAGGCGAGGGAGCGCTACGAGGAGCTGATCGCGAGCGCCGCGGACGCGAGCGACGCCGAGTACGTTCTCCGGGAGTACCTGGCGGAGGCGGGCCAGTCCCACGTCATGCTGGAGAGAGACGGAGAGGAGCGCGGGGCCCGGCCGGGCCTGCTCGGGGCCGACTTCCGGGTGGAGGGCGGGTACTACCGGATCAAGAGGATCTGCCGGGGCGAGGGCGCCGACGAGAAGAAGCGCTGGCCGCTGGCCGCACCTGGCCTCAAGGTGAGCGAGGGCGACTACCTGATCGCGGTGGAAGGCAAGCCGATCCGGGTCGACGTGGACCTGTGCGCGGCGTTCGTGGGCCTGGCCGGCA
>DATJYX010000089.1:0-110586 GCA_035577965.1 Vicinamibacteria bacterium | reverse complement strand
GCCCGTCTCCTGGATCGTGACGGTGAAGTTCGTCCGGAACTGGTACTCGAACTGCGAGACGGTGTTGTCGGGGTTCGTCACGGTGTAGTAGACCCCGGTGGGGCCGCTCGCGGTGGCCGGGTTCGGGCTCTGGGTCAGCGTGACGCTGAGGGTCGGGGTGGACGAGGTCGGCGAGCTGCACGCGCCCAGCCCGGCCACGACCAGCAGCGGCAGGAAGCTCCTCACGGCTCTTCTCATGACGGTCTTCTCCTTGGACTTCAGAAGGTGGTTCCCACCGCGAACTTGAATGCCGTTGCCGGCTGGTAGAAGTCTCGGTTGGGGTTCCAGGCGTAGATGAGTCGGAACGGCACGTTCAGGACGGGCATCGTGAAGCGCGCCTCGACACCGGTGGAGGTGCTCATCGTCCTCCAGTACATGCCCTCGCCCTGGGCATAGGCCTGTCCGGCGTCGAAGAACAGCAGCATGCGCAGCGGCCCGAACACGTCGAAGTAGTACTCGGCGTTGAAGAGCAGGAACTTGTTGCCACCGATCAGCACCTTCTTGACCGGGTCGTAGGGCGCGACGGTGCGCACGTTGTATCCCCGGATCTGCGTCTCGCCGCCCAGGAAGTAGCGCTGGTAGTAGGGGATCGTGAGCGTGTCCCCGTAGGGCATGATGTAGGCGACCTCACCCCGCACGCCGAGTGCCATCTTGCGGCCGACGGGCAGGTACTGCACGGCCTCGAAGCTGGGCCGGATGTAGTCCACCGTGCCCTGCAGGGGGCCGCCGACGAACTGGAAGGTGGCCGTGTAGCGCGAGCCGGAGCGGGGCTGGAACGGGTTGTCGACGGTGTTCCTCACGACCGAGGGGGTGACGCCGCTCTCGCGGCGACGGCCGGTCCCGCCGAAGAACGACGGGTCGATCACGGGCAGCGTCGTCCCGCTCAGGGCGGCCGTGGTGGCCTGCTGCTGGATCGTCCGGAGGTCCACGTTGTAGATGTCGATGATCTGGTACGAGTAGCTCGCGAAGAGGTGCGTGTTGCGGCCGATCGGGATCCCGGAGGTGACGCCGATGCCCTGGGTCTGCTGCCCGTACCCCACCACCTGCGTCCCGTAGGACAGGTAGGTCAGGCGGTTGAAGAACACGTTGAACCCGGCGGTGATCGGGTGGTCGAGGAAGTAGGGCTCGCTGACCGAGAGGGAGTAGTTCTTCGTGCGCTGGCCGGTCTGGGCGGCGAGCGTCACCGTCTCGCCTCCGCCCAGGAAGTTCGCGGTCGAGAAGCTGGCGTTCAGGAAGGCGCCCTCGTAGCCCGAGAAGCCGCCCCCGAACGTGAACTGGTTGCGGTTCTGCTCCTGGACCTTGAACGTGACGTCGACCTTGTTGTCCGCCTTCTCGCTCGGCCGGATGTCCGGGGCGCCCTCCATCTGCTTGAAGTAGCCGAGCTGGTTGATCCGCTTGATCGACGCCTTGAGGGCCTCGGTGTTGAACACCTCCCCCTCGTTCATGTAGATTTCGCGCCGGATCACCTTGTCCCGCGTCGAGTCGTTCCCGGTGAACTTGATGAGGCCGACGAAGTACTGCTTGTCCTCCTCCATCTTCACCGTGATGTCGACGACCTTGCGGTCGGGGTCGGGCGTCCGCTGGGTGCCGCCCGTCCATTGGAAGTAGCCGAGGCTGCCGTAGACGTCTCGCAGCTTCTCGTAGGCCTTCTTGAACTTCGAGTCGTCGTACACGTCGCCCGGCGTCATCTTGAAGAAGCTGCGGACGAACGGTTCCTTGAGGACGGTGAGGCCCTCGAACTTCAGCTCCCCCATCTTGTACTGGTCGCCCTCGGTGACCGGGATGTCGAGGGTCATCAGCTTGACCGGCTTCTTGGAAGAGCCGGGCTTGTCGGCGTAGGTGATCTTGGGCTGCCCGATCCGGGCCGTGACGTACCCGTGGTTGAGGTAGAAGTCCTCGAGCCGCCCGCGGTCGCCCCGCGGGTCGTCCTCGCCCCCCACCCACTTCGTCTCGGTATACGTGGTCTTGCCGCCGAGCCAGGACAGGTTGAAGAAGCCGGGCTCCTTGAGCTTCTTCATCTGCCCTCGGAGCTTGCTCTCCGGGAAGACGTGGTTGCCGTCGAAGGTGATCTTGTCGATCTTGGCCTTGGGCCCGTCGTCCACGATGAAGGAGAGCTGCTGGCCCGAGGAGCCGATGTTCTTGGCCTCGTGCTTGACGGTGGCGAAGGGCCGGCCCTTCTGGCCCAGCATCTCCTTGATGATGTTCTCGACCTTTCGAGCCTTGGCCGGGTCGTAGAAGGTGTCGATCTTGATCTGGGCGTCCTTCTTCTTGAGCTCGTCTTCGATCGTGGTCGTGCTCAGCTCCTTGCTGCCCCGGTAGTCCACGATCTGGATGCGCTTCCTCTCCGTGACCTTGAAGCGCACCACCTTGCCGTGCTGGCCGTCCACCGCCTCCACCACGAGGTCGTCGAGGAAGCCGGTGTCCCACAGCCGGTGGAAGTCCTCGCGCAGCTTGCGCTCGTCGTAGACGTCCCCCGCCTTCGTGGAGATGTAGTAGAGGATGGTCTCCTTCTGGAGGTACTGCTGGTTCACGACCTCGACGCGCTCCACCCGGGGCTTCTCCGCCTCCGGTTCCTGGGCCGCGAGAGCCGGCGGCAGGAGGAGCGCGAGAGAGCACGCCCACCGGATGCCGATCCACCGCCGCCTGGCCACTCCTCGTCCTCCCTCCCGGCCGCCGTAGGCAGCCGGCTCTCGCCGTAGGGTCACCCCTCGGCCACCCAGATAATCCCTTAAGGTAGCGCAACTGCGGGGCCACGGCTACACGGGTGGCGTAACAGCTGTAAATCGGTGTGCTGGAAGGCGTAACCGGCCCCCGGTTCGACATCCGCGTCCGGCTGCATCCTCCATGGCGAGGCCGACAGAGGAGCGGCTCACTCCACGACGAAGTCGACGCCCCTCTCGGCGATCGTGCCTTCGCGCCGGTCCTCGACGACGGCGTGCAGCTCGTAGTCCCCGGGAGGGAGACCGGCGAGGGAGAGCCGCCCCCCGCCGGGGACTCGTTGCGGCGCTCCGGGCGCGTCGAACCTCATCGGCCGGGGCTGGAACTCGTGGACGAGGCGGCCCTCCGACCAGATCTGGAAGCGTGCGGCGAGATCGGCGACGCCCGCGTCGTCCGGCCGGGCGTTGTAGGCGAACAGGACGATGTCGACCTCGCTCCCGGCGGGGAAGGTGCGCCGGGCCGCGCCCGGCCCGCCCCGAGGCGGCGGGGTCGCCTCTCCGCCGTCGCCACGCGTCCGGTCGAGGAAGACGCTGCTCAAGGTGAGCCGTCCGCCGGCGAGGTCCGGCACCTCGACCCACCGCGAGGCGCTCCCGATCTCGTCCGGGCCGTCCCCGAGGGCCGCCACCCGTACCTGGTAGAGGCCGGGCTTCAGGGCGATCCGCCGGCTGAAGCCGATCCCGTCGCGCCGCACCGCGTCGCGGGTCTCCGGCCGCAGGTCGAGCTGGAGGCGCTCCGCGAACCGCTCCGCCTCGGAGCCCTCGCGGTCGGTGACGAGCCCCACGATCTCGACGGCGCCCCGGTGGCGGGAGCCGACCTCGCTCAGGCGCAGGGACGCCACCTCGACCGCGACGTTGACGACGACGGTCGGGCCCGAGTCGGGGAGGTCGAGGAAGTCGGCGGCGAGAGAGACGGGAAGGCCCCGGAGAGGGACGATCGAGGTGAAGGCGTGATGGACGCGCTCCTGGGCTTCCGCGACGGTGTCCCTGGCCGAGGGTCTCGACGTCCCTGATCCGGCTCCTCCCTTCGGCTCGAAGTAGCCCCGGCGTGTGCGGGCGACGAGGCCGGGATGGCGGGGCAGGCGCACCTTGATGCCGCGGAAACGACCCGCGCGCCGCGACGAAACCGGCTCGTAGGCCAGGAGGTAGTAGGCCTCGTTGTCGTCCAGGATGCGCCTCAGCCCGGACCCGATGCTCCCGCCGAGGACGGCGAACCCGCCCGACTCCTCGGCCACCGCACGGAGCCCCTCGCGTCGCGCCTCGTGCTGGCCGCGGTCGACGCGCCCGCGCACCACGACGCTCATCCGTGCGTTCACGAACTTCTCGGAGATGTCGCCCCCCGGCGTGAGCAACGGGAGGCCGAGGGCGTCGAGCGAGTAGATCACCACGCCGGACCGGGTGGCCGCGTCGGTGATGCGGCGCAGGTCGTACCCGCTCTCGTGCGTGGTGCCCCGCCCGAGGAAGAACCCCTCCGAGACGAGGAGCACGATCTTCCGGCCGGGGACCGGGGCCAGGCTGCGGACCGTCGTCTCGAGCGTCGACAAGGAAGCCCGGGTGTACCGCGCGCCTTCCTCGAGGATGCTCCTCGTCCTCTCCCGGGCCATCTCCTCCGCGACACCGCGGGGAATGATGTACTCGGCCATGAACTGGGCCACCGCGAGATCGTAGGCCTCGTTGCCTTCCGGTGAGGCGAGCTCGCCGAAGCGGTCGATCTGCTCCGCCTGGTCCTCGCTGATGTAGGGCCCTGCGAAGTGGCTGCGGGCGCTGCGGTCCTGGAGAGTGACCCGGTCGATCGCGCGGACGACCGCTTCCCGGTCGCGGGTCAACGGCTGGAAGACGCCGCGGATGCCGCTGGTCGTCAGCAGGGCCACCTGGTCGCGTGGCCCCACGTCCTCGCGCAGGAACCGCTTTGCCTCGACCTTCGCGGCGGAGAGCCGGCTCGCCCCGAGGTGCAGGTCGTCGAAAACCAGGACGATCGTGCGGCCGGGCGCGCGCGTCGAGGTCGGGACGCCGGGCGGGCTCGGGGTTCCGGCCGGTCCAGCCGCAGGAAGGGTCGCCGGCCGCGAGGCCGTGCCCACCGCGAAGTGCGAGATCCGCTGCGGCCGTCCGTCCTCGAGGACCTCGAAGTCCTCCCGGCGCAGGTCGCGGACGGGCGCGCCGTCCGCGCCGGCCACCACCACGTCGATCTGGACGAGCTCCGCCGCGGAGGGGAAGACCGGCACCGGCCCCTCAGCCGGCCCCGGAGGAGGCTCGCCGGCGAAGCTCGCGACCGCGATCAGCACGAGCGCGGCGAACGATCCGGGCACGTACTTCACCCGCAGCCTCCGCCCACTCACTCTAGCACCGGCATGACAGGGCGTCCCCGACCGGGGCGGTCTTCGCGAAGGCCTTCGATCGAGACCCGCCACCGGTCTCTCAGGCCACCTTCAGGAGCCTGCCGTCCTCGAGGTAGTTGAAGAGCTCGCCGAAGCGGCCCCAGACGACCACCGTCTCGAAGATCCTCTCCGCGTCCTCGCGCGGCAGGCGCTGGTGGATCTCGGCGGTCACCTCCTCCCGGCCGAGCTCGCCGCCGGCGAGCTCGAGCTGCTCGCGCACGGCCCGGAAGAGCGCCAGCCGCAGGAGCTGCGTCCGCCAGATCTGCTTGCGCTCCTCCATGCCCGCGCCCACGAAGCGCCGTCCGAGCGGGGTCAGGATCACCAGCCTCTGGGGCGTGTCGATCATCCCGAGCATCTCCGCCCCCTTCACCGTGGCGAGGACCTCCACGAACGTCCCGTGCGTCTCGTGGGCCATCTGGAAGAGGTCGCACGGGCCGCCCTGCGCGGCGAGGTACTCGAGGAGGCCCAGGATCTCGGCCGTCTGCGCGGAGGGGATCGGCTCCACCAGGTCGGGGCTCGCCAGGGAGGGGGCCGCGGTGGTGACCGCGACGTCGGGCAGCTCCGCGCTCGTGACGATGTCGTGCAGGTGGTCGAGGAGCCAGAGGAAGTCGGGGGAGCGCGTGTTCCGCGGCCGGGCGAGGGTGTTCTCGATCACGGTGCGGATGCGGCCCGGGTTCGCGGAGAGGATGGCGATCCGATCCGCCATGTAGGCGACCTCCGCGATGTCGTGGCTGACCATGAGGATCGAGCTCAGCCGGCGCTCCCGGTCGTCCCAGAGGTCGAGCACCTCGGCCCGGAGGGCCTCCGCGGTCAGGGCGTCGACCTGGCTGAACGGCTCGTCCATGAGGAGGATCTCGGGGTCGACCGACAGCGCCCTCGCCATGCCCGCCCGCTGCTTCATCCCGCCCGACAGCTCGCGCGGGTAGGCCCCGCGGAAGCCGTCCAGGCCGACCATGCGGATCGCCCGCCGCGCCTGCTCCCGCGCCGCCGCCTCGTCCAGCTCGAGCGAGCGCAGCACCACCGCCACGTTCTGCTCGACCGTCATCCACGGCAGGAGGGCGAAGCTCTGGAAGACCATCGCCATCCCCGGGTTGAGCCCCTCGAGGGGCTCGCCGTGGTATCGCACCTCGCCGGCCGTGGGCTCGATGAGCCCGGCCACGATGCGGAGGATGGTCGACTTGCCGCAGCCGGAGGGGCCGAGGAGGCACAGGACCTCGTTCGGGCGGACCTCGAGCGTGATGTCCTCCAGCACCCGCAGCGCCCGGCCGTCGCCGCGGTCGAACGACTTCTGCACCCCCTTCAGCTCGCAGATCGGTGCCTCGGCCATCTCGGGTGCCCTCACCTCGTCAAGGAGAAACGGGTCGACGCCAGGTGGTAGCAGCGCCGCCACACCAGGCGGTTGAAGGAGACGACGACCAGGGACATCACGAGCACCGCGGCGGCCAGCTCGGCGAACTGCGCGTGCTCGGCGGCCTCGCTGACCGCCGCCCCGAGGCCGAAGGTCGACTGGCTCGCTCCCTTGTAGGTCACGTACTCCGCCACGATGCTCGCGTTCCAGGCCCCGCCCGCCGCCGTGACCCAGCCCGTCACCAGGAACGGGAAGACCGCGGGCAGGTACAGCGACCACCAGCGCTCGCGTCGCCTCATCCCGAAGGCGACCGCCGCCTCCCGCAGGTCCGAAGGCATCGAGCTCGCCCCCGCGATGACGTTGAACAGGATGTACCACTGGGTCCCGAGGAGCATGAGGACGATGCTCCCCGTCCCGAGCCCCACGCCCGCGAAGTGGAGGAGGGCGATCACCACCGGGAAGAGCATCGGGGCCGGGAACGATGCCATCACCTGGACCACCGGCTGGAGAAGCCTCGACCACCGGGCGGAGAGTCCGATGCCGAGGCCGACCGGCACGGCCCAGGCGGTGCCGATGAGGGTCGACAGCAGGACCCGCGACAGGGTGGCCGCGGCCGCGAGCCCCAGCACGGCCCAGCGGCCGGCGGGGAGGGTCGAGAGGAGATGGGCGAGGCGGGCCCCACCGTAGACGAGCAGCAGCACGAGGGCGGCGAGCGCCGCGTGCGGGAGGGCCGTCGGGACGTTGAACGCCCGCGGCGCAGGGGCGGGCGCGGGCGCCGCGCTCGGAGCCGGGGATGGGACGTGTCTCCGCCGGCTTCTCTTCCGCCGGAGCCAGGCGACGAGGGTCGACCGCCGCAGCAGGGTGAGGAACCAGCTCTCCGACACCTCGGCGCCCGCCGTCTCCTCCACGCGGAATCGCTGGGCCCACACGACGACCGGGCGCCAGAGCAACTGGTCGAGGCCGACGATCATGAGCACCATCGCCGCGACCGCCAGGGCCATGGCCTCCGGCCGCCCGGCGGAGACGGCCACGCTCATGTACGAGCCCAGGCCAGGCAGGCGGAAGTCGTGCTGGCCCAGCCGGAAGGCCTCGTTGATCATCAGGAAGAACCAGCCGCCCGCCATGCTCATCATGCTGTTCCACACGAGCCCGGTCGCCCCGAAGGGGAGCTCGACCCACTTGAAGCGCGACCACCAGCCGAAGCGATAGACCCTCGAGGCCTCGACGACGTCCTGGGGCACGGACTTGAGGGAGTGGTAGAGGCTGAAGGTCATGTTCCAGGCCTGCCCGGTGAAGATCATGATGACCGCGGCCAGCTCCAGGCCCACGTTGCTGCTCGGGAAGAGAGCGACGAGGGCGAGGACGAGGCCGGGCATGAAGCCCAGCACGGGAATCGACTGGAGGATGTCGAGCAGCGGGACGAGCAGCCTCTCCGCGTGGGAGTCCTTCGCCGCCCAGTAGGCGTAGACGAGCGTGAAGACGAGCGAGATCGCGTAGGCGGCGAGGCCCCGGACCATGGAGTAGAACGTGTAGACGGGCAGAGCGAGCGGGGAGAGGTCGATGACCACGCTCGGGCGGAGCTCGCCCGTCCACTCGCGGGCCATCTCCACGAGCCCGAAGATCGCCGTGCACAGGCCGAGGACGACCAGCCCGTCGATCCACCAGCGGCGCTTGAAGGGGCGGATGATCGCGTTGGCCTGGCCCCACACGCGGTTCGTCAAGCGATCGAAGAGACGGTCGAACAATGGCCCCGCTCCGGTTACCCGACTCTACATCGGCGGCGGGCGCCACCCAAGGCGGAACCGCCCGCGCCCGGACCTCCTCACAGAGTCCTCCCCGCCGCTATCCCTCCCGAGCGACGGCGGCTATACTGGGCGTACGCTTCGTGGCCATGACGAAGGTGAGCCGCGCGATCGCCGGGCTGGCGCTGGGTCTCGCCGGCGCCGCGTCCGCCCGAGCCGTGGATCTGCCCCCCGGCACCCCGCTCTCGGTTCGCCTCACCACGCGCGTGTCCAGCCGGGCGTCGCACCCGGGCGACGCGGTGGGCGCGGCCCTCATCGCGCCGGTCGAGGTCGACGGCCAGACCGTCCTCCCGGCGGGGTGGATCCTGCGGGGAACGGTGCGGGAGGCGGGACGCCTCGGCGGCCGGGCGAGCCTTCGGCTCGAGTTCTCGGAGCTCGTGGACGAGGACGATGGGACGTCCCCCATCGCCACCCGCATCGTCGCCGTCGACAACTCGCGGGAGTCGGTGGCGGAGGACGGACGCATCGTGGGCCTTCGGCCGAAGCGCCGCCTGCCCTCGCCCCTGGCCTCGGTCCTGATGGTGCTTGCGCACGACCATCCGATCACCCTGGCCGCGTTCGCGGCCGGGCGGCTGGTGCTGCGCGCGGCCCAGCACGCCGCGATCGACTACCCGCCCGGCGTCGAGCTGAGCCTCGCTCTCGCCGCTCCACTCGCCGTCGGCGGCGACCCGTCGCCGGAGCCGGGCCCGGCGGCGGCTGCGGACCCCGCGCTCAGCGACCTTGCCGGCGCGGTTCCCTACCGGACCCAGGCCCGCCGCCATCGCCCGGCCGACGTGACGAACCTCCTCCTCGTGGGGTCCGAGGCGCAGGTCGTGAGCGCCTTCCGCGCGGCGGGCTGGACGCGAGCGCGGCCCATGTGCCTCCGGGCCCGACTGCGCGGCCTGGAGGCCCTCGTCCTGAACAGCAGCTACGCGGCCGCGCCCGTCTCCCGGCTCGACCTCGAGGGCCGGCCGCCCGACCTCGTCTTCGAGAAGCAGAACAACACCCTCGCCAAGCGCCACCACGTGCGGCTGTGGCGCGAGGCGGACCCGGCCGGCCGCACGGTGTGGGTGGGGGCGGCGACCCACGACGTCGGCATCGTGTTCGCGCGCAGCCTGCACACCTTCACCCACCGCATCGACCCGCGGATCGACGAGGAGCGGGGCAAGATCGTGAACGACCTGCGGCTCACGGGCTCGGTGGAGGCCACCGCGCTCCTCGACCGGCCCCATCCCCCGGAGGCCGGACCGAACGCCACCGGCGAGCCGATCGAGACCGACGGCCGCATGGCCCTCGTGGTCCTGCGACCCGAGTCGGCCGCGCTCCTGCCGGAGTGAGGCCGGCCTGGCCGCCGAGACCGAGTACCGCGACGAGACGCGCGCTCCGAGCCGCGAGGAGATCGACCGGACGACCGGCCCGTTGCTCCTCGAGTTCGGGACGGCCTGGTGCGGCTACTGTCGAGCCCTGTCGCCGCGGCTGGCTTCCCTCCTCGAGAAGCACCCCGAGGTCCGGCACGTGAAGGTCGAGGACGGGCCGGGGCGGCCCCTGGGTCGCTCCTTCCACGTGCGCCTCTGGCCGAACCTCGTCTTCCTGCACGACGGCCAGGTCATGCGACAGCTCGCGCGGCCCGGCCAGGCGGAGATCGAGGAAGCCTTCGAGGCCCTGATCAGCCGGTAGGCGACCCGGCGCACCGGCCGGGGCTCTCAAGCCTCGCGGGGGACGACGGTCAGCTCCCGCCTCTCGGTGAGACGGAGGACGACGAGGGGGACCGCCCGGCCGACGGCCGCCTCGCCGAGGAGCCGCTGCAGGTCGTCCACGTCGGCCACCGGCTGGCCTCCGAGGCCCACGATCACGTCGCCCGCGAGTACGCCTGCGAGCGCCGCCGGCCCGTCGCGCTCGACCGAGAGGACCTTCACCCCGCCTTCGGCGGCCAGGTGGTGGTGGCGGGCGAGGGCCCGGGGCACCGCGACGGCCTGGCCTCCGATCCCGATCACCGCCCGACGCACCCGTCCGTCGCGGATGAGCTGCGCCGCCACGCGCTCTGCGGCGTGGAGCGGGATCGCGAAGCAGATCCCCTGGCCGGGCAGGATCGCCGCGGTGTTGATGCCGACCGCGGCGCCGCGATGGTCGACGAGGGGACCGCCGGAGTTGCCGGGGTTGAGGGCGGCGTCGGTCTGGATGACGTTGTCGATGAGCCGGCCGCCCCGGGCCCGAAGCGAGCGCCCGAGAGCGCTCACGACGCCCGTGGTGACCGTGGCGTGGAATCCGTAGGGGCTGCCGAGGGCGACGACGAGCTGGCCCACCCGCAGCGCGCGGGAGTCGCCGCGGGCGATGGGCCGCAGGCCGGGGGTCTCGATGCGGAGGACGGCGACATCGGACCCCGGATCCTCGCCCGCGATCCGGGCCGGCCAGACGCTCCCGTCGGCGAGGGTGACCTGGATCTCCCTCGCTCCGCCCACCACGTGCTGGTTCGTGAGGACGAAGCCGTCGGGCGTGAGGACGAAGCCCGAGCCTCCGCCCTCGCGCGGCCGGCCGCGTCCGCCGAGCCGCGCGCCCACGTGCACGACGCTCGGCCCCGCGATCTCCGCGGCCCCCACCACCGCGCGGGAGTAGGCGTCGAGGAGGTCTGGCTCCGCGGCCGCGGCGGTCGCGGCGCTCACCCCGACGTCCTCTCTCCCACCACGACCGGCAGGGACAGGCCCTGGCCCGCCCGCAGCACCTCGAGCGAGACCTCCTGCCCGACGCGCTCCTCGTCGAGGGAGGGAAGGAGGGCGCTCGGATGCGTGAGAGGATCGCCGCCGGCCTTGAGGAGGACGTCGCCGAGGAGCAGGCCCGCCCTCGCGGCCGGGCTCTCCGGCTGGACCGAGAGCACGATCAGGGCGGACGGCTGGCCGAGCCGCCCGCGCAGATCGGGCGTCAGTGCGACCGGCTGGGTGCCGATGCCGAGGTAGCCGCGGCGGACGCGCCCGCGGGCGAGTACCGCCTCCACCACTCGCCGGACCGTCTCCGCGGGCACGGCGAGGCTCGTCCCACGCAGGAGACCGGCCGTGTTCGCGCCGAGCGCCGCCCCGTCGGCCCCGACCAGCAGGCCCCCGGAGAAGCCGGGGTGCAGGCGGAGGTCGCTCTCCAGGTAGCGCTCGAGGCGACCGCCGGAGGGAGCGCGCCAGGGCCCGGCCGAGGCGCTCACGATCCCGAGCTGCGCCCGGATGGCCCGACCGGGGCGGCTCAGGCCCAGGACCAGCCGACCGACCCGGGCCTCGCTCGATGCCCACCGGGCGGGCACGAGTCCCTGCGCCTCGGCCCGGAGCACCACGAGGTCGCGACCCGGATCGCGCCCGACCACCTTCGCCTGGACGGTGCGCCCGTCGGCGAGGCCGATCGGGACCTCCTCCTCCACGTCCACCGCGTGGTGGCTCGCCACGATCACGCCCTCCGCCGACCACACGACGCCGCTCGACGCGCCTCGCGGCCGGCCCTCGACACGCACGACGCTCGCCCCGTTGGCCTCGACGACGGCCGCCAGCTCGCCCGACAGCGTCTCGATCGTCACCTTCGCTCCTCCCGGTCACGGCCCGCGGAACGCCGGGCCGTGACACCCGCCGCGCCCGGCTCCCGGGCACGTTCCATTCCAGGCTACAGGCGTGGGGCGCGGGGCACATCGCCCGAAGCGGCAGCGTCCACCTGGCCGTTCGGGCAGGGCGGGACCGCCCGGACGGTCAGAGCACGACGAGGCCGAGCCGTGCCGCGAGGGACACGGCCTCGCTCCGGCTCTGCGCCCCCAGCTTGCCGAGGACGGCGCCGACGTGGAACTTCGCCGTGTGCTCGCTGATCCCCAGGCGGGTGGCGATCGCGCGGTTGCTGAGGCCCTCGACGAGGAGGGACAGGACCTCCGTCTCGCGCGGCGTCAGGGGCTCGGCGAGCGGGGAGAGGGGCGGCGGCCCGGGCCGGAGCACCGCCTCGGCCAGGGAGGGATCGACGACCAGCAGTCCCTGGGCCACGGCGCGGAGGCCGGCCGCGAGTCGCGCCGGCAGGCCCTCGCGCCGGAGGATGCCGCGCGCTCCCGCGCCAAGCGCCTCGCGGGCGTGCTCCTCGCTCCACAGGACGACGAGGACGGGCAGGTGGGGGACGAGGCGGGGCAGCGCCTCGAGCCCCGCGGCGGACGGGCCGGCGTCGAGCACGGCTGCGTCCGCGGAAGCCGGGTCGGCGTCCTGGCTGGCCGGCTCGGCCTCGGCCGCCACCACGTTGCCCGCCGCCTCGACGAGGGCCCGGAGGCCGGCTCGGGCGAGCGCGTCCTCGCCGACGACGAGCAGCCGGAGGGCGGTGGCCACGTCTCCACTGTAGCGAGCTTCCGGCTCCGCGCGGCAATCGGGGCCAGCGAGCGGCCGATCAGGCGTGGCCGCCCGTCGCGCCGAGACCGGCCGGCCTGTCTATACTATTCCGCGCCGTGACACCCCTTCTTCTCCTGCTCGCCCTCGCTCAGGCCGGGGACGCCGCTCCCCCGCCTCTCGTCTGTGGCTTCGCGAAGCGGACGATCACGCCTGCGCTCGGAGCAGGGCCCGTGTACCTGGCCGGCTTCGGCAACGACCGGCGGGCGACCGGCGTCCACGACGACCTCTGGGCCCGCGCGGTGGCCCTGAGCGATGGACGACAGACGATCGCGATCGTGGCGGTGGACCTCATCGGCCTCTTCCACGAAGACGTCCTGAAGGCGAGGGAGATCCTCGAGCGGAAGGTGCCGGGAGCCTTCCTCGTCGTGGCGAGCACGCACGACCACGAGGGCCCGGACACGATGGGCCTGTGGGGGAGAAGCCACTTCTCCTCGGGCGTCGATCGGCGCCACCTCGACCGCGTCCGGCGGGAGGTCGCGGAGACGGCGGCCGAGGCCCTCGGCGCCATGAAGCCGGCGCGCCTCGTCCTCGGGCACGCGCGCACGCCGGGCCTCATCGAGGACGGACGGCTGCCGAGGGTGATCGACGACACGATCGTCGCGATCCAGGCCATCGGCGAGGACGGGAAGACGCTCGGCACGGTGGTCGACTGGAGCAGCCACCCCGAGGCCCTGGGGGGCGCGAACACCCTCGTCACCTCCGACTATCCGCACTTCCTGAGGGCGCGCGTGGAGGCGCGGCTCGGCGGCACGTGCGTGTTCCTCGTCGGCTCGATCGGCGGCCTCATGACGCCGCTCGGCCTGAAGCTGACGGGCCCCGACGGTGCGCCGGTCCCCGCCGACAGCTTCGCCCTCGCCCGGGAAGTGGGGGAGCGCGCGGCGGACGCCGCGCTCGAAGCGCTGCGAGCCGGGACGCCGTCTCTCTCGACCGCCCTCGAGCGGAAGACCGCGGTCGTCTTCGTCCCGCTCGAGAACCGTCTCTTCCGGCTCGCTCTCTTCCTGGGCGTCCTCGACCGCGGCGTCTTCTCGGCCGGCCGTCCCGCCACGTCCCTCTTCGGCGACGACCTCCGGACCGAGGTGGGCTACCTGCGCATCGGCGACGCGGAGGCGCTCCTCGTCCCGGCCGAGGTCTACCCCGAGCTCGTGCTGGGCGGGATCCAGGACCCGCAGGATCCCGGCGCCGACTTCCCGGGCGCGCCGCGCGAGCGGCCGCTCTTCTCGCTCCTCTCCTCCGAGCACCGCCTCGTGATCGGACTGGCCGACGACGAGATCGGCTACGTCATCCCGCGCTCGCAGTGGGACGCGAAGAGGCCCTTCGCCTACGGCCGCTCCGAGGCCCAGTACGGCGAGGTCAACTCCTGCGGTCCCTCGACCGCACCGCGGCTGGCCGAGGCGTTCGCGCGGCTCCTGGGCCGCTGACCGGTCGGGCGACTCGAGCGAGGTCGGTTCCCGGGGCTCCGCGGACCTAGAGCCGCAGCCGGAAGCCTCCGTAGAGCCGGCTCTGGTTGATGCTGTCGGGGTTGGTGGTCTCGAGGCCGACCCAGTCGTAGCGGGCGCCCAGGAAGAACGCGAACGAGCGGGAGATCCGGATGTCCAGGCCGCCGAGGGTCGCGAACCCGAACCGGGTGAGGGAGCTCGACGCGACCGAGAAGCCGTAGTACCCGACGTCGCCGCCGAGGTGGTGGATGGAAGGGCCGCCGCCGACGAAGAAGACGACCGGGTGCACGGGGAAGATCGCGAGGGCGCTCGCCCCGAAGGAGAGGTCCGAAGCCGACACCGAGACGCCGGCGACGGTCTCGGTGCGCTTCCAGTAGCCGATGTCGGGCTGGATGGCGAAGTGTCGGCCGAGACCCAAGCGCAGCTCGCCGCTCACGGAGAGGGTGGCGTTCACTCCTTCCGGCTTCACCTGCCCGACGCCCGCCCCCAGCCAGACGTCGCCGGCCCCCGCCGACGCTCCGGCGAGGAGAAGGGCGGCCAGGAAGGCCATCCGCTTCGAGGCCCCCGACGTCCCGCTCACGTGGCTCGCTTCCATCCGCGGAGTCTAGCAGAGCCGCCGCGGCCTACCCCGGCATGGCCAGGTCGTGACCCCGCCGCTGCCCCTGGTTCTCGGCGTGGACGCGCGAGAGGGGGCTCATCTCGTAGGCGGTGCGCAGCCGTTCGAGCGCCGCGATCTCCCCGGGTGAGAAGCACGGGTGCCAGAAGTTCATGAAGAGGACGATCCGCACGTGGTCGCTGTGGTTCCAGACCTCGTGCTCGAACGAGTCGTCGAACACGAGGACCTTGCCCTCCTCCCAGGTGCGCTGCTCGCTGCCCACGCGGATGTAGCTGCCCGGGCGGGCCACGAGGGCGAGGTGGCCCCGGATGATCCCGTTCATGGGCCCGGTGTGGGGCGGGATGTGGGAGCGGGGGTTGAGGGCGGAGAACATCACGTGGTCCCGCTCGAAGCGCGGGAGCGACTCGAGGACGCGGGTCGTCTGCGGGCAGCGGGCGCAGTTCTCCTCGAACTTCTTGCCGTAGAAGAAGAAGTTGAACGTGTTCCAGCCGGCGAGGCGGACGTTGCCCTCGCTCATGTACGCCTGGAACCCGGTGCCGTCCTCGCGCAGGACGTTCAGCAGCTCCTCTCGAATGGCCGGGAACGCCTCTTCGAGCGGCTTCACCCACTCGAACTCGGACGGGTCGTAGAACATGCGGGCCGGCACGCCCGGCACGTAGTACGGCGGGTACTGCAGGGGGTGGGTGTAAGGAGATGGAATGCGGGGGACGCCGCGGGTCGGGATCTCGAAGACCGAGGGCAGGCCGAGCGCGGCCTTGCCCTTCGCCACGATCGGCAGCCGGTCGACCTCGAGGAGCGCGTCGCGCAGGGCCGTCATGTGGGGGAGCCTCACCGAGCGAAAGGCGTGGTCGACCTCCGCGGGAACGACCCGGTTGATTCCGAGCTTGCGGGCGACGGCGAGCTCGAGGCCGAAGAGGCGATAGCCGGTCGCATACGCGTAGGGATAGCGGGCGGGCCGCTCGAACCATCGTCGCACCCGGGGTCGCCTCAGGACGAAGGCGGCGAGGGCGAGGGCGAGCCCGGCGGCCGCCGCGAGCCAGGCGACGACGCCGGTGACCCAGAAGAAGGTCGTCATCCAGTGTTCTCCAAGGGAGGGCCCTGCGAGAGCCTAGCACGGGAGGGCAGGCCGGGCGGGACGACGGCGCGAGGGCGCGACGGGCTGACCGGCTCGCCTAGTCGAGGTAGAGTCCAGGGAGACCCCATGGCCGACCGCGCATGAAGCCCCTGCCCGGGCCCGAGGCGGTGCGCCGGCTGCACGCGCAGTACGACATCGCGCGCGCCCTGGCCGAGTCCTCCTCGCTCCGGGAGGCCGCGCCCCGGATCCTCCAGGCGATCTGCGAGACGCTCGCCTGGGAGCACGGGGCGCTTTGGCGCGTGGACGCCGCGGCGGGCGTCCTGCAGTGCGTGGAGACGTGGCAGGCGCCGGGGGTCGCGTTCCCCGGGTTCGAGGAGCTGAGCCGGCGGTCGGCCTTCGCCCCGGGCGTCGGCCTGCCGGGGCGGGTCTGGGCCACGCGGCAGCCCGTCTTCCTGCCCGACGTGGTCCACGACGACAACTTCCCCCGCGCGTCGGTCGGCGCCCGCGAGGGGCTCCACGCCGCCCTCGGCTTCCCGGTCCTCCTCGGCGACGAGGTGATCGGGGTGCTCGAGTTCTTCAGCCGGCAGATCGGCCTTCCGGACGACGAGCTCCTCGAGATGCTCGCCACGGTGGGGAGCCAGATCGGGCAGTTCGCGGAGAGGAAGCGCGCGGAGCACGAGCTCGCCACGCTCTTCGAGACGTCGGCGGACATGATGTGCATCGCCGGCGTCGACGGCTACTTCCGCCGCCTCAACCCGGCGTGGGAGAAGACGCTCGGCTTCACGACCGCGGAGCTCCTCGCCCGGCCGTACGTCGAGTTCGTCCACCCCGACGACCGCGCCGCCACGTCGGCCGAGGCGCGGGTGATCGCGGACGGCGCGGGCTCGGTCGTCTTCGAGAACCGCTACCTCCGCAAGGACGGCTCCTACCGCTGGCTCTCCTGGAAGTCGACGCCGCTCCCGGAGGAGGGGCTCGTCTACGCCGTGGCCCGCGACGTCACCGACCAGAAGGAGGTCGCGGAGGAGCTGCGCGAGGCGCGGGAGAGCGCCCTCGCCGCGAGCCGGGCCAAGGGCGACTTCCTCGCCAACATGAGCCACGAGATCCGGACCCCGATGAACGCCGTCATCGGGATGGCGGAGCTCCTCCTCGACACCCCGCTCGGCCCCGAGCAGCAAGAGTACCTGCTCACCCTGAAGAGCGCCGCCGAGTCTCTGCTGGGGCTCATCAACGACGTGCTCGACTTCTCCAAGATCGAGGCGGGGCGGCTCGACCTCCACCCGGCCGAGTTCGACCTGCGGGAGACCCTCGGGGACACCTTGCGCACGCTGGGCCTGCGGGCGCACCAGAAGGGCCTCGAGCTCGCGGGGCGGATCGCGCCCGAGGTGCCCGCCCGCCTGGTGGGCGACGCGGCTCGGCTGCGCCAGGTCCTCGTCAACCTGGTCGGCAACGCGATCAAGTTCACCGAGCGCGGCGAGGTCGTGGTCCACGTCGAGAAGGAGAGAGAGGACGCGGAGGGGGTCGTGGTCGGCTTCCTGGTCGCCGACACCGGCATTGGCATCCCCGCCGACAAGCAGGAGCTCATCTTCGAGGCCTTCGCCCAGGCCGACGGCTCGACGACGCGGGAGTACGGGGGAACGGGGCTCGGCCTGTCGATCTCCGCCCAGCTCGTGGGCCTCATGGGCGGGCGCATCACCGTGGAGAGCGAGCCCGGGCGCGGCTCCCGGTTCCGCTTCTCGGCCCGGTTCGGCGCCGCCCACGCGAGGCCCCGGGCCGCCGACCGCCTCCCGGCCCCGCTCCGCGGCCTGCGGGTGCTGGTGGTGGACGACAACGCGACCAACCGGCGCATCCTCGAGGAGGTGCTCCTCCAGTGGCGGATGCGCCCGACGGCGGTCGCGAGCGCGGGCGCCGCCCTCGAGGCGATGGAGGCAGCGCAGCGGGCCGGGAGGCCCTACCCCCTCGTCCTCCTCGACGCGAGCATGCCGTTGACGGACGGCTTCGGGCTGGCCGCGAAGATCCAGCAGAGCCCCCGGCTGGCCGGGGCGGCGATCATGATGCTGAGCTCCGGCGCCCGTCCGGGCGACCGCGCCCGCTGCTTCGAGCTCGGGATCTCCGCGTACCTGACGAAGCCCGTCAAGCAGTCCGACCTCATGGACACGATCGCGGGCGTGCTCGTCCCGCGACCCCGGCGAGGCCGGGAGCGACGGCACGAGGCCGCGCCCCCGCCCCCTCCGAGCGGCGGGCGGCCGCTCCGCGTGCTCGTCGCCGAGGACAACGCCGTGAACCAGGAGGTGGCGCGGCGGCTCCTCGAGCGGGCCGGCCACCGGGCGGAGATCGCGGCGAACGGCCGCGAGGTGCTCGCCCTCCTCGAGAGGGAGAGGTTCGACCTCGTCCTGATGGACGTCCAGATGCCGGAGCTCGACGGGCTCGAGACGACGGCCGCCATCCGCGAGAAGGAGCGCCGGTCGGGTGGGCACCTCCCGATCGTGGCCGTGACCGCCCACGCCATGAGGGGAGACGCCGAGCGGTGCCGGGAGGCGGGGATGGACGCCTATCTCGCGAAGCCCCTCCAGCCTCGCGCGCTCGCGGACGCCATCGCGGGCGTTCTCGGCTCCGCTTTGGGCTCCGGGCGGCACGCGGGCGTCCTCGATCTCTCGAGGCTGCTCGAGCGCGTCGGCGGCGACCGGAAGGCCCTCGCCGAGCTCGTCCGGATCTTCCGGGACGACTCGGCGAAGCAGATCGAGCGGATCCGCAGGGCGTGCCGGGAGGGCGACGCGGCCGCCCTCCGCACGGCCGCCCACGCGCTCAAGGGAGCCGTCGCCAACTTCGCTGCTCCCGCCGCGACCGGCACGGCGGACCGGCTTCAGAAGATGGGCGAGGCGCGGCAGCTCGAGGCGGCCGGAGCGGAGCTCGCCCGGCTCGAGCGCGAGGTCGCGGCGGTGCTCGCGGCCCTCGCTCAGCCGGCCCGGCCGCGGCGCACGAGGTCCCCGCACGCTTCCGGCCCGGGCCCGAGCCGCGGCAAGCGAGCGTCCCGCAGACGCTGAGGCCGGTCGCCCGCTCCCACTCCTTCAGTCCAGGTACTTGACGAACACCACCTCGTTGTGGGCCTCGTTGTACAGGAGCTCGTCCACGGCCTGCCGCGTCATGAGCAGGCCGAACCCTCCGGGGCGCAGGCCCTTCTCCTCCCGCACCGCGGTGTGCTCGATCGGGTCGTCCGGGGGGTTGTTGATGGCGGCGTGGGTGAGGTCGCGGAAGCTGAAGCCCTGGCCCGGGTCCGCGATCCTGTAGAGGAGCATCCGTCGCGCGCGGAGGTAGGCGATGCGGACGGTCTGCCGCGGGTCGAGCCGCCCGCCCCACTCGATGGCGTTCATCAGCAGCTCGCGGAACGCGTGCCCGACGTCGGTCCGCACCGTCTCCGGCAGGTCGCTGTCGAGGTGGGATAGGAAGTCCTGGATCCGCGTCGCCGCCTCCCGGTCGCAGGGCACGAGGAGCTCCACCCAGTCCGGCTTCGCCGACACCACCTCGATGGGCCGCAGGTCGGGCTTCGACGAGAGCGCGGACCCGACGACGGCCAGGAGGTCCGCCGGCTCGACGGGCTTCGTCACGTAGCCGAAGGCGTTCTCCCGGACCGCGCGGAGCAGCGTCTCGGGAGCGTCGTCGGCCGTCATCACGACGACCCGGGGCCGGGACGGGGCCTGCCGCAGCCGCGAGAGGACCGCGAGGCCGTCGAGGCCGGGCATCCAAACGTCGAGCAGCACGAGGTCGAAGCGCTTGCGACCCAGACGGGAGAGCGCCGCCTCCCCGTCGCGCGCGGTCTCGACGGCATACCCGCCCGCCTCGAGCTGCAGCCGGAGCATCCGGAGGGTCGTCCGGTCGTCGTCGACGACGAGTATGCTCGGCACGCCTCCTCCACGCCGGGCTCGTTGGTCCTTCGAGGGGGTTACCGGGCATCCTAGGTCGCGGGCGCTCGGCCCGTCAACCCCGTCGCATCGCGGCGGGATGGCGGGTGGAGCCTAGCCCGGGCCGCCCTCGGAGGCCGACTTCTCGAGCGCCAGGAGGCGGCGCTTGCGGCCCTCGCCCCATCGGTAGCCGCCCGTCGAGCCGTCGCCGCGGACGACACGATGGCACGGCACCAGGAGGGCCACGCGGTTGCCGGCGCACGCACGGGCCACCGCGCGGGCGGCCCCCGGCCGGCCCACCGCCGCCGCCACCTGCGCGTACGACCGCGTCTCACCGTACGGGATCTCGCGGAGCGCCTTCCAGACCCGCCATTCGAAGGCGGTGCCGGCGACGTCGAGGGGCAGGTCGAGCTGCCGGACCGCGCCGTCGAGGTGGGCCAGGATGGCGGCGAGCGTCGGCCGGAGCGACCGGTCGTCGCGCTCGAGGTCGGCCTCGGGGTACTGGCTGCGCAGCCCCCGCTCGAGGACCGACTCCGCGTCGCCGAGCTGCACGGAGCAGACGCCCTTCTCCGTCGCGGCCACGAGGAGGCGGCCGAGCGCGGAGGTCGCCACGGTGTAGAGGATGCGCACGCCTTTCCCTCCCCTGCGGTAGGCGCCCGGCGTCATGCCGAGCTCCGCGTAGGCTCCCTCGTAGAGACGGCTCGCGGAGCTGTAGCCCGCCCCGTAGAGCGCGTCGGTGACGGTGCGGCCCTTCCGCACCTCGGCCTTGAACCGCTCCGCGCGCCGCGCCCGCACGTACTCGTGGGGGGAGAGGCCGAGGCGGCCCTTGAACGAGCGCTGCAGGTGCGCCGGGCTGAGGCCCGCCACGCGGGCCAGGCGGTCGAGGGTCAGCCGGTCGTCGAGGTGGGCGTCGATGTGGGCCTGCACGCGGACGACCGCCGCCGCCGCCGGCGCGAGCTCCGCCTCCGGCGTGCAGCGGCAGCAGGGGCGGAAGCCCGCGTCCCGGGCCTCCTCGGGTCTCGAGAAGAGCGTGACGTGGCGGCGGCGCGGCCGCCGCGACGGGCAGCTCGGCCGGCAGAAGACGCCCGTCGTCGACACCGCGTACACGACCCGCCCATCGAATCGGGCGTCTCGGGCCAGCACCGCCGCCCACGCCACCTCCGGATCGACGGGCTCGAGGGTAGTTCCGCTCGCTCCCGGCGGCTGTGTCCCGATCGGATCCATCATCGAATTCTCCATACGACGACAATACGCATCCCGTCCGGCGCCGACCATCCGGATCTTGCGGTGAAACCCCGTAGGGGTCACTCGGCAGGTCGCGAGGGATCTTCCGCGTCGCGCCCGGAGGACGCGCTCGGACGAGCGCTCCCCGCGGACGCCGCGGCCACCCGCTCCTCGATCCAGTCGGCGGCGAGCGAGGAGCCGGCCGCCGGGTCCACGCGGCCGCGCAGCTCGTCGCACCGGCGCCGGACGCGCACGGAGGCGAGCAGGGATTCGAGCGCCCGGGCCATCCCGGTGTCGGTCAGTGGCTCCCGGGTGAGCATCGAGCCGACGCCCAGGCGCTCCATCCGGTAGCCGAGGTCGAACTGCTCGCCCACGATCGGCAGGGCGAGCTGCGGCACGCCGGCCGCGAGCGCGTGGGCGATCGTGCCGATGCCGCCGTGGTGGACGACCGCCGCCGCCCGCGCGAAGAGCTCCCCGAAGGCCGCGAAGGCGACGTGCTCGATGCCGGGTGGCAGGTTCGAAGGGATGTTCTCCGCGTGGGGAGTGACGAGGATACCTGGCCGCCGGAGGATCCGGCAGCACTCGACCGCGTCCTTGAAGAACGACCGCTGGTGGCTGGCCACGCTGCCGCGGGTGAAGACGACGGGCCGAGGGCCGCCCGGGGCTCCTCCGCGGGCGTCTCGACCCGGGGGCACGGGGTGGAAGGGGAACCCCGATGTCCTCGCACCGGGCGGCCAGTCGGCTCGAGGGGGTGCGAACCAGCTCGGCCAGAGGCAGACCACCCGCTCCGTTCGGAGGCTGCTGGGCGGGGGTTGATCCGGGAGGCCGGCCAGACGGCGAAGCCGCTGGACCTCCTCGACCGCGGCGAGCGCCGAGGCGGGGAGCGGCTCCTTTCGGCGGACGGCGAGCCGCAGCCGCTGCACGAGGCGAAGTCCCCACCTCGTCCGGATGAACGGGTCCGTCCATCGCGGGAACGGGCGCGATGGGTGGGGCGGGTCGAGGCGGCTGCCCATCCGGGACGGGGTCACGAGACCGGAGACGAACGGCGCGCCGAGCTTCTCCTGGGCGAGCCGGGCCGAGTAGTTCATCGGTCCCGCGAAGAGCACCGTCTCGCCGGGCCGGTGGATCCGCACGATGGCCTCGTAGAGCCCCTGCGCATTGCGGATCCAGTACTTCACCACCGTCTTCGTGACCGTCTCCCGATCCCAGAGGCCGGGGTCCTGGATGAACGCGCGGTAGTCCTCGTCGGTGCCCACCGGGACGAGGTCGATCCCCGCCGCGCGGGCCTGCCTCTCGAACACGGGGCTCGAGACGAGCGCCACCTCGTGCCCTCGGCGACGGAGCTCGGCCCCGACGGCGACGTAGGGCAGGGTGTCGCCCAGCGTTCCCCATGCGGTCACGATCACGAAGGCCACGGAGGGGCGGGATCATAGCATCGGCGGTCGCGCGCGCCGATCACGCGAGCACGCCGCTGGCAGCGGCCCCTCGCCCGGCCCTTTCTGTGGATAGCTTCAGCCGGGCACTTACGAATGACGAAAGGAACTTACGGGCCAAGGAGCAGGCTCGGTGGCGCGAGCCGATCAAGTCATGCGCGGTCAACGATTGAGAGGCGGCACCGACCTTGCTGAGGAGAAGGCTGCCGGCGGTCGCGTGGGCCGGCAGCTGGGGGGGATGGAGGAGCGTCGTGCTGTCAATCGAACGCAGGAAGGCACTCAGGTCCCTCGCCGTCGTCGCCGGGCTCATGGCGGCGGTGGCGTGCGGTGGAGGCGGGTACGGATCGAGCCCGTCGCCGATGCCGACCCCGACGCCGAGCGGCGGCGGCTCGGGCCCGGCGGACGTCACGATCACGATCAACGGCCAGTCCGGCGGGATGTCGTTCTCGCCCGGCCCGGCCTCCGTGAAGGTCGGGCAGAAGGTGGCCTGGCACAACGCCGACTCGATCACCCACACCGCGACCGGGAGCAGCTTCGACACCGGGCCGATCGGCGGCGGCCAGACGAGCGCGCCCATCACCTTCTCGGCGGCGGGCAGCGTCGACTACCACTGCTCGATCCACCCGAGCATGACGGGGACGCTGACCGTCACGCAGTAGCCGGTGCGCGACGCCTTGACTGCGCGAGCTCTTTGACGAGCCGGTAGCGGAACTCCTGCTCCTCGAAGGGCTCGCGCACGCCGACCTCTCGTCCCGACCGTGGAAGCGGACGTCGCCCGCGTAGAAGATGCCCGGCACGCCGCAGGTCGGGATGCCGGTCCGACGCAGCCGGCGGCATGGGCCATATCTGTGCGGGACCTCGGCCCGGTCCACCGTGCGCCGACGGGCGCGGATAGAATCCGGAGGCGATCCCCGCCCGGGACCAGAGGAGCGGCTCGATGCAGAAGACCCCTCTCTCGCGCAGCACCATCGTCCTCCCGATCGCGGCGGCGCTCGTCCTGGCCTCCTCGCTGACGACGGCGTGGGCCCAGCCGACCCCGGCCCCGCCGACCGACGTCACCGCCCCGCTGCACCTCCTGAAGCCCGACTATCCCGTGCCGTACGGCCCGCCCGCGGTGGACGGCGTCGCCGAGGTTCTCCACCGCGTCCTCGCCTACCTTGAGGCGACGACGCCCGCGCGGATCGTCGACCGCCGGACCGGGCGCGAGATCACCGACCGCGGGCAGTTCGGCGCCGACGCCGTCATCGAGCCCGGCGCCTTCCGCGTGACGAGCTACGAGTGGGGCGTCGTGTACTCGGGCATGCTCCTCGCCGCCGAGACGACCGGCGAGCCGAGGTTCGCGGAGTACGTGGCCCGGCGGCTCCGCCTCGTCGCGGAGCTGGCCGACCACTACCGGGCGCACCCGGTGCCCGACGGCCCCCTCCGCTCGGTGCTCGAGCCGCGCGCCCTCGACGACGCCGGATCGCTCTGCGCCGCGATGATCAAGGCCTCCCGCGCCGGCGTCGCCGCGGACCTGCGGCCCATGATCGACAACTTCATCGCCTTCATCAGCACGAAGGAGTTCCGGCTCGCCGACGGGACGCTCGCCCGCGATCGGCCGCAGCCGAGCACCATCTGGCTGGACGATCTCTACATGAGCGTCCCCGCCCTCGCCCAGATGGGCAAGCTCACCGGCGAGCGGCGGTACTTCGATGACGGGGTCAAGCAGGTCCTCCAGTTCTCCCGCCGGATGTTCGACCGCGAGAAGGGCCTCTTCATGCACGGGTGGGTGCAGGGCATGGAGGTCCACCCCGCCTTCCATTGGGCCCGCGCCAACGGCTGGGCCCTCATGACGCTCGTGGAGCTGCTCGAGGTCCTCCCCGAGGACCACCCGGACCGCGCGGGCGTCCTCGACCTGCTGCGCGCCCACGCGCGAGGGCTCGCCGCTCGCCAGTCCGGGTCGGGGTTCTGGCACCAGCTGCTGGACCGCGAGGACTCGTACCTCGAGACCTCGGCCACGGCGATCTACGCCTTCTGCCTCGCCCGGGCGGTCGACCGGGGCTGGATCGACCCCGTGGCGTACGGGCCGGCCACCGTCCTGGCCTGGAACGCGGTCACCACGAAGGTGAACGCGCAGGGCCAGGTCGAGGGCACCTGCGTCGGGACCGGCATGGGCTTCGAGCCCGCCTTCTACTACTACCGTCCCACGAGCCCGTTCGCGGCCCACGGCTACGGGCCGGTCCTGCTGGCGGGAGCGGAGATGGTCCAGCTGCTGAAGATGTACCGGTTCGAGATCAACGACAGCAGCGTGCAGCTCTACCGCTGAGGCAGGAGGCGAGCGTGGCCTCGACGATGGGGACGGTCCGCTGGGGACTGATCGGGTGCGGCGACATCGCGGCCCGGCGGGTGGCTGCTGCCCTCGGCCAGAGCCCCGGCAGCGCGCTCGTCGCGGTCGCTCGCGCCCGCGCCGAGCTGGCGGCCGACTTCGCGGCGCGCCACGGGGCGGCGCGCTGGCACGCCGACTGGCGGGACCTGGTGAAGGACGACGAGGTCGACGCCGTGTACGTGGCGACACCCGTGCGCCTCCACGCCGAGCAGGCGGTGGCCGCGGCCGAGGCCGGCAAGCACGTCCTGTGCGAGAAGCCGATGGCGCTCGACGTGGCGGCGTGCGGGCGGATGATCGCGGCCGCTCGCGGCCACGGAGTGCGCCTGGGCGTCGCCTACTACCGTCATCACTACCCCGTGGTCGCCCGCCTGCGGGAGCTCCTCGCCTCGGGCGAGATCGGCGAGCCGGTGCTGGCCCAGGCCCAGGCGTTCGAGCCCTTCGACCTCCCGCGCGACCACCCCCGCGCGTGGCTGCTGCACCGGAGCGAGGCGGGCGGCGGGCCGATGGCGGACTTCGGCTGCCACCGCATCGAGGTGCTGCTGGACCTGCTCGGGCCCTGCGCCGAGACCCAGGGCTTCCGCGACAACGTGCGCTTCAGGGATCGCGAGGTCGAGGACACCTGCGTGGCCCACCTCCGCTTTCGGCGCGGGTCCGTGGCGGTGCTCGCGGTGAGCCACGCGGCCCGAGAGCCGCGGGACACGCTGGACGTCTTCGGGACGCTCGGCTCGGCGCACGTGGCCGTCCTCAACCAGGGCCTCCTCCGCGTGCTGAGCGCCGCCGGCGAGCGCGAGGAGCGTCACCCTCCCCACGCGAACCTCCACCAGCCGCTCGTCGAGGACTTCGTGGCCGCGCTCCGGGAGGGGCGCGAGCCGGCCGTGACGGGAGAGGTCGGCCTCGAGGTCTCGCGCGTCCTCGCGGCGCTCTACCGGGACTGACCGCTCTCGCCTCGAGCGCGATCCCTCGCGGAGCCTCTGGCCCTCGCCGCAGGACCGGGTGGCCCCCGCAGCGACCCGGGCGCCTTGACCTCCCGCCGGGGTTCTGCCTACGCTCGAAGGAGTCGCCATCCCGCGTTCGACGCCTGTGCGGTTCGCTGGAGGCGGGGGGTGCGTCCGGAAGCCGTCATGGATCGAGCAGAGCCGGAACCCGAGCCGGACCCCGGAGGAGGTGCCGCGGTGAGCCCGCGGCGTCGCGGCGTCGCTCGGCTGTCCCTCGCGTGGCAGCGGCTCGTGGCGTGGCGCGTGCCCCCACGGTGGCGGCGGCCCGTGAAGGCCGGGCTGGCGCTTCTCGCCGTCGGCGCGATCGGCGGCCTCGTCTACCTGGAGCTGCTCGAGAAGGGCTACGTCCGCTACAACAAGTGGGACCGGCGCGTGCGCGGCACCCTCCGCGTCGGCGACCCGGCCCCCGACGTCGAGCTCACCCGGTACGACGGGACGCCGCTTCGTCTCTCGTCCCTCTGGGAGACGAAGCCGGTCGTCCTCGTCTTCGGGAGCTGCACCTGACCGCCGTTCCGCAAGAAGATCGGGGATCTTCGAGGAATCCGCGAGAGACACAAGGACCGGGCCGAGTTCCTGACCGTCTACGTGTCGGAGGCCCACACCGACGACGAGTGGCAGATGGAGTCGAACCGCGAGGACAAGGTGGTCATCAAGCAGCCCCGGGTGTTCGACGAGAGGCGCGAGGCGGCGAAGATCCTCGTCGAGCGCCTCAAGTACGACATCCCGCTCGCCATCGACTCGATGGCCAACCGGGCCGAGGCGGCGTACGCGGCCTGGCCGGAGCGGCTCTACGTCGTCGCGGCCGGCGGCCGCCTCGTGTACTGCGGCGGGCTCGGGCCGTTCGGCTTCCATCCGGAGGAGATGGAGAACGCGCTGGACACGCACCTCGCCTCGGTCCGGGCCTCCGCGCGCTGAGCGCGCCCCAAACGGCGGCGGCAGGCGGGGGCACCGAGGCCTTCAATAGGCGCGCAGCGAGAGCTCCAGGGTGACGCGGGCCGCCACCTCTCCCTCCGCGCGCCGGGCGGGCTCGAGCCTCCAGAACGCCAGGACGCCCAGGACCACGGCCTCCTGCGCCGGTTCGACGGTCGACCTCAGGCGCGGGCGGTGGACCCTCCCGTCGGTCCCGACGATCGCTTCGACCTCGACCAGGCGGTCGAAATGCACGCGTCCGGCCGGATCGTGGTAGGTCGCGTCGACGGAGAGCAGCTTCTGCGGCCAGGCGGCGACCCGCCGGCCGAGCCGGCGCTCCTCCTCCTTCGCGTCCACCTGCTGGCTCGCCACCTCGGGCGGCACCTCGCCGGGCGGGCGGTCGAAGGCGGTGCCCTTCGACCGTAGGTAGCCCTCCGGTGTCGTCAGGACCTCGTCGATGCGCGCGGTCAGCTCCGGGGTTGGCGGACCGGCGGGGAGGTCAGTGAAGATCATCTGGATCGCCGGCTCGAGCCGCTTGCAGCTCACCCGTCGCTCGCCCACCCTCGGCAGACCCAGGCTGTCGAGGGCGAAGCGGACCGCTCCCCGGTCGAAGGCGACGCTTCGAACGCGCACCGCGACGTCGCACTCGCCGACGAGGTGCTCCCCGGCCCGAACCGTGAGCGCCCGCTCGTCCCCTCGGTGGACCAGGATGCGCAGCGCGCCCTCGTAGGGACGGAGGAGGTCGGGCAGGGCGGGGGCCGCGGGAGGGGCTGTGGGAGCCGCGGTCCGGCACGCCGGGACGAGCGAGGCGAAGAGCAGGACGGTCCATCGCGAGCGTGTCATCGCGCACCTCGCGCCGCCTTCGAGAGCATGTCCCGGGGCGCACCGCCCAGGAGTCCGAGCTCGCTCGAGGCCTGGACGCAGCGGGAGCCCAGGGCGGCCGCGAGGGCAGGGACGAGAGTCGGGACGAACGGGGATCTGGGCATGCTCGCCTCCTCTCGATGCGGGAAGATGGTGGCGACGTTACGCCGTCGCCGATCTGCCCGTCAACGCCTTTCGGCCCGCCAGTGCGGCCCTGTGAGGTCCGTCACTCTCCGCGCGGCACGCGAGAGCCGGCTGCAGAGGTGCGCTTCTTCTCCCGATTCCTGACAGGCCTTCACGGCCTTTCACTTGACCGGCCTCGCGGCGACAGGCTGTACTCGTCGGAACGATCGGCGCTGACTTTGAGGGCGTTCCTGACGGGGTTCGGGGAGTGGAGGGGGCGATGAGCTTCGGTGAACAGACGCGTCGGCAATTCTGCACGAACGGCTGCCGCGCGGCTTCGGTGGCGGCGCTCGGAGGGGCGATGGCCGCGGCCCTCGAGAGCTGTGGCGGGAGCGGCCCGACCGGCGCGAACGGTCTCGCCTCGGCTCTCCCGGTCGTCACCGGGACGGTGTCCGGGTCGACGATCTCCGTCACCGTCACGAACACGGCCCTCGCCTCGGCGGGCGGCCTCGCTCTCGTGAAGACGTCGGCCGGGGACGTGCTCGTCGCGCGGACCGGGACGGACACGGCCACGGCCCTGAGCTCCGGCTGCACTCACCAGAACTGCGAGATCACCGGATACGCCGGGCAGGTCTTCGTCTGCCCCTGCCACGGCTCCCAGTTCGACACCAGCGGCAGGGTGGTCCAGGGTCCGGCGGCCAGCCCCCTCCGGCAGTTCGCCTGCCAGATCAGCGGCGACGTCCTCACCATCACGGCCTGACATGCCCTCGCTGCCCTCTCGCCTCGGAAGAGGACCGTCGTGGACGCGGGGGTCGTGGGCCCTCGTCGCCCCCGCCCTCCTCACCCTCGCCCTCGCCGCGCCACGGAGCCACGCCGCCGACGCCGCGTGGAAGGTGGTGAGCGGCGAGGTCCGCGTCGTGTGTCCCATGACGGTCGGGGGCAGCTTCGAGGCGAAGACGGGCGCCATCCGGGGGACGGTCACCCTCGCGCCGTCGGCGGCGGTGTTCGGGGGGGAGATCGCGGTCGACCTCGGCACGCTCGACACGGGCATCGGCCTCCGCGACGAGCACCTCCAGAAGACGTACCTCCAGGTGAGCCGAGGCGCCGGCTACGACCACGCCGTCCTCTCCGAGATCCGCCTCGGCGACGGCGGCGACCCTCGAAGCGTCCAGGGCAAGACGCGCTTCGCGGGCACGTTCCTCCTCCACGGGACGAAGGCTACGATCGGAGGACCGGCGACGGTCCGTCAGGAAGGGAAGACCGTCCGGGTGGAGGCGAGCTTCCCGGTCTCCGTGTCCGCGTTCGGCATCGAGAAACCGCAGTACCTGGGGGTGGGAGTGAAGGATCAGGTGAACGTCAGCGTCTCCCTGGTGGCCCAGCCGTCGGAGGGCCCGGAGACGAAGCCGTGAGGCGGCGCGCCCTCGCGGCCCTGCCCCTCCTCCTCGCGGCCCAGCACCTCGGCGCGGAGCCCATGTTCCTCTCGAAGCAGTACAACCGCTGCACGAGCTGCCACTACTCGGCCACCGGCGGGGGCCTCCTCACGCCCTACGGCCGCTCGCTCTCCCTTCAGGAGCTGTCCGCCTCGCGCCCGAGCTACCCCACGGTGCCCCCGCCGCCGAAGGGCAAGGGCGAGGAGGCGTTTCTCTACGGCGCGCTCGGCGACACGCTCGGGCCGGTGGACGTGGGGATCGACCTGCGGCCGTCGTACCTCGGCCTGGACGTGGGCGGCCCGACGAGCAGCAGCACGGAGCTCCTGATGACGGCCGACCTCCTCGCCGCCTATCGGGCGCACGGGTTCACGGTGTACGGCGAGGTCGGGCGCAAGCCGGCCATCGGCCAGGACAGCGCGGGCATCTACTCGTACGAGCACTGGGTCGGCTACCAGTCGGAAGGGGGGCTCGGGTTCCGGGTCGGCCGATTCCTCCCCGCCTACGGGATCCGGCTCTCCGACCACACCGCCTTCACCCGCAGCCCCCTCGGCTTCGACAAGTACGACCAGGTCTACGCCCTGGAGGTGAGCCAGACCGGCCAGAGCCACCTCGTCCAGCTCTCGGTGGGACCCGGCAGCGCCGACGCGATCGTCCACGGCGACCCCCACCCCTTCACGGCCACCGGCCGCTTCGAGTGGGATTTCGGTCCGCGGACGTCGCTCGTCTTCTCCGGTCTCTTCCGCGACAAGACGACGCTCGCGCCCCAGAACGGCGCCGGGGGCATCGCCTTCGGCATCGCGCCCACCCGGCGGCTCAGCATCTGGACCGAGGCCGACGCCCAGTTCCAGCAGGGCACGACCGGGGCCCCCGCCTACTCCTTCCTGAACGAGACGAGCGTCGAGGTCTTCCGCGGCCTCTGGCTGAAGGTCTCGCCGCAGCTCCGCACGAACTACGGAGACACGTCGGGAGGGGTCTTCCGCTGGGCCTTCGACGCGGACCTCTACCTGCGAACCCACTGGAACGTCGAGGTCTCCTACTACCACGACGCCACCCGGGGCACCGACTTCGTCTACCAGACGGTTCTCGCGCAGATCCACCTGTACCTCTGAGCAGCGCCCCGAGGGTCCCCTCGAGCAGGCGACCGCGGAATAGGAACGCGCCGCGGCATGTAGCAGGAGACGGGTCCGCGCTATAGTCGGAGCGTCGGACCGTCCGAGAAGAAGGGACCTGCTCCGTGGCTTCGCCGGCTCGCGGCGTGTCGCCCGCCCCGAGCGCCCTCGCCCTCGCCGCCCTGGCCCTCCTGGCCGCCTGCGGGAGCGGGCGCGCCGACTCCGGCCCGCCCCCGGCCGCGACGGAGCTGCGCGTCGTGGCGAAGCCCGTCGAGGACGTGTTCCTCCTCGGCGGCGAGCTGCGCGCCGTCCGCTCGTACTCCCTGGTCACCCCGCGCAGCGAGAGCGACATCCAGATCCGCTGGATGGTCGAGGACGGCGCCGAGGTGAAGGAAGGGGAGCGCCTCGTCGAGTTCGACGCGTCCCGCCTGATCCAGACGATCGAGGAGCGGCGGCTCAAGCTGCTCCAGGCGCAGAACGACCGCGAGAGCCGCGAGCGCTCGTCGGCCGCCGAGGCGGAGAAGAAGCGGGTCGCGGTCGAGAAGGCGGAGGTCGAGGCCGACAAGGCCCGGATCGACGCCGTGGTGCCGCGGGAGCTGCGGCCGGCCGTCGAGTGGGCCAAGTTCCAGTCCGCGTGGCAGGAGAAGAAGGCCGCGCTCGAGAAAGCCCGCCTCGAACGCGAGGCCTACGCCGTCTCCTCCCGCTCCGAGATCGCGACCGCCCGCGCCGCCGAGGAGAAGGCTCGCCGCGAGGTGGCGGCGGTCGAGAAGGCGCTCGGCAGCATGTCGCTCGTGGCCCCGAAGGCCGGCATCTTCCTGGTCGGGAACTTCTGGCAGTGGGGCCCCGAGGGCCCACGGAAGCTCCAGCCGGGGGACACGGTCTGGCCCGGATACCCCGTGGGCACGATCCCCGACCCCAGCGAGATGGAGGTCCAGGCGGCCCTCGCGGAGTCGGACCACGGCCGGGTCGCTCCCGGCATGAAGGCCCGCTGCGTCCTCGACACCTACCCGGACCGGGTCTTCGAGGGGCGGCTCGAGGAGGTGGGCTCGGTGGCCCGGGACAGCGGACGGGGCTGGTTCGCCGCCGCGGTGAGGCCCGGCTTCCCGGTGCGGGTCTCGCTCTCCCGCACCGATCCGCTGATGCGTCCCGGCCTCTCGGTGCGGGTCGAGGTCGTGCGTGGCGCGTGGCCGAAGGCCCTCAGCGTGCCCCGGGGCGCCGTCCGCTTCGAGAAGAGCGGGCCGGTCGTCCGGCGGGCGGGGGGCGCCACCGCCAGGGTGCGCCTCTCGGCCTGCACGCCGGTCGAGTGCGTGGTCGAGTCGGGCGTCGCGGAGGGCGACCGTGTCGCTCTCTTCTGAGCTCGGCGCGCGGCTCTCCCGGGTGCCCCGGCGCTGGTGGCTCGTCCTCGCCGTCCTGGCCGCCGCGCTCCTCTTCCTCGCGCTGCGGCGCCCGCTGCCCGACGTCGGGAGCCCGCTGATCGCGAAGAAGGGCGACCTCGTCCTCTCGGTCGAGGTGGAAGGCGAGCTCGCCGCGGTGCGCTCGACCGAGATCGGAGTGCCGCCCGTCTCCGAGGTGGACTTCAAGATCGCGTTCCTCGCCCCCGAGGGCCAGGCGGTGAAGAAGGGCGACCGCGTCCTCCGGCTCGACACGGAGATCCTCGAGCGCCAGCTCGCCGAGAAGCGGGCCGAGCTCGCCGAGGCGCAGAAGAAGGTCGAGCAGAAGGAGATCGACCTCGGGATGAAGCTCCTCGACCTGGAGCAGCAGGCCGCGCAGGCGCGGGCCGAGCTCGGGCGGGCCCAGCTGAAGGTCGACGTGCCGCCCGAGGTGCAGCAGCGGATCGAGCTCGAGAAGGCGCTCCTCGACAAGAAGGGGCGGGAGCGCGACCTCGAGAACCTCGACGCCGAGGGCAAGGTCAACCGCGCCCTCACCGGAGCCGAGCTCGCGTCGCTGCGCCAGCAAAGGGACCGCGCGGCGGGGCGGGTGAAGGCCCTCGAGGAGGGGATCGAGCGGATGAACATCCGCGCCCCCCAGGACGGGATCGTGGTCTACCGCACCAACTGGCGCGACGAGAAGAAGAAGGTCGGCGACTCGGTGTGGTTCGGCGAGGTGGTCCTCGCGCTGCCCGACCTCTCGGAGATGAAGGGGGACGGCTTCGTGGACGAGGCCGACGGGGGACCGGTGGGCGAGGGCCAGCCGGTCACGGTGCGGCTCGAGGCGCGCTCGGACTTCGACCTCAAGGGCAAGGTGTCGCGGATCGCCCGCACGGTGAGGCAGCGCTCCTGGCGCACGCCGCTCAAGGGGTACCGGGTCGAGATCACCCTCGAGAAGACGGACTCCACGTTCATGCGTCCGGCGATGCGCTTCCGCGGCGAGATCGAGACCGGGCGGCTGCGCGGTCTTCTCCTCGTCCCCCGCGACGCGGTCTTCCTGCGGAGCTCGGGGCCGATCGTGTGGGCGCGCCGGGCCCTCGGCTGGCGCGAGGTCCGCGTGGCGCTCGGCCGCAGCAACCGCAATCAGGTCGAGGTGGTCTCCGGCCTCGTCGAGGGCGACCGCGTCAGCCCCGTCGACCTCGCGATCCCGGCGGGGGAGGCGACGCCCCGGCCGGGAGGAGGGGCGGGGTGAGGGTGCCGCTCGGAGGGCGGCGCGGGCTGGCCCTGGCCGGGGCCCTCGCGGTGCTGGCCTTCGTCGGGGCCGGCCTCGCCCGCACGATCGAAAAGGACCCGGTGGCCACCTTCGAGGTGCGGCGGGGCCGCTTCGTGCGCGAGGTAGAGGCGCTCGGCACGCTGAAGGCGGTGAAAGCCACCCCGGTCCTCGTCCCCCCGGAGTCGGGCCGGGCGCAGAAGGTGGCGTTCCTCGCCAAGGACGGCGCGTTCCTCAAGAAGGGCGACGTCGTCGTCGAGTTCGACCCCTACGACGCGCAGAAGGAGGCCGCGGACGGGCAGGCCGACCTCACCGCCGCGCGGGCGAAGATCGACAAGGCGGAGGCCGAGGGACAGAAGAACGAGCGCTCGCTCGGCCTCGACCGCGACGTCGCGAAGGAGGAGCTGGACCGGGCGGAGAAGTTCAAGCTCACCGACGAGGGGATCTTCTCCCGGCACCAGATCATCGAGTCGCGCCTCGACCGCGACCTCTACGCCTCGCAGGCCGACGTAGCGGGGAAGAAGCTCCGAGCGAGCGGGAAGCTCTCCTCGGCCGAGCGGGCCCTCGGAGAGATCGACGCCGGGAAGGCGAAGTTCAAGGTGGAGGTGGCGGAGAAGGGCCTGCGGTCCCTGCGGATCGAGGCGCCCCATGACGGGCTGCTCGTGCTGGAGCGGAACTGGCGGGGCGAGACGGCCTTCGTGGGCGACACGATGTGGCCGGCGCAGAAGATCGCGGAGCTGCCCGACCTCTCCGATCTCGAGGCGAATGTGTTCGTGCTCGAGGCGGACGGGGCGGGGCTCAAGGCGGGGCTCAAGGCGCCGCTCGTGATCGAAGGCCGGCCCGGGGAAGAGCACCAGGCCACGGTGTCGAAGGTCGAGCCCCTCGCCAAGACGCGCGACGGCCAGTCGCCGGTGAAGTTCTTCGAGGCGACGCTCTCGCTCGCGCGGACCGACCCCGCCTTCATGAAGCCCGGCCAGAGGGTGCGGGCCCTGGTGCGGCTCGAGGAGGCAGACTCGGTCCTCGCCATCCCGCGGGGGGCGGTCTTCGAGAAGGACGGCAAGCGGGTCGTCTATAGGCGCCAGAGCGGCGGCTTCGTCCCGGTGGAGATCAAGATCGGCCGGCAGAGCATCTCGCGGGTCGTGCTCGACTCGGGGCTGGCCGCGGGGGACGTGATCGCTCTACGGGACCCGACCGAGAAGCGTTCCCTCGGGCCGGCCGCATCGAGCGCGGCGGAGGCGGCGAAGTGATCGACCCCCGGGAGGCGCTCGCCTCGGGGCTCGAGAGCCTGCGCCACCACGCGCTGCGGTCCTTCCTCGCCATGCTGGGGATCATCTTCGGGGTGGGGGCGGTGATCGCGATGCTGTCGATCGGAGCGGGGGCGGAGCGCCAGGCCCTCGAGATCATCGACGCGATGGGCCTCCGGAACGTGGTGGTGAAGGACAAGCGGTTCGACCGGGAAAACGAGCTCACGGAGATCCGGCGGAAGTCGGCCGGGCTGTCGTCGCGCGACGCCAGCGCGATCCAGGACGCGGTCCCGGGCGTGGAGCGCGTCGTGAGGAAGATCGAGGTGGAGGCCTGGAAGGTCCTCTCGCCCTCGGGTCGGGCGAAGCCGCGCGTCCTCGGGGTGTCGTCCGACTACCCGGCGCTCGTGAAGCTCTCGCTCCACGAGGGGCGCTTCTTCGACCGGACGGACGAGGACACGCACGCCGCGGTGTGCGTGATCGGGGAGCGGGTGAGGAGGGACCTCTTCGGCTTCGAGCCGGCGGTGGGGCGGCCGCTGAAGGTGAACGACACGTGGCTGACCGTGGTGGGGGTGCTGGAGGGCGGGGGCGGCAAGCGGGAGATCCAGGGGGTGACGCTGGAGGGGACGGGCAACGACGTCTACCTTCCGGTGACGGCGGCGGAGAGGCGGTTCGGGCGGGCGCCGCTCAAGGCGCCGCTCGACGAGCTGGTGGTGAGCATGGCGGCGGGGGCTCCGGTTCAGGAGTCGGCGGCGGTCGTCTCGACGCTGCTCGACCGGCTGCACGGGGGAGCGGCCGACTACACGATCACGGTGCCCGAGGCTCTCCTCGAGCAGAGCCGCAAGACACAGCGTCTCTTCGACATCGTGATGGGAGCGATCGCGGGGATCTCGCTGCTCGTGGGCGGGATCGGGATCATGAACATCATGCTGGCCACGGTTCTGGAGAGGACGCGGGAGATCGGGGTTCGGCGGGCGATGGGGGCGCGTCAGGTGGACATCCGGAACCAGTTCGTGATGGAGGCTTTCGCGGTGACGGTGACCGGCGGTCTGCTCGGGATCGCGATGGGCCTCGTGATCGCAAAGGGGGTGGCGGCGTACGCCGGGTGGAAGACGATCGTGACGCTGTGGTCGATCGCGCTGTCGGTGGGGGTGTCGGCGGGAGTGGGGCTCGTCTTCGGCAGCTATCCGGCGATGCGGGCCGCGCGTCTCGACCCCGTGGAGGCGCTGCGGTACGAGTAGGTTCGCCATCCCGAGGCGCCGCGGCCGCGCCGACGGATCCGACCGTGCGCGAGGGCTTCGCCACGGGTGAGCCACCTCCGCCCCCGCGCGGCGGAGGAGTCCACAAACAGGCTACGCTCGTTCCCATGACCGATCAGACGGCGACTGCGACCGTGGCGGGCGACCACGATGTCCGCCGCGGCCTGACCACCGCCGAGGCTCGGGCCCGGCTGGAGCGGTTCGGTCCGAACGCCGTCGTGGAGGACAAGCCCCACCCGCTGCGACAGCTCTTTCGCGGGTTCTGGGCGCCCGTCCCGTGGCTGCTCGAGGCCACGATCCTCATCCAGCTCTTCCTCGGCGAGCGCGTGGAGGCGGCGGTGATCGGCGCCCTTCTCGTGCTGAACGTGGCGGTGAGCCTGGCCCAGGAGGGCCGCGCGCAGAAGGCGCTCGCTCTCCTGCGCCAGCAGCTCCACGTCGAGGCCCGGGTGTGGCGCGACCGCGCGTGGACCACGGTGCCGGCAGAGGAGGTCGTGCCCGGCGACGTGATCCACTTGCGGCAGGGGGGCATCGCGCCGGCCGACGTGCGGGTCGACGAGGGCTCGCTGCTCGCGGACGAGTCAGGCTTGACCGGGGAATCCGGGGCGGTGACGGTCGAGCAGGGCAAGACCGTGTACGCGGGCTCGCCGGTGCGCGGGGGCGAGGCCACCGGCCAGGTCGTCGCGACGGGCACGCACACGCTCTTCGGCCGGACGGCCGAGCTCGTCCGGACCGCGGGCTCGGCCAACCGGCAGGAGCTCGAGATCGTGGGCGTCGTCCGCAACCTGTTCGTGGTCAACGCCGGGATGGTCGTGATCGTGACCGGATACGCCCACCGCGCGGGGATGTCCCTCGAACACGTCCTACCGCTGCTGCTCGCCATCCTGCTCGCCTCGATCCCGGTCGCCTTGCCCGCCACGTTCACGTTCGCGGCGGCGCTGGGCTCGCTGGAGCTGTCCCGGCACGGCGTGCTGATCACCCGTCTCGGCGCCCTGCACGACCTGGCGTCGATGACCGTGCTGTGCAGCGACAAGACGGGGACCCTGACCCGCAACGAGGCCACGGTGAGCATGCGCTGGGCGGCGCCGGGCTTCTCCGATGACGACCTGCTGCGGGCCGCCGCGCTGGCCAGCGACCCGGCTGGGCAGGATCCCGTGGACGGCGCGATCGTGAGGGCGGCCGCGGGCCGCGGCTGGCCCGAAGGCGCGACCGAGCGGATCACCTTCGTGCCGTTCGACCCGGCAACGAAGCGGGCCGAGGCGGTGTACCGGGAGCCGCACGGCTCCCGCCGCTACGTGAAGGGGGCGCCGGCCGTGGTCGCCGGGCTGGGAGGCGCGCCGGAGTCCGCCTGGCGGACGCAGGCCGAGGCCATGGCCGCGCGCGGCGAGCGCGTGCTCGGCGTGGCGGTGGGGGACGAGGAGGCGACACGCTTCGCCGGCCTCCTGGGCCTGGAGGACGAGGTCCGCGACGATTCCCGGACGGTGGTGGGCGCGATCGCCGCGGCCGGGGTGCGCACGGTGATGGTGACCGGCGACAACGCGCTCACCGCCCGCGAGGTGGCGGCCCGGGTGGGGATTCCCGGCGACGTGTGCCCGCCGGAGAGGCTCCACCGCGACCTCGGGGGCGACGCGCTCGAGTGCGGCGTCTTCGCCGGGGTGTTCCCCGAGGACAAGATCCGCCTGGTGCGCGCCTTCCAGAAGCGCGGCGCAGTGGTGGGGATGAGCGGCGACGGCGTCAACGACGCGCCGGCGCTGCGACAGGCCGAGGCGGGGCTGGCGATGGCCAACGCGACGGACGTCGCCAAGGCCGCCGCCGCCATGGTGCTCACCGCTCCCGGCCTGGGGGGCGTCGTGCCCGCGATCGAGACGAGCCGGCGGGTCTTCCAGCGCACCATCACCTACACCCTCGCCATGCTGGTGAAGAAGATGGAGATGGTGGCGCTCCTGGTCGCGGGGTTCCTGGTGACGCACGAGGCGCCGCTCACGCCCCTCCTGATGGTGCTCATCATGTTCCTCAACGACTTCCTCACCATGTCGATCTCGACCGACCGGATGGCCTGCTCGCGGCGCCCGAACCGCTGGAGCACCCGCGGCATCCTGTTCGCTTCGATCGTTCTCGCCGCGTGCAAGCTGGCCTTCTCGCTCGGCGTCTTCCTGTACGGGCGCTACGCGCTCCGGCTCGAGCCGGGACCGCTGCAGACACTGACCTTCGCCACCCTGATCCTCGCCTCGCAGGCGGGGGTCTACCTGCTGCGCGAGCGCGGGCACTTCTGGGACACGCGGCCCGGCCCGTACCTCGTGGCCAGCTCGGCGGTCGGCCTGGGCGTGACCGCGCTCCTCGCCCTCGGGGGCATCCTGATGCCACCGGTCCGCCCGGCCCTCCTGCTGGAGGCGGCCGGCGCGGGGGCGGCTTTCTACGTCGCGCTCGACTGGCTGAAGGTCCGGCTGTTCGCGCGCCTCGACCTGCGGTGAGGGATCAGGAAACGGTGAAGACGAGAGCTTCCTTCCCTCCCCCGAGTCGCACTTCCTCGAGAGCCTGTCCGCCGTTCTTCGTCGTCCGTGAGATCACCTCCTGGTCCGGAGTTCGCTCGGCACGCCGCTCGAGCTTTGCGTCGACCTGCGCCACGACCTTCCGGTCGTTCTCGAATGTGACGTGCACCTCCGAGGAGTCTCCGACCCAGGAGAGGCGGTAGTCGCCGGCCGGGATCCGGTGCCCGCTCACGGCGGTGGGTACGGTCAGCGTGACGTCGATCGAGTGGGATTTCGTCCCGGCCCAGGCGGCTCCTCCCGCGGCCAGGGCGAAGCCGACGACGAGCATGGCCATCCGAGGCATCATCACGTCCTCCTCGTGTTCCTTGGAAGCCCCCACTCCTTGCGACGTCGGGTCGATGTGCAGAGTCGGCCGCGGCCCAGCTCTCGGACGTCAACCTTCGTCAAAACTCGGGGAACTCGGCAAGAGCGGCGTCACGCGGTTCCGCCGGCAGCCGCCGTGTGCAGCACGAGCGACGCAGGGCCACGTCCTTCTCCTCGGCCACGTCGCCGAGGAGACTCCTCGCGTTGGCGAAGAACCCGGCCCTCGTGGGCGGGATCGGGATCATGAACGTCAGGCTGGCGACGGTCCTGGAGAGGACGCCGGACATCGGGGTTCGGCGGACGATGGGGCGCGGCAGCTGGACATTCGGAACCAGTTCGTGATGGAGGCGTTCGCGGTGACGGTGGCCGGCGGTCTGCTCGGGATTGCGATGGGCCTCGTGAAGGCTCCTTCGGGCCACGGTTCGATCCGGCGCAGAACGCTGCTCGCGCCCGAGACTTCGGCCCACGACCGACCGGCGGCAAAGCTCGACGCGCTCCAGCGGCTTGCCGTCAGTACCGCCGCGCGGCGGGGCGCATCGCGTCCATTCGGGGAGGGACGTCGATTCCCGGGGCCTCCCTCAGTCTTGCCGCCCCGGGATTCCGTTCAAGGTGACCGCGAGCGGCTCCGTCGCGTCGGATACCTCCTGAACCGCGGCCAGGAATCGCCCGTCGGGGGCTACGTCGAATGTGCTCCATCCCTGCGCTGACAGCTCGAAGAGCGGAACCGCCGTGCCCACGCGGAGGGAAGGTGACGCGGCGATGGGCGCTGTCATCAGCCGCCGGTCCCTTGACGTGAAGTAGATCCCTCTGCCGTCGCGACTCCACGCGACGGCGGTGGCTCCGCTCATGGACAGCCTGACCTTGGCCTGCGGCGAGCCGGCCGGTGCCACGTAGGCCTCGAACTGCCCCGACTCGTCCGAGATGAACGCCAGGAGCCTGCCGTCGTGGGAGAGGTGTCCGATCTCTTCGGTGTATTTCGAGACCGACAAGGGCTCCGGCCTCCGTGGGCCCGCGAGCGGGAGCATCCACAGGCCGTAGGTCGCGGATTCGCCCCCGGTCTGCGAGAACAGCAACGAGCGCCCGTCCGGCGTGACGTCCAGCGCTTCCTGGAACGGCCCTGCGGGCAGGAGTGGCTCTTCGCGCCCGTCCGTGAGGTCCCTGAGGACGAGCCTGGGCAGACCTCCCTTCACGACCGAGTACACGATGTGTCTTCCGTCGGGGAACCAGCGGGGAGAGAGCTCGGTGTCGGGATCGGAGGTCACGCGCGTCTCGAGCCCGCTGGCGAGATCGATCAACCAGACGTCCAAGGTCCCGGTCTCCGGTCGCGTGCGGTCGAAGAGCGCCCGTCGACCGTCCGGAGAGATCGAGACGCTGCCTGTGTTCCCGGCGTCGTCGGAGCCGATCTCCGAGAGCCGGTGGCCCGCGCGGTCGAACCAGGCGAGGCGCGAGGTGTTGCCCCGCGGTGCGTACGCGAGCACCCCGCTCCGCGACAAAGAGAAGGCCGCCCATCTGTTGCTGTAGAACGAGCTGACCGTCGGGGCCAGGGGGAGCGGCGGCCCGGACAGCTGCGCGCTCTTCGCATCGAAGCGCTGGGCGAAGAGGACCCCGTCCTGTGCGAAGGCCAGATAGCCGGGTTCGAAGAACTCGACTCGTGACGTGATCGGGCCGACCGCCCGCACCGCACCGTCCGCGGAGGAGAACATGAGCTCCCCGGTCCCGTCCTTGTGCTCAGCCACGTAGAGAAACGTCTTGCCTCCCGGCAGGAACCATGGCCAGAGGACCCTGGTCTCACCGCGCCCAGGATCGGGCCTGATGAACGCCGTGGGCGGGCCCCCGTCCGGCGACACCCGATAGATCGCCTGGTCATACCCCGACCTGAAGAGGATCGCGTCGGCGCCCCAGGAGCCGGCGCCGACGGTGCCGGTTGGCAGGTCGCAGATCGGCGCGGATGATCCGCCGGCGATCTCGATCCGCCGCACGTGGCCTTCGGCCACGAAGCCGATCGACCTTCCGTCCGGCGACCAGAAGACGGAGTTGGCGCCCTCCGAGCCCGGAAGCGGCTTGGCCTCCAGGTCGGAGAGCCGGCGGAGCCAGATCCTGAGTGAGGAGTGTGCGGACCGCGAAGGCCCTTGCGTCGCCTGTGCGGCCTCCGCGATGAACGCCAGGCTCGTTCCGTCCGGGGAGAGCGCGAACGCGAGGGTCTCGAAGAGCGGCTTGAAGGCCTGGCCCTCCGGAGGCGCCACCCGAAAGCGGATCGGAGCCGGATGCGACGCGGGTTGGCGTGCGACCAGGAAGAGGGCGGCGACTCCGGCCATCGTGAGCGCTGCCGCGGACACGAGCCCTCCCGGCAGGCGCCCACGTCCTCGCTGCTCGCGTCCGGGGGTTTGCCCCGCGTCCGCCTGGATGGACGCGAGGTGCAGCCCAATGTCGTGGGCGCTCTGCCAGCGATCGTTCGGATCCTTGGCCAGGCACGTCCGGATGAGCCGCGGGAGCGCGGCAGGGGCGGAGGGAGCCAGCGCGTCCATCGCCGCCGGCTCCGCCGTGAGAATCCCCGCCATCAGGGCCGTCGTGCTGCCACCCGCGAAGGCCTTCGCGCCCGTCAGCATCTCGTACAGCACGGCTCCGAGCGAGAAGATGTCCGTGCGGGCGTCGGCCGGCTTCCCCTCGACCTGCTCGGGCGCCATGTACTGCAGGGTGCCGATCAGGATCCCGGCCCGGGTCAGGGACACGTTCTCCAGGGACTCGGTCGGCGAGGAGGGCTCGCTGGGCGGGTCCGGAGTCGCGGCGATCCGCGCCAGCCCGAAGTCGAGGAGCCTCACCCCGGACCTCGTCACCATGACGTTGCCGGGCTTCAGGTCTCGGTGAACGATGCCACGGCGGTGGGCCGCGGCGAGGCCGGCCGCGATCTGCGCCCCGAAGGTGAGCACCTCGTCCACCGGGAGCGCCCCCCGCGCCAGACGCATGGCCAGGCTCTGTCCCTCGAGGAGCTCCATGACCAGGAAGTCGATGCCACCGTCGCTGCCGACGTCGTGAAGGGTGCAGACGTTCGGATGTGCGAGCTGGGAAATGAGCTTCGCTTCGCGCTCGAAGCGCTCCCTCAGGTCCGGGCGGCTCGAGAGATGCGATGGCAGCACCTTGACGGCCACGTCCCGTCCCAGCCGGCTGTCCCGAGCCCGGTAGACTTCACCCATCCCACCCGAGCCCAGAGGGCCGAGGATCTCGTAGCGGCCCAGCTTTGCACCGGCGGCGAGGGTCATGGACGGGCAGGCCTCGGCGGACGGGCGACTTCCCGGGGATCCATCAGAACGTCAGACGCATTCCCAGCTGGACCGTCCTCGGATCGCGGGCCGCGGTGAGCTGCCCGAACGTGCCCGGGGGCGTCGCGCTGATGATCTTCGTTGCCGTGGCCGGGTTGCCGGTGTCGAAGACGACATTCTGCGCGTTGTAGCCGGTGGTCAGGGAGCTGCCCAGGAAGTTCACGGTATTCAAGAGGTTGAAGACCTCGAACCTCAGCTGGAGCTTCAGACGCGAGGCCATCCTGATGTTCTTGTAGAGCGACGCGTCGGTCTGGAAGGTGCCAGGGCCGTCGCAGATGTTGCGACCGGCGGTACCGTTCGTGCCGATCGGGTACCCGTCCAGCGTGAAGGCCGCTGGGTTGAGCCACTGCGTGGGGTCTCCAGTGCGAGCCGTGCAGGGCTGGCCGACGACACGGTCCGGTCTCTGCTGGGCACCACCGGTGCCCGCCGGGCCGTGGAGCCCCGGCACTGCTGCCGTGACCGTGACGGGGTAGCCCGAGGCCGCTTGCACGATGGTCGCGAGCTCCCAGTCGCCGAGGACGTTTCTCACAAAGAACGGCCTGCCCTGGAGAGTCGGAAGGACAAGCACGAGGCTCGCGTTGAACATGTGAGTGCGATCGGTACCGCCCCGCGCGCGGTCGAGGTTCGGCTGGGTGCTGTCCGTGTAAGCGAGGTTCGGATCGAACCCCGCACCGGAGGCGTCCACCGCCCCCGTCGCGATGAGCTTGGACCAGGTGTAGGCGAGGGCGACCAACGAGCCGCGGCCGAAGCGGCTCGTGGCCGCGACCTGCAGGCTGTGATAGATCGAGCTCCGGTTGTTCTGCCAGAGAGGCAGGTCGCCGTTGCCGATGGGGGTCAGGCCTTCGAGGGGCCGGAGGGCTGCCGCGCCTGTCTGCGCGTAGGCGATTCGGTTCTGGACTGGCACCTCGTTCAGGTTGGTCTGGCCCAGCAGGTCGAGGCCCCTGCTCCCCACGTAGGCTACCTCGACCAGCGTGTCGTGGACGAGCTCGCGCTCGACCGCGACGTTCCACTGCCAATAGTGGGCGTTGGCCGCCTTCGTCTCCCTCGCGTCGCCGGGCGCTCCGTATTCGGGGGCCACCTCCCCGACTACGGGGGTTGCCGAGTCGAGTGTACGGGTGACGGCGGCAGATCCTGAGAAGGGCGGGTTGATGCCAAGCCCCAGCCAGGGGTTCACTCGCTCGCGCTGGTAGAAAAGGCCGACGCCGCCGCGGACGGCGGTCTTGCCGTCGCCCGAGACGTTCCAGGCGATCCCGAGACGGGGAGCGACCCAGAGGAACTCGAGGGGAACCAGGCTCCGGTTGGCGGCGTCCGATCCGCCTTCGAGACCCAGGCCGGGACACGGGTTCGCGCCCGGCGGGTACTCCATGCCATTGCACGGGGAGTTCCCGAGGGCGGCATTCGCCGCCGACAGGACGAAGTTCCCCTGCGCATCGTCGGCCATCCAGGGGGGCTCGAGGTGGCTCACGCGCAAGCCGACGTCCGCCGTGACCCGCGGCGTGACCTTGCAGGAGTCGGCGGCGTAGAGCTCCAAGTCCCGCCAGCGCTGCTGGACGCTCTTGTTCGTCCTGAGCTCCCTCGTGTCGTAGACCGTGCCCTGAAGTAGGATGTCCGCGATGGGATTGCCGGTCGTCAGGCCCGGGACGTACCCCGCGGAAGTGACAAAGCCGGCAGCCGCTCCGAACTGCACCGATTCCAGGGAAGCAGGGGCGGGCTCCTCGTTCTTGGCGTTTCGGCTGTAGGAGGCCCCGGCCTTGACGAAGTGCCTCCCGAAGACCGCCGACCAGTCGTCCTTGATGGCGTAGAGGCTCTGGTTGTTCCCCCAAGGCGCAAAGCTCGCCAGACCGCCGTAGGGACCTGCCCCGAAGAAGAATGGCTGGGCCTGGCCGCCCCGTTCCTTGACGGCCGCCGGGTAGAACGTGGGGAGGAGGCCGTTCACCTCGTCGACCGCGGCCGTGTCCCCGGTGCGGGACGCGGTGATCCTGTTGGCCGAATACGAGAACGTCAGGGTGTTCGTCTGGTTCGAGCCGAGCATCCGGTTGAGCTGGGCCACCAGCGACCGGCTCGGCTGCTCCCAGTCCGAGCCGACGACCGACAACGGCGAGTCCAAGAACAGGATCGTGTTGGCCGCCTTCCAGCCGTCCTGGGTGTAGCGAACCATCACTCGGGTTCGGCTGTTGACCGTCCAGTCCAAGCGGGCGTCGACCTGGTCCCAGCTGATGGGAGTGGCCACGGCCTGGATGTAGTTGTTGCACCCCGAGCTGGGCGTCTGGTTCGGAAGCCGGTAGAGCCTCAGGAAAGCCACCCCCGCGGGGCTGATGCGGTCCGCGGGAATCACGTTGCCGGGGAAGGGCTGACCCGTTTGCGGGTCGGTCGGTACCGGAGGTGTGCAGCCGGCGAGGGGCGCCGCGCCAAAGTCCCCAGCCTTCTCCATGGCGGTGGGCACAAACCCGGTGCGGACATCGCTCCGTGAGTCCTTGTCGTGCTCGTAGGAGAGGAAGAAGTGCAGCCTGCCCCTGACGATTGGCCCGCCGACCGTCCCGCCGAGATCGTCCCAGTGGAGCGGAGCCCTGGGAAGCCCGGCGTGCTCGAGAAAGTAGTCGGTCGCGTTCCAGGAGTCACGGCGGGCGAAGTAGTACCCGCTGCCGTGAAACGTGTTGGTCCCGCTCCTGGTCACGAGGTTCACTTGGGCCCCGCCGGCTTGGCCGAACTCGGCCCCGTAGTTGTTGCGCTGGATCTTGAACTCCTCGATCGCGTCGACCGAGGGGTAGACGAGGATGGTGCGGTTCGATCCGTGATCCACGTTGTCCACTCCGTCCACCCACCACATGTTGGAGGTGGTCGAGCCGCCACTCACCGAGATGTCGACGCCACCCAGAAGCCCCTTGTTCACCGTGTTGAGCGTCTCGATCGGGGTCACGCCGGGCTGGAGGAGTGTGAGCTGCAGGAAGTTGCGACCGTTGAGGGGAAGCTCGCGCACCTGGTCCCCGCCCGTGACCCCGGCGATCTCGGCCCCAACCGTCTTCACCGCATATGAGCTCGCCACGACGCTGACCGCTTCGGTGATCTCCCCGATTCCAAGCTGGACGTTCACCTCTCGCACGTCGGCGGGGCCGGCGGCGATCCTGGTCTCGACGACCGACTTGAGACCCGTGAACGAAACCTCGACTTGGTAGCTGCCGACGGGCAGGTCCGCGAAGGAATAGTTTCCTGCACCGTTCGTCGTCATGGTTCGGGCGAGGCCGGTCTCCTCGTTCTTGAGGACGATCCTGGCCCCGGCGATCGCGGTACCGCTGGCGTCGGTGACGGAGCCACGGATCCAGGCCGTGAACCTCTGAGCGAAGGCAGGCGCCGAGAGGAGAAGGAGGACCGCCATGAGATACAGCCACTGCCTGTGCATGGGCCTTCCACAAGGTCGTCGGGCCTCGGCTGGCCTGGCAACCGCTCCGTCAAGGTCCCCGGAATGCTACCGGGATTGCTTCCGTCAGTAGTTGACTGGATGGTACACCCGACGGACTTCTTCGATGGCGCACCGACCGCGCATTGGCCATCCTGGAGGGAACGCGTGAAGGGAACGGCCTGAACATGGCCAAGGTCGCGCGCCGCCACCTTGTCCTGACCATCCCCCGCCTGCTGCGTCCGCTCTTGCGCCGACGGCGCGAGCTGCTCACGGAGCTGGGGGCGGGCCGCCGCCGCCGAGGCGGTGAGCGAGTTCGTACGCAGGGGAGTCGGTGGTGAGGCACGCCCCGGCATCGTGGTCTCGATCGCCACCGCTTGGGATCTGGTTCAGTGGCATTCGCACCTCCACCTGCTCACGACCGACGGCGGCAAGACCGCGGACGGCCCGTGGAGGCCTCTGGCGGAATGGGACGGCCTTTTGCTGATGAGGTTGTTCCGCGAGCGCCTGCTGGCGAGGCTCGTCGAGGCCCACGCCATCTCGCCCGAGCTCGTGAAGAAGCTCCTCGCCTGGAAACACCCAGGCTTCTCCGTCCACGTCGGCGAGCCGATCGCATCCACGGACAAGCTCCGCCTCGAGGACACCGCCGCCTACCTGGTCCGAAACACCCACTCCCTCAAGAAGCTCGTCTACCTCGACGGGCAGCAGGCAGTCCTCTACCGCTCCCGCATGAACCCCTCCCTGTGACGAAACTTCGAGGCCCTGGACCCGCTCGAGTGGCTCGCCCGCATGAGCGACCACATCCCCGACCCCGGGCAGCACCGCACCCTCTTCTACGCCGGGTACTCCAGTCGGGTTCGACTGGCTCCGCCACCCCCGCCGGCGCGGGAGTTGCTCCGTGTCTCCGAGCACGGCGACGGCTGGGGCGTGCCGGCCGAGTGGGAGTAAAACCAGTCCGCCGGCCCGCCCTCAGCCCGATGCGGCGACCCGTCTGCTCGCCCCAGGCCGCCCCGTCCCATCACGCGACCGGGGGGCGCCCCACAGACGCCCACCACCTTCCAGGACGCGCCGGTTCCACCCCCCGACCCCTTCCCGCCCGACGGGAGAGCCCGTGCCCCGTGGCGCGCCCACAAGGAATCGCCTATCGTTCCCATCAGTCCGATGCCCAGACAGGGCGAGACCAGCAAGAGCGCGAGCAGGATGGTGGCCGGTGGCAGCTATTAGCGACCGAGGAGCAGCGGGGCACGGCCGAACAAACCAACCCGTGACACGAAGATGCTAAAGCCATTCAAAGGGCGGGAGGGTCGATTCGAGCCCGAGGCGGGTCTACGCGGTTGAGCCGTAGCCGCTCTCGCCGGCTCCTGTACGATCGAGCGCGAAGTGAGCCGCCGTGGCATCTTGTGCCATGGTGACGGCGAAGCCGCCCCTGCTCCAGACCCTCCGCACTCGCTCGTTCCCGTTCTCGCCCGTGGGCTCGATCAGCTTGGCGAGGCCGAAGTCGAGGATCTTACGATCCCCATGCCATGGGCCTTCGAGGCCGTCGGCGACCTGCGCGGAGACGGCCAGCACCCTCTTCAGCGGCAGCGGCCCGTCGCCCAGAAGCCGACGCAGCGTGTCGCCCTCCACGTGCTCGATGGCGATCCACGACGTGCCGTCGCTGGTGCCGACGTCGAGCACGGTGACGATGTTCGGGTGGCTGAGGGCCGAGGCCGCGCGGGCCTCGGTCGCGAAACGCTCCAAGCGCCCGCTGTTCTCCGAGAGCCCGGCGGGCAGCACCTTGATTGCAACCGTTCGGCCGAGCCGCGCGTCACGGGCGCGGTACACCTCGCCCATCCCCCCGGCGCCGATCGGGGAGGCGACCTCGTACGGGCCAAGCTGCGTGCCCGGGGCGAGAGCAATGATTCGAGAGCCGAAGGTCGAGCATTCTAGCAGACGGCTCGATCGTGACGTTGTGGTCGGTAGGGCGCGACACGACCGCGACAGGTCCAACCGCCTATCGGAATCGGCTATCGGTTCGCCCAGCCTCGCGCGATCCGATCGACCTGCAGCCGCCGGGCCGCATCCCCGGGGGGGTCAATCGACCGTGAACTCGACCTGGCGCGTCGCCGCCTCGTTGGCGTTCCGGTCGGTCACGGTCACCTGCAGCTCGTACTCCCCCGGCTCGAACGAGCCGAGACCGATCCGGCTGACATGGGGGACCGGCGGCCCATCGCGTTCGCCCGTGACCACCGGCTCGGGCGCAGCCGTGGCCAGGACCGCACCCCCCCGGAGGACCTCGGCCTGCGAGACGAGGCTCGTCGCTCCCGACGAATCCCGCTTCGCGTTGTAGGCGTAGAGCTGGACGAAGAGGCTCTCGTCCCGCCGGAAGCGGCGGACCGCCTGGCTCAGGACGAGGTCGGCGCCCGGCTCCGCCGCCTCGGCCCCCGCGCCCGCCTTCAGGAGGAAGAGGCTGCTCAACGTCAGCCGGCCGGGGGCGAGGTCGGGGACCTCGACCCGCTGCGACGCCACCCCCAGCGCCCCCGAGGCGCCCGCGGTCAGGCGGACGTCGTACGTCCCGCGCTTCAGCGTGACCGTCTTCTGATAGGGCAGGCCTTCCCTCGAGAGGCGCTCGTGCTCCGCATCGGTCATGTCCATCGAGAGCCGCTCCGGCTCGGTCGCCACGACCGTCCCCGTCTCGTCGCGGACGACCGTCGCCATCTCGAGCGCGGCCTTGTAGCGGTCGCCGTCCCGGACGAAGGCCAGCGTCGTCGTGTCCACGTGCCCGCTCACGACGAGCTCGGTCACGCCGCGGTCGACGCTGACGAAGTCCGCGGAGAGCTGCACGGGGAGCGGGGCGAGCGCCGTGCCAGTCGAGCCTGGCCCGCCCCGAGTCTGCTTCTCGGCCACGATCGGAGGGCTCGCCCGGCGGTCACCGGAGGCGAAGTAGCCCGTCCTCGCTCGCACCTTGAGGTTGCGCTGGTTGGGCAGGCGCACTTCGATGCGTCGGTAGGCGCCGTCGCGTTTGGTGTTCGTGGGCTCGTAGGCCAGCACGTAGTAGCTCTCCGTGTCCTCCAGCGTCCGCTTCAGGCCGGCGTGGAGGTCGTTCGAGTTGTCGAACAGGAACCCGCCGGTATCGGCGGCGAGGGCGTGCATGGCCTGGAGCGCCGCCTCTTCGCTCTTCCGCTCGATCATGAACTTCACGTCGACCGTCACCGGATCGGGAAACGTCTTCTCGGACGCGCTCCGGCCAGGTGCGGTGTTGAGGCCGGGTGTCTCGAGCGAGTAGATGACGACACCGGCCCTGGTGCTCGCGTCGATGACACGGCGAATGTCGAAGCCGGCGCCACCGGGGGCGGAAAGACCGGTCAGGAACCCGTCGGAGAGGAGGAAGATCAGCTTTCGGCCGGGCAGGCCGGCCAGGCCCCGGCTGAGACGTTCGAGCGTCTCCAGGGTCAGCCTCGCGTTGTCGACGGCTTCCGAGAGAACCGCGCGCGCCTTCTGCCTCGCCTCCAGCTCGACGGGATCGCCCGCGTGATCGCACATGAGGTCCATCTCGGCGAGCCAGAGCGCGTCCGGATCGCCGCGCTCGATCAGCTCCGCCTGGTACTCGGTGATGCGGGGCACATTGACCCACTCGGCCCGGCGATCCTTCGCGGAGAGGCGGGAGATGGCGCGCCGGAGAAGCCCGCGGTCCGACGTGAACTCCTGGGAGGCACCCTGCGTGCCGCTCGTCGTCACGAGGGCGACCCGGTCTCCGGGGCCCAGGTCTTCGTCGATGAAGCGCGTCAGCGCCTTCTGGACCCGCACCATGCTGCCGAGTTCCACGTGGACGTCGTCGACGGCCAAGGCCACGAACCGGGGCGGGCGAGGACCGATCGCCTGCCCGGTCTGGGCCGGCGGGGACGGGGAGCTCGCTGCGGCCGGGGGCGGGGCCGCCACCGGGCGGGCGTACGCCTCGAACCGGACGAGCCTCTGAGGTTGGCCGTCCTCGAGAACGGCGAAGTCTTCGCGGGCGAGGCCAGCCTTCGGGTGACCGCCCTTGTCCGTGACCACGACGTCGAGCCGGACGACCTCGACGCTCACCGGGGGGAGCAGGTCGGCCTTCGGCGGTGCCTGGGCCCGGAGAGAGGGGACGAACGCGAGGACGGCGACGAGACAGAGGTCGGGCCGCAACGTACGTGGTAGTCCCATGGCTACGAGTGTAGCTCCAGCGCGCGGACGGCGAGAAGGGGCCCGAATTGGGAGCGTCGACCAGTCGACCACCGCCCGCCGCAGCGCGCCCTCGAGCGGGGCCACCTCGATCGACTGCCGGCGGGTGGACATCGCCGCACTCGCGGTCCGGCGGCTTGACGACCCGCCGGCGGCGGAGCAGGGTGACCGCACGCCGACGCCTCGGTCGGAGAGACCATGGCGAATCGCGCACGCTTCGACCCCCGTTCCGCGGCACGCTGCGAGTGTCGCGGCCGACGACGCGCCTTCGGCCCTGGCCTGCCCCTGGCCGTTGCCCTCGTGGCTGCCGGCTGTGGGCGCGGTCCCACCGAGCCCGCCGGGGAGCTTCGCGTCGCCTTGACCTACGACGTGGCTTCGCTCGACCCGCACCTCTCGAACTCCTTCGAGGCGTTCGCGCAGGTGTCGACCCGTACGAGCCGTTCGTCAAGCTCGATCGCGACCTGCGCCTCGTGCCGGCCCTCGCCGTCTCGTGGTCGAACCCCGAGCCACGACGTGGTCCTTCCGCCTGCGCCGCGGCGTGCGCTTCCACGACGGCTCAGAAGGCGGTCCGACGCGTGGAGAGCGAGCGGTGGTGGATCCCGCTCCACCACAACACGGTCTCCTTCATCGACGTCGCGGTCGGCGACGGCCAGTCCCTCCCGGGGCCCGGTCAGCCGCCGCTCAGGGCGGGGACGATGATGACGCGAGAGTCGGAGCCCAGAGGGTGCGCGAGGTCGAGCACCGCTGTGCCGTCGACGAAGAACCGGACGTGGGGTCGCATCCGGTCCTGCTCGTCGATCATCCGGAAGCGGATCCCAGGGTACTGCCGGTCGAGGTCGGCCAGGAGGGCGCCCAGGGTCGGACCGTTCGCGTCCACCTCGCGCCGTCCCGTGTAGGAGCGCAGCGGGGTCGGGATGATCACCCGCATCCGGACGACCTAGGCGAGCTCGGCCGCTTCCACGGAGTAGATCTCGGGCAGGTGCCGGGCGAGGCAGGACCACCGCCGACCCTCGTCGCGGCTCATCCACAGCTCGCCGCCTGTCGTGCCGAAGTAGAGGCCCACCGGGTCGAGGCGGTCCGCCGTCATGGCCTGGCGCTTCACCGTCCACCAGGCCTGACGCGCGGGGAAGCCGGAGGCGAGGCGCCTCCACGTCCGGCCCGCGTCGCGGGTCTGGTAGACCGAGGGCTTGCCTTCCGGGCTCGTGCGGGGCCAGACCGACGTGCCGTCCATCGGCAGCACCCAGGCGGTGTCCGCGTCGCGCGGGTGCACCACCATGGGGAAGCCGATGTCCCCGACCCGCCTCGGCATGTTCCTCCCGATGCGCACCCACTTGCGGGACGGCCGGTCGATCCGGTAGATGCCGCAGTGGTTCTGCTGGTAGAGCCGATCGGGGTTGCCCGGGCAGAGCCTCACGCAGTGGGGATCGTGGAAGGTGAGGTCGGCGCGGTCGAATCCCTCGACGACCTCCATCCCCTTCACGAGTGGAGTCCAGCTCCGGCCACCGTCCGCGGACTCGTGGACCCCGCCGCCCGACATCCCGAAGTAGAGGTGCGCGGGGTCGCGGGGGTCGACGATGATCGAGTGGAGGACCGGCCCGCCGGGGGTGCCGTCCTGCACCGTTCCCATCCATGCCCGGAACTGCGGGTCGTCGTTGACGGAGGCGAGCGGCTCCCACGTGACGCCGCCGTCCGGGGAGCGGAAGAGCCCCTGCGGCGAGGTCCCGGCGTACCAGGAGCCGGGCTCCGAGGCGTGGCCCGGAGTGAGCCAGAACGTGTGGCTCACGGCGCGGCCCTTCCCCTTGCGCCTCGTGAACGCGGGTGGCCGGGCCGCCTCTTTCCAGGTGCGGCCGAAGTCCGAGGAGCGGAAGATCGTCGGACCCAGGTGGCCGGTCTTCGCCGCCGCGAGCAGCGTGCGCCCGTCGCGCGGATCGAGCACGAGGTGATTGAGCACGTGGCCGAGGAAGTGCGGACCGTCGAGCCGCCAGGTCCTCCGCGCCTGGTCGCCACGGAAGAGCCACGCCCCCTTGCGGGTGGCGACGAGCAGCAGCGTGCGCACCATCGTCGCTGCTTCCTACTGGAAGTAGCCGTTCACGTCGAGGATGAACTGCACGGTGCCGGCTGAGCCGTTGAAGACGTTGATGGAGGCGGTCCCGTCGTTGGACAGCGCCAGGACGACGTTGTTGGCGCGCGTCTGCCCCGTCTGGAAGTTGATCGAGCTGGCGACCGGCTTCGGCGCGTCCTCGGGGAAGAGCGTCAAGTAGCCCGGCATCGTCGGGGCCGTGACCGTGACGTTGGCCGAGATCGCCTGGGCCGCGAGCGGGATGCCACACGCGGAGGCCACGACGTCGAAGGACCGCGTGGCCGACGGCTGCAGGGCGGGCCCCCCGAGCGGCCCATTCGGGTTCCGGGTGTCGATTGCCCGGCATGGAATCACGGTGAAGTAGCCGGCCTCCCCCTGGCTGATCGTGAACGTCGCGGTCCCGACCCCGATCGTCGTGCTTCGGTCCGCGCCGCTCGTGTTGGCCGAGACGTCGAAATCCACCTGGCCCGGCCCGGAGCCCGAGCCCGTGAGCGGCGACGTGACGGTCACCCAGGGCGCCGGGAGGGTGACGGTCCAGGGGCAGGAGGGGCCGATGTCCACGGTCGCGCTCCCCGAGCCTGCTCGGGAGCTGAAGTCCCGGCTCGGCGCGGAGAACGACGGGTCGCACGGATAGGTCGTCGCCGTCAGGTTGTACGTGAACGTGTACGTCACCGGATTCGAGGCCGCGGTGCCGCCCGTCGGCTCGGCCTTGACCTGGGAGCCGATCAGGTCGAACGGGGGCGGGGTCGGAAAGGGAAAGTGCAGGCCCATGTCGATCGGCATGAACGTCATCGGTACCGTCGCATCCGAGGTCGTGATGACCCCGGCGCAGTTCACGACGCTGTGCTCGTTGCCATTGACGTACTGGTTCGACGGCCAGAGGCTCCACGTATCCGACCCGACGTCGAGGCTGAGGTGGAAGACCAGGTTCTTCCCCAGGAAGTCCTTGTCCGCCGACGTGCTCGCGGAGAAGGTGTTCGTGATCGTGCAGGCGCTCGTGATGATGGCCTGCTCGTTGATGGTGATCGTGCCGGCGAGCGTGCCATACCAGGAGCCGGTCAGGGGATCCCAGACGTCGAGGGTGAGGGTGCCGCTGACGTGCTGGTCGGTCGTGTACTGGATCGTGGAGCCTGCCGGACCGGCCGCCGTTCCCGACGCCACTCCGTGGACGTCCAGTGGCCCCACCCACGACTTCACCCGGTCCCGGAAGAGGGTCTGCATCGGTCCGAACTGCGCCGACGCCGGAGACGCGACGAGGAGCAGACAAAGACAAGCCTTGCGCATCGACCCCCCGGCCGCTGGGCTGCCGAGGCCTCCCCCTGCAGCGGCGGCATCGAATGGATTCCAGGCTAGATCGCGGACCCCAGCATATCACCGCCCGGGGGCCAGCCTCTCGGGCCGATCGTCCTTTCGATCCGCGGGCCCGCCGGGGCCCGCGCCGACGATGAGTCCGAATGAGCTCCGGTGCCGTAGGATCCTCTTCCGGGATCGCGATGGGCTCTGCGATCGCGAAACGGGTGGCGGGGTCCGCAGGGTGGAAGGCACAGGACCGGGGCGATGATCGAGGGACGACCCAGCCGCACGGCCCAGCACAACGCGCTCTTCCGCGCGCTGGAGGCCGCCCAGCCCCGGCCGCTCTTCAGCGACCCTTGGGCCCGCCGCCTCCTGCGCGGTCGCTACCGCCTGGCCGGCCTGCTGCCGGCGCGGGCCCTCGCCCGCTTCATCGACAGACACTGGCCGGGACCGCGCGCGGCGGTCTGCGTGCGCACGCGCTACATCGACGACGCGGTCGTCGACCTGGTCGCGGAGGGACTCGACCAGCTCGTGATCCTGGGCGCCGGCTTCGACGCGCGGGCCCAACGGCTGCCGGATCTGCGCCAGGTGCGCGTCTACGAGCTCGACCATCCCTCGACGCAGGCGGTGAAGCGCGCCGCCGTCGGTCGGGCGGGGGCGCCCGTGCGGTACGTGCCGATCGATTTCGGACGCGAACGGCTGGAGAGCGTGCTGGACGACGCCGGAGTCGCCCCGGACGCGCGCACGCTGTTCCTGTGGGAGGGCGTGACGAACTATCTGGACGAGGTGTCGGTTGACGGTACGCTGCGCACGATCGCCGCCCGGGGCACGCAGGCCATCGTGACCTACGTCGACCGGGCCCTACTCGACGGCGCGCGCGAGTTCGCGGGTGGCCGCGAGTCGCTGGCCCACGTGAGATCGCTGGGCGAGCCGTTCACGTTCGGTCTCGACCCCGCGACTCTGCCGACCTACCTCGAAGCGCGTGGCCTCCGCTTGCTCGAAGACCACGCCCTCTCGGACGTCGCGACGCGCTACTACGGCGACGACTGTCCGCCGGTGTCCTCGTACTACCACGTGGTGCGCGCGCGCTGCCGAGGATAGCGCCATGCCCAGGGTGAGCCGCGCGAGCCTCGCGCGCGACGCGGCATTCCATCGGCGGTAAAGCTACCCTACGTATGAGCCACGGCGACCGTGTACGAAATCGGAGACGCCGCGTTCCCGACGTCGAAGACCTCCACGCAGTACGCCCCGGCGGCCAGCGAGCCCGTCAACTGGGATGTGGTGCCGGCCGCCGTCGTGGTCCCCGCGCCCGAGATGAGCGCGCACGTGGTGCCGCTCGGTGTGCCGAGGGCCAGCCCCATGGTGATCGTCGGGGGCGGACCCGCTGCGAGGAGCGTGATGTTGACGGTGCCGCCGGTGGTGACCGTGAAGGCGTGGAAGTCGAGTCCCGCGACCGGCACCGTTCCGTTGAACGTGTCCGTCACCAGGATGCCTGACGGCGCCGTGAGGGTCGACGCCGTGCTGCTGCCGCCGCATGCCGCGACCGCGGCGGCAAGGGCAAGCGCGGCGGTGAGCTGAACCAAGCGTGTCATGTCAAGCCTCATTCGAGGAGCCGAGTTCACGGCCCGGGGGTTTCCAGTGCTGCCCAGAAGATCGTCGCGGTCGAACGTTCGCGCCACATCGGAAGGCTCACTTCTTGCATCTGTTTCACCGCCCTGATCATCTTTCGCGCATTGAACCTGTCGCCTGCGCAGGAGAATGAGTGCGGCCTCCCGGCCCGCAGCGGCGCGCCGGGCGCCGCGGCACGTCGAAATGCCGGGCGATTCCCGGCTTTCGCGCTAGGATGAGTGGAGCCGTCCAACGGGATCGAGGCAACAGGTGGAGGCGGTGCTGAGCGCCACGGAAGGAAGGACGGCGGAGTGAGCCGCGAGCCCGGCCCTCCGCCGGTCGGCCGCTGGCTGATCGCGACCGCCGTCATGTCGAGCGCGGTCATGGAGGTGCTCGACACCTCCGTCGTGAACGTCAGCCTGCCCCACATCGCGGGGAACCTCTCCGCGACCGTCGAGGAAGCGACCTGGGTCCTCACCTCCTACCTGGTGGCGAACGCGGTCGTGCTGCCGATCACGGGCTGGCTGGCGAACCTCATCGGCCGCAAGCGCCTGCTCCTCACCGTGGTGAGCGGGTTCACCCTGTCGAGCGTCTGCTGCGGCCTGGCTCCGAGCCTGCCTGCGCTCATCTTCTTCCGCGTCCTCCAGGGGACGACGGGGGGCGGGCTCCAGCCCCTCTCCCAGGCGGTGCTGCTCGAGGAGTTCCCCGCCCGGGAGCGCGGCAAGGCGATGGCCTTCTGGGGGATGGGCATCGTGGCGGCGCCGATCCTGGGGCCGACCCTGGGCGGCTGGCTCACCGACGCGCACTCCTGGCGCTGGGTCTTCTACATCAACGTGCCGATCGGGGTGGCCAGCCTGGTCATGATCTCGATGTTCGTCCACGACCCTCCGTACATCCGGGGCCGCAACCTCCGGGTGGATTTCTGGGGCCTGGGCATGCTGGTGGTCGGCATCGGCGCTCTCCAGATCATGCTGGACAAGGGCCAGGAGGAGGACTGGCTGGGATCCGACTTCATCGTGAGCCTCGGGGTGGTCGCGACGGTCCTGCTGACCGCCTTCGTGATCCGGGAGCTGACCGTCGACCAGCCCATCGTACGGTTCGGCCTGCTCCGGCACCGGAGCTTCGCGGCCGGCATCGGCCTCGTGACCGTCCTCGGGTTCGTCCTCTACGGCAGCCTCGTCCTCCTGCCGCTCTTCATGCAGACCCTGCTCGGCTGGACGGCGGTCACGGCCGGGATCTGGAGCAGCCCGCGCGGCATCGGCACCGCGGTCTGCATGCCGCTCGTCGGGTACCTCCTGGGCCGGGGCTGGGACGCGCGCAAGATGCTCGTCTTCGGGTTCGTCGTCACCAGCCTCTCCCTCTTCGGCTACTCGCACATGACGCTGCAGTCCGGGACGTGGGACATCCTCCTCCACCAGGTCAACCAGGGCATGGGCATGGCCTTCGTGTTCGTGCCCCTGACCATGCTGACGATGGATCCGATCCCCAGGGCGGACACCGGCTACGCCACCAGCCTCTACAGCGTGATGCGGAACATCGGCTCGAGCGTGGGCGTCTCCTTCGTCACGACCTTCCTCGCCCGGCGGTCGCAGTTCCACCAGTCCGTCCTCACCGCGCACGTCACGGCCTACGGCGAGGGAGCGCGGGAGTTCCTGGCCCGGGCGAGCCAGAGGCTCTTCCAGGGCGGCCTGGGCGGGAGGGCCGACCTCGCCAGCCTGGCCGCGCTCTACCGGATGGTCCAGCAGCAGGCGGCCCTCCTGAGCTTCAGCGACGCGTTCCGGGCGATGGGCTTCCTCTTCCTCGCCATCACGCCGCTCGTCCTCTTCATGCGGAGGGCTCGGCAGGCCCACCCCGGCGCGGCAGGGGCGCACTGAGCTGCGGACGCGGCAGGCGGGCGCCCGAATCCAGGCCGCCGCGGGAGGCCACAAGGTACTGGCCTCGAGGAGCCGAGGGCGCGCCATGGCGACACAACCCTTCCATCCGTTCGCGTCCAGGAGCCCGCCCGGTCGGGAAGCTGACGCCGGCCTCATCGAGACGACGAACCCGAGGCAGGACACCTCTGGCGCGGGGGTAGAATCCCTCGTTCCCGGAGGGATGGGAGGTTCCATGCGGCGCGCCGCGCTCGTGCCGGTCCTCGCGCTCCTTGCCGCATCCGCCGGCCATGCCGCGAGCGAGAGGCCGATTCCCCGGCTGGAGCGAGTCGATGGCCGGGCCCGCCTGCTCGTCGACGGGGAGCCGTTCCTGATCCTCGGGGCGCAGGCCCACAACTCGAGCGCCTCGGACCCGGCCGCCCTCGCGCGCTTCTTCGAAGGTGTCGCGACCCTCCGCGCCAACACCGCCGAGGTGCCCGTCTCCTGGGAGCTGCTCGAGCCCGAGCGCGGGCGCTACGACTTCCGCCTGGTCGACGAGCTCGTCGGTCAGGCTCGCCGGGCGGGCGTGCGCCTCGTCGTGCTGTGGTTCGCCTCGTGGAAGAACGGCGAGATGCACTACGCGCCGGCGTGGGTGAAGCGCGACCCGTCCGCCTACCGCCGCGTCGTCGGGCCCGGCGGCGACGAGAGGGAGATCCTGGCCCCGACCTGCGCCGCCGCGCGCGACGCCGACGCCCAGGCCTTCGCCGCGCTCCTGCGGCACCTGAGGTCGACGGACGAAGGGGAGCGGACGGTGATCCTCGTCCAGGTCGAGAACGAGACGGGCCTCATGGGGACCGACCGCGACTACTCGGAGGAGGCGACCGGCCTCTTCCGGTCCGCCGTTCCCGCCGAGCTCACGGCGCACCTCTCGTCGCACCGAACGACGCTCGCTCCAACCCTCGACGAGGCGTGGGCGAGAGGCGGCCGGCGTGATGCCGGGACGTGGAGCGAGGTCTTCGGCGGCATGGCGGCCGAGGCCTTCAGCGCGTGGCACGTCGGCCGGTACGTGGACGCCGTGGCCGCCGCGGGCAAGGAGGCCTACCCGCTCCCCATGTACGTCAACGCCTGGCTCGTCAACCCCGGCGACGAGCGCGCGGGGCGCTGGCCGAGCGGCGGGCCGACCATCCACGTCCTCGACGTCTGGAAGGCGGCCGCGCCGCACGTCGACCTCCTCGCTCCGGACTTCTACCAGCCGAAGGTGCAGGAGATCTCCGCGCTCTACGCGCGGCCCGACAACCCCCTGCTCGTGCCCGAGATCGCGCTCGACCCCCACTACGCCGCGTTCGCGTTCCCGATCCTCGCCCGCTTCGACGGCCTGGGACTCGCTCCTTTCGGGGTCGAGGGGAAGCGGGGGGCCGACACGGCGGCCGGGCTGACGGAGTACTCGCGGCTGTACGCCGTCCTGAATCCGCTCCTGCCTCTCGTCGCGCGCCACCAGGGCACGGGCCGGCTCCACGCCATCGTCCAGGACGTCGAGCCCCGGCAGGCGCTGCGCCTCGGCGGGCGCGTCGCGCTCGTAGCGAGCTTCCCGAGGCCCTACGACCTCCGGGGGCCGCTCGGCGGCGGCCTGATCCTCGAGCTCGCTCCCGACGACCTCGTCGTGGCGGGCTCCGGGATCGACTTCGTCGTCCGGGACCTCGAGGCCCCGCTCGTCGACCCGCACCAGTGGGCCACGCGCCAGCCCATCCTCTCGATCGACGAAGGCACGTTCGAGGGCGAGCGCTGGGTGCCCGGCCGTCGCTTGAACGGCGACGAGCGCTGGGTGCGCCTCCCGGACGAAGGGGCGATCCTGCGGGTGCGTCTGCGTCTTCCGTGAAACAGGCCCCCTCCTGCGGCGAGCGCGGCACGGCTACGGCCCTTGTGGCCGACGCGCGACGAGGCGTGCCGCCCGCTCCGCCGCGCGCCGGCCCGTCGTTCGAGCTCCCGCCGAGGGGCGTTCACTCCTCCGGTTCGACCGGACAGACCGGGCAGCCCCCGGCCATCCGCCGATACGTCTCCTTGATCACTCCCGACGGCGGGAGCCGCGAGCCATCCGGCGTGTCCACGAACGGCGTCGTCCCCCACGAGTACACCCCGAAGAAGTCGATCTCGCTCTCCAGCGTGTCGCAGTCGACGAGTCGCACGTGGGCCCTGATGGCCCAGATCTGCGGGTTGATGCCGCCCCCCGTCGGCGGAGCGGCGCTCGTGTTCGCCAGAGCGATGGCGTGGTTGACGTAGCTGCCCCGTCCCACCCTGGCCAGGTTGCCGGACCACCCGGACAGCTTGGGGATCGGTGGGGTGAAGCCCTGGTCGTAGCGCACTCCGTAGTGTCCCGGGCGGATCGGCACGATCGTCAGCAGGTACTTGGCGGGGCTCTCTGCGCCGCCGTACCACGTGCCCACCGGGCTGCACGATCGTCCGAACCCCTCCGCCGCGCAATCGACGACCGCGGCAAAGAGCAGCGCGAGCAGCAGGACAGTCCTTCGCATGGTCGAGCCCTCCTCTTCGGCTCGCCGCGGATGTACGAGCGAAAGGAGACCCACGCCATGACCGCACGCTGACACGGATCTGACCGTCCGGTGGCCGGTACGTTTTCCCCGGCAACGAGCGATACTCCGCCGAGTCCGCGAGATGAATGCGAGCGAATCGCCCACAGGCACCTTCCGGTTCGGGGCTTTCGAACTGAACGCGACGACGGGCGAGCTCTCCAGGGACGGGCAGCTCGTCCGGCTGCGGCCCCAGCAGCTCCAGTTGCTCGCCGCCCTCCTGCGCCACCCCGGACACGTCGTGTCGCGGGACGAGCTCAGGCAGGCGCTCTGGTCGGAGCAGACCTTCGTCGAGTTCGAGGACAGCCTCAATCACGCCATCATCCGCCTGCGGACCGCGCTGGGCGACTCGGCCCACGAGCCGCGATTCATCGAGACGGTTCCGAAGCGTGGGTACCGATTCATCGCCCCCGTGGAGAGCCGGGACGCGGCGTCCCACCCCTCGTCCCGAGTCGCACCCGCGCGAAGACGGGCTCGTGTCGCGCTGGTCGTTCTCGCCTCCGTCGCCCTCGCCGGCACGGCCCTGCTCGCCTGGCACCTCGACACACGGAGGCGCGAGACGATCGACTCACTGGCCGTCCTGCAGCTCTCGAATCTCACCGGTGATCCGAGCCAGGACTTCTTCTCCGACGGCGTCACCGAGGACCTCACGACCCAGCTCGCGAGGATCGGTCGCCTCCGTGTCGTCTCCCGGACCTCCGCCATGCGCTACAACGGCACGCGGAAGGCACCCGCCGAGATCGGCCGGGAGCTGTCCGTCGATGCCTTCATCGAGGGAGCCGTCCAGCGAACCGGCGGGCGCGTCCGGATCACCCTCCAGCTCATCCGGGCGAGCAGCGACCGGCCCCTGTGGGCGAGCGCGTACGAGGGTGCCATCGCGGACGTGCTCGCCCTCGAGGCCCGGGCGACCCGCGACATCGCCCGCCAGGTCGAGGTGAGGCTCACCGCGCAGGACGAGGAGCGACTGGGGCGAGCACGCCGTGTCGACCCGGAGGCCTACGAGGCCTACCTGAAGGGATGCCGTGCCGCCAGGATCTGGGACCGGCCGCATCTGCTCGAGGCGGTGGAGCACTTCGAGGAGGCGGTCCGGAAGGATCCTGAGTATGCCCTGGCGTACGCGCAACTGGCGCATGCCTACACCATGATCCAGTACATTCGCGGCCTTCCTCCGAACGAGAACACCCTGAAGTGCCGAGTCCTCACGCGGAAGGCCCTCGAGCTCGACGAGAAACTCGCTGAAGCGCACGTCAACCTCGGCGACATCCGGTTCTTCGGCGACTGGGAATGGTCCGCGGGGGAGGTCGAGTTCCGCCATGCCGTCGAGCTCGATCCGGGCTCGGTGGACGCACAGGAGCACTACCTCCTGTGCCTCTGCGCCCTGAGGCGATACGGCTCCGCCGCCCAGCAGGCGAGGCGCGCGCTCCGGCTCGACCCCTTCTCGCCGCGGCTGAACGCCGAGCTGGGCGACGTGCTCCGCGACGGGGGGGACCCCTTGGCGGCCGCTCGTCAATACCAGAAGGCGCTGGACCTCGAGCCGGGCTACGCGGCGGCCTTCGCCCGCCTCGGATCGGCCTACCAGGAGCTCGGCCGTGACGAGGAGGCGGTGGCGGCCTACCAGAGGGCCGCGAGCCTCGATGGCGAGGACCCGGCGGTGATCGCGCGGCTCAGTGAGGCTTTCGAGACGGGCGGGATGCACGGCTACTGGGCGGCGCGTCTCGAACGGCTGGAGGCGCGGGCGAGAGAGGAGGTCTCGCCGCTCGCGTTCGCCTCGGCCTGCGTCCGACTGGGACGGTTCGACGACGCGCTCGATTGGCTGGAGCGCGCCCATCGCCAGCACGTCCCCATGCTCGCCTGGATATACACGAGACGGGACTGGGCACCGCTCCGAGCCCATCCGCGATTCCAGGCTCTCCTGAAGCTGATGAGGTTCCCGCCGGCGGGACCTGATGCGCCGTCCGCGCTCCGCCTGGGGACGGGGCCCTGACGAAGGCTCTTCCAGTGCCTGACGATCTCGGCTTCCTTGTCGGCCGCAAGGGGATCCGACCAGTGCCCGGCCGCCAGCGAGCCGAAGCCCGGCCAAGTCGTGCGCTGGCGCACATCCCTCTCCCTCGCGACGTGGCACCCTGTCGTCGTCTCGGCTCGGGGGCCGGTCCAGGCTGCCCCGCAACCTCCTCCAGGTACCGCTAGGCCGAGACGGACGTGTCCCTCCCTCCGGGCACGGTCCACGCGGGCCTCGTCCGTGGAGGAGACTCCGAGGCGGGCGAGGCCCAGGCCGTGAGCCGGTCTCCCGTTCTCTCTTCCTCAGGAACACAGATCCGTGCCGAATCGAAAGATCGCCTTCTTCCTCGTCCTCTCCATACCGTTCGCCTTCGCCCTCTACCTCGGCTGGAGAACCCCCGCCACTGTGCTCCGCCCGCCCGCGGATTCCGTGCGAGCGGGAGGTCCGCTCACCGCCGCGGCCGCGGCGACCCCTGCCGACCCCTGCGCCGGCAGAGTCCAGGACAAGCTCCCTCGTGCCGTCGCGCCTCTGCCCCTGCCCGCCAAGCTCGTGCCCTACACCGACCCCGCCTTCTCCACCACGGTCACCCGCATCACCGACGCTCCTCCCTCCGACGGCGAGAACGCCGTGATCGTCCCCATGTACTCCACGATGCAGGCGTGGAACGCGGACGAGACGCGTCTCGTCCTCTACCACCGCGGAAAGGGCCACGAGCTCTACGACGGCCAGACCTACCAGTACCTGAAGCTCCTCAACCTGGTCTCGCCCTCCGACATCGAGGTCCTCCTCTGGGATCCCTGGCAGCCGCGCTATCTCTACTACCCCTCGAACTACAACGCGGAGCCGAAGATCTACATTCACGACGTCGAGACCAACGTGAGCTACGTCTGGATGGACCTCGCGGCCATGGGTCACTGCCCGGTGTCCTGGGCGGCGAAGCTGAACCTCGGCTCCGACCCCAGCGGCGTCTCCTTCGCCACGTACGAGCCGACGGTCGGGATGCGCTGCGGGGACAAGACGCTGATCGTCAACCTCTACCGGAAGACGGTCATCCCCCTCACGTGGGGCGGGGGCGTCACCGTGGCACCGATGCTCGCTCCCGGAGGGCAGCGGTTCTTCTACGAGGCCACGCTCGCCGGGTTGTCCTACGACGTCTTCTGGGGCGCGCCACGAGCCCTGAACATGGCCCAGTCATGGGAGCACGGGTCGGTCGGGATGGCGGGCCAGGCGTTGAACGCCTGGTACGGGGCGGACTTCAACTCTTCGTCCCCCGGCATGGTCGTCCGCACCAACCTGGAGACGGCTGAGCGGAAGGTCGTCGTGGGTCAGGCGAACGGCTGGGGCTTCCCTCCCTCCACGACGCACATCTCGGGCATGACCTCGAACGTGGGGTGGCTGGCTGCGAGCGCCGTGGGCGACCCGCAGGTCTGGGGCACGGTCCCCCTGGCCGGTGAGATCATCTGGGCGAACAGCGACACCGGGACCGTATGCCGGGTCGCGCAGCACCGCTCGCTGGCCGGAGAGGGCGGCCCCTGGGGCTACTGGTCCGAGCCCCACGTCACGATCAGCCCTTCCGGCACTCGGGCCGTCTTCGGCAGCGACTGGGGGGGCGGCGCGGCGGTCAACACCTACGTGGTCGACCTCCGGTAGAGGCCCGTTCACGCGGGGCGCGGGGTCGAACCTCGCGCCCCGCCAATCCCGGCCCGCCCGCATCCGCCCCTCGATCCCGTCTCGGCGGGTGCTCTCCGCGCTGCGGTTCCCGAGCCGGAAGCCGCCGACGAGAGCGCGGCTCCGTCGCCGGGGCGTCACACCTGCCCGCGTGCTGGCGTAGGCCTAGCGGCACTCGAAGGACGCGGCGTCTTCGGTGTTCCCCGTGCCCTTGTAGTGCGCGTGCGACGGGTAGGCGCACAGCGGCCGGCTGCGTCCGGGCCAGCGGTGCCCCGCGGCCCGGACGGCCTCGGGTGCGTGGTGGTTCTCGACCCAATCGACGATCGTGCCCAGCATGTCGAACTCGTCGAGCGCCGCCGGGCCGCCGCCGCAGTGGCCCATCCCCGGCACGAGGAAGAGCCGGCTCCAGCCTTCGACGGCCGTGGCGCCGCCGTTCGCGTGGGTCATTCGCTCGTAGTAGTCGACCGTGTCGAGAGCGGAGAACCACGGGTCGCTCACGCCGTGGTAGAAGACGAGCTTCCCCCCGCGGCTCGAGAACGTGCTGAGGTTGGTCCAGCTCGACGTGGACGTGAGCTGCATCACGGGGTCGGCGGCCGCTCTTTCCGCGCGCGCGTCCACGTCCATCTGGGTCGCCGTGAAGGGAGGCCCGACGGGGTTCATGCTGCCGGCGAGCAGCCCCGGGATGCCCTCCGTGGACGCGATGCCCGTGTCGAAGAGGAAGCCGGGGTACACCTGCCGGCCCTTCGAGTCCTTCGGGCCCGCGGACACCCCGGCCAGCGCCTCGACCTGCGATCCGGAAAGGCAGCCGTCGGCCTTCGCGCCCGCGCAGCGCAGCGCGCGTGGATCGAAGTGGCAACCGGTCGGATCGGAGACGATGCCGTCGCGCAGGCCGTCGGCACCGTCGCACTCGGCGAGGAGGCCGTCGATCACCGCCTTGCGGTCGGCCTCGGAGAAGGCGCGGCGCGAGTCCGGCTTCCCGGAGGGGTCGAGCGGCGAGGCGCGGTTGATCATCGTCGCCGCCCACTCGTCCCCGATGCCGGAGAAGTGGGTGCGCATGGCGGGCGCTCCCACCACGATGCCCTCGAAGTACGTGGGATACCGTTGGGCCATCAGCATTCCCTCGCGGCCCCCGGTCGAGCAGCCCGCGAAGTAGGCGTGGGCGGCGGGCTGACCGTAGTACTGCGCGAGGACCTGCTTTGCGAGCACGGTCACGCGCCCGACCGCCTGGTACGCGAAGTCGAGGCTCGCCTGCTGCTCGGCCAGGAAGGAGGCGTCGAAGGCCTCCCCGCGGTGGCCGGTGTCGGTCGTGGCCACGGCGAAGCCGCGGGCCAACGCGGCCTCCCCTCGCCCCGTCCGCCCGAGCGGCGGCGCCACCGAGCCGTTGAGGCCGCCTCCGCCCTGGAAGAGGAATCGGCCGTTCCAGTCGGCCGGGAGGGCCAGGGCAAAGCCGATCCCGTAGCTCCTGCCGTCGGCGCCGGTGCGCCGGTCGAGCGTCGCGCTCAGCCGGCAGTAGGCCGGCAAGGGAACGGCGAGCGGGGGCACCCACGGCGGCTCCGCGGGCGGTGGCGAGCCAGCCGGGAACCACTCGGCGGTGATGTCCGACAGCGCGGCACCCGGCACCTGGAGCTGGTGGAGGGCCTCGCAGGCGGACGCGCCGCGTGCGACCTGGGCCGCGACCGCAACGGAGCAGAACGAGACGCCGAGCGCGACGACCGCCGTGATGCCCGATACCCGCACGCGCATGCCACCTCCAGTGCCCGAGACGACGGCTGGCCGACGACGCCCCTATTGGACGCGAGGATCGCCGCTCTGGGAAGCCCCCGGGAGGGCGGCGGAGCCCACTGCTCCCTACTCGGCCTTCAGCGCGACGGCGTTGTCGAGCAGCCGCTGGACCGCCGCCCGGTCCTTCTTCCAGGCGCCGACGCCCTCTTCGCGGCGGTCGAAGTCGAACGTCGCCGGCCGCAGCCGGTGCGAGAGCCGGAACTCGATCTCCGAGCCGCCTGGCGCCGGGCGGACCGACGTCGTCCACTCGTACGTGCGGAACGCCGTCTCGCCCCGCTCGGCCGGGGCGACGGCGGAGAGCCTCCAGGGAGCCTGTAGGTGCGCCTCGTACTCCACCGAGGAGCGCTCGTCGAACGAGACGGGCAGCTCCCTCGGGTGCCCCGGCCCGGCGAGCTGGAGAGGCGGCGTCGGCAGACCCGGCAGGTTCAGCGTCCACTCCCCTGTCCCCGCCGTCCGCACCGCGTCCTGGTAGGCGAGCGCGAAGAGGACGGTATACGGGCTGTCGAGCCGCAGCGGATCCGACTGTCTCTTCACCTCGCAGTGCGCGTCCGCGGGCAGCCCCAGGTGCAGGCAGGCCTTGCGCAGCGCGACGAGGCCGCCGTCGGCCGCTGCCGCTCGGAAGCCTTCCAGGGCATGCTCCTCTCGCACCTCCAGGGTGCCCTCGAACCCCCACGGCTTCACGAGACGGCCCTCGAGCGTGTAGCGCGCCTGCGGGCTGTCGGTCGCGCCGCCGGGGACGGTGATCCAGATGCCGCCCGTCTCGAGACAGACGAGCACTCGCCGCCCGGCGTGCGCGTCCGGCAGGTGGCCGAAAGGCGTGAAACGCGCCGTCGGATCCACCAGCAGGAAGAGGCCTTGAGGCACCTGGACCTCAGCCGGCAGCCCGAGGCTCGCCGGGAGCCGGACCGCTGCGATCACGTGGTTGAAAGCGAAGATGCTCGCCGGCTCCACGTCCTCGACCCACCCCTCGGCGATCCGCGCCAGCACCGGGTAGGCCGGCAGACCGGCCAACCGGGCCTCCGAAACGAAGAGCGTCGCGAGGTCCTTGCAGTCGCCGTATCGCCGCCGGGCGACCTCGTCGGCCGCCGAGGGGACCCAGCCGCGCTCCGGAGTGAGGTAGACCTGCCGGTAGACGAGCGACGCCGCCATCCAATCGTGAATCGCCTGGAGCGCGTCGCGCGCCGTGGCGCCCCCGAGCCCGTGCACGGGGCCAGGCGAGAGCCGCGCGGTCGCGAGCCGCGTCGCGTAGTGAGCCTGCGTCCACGCGGCCAGCGAGTCCCAGCTCGCGTTCGAGGGGACATCCTTCTGCATCGAGGAGTCGTGGAAGCTCACCTGGATCCACGGAAGCGAGTTGCGGTCGGCAGGTGAAGCGGCTTCCCGGGGCGGCCGTGCCGGCACGTCGCGGAAGGAGATGGCGGCGTGCACCGGACCGTCGACGGCCGGGAGCCAGGGCGCGAGGTGCTGCGGGTCGAGGCGCACCTCGACGCCGGGCCTTTCGGTGCGCGCCGCCAGCGACCACCGCCGGACGGGCTCGCTCTCCATCACCGGCAGCACCTCGACCGGACCCATCGGGTGGTCGCTCTCGAGCGTGCTCTCGAAGACGAGCACGCTGCCCTTCATGGCGCCCGCGAAGGTGACACCCTGCACCCTGGATTGCCCACCCTCGAGGGAGACGACATCGTCGCGCGAGATCCGTTCGACCTCCCCGTCCGGCCGGGCGTTCCACCCCTTGAGTCCCTTGAGCTTCGATCCCTTCCCGGCCAGTCCGGCCACGAGCAGGTGCTGCTCACCGAGGCCTCGCTCCCCCAGCACCTGCACCACGCGCCGCTGCCGCGCCTGCACCCCGCCGCCGCCAACGTAGACGAGCTCCGTCGATTGGAGCAGCACCCAGGCGTCCGCGCCCGCGGGCGGCGTCTCAGACGCCCCCTCGCGGACCACTGGAGCCGCCCAGTCCGGCAGCTTGTCGATACGCCACCCCGTTGCCCCGCTCGCCAGGAGCGCGGAGAGGAAGGGCCCGAGAGCCGCGATCACCGCTGGTTCTCCAGGATGAAGGTGCGCCCGCAGGCGTCCTGGACCCAGCCGATGAAGTCCTTGAGCTCGCCGTAGGAGGCGGCGGGCAGGACCAGGGTCGTGATTTCGACGCGGAGGACGGCCTCGACCGTCGCCGGCGCCGTCTGCCGGATCGAGAGGGTGACGCTGCCGAGGGAGTTGCTCTGCTGGACGGGACCGCCCGTGATCAGCCGGTGCCCGGCTGGGTAGGTCACCGTCGCCTTCGCCCCGTGGGCCTGAAGGTAGCTCATGACGATCGGCACCGTGCGCGTGGCGGCCAGCTCCGCGGTCGGCACCCACAGCGGCCACGGCATCGCCCGGAAGAGGCTGACCGTCCGGCGGCGCCCGGGCTCGACCTCGATCCGGGCCTCGGCCGTCCAGGCCAGGCCCTGGTCCGGCGACTGCGCGTTGTCGACCTGCGCGTGCGTGACCTCGGCCCCGGTGATCTCCTTCTCGAGGTCTTCCTTCAGCCGCCGGGACTGCTCTGCGGGCTCGAGCTTGAGGAAGCGCCAGCGCTCCGCCCAGTCCGGGTAGCCGCTGAACTCCGCCTTGAGCCTCAGCTGGTCCTCCTCTTCCCCAAGGTCCAGCTGGTACGTGTAGCGGCGGACGTTGTACGCGGCCGGCTGGGCCGGGATCGACGTCTGCTTCAGCGTCCACTCGTCCGTGTCCACCTCGAGGCCGCTCGTCCCCTGGTACTCAGGACGGATCACGGCCCCCGCGAAGCGGGCCGTGGGGTCGAGCCACAGCGTGGGCCTGGTGGGCTCGGAGACGCCGATCAGGTAGTGGTCCAGCTGGAACGGCGCGAGGAGAGTCGGCCGGAAGATCCGCTCCTCGCGGTCGGCGACCAGGACGACCGTCGGCTTGAGGCCGGCGTCCTTCGCGAGATGGAGGAGAAGCAGGAACATCCCGTGGCCAGTGGTGCTCCCCCGGCGCGCAGCGGCCCCCAGGTCGGACGGGTCTACGGTCTTGGCGAGATCCTCGCTCCGCTTCGCCCGCTCCGCGATCGTCAGCGAGTCGAGGTTCACGATCCGCCCGTCGAGCTTTTCCCGGAGGGCCAGCGCCTTGCGACGCGGGCCGTCCGGCAGTCCCTGCAGGAGCTCCCGGGAGAGGGCCTGGTAGTCCGAGCCCTTCGAGGCCTTGCCGAGCCAGTCTTTCAGGACGAGGCGGCCGACGGCGTTCCAGTACTCCTGATGGCCTCCTCCGACGTACGGCCGCAGCGGGCCGGGCTGCCAGAACACCGTGAGACGCGGCAGCCCTCGCAGCGAGTCCAGGCTGAGCGGCACCCGCTCGACGGGCGGCAGGTCACGGACGGTGTAGAGATGCTGGTCCTTCACGTCGGGCTTGTAGGCGTCGACGCCGCGGAGGTCGTAGGCCCACGGGAACGTCTTGGGGATGTCGAGAACGCTCGCCAACGTCCGGTACCGGTGCCCGAGGGTCCACTCGTGAAAGAACCCGTACTCCGGCGGCAGCGGTCCGACCGCGTCTTGCGCGGACTCGTACCACCGCAGCTCCACCACGCAGTCGTCGCTCACCCCCGGCGGCACCAGTCGCGAGACCGTCCCCGAGCCGAAGCGGGACTTGACGGTGACGGTCTCGAAGTCCTTCTTCGTCGAGAAGGCGACGACCTTCCCGTCAGGCTGTACAGTCCGCCCGTCGAACCCGTACGCGGAGGACGTGAACGGCGGGAACTCGGCTGCGTCGCGCCCCTGCGCGCTCAGTATCCTCGCCCTGTAGGTGTACTGGATGCGGTTGTTCTCGAAGGCGATCCGATTCTCGAGGACGACGGCACCGACCGTCCCGCCCGCCGGGTCTTCCTTCATCGCCCAGACCTCGGCGGGAATCGGCGCCCAGGAAGCCCCGGCTAGTGCCGGGGTCGGCCGCAGAGCCGCGAGCCAGACGAGGACGAGAAGGCCGCCCGCTCGTTTGTCCGACGCCTCCGCCAGGAAGTCGAGCACGGCGGGAGACTGTATAGCGAATGGCCCCAGCCCAATAGAAACAAAGGAACTATGGGTGCGTCGCGAGGGGGTCGGCCCGCGCTCACGTTTCCGGCGACGAGGCCGTCGGCTAGGATGGCGCTTCGGACGGTCGCCGACCCATGGACGACGGAGCCGTAGAAGCCCTGGCCGCGGAGCTGATCGCGCTCCACGACGCGCCGCGCGAGGTGTCGCCGTTCACCGAGCACCATCCCGGCCTCAGCACCGAGGTCTCCTACGCGGCGGCTGCGCGCCTGCACTCCCACCGGATGGAGAGGGGTTGGCAGCCGCGGGGAAGGAAGATCGGCTTCACCAACCGGAGCCTCTGGGCGCGCTATGGGGTTCACGAGCCGGTGTGGGGAACCGTGTACGACCGGACGCTCGCGTTCGCCGAGGAGGACCGGGCCTGCGTCTCCCTGGCCGGCTTGGTGCAGCCGCGGATCGAGCCGGAGGTCTGCTTCGGCCTCGCGGCCACGCCGCGCGACCGCTCGCGGCCGGCGCTCCTCGCCGCCATCGCGTGGGTGGCGCACTCGGTCGAGATCGTCCAGTGCCACCATCCCGGCTGGAAGGTCAAGGCCGCCGACTGCGCGGCCGACAACGGCCTGCACGGCCGCCTGGTGGTGGGGACGCGGGTTCAGGCCGCGGACATCGCCGCCCTCGCGGACCGCCTCCCCGCTCTGCAGGTGACGCTCCTGCGCTCGGGCGCGGTCGTGGACCGTGGCGTCGGAGCCAACGTCCTCGGCAGCCCGCTCGAGTCCCTGGGCTACCTGGTGGACCTCCTGGCCCGGCAGCCCGAGGCGCCTCCGCTCCGGGCGGGCGAGGTGGTGACGACCGGCGTCCTGACCGATGCCCACCCGGTGAGGCCGGGCGAGATCTGGAGCACGGTCCTCGAAGGGCTGCCCTTGCGCGGTCTCGCGATCGAGCTCAGCTGAAACGCGGTTCGTAGACCGTCGTTCCGAGATCGCCGGCTTCCCGCCGGGGCGGATCGGAGTGGCTGAGGAGCTCCGCCGCCCCGGGGGATTCGTCTGGTGCGGTCGTGGCGCGGCTTTCGGTCAATGCCCCTTGACGCCGACGCCGGTGAGGCTCACCTGCTGCGGGCTGCCCGAAGCGTTGTCGGCGATGTCGAGCGTGGCGGTGCGAGTCCCGAGGCCTTCGGCGAAGTACACGACGTAGATGGGGCAGCTCTGCCCCGCGGCCAGCGTCGGACGGCAGAGGCTCACGAAGAAGAAGTCCCAGCCGGGGGTCGTTCCCGGCGTCAGGTAGACCCGACCGATCGCCAGGGCGCTGCTGCCGGTGTTCTGCAGAGTGACGATCCTCACCGCGAAGTGGCACTGGCTCACGCTGCCGAAGTCGACGTGGCCGGGACTCAGGGTGGCGATCGGGCCGCCGCCCAAGACGGTGAGCGTGAAGGTCTGGACGGCTCCTGCACCGACGCCATTGCCGGCGCTCAGGGTGAGGACGAACGTCCCTGGTGCGGAGGGAGTGCCGCCGAGAGTGCCGGTCCCGTTGCCGTTGTCGACGAAGCCGACGCCGGCGGGCAGCGCACCCGCCTCGGCGAGGTGGGCGACGGGGAAGCCCGTCGTGGTCACGAGAAACGAGGCCGCGGCTCCCTGAGTGAACGTCGCCACGTTCGCGCTCGTGATGGCCGGGGGCTGGGTCTGCGGCACCAGGACCGCGAACGGGGAGAGCGAGTCCACCAGGGCGCAGATCGGGCCCTTGAGCGGGACGGGCCTCACCGTCTTGTCCTCCCACGCGTTCGTGGCCGCCCCGTGGGCGGTGATTCCGGGCGTGCAGGCTTCGTGCGGTCGATCGAGGAGGACCCGACTAGCTCGGGGGCGGATTCTCTGGTGCCCTCGAGACCCTCTCCAGGACGGCCCGCAGGTCGGACATGGAGTAGGGCTTCTGGATGAAGCCGTCCGGCTTCCGGCCCGACAGGCTCTTGAGCGAGTCCTGCTCGCTGTAGCCGCTCGAGAGGATGACCTTGATGCCGGGCCGGATCCGGACCAGCTGGTGGAACGTCGCGATCCCGTCCGCGCCGGGCATCGACAGGTCGAGGAGGACGTGGCTGATGCGGTCGGCCTCTCGACGGAGCACGTCCACGGCCTCGCGGCCGTCCGCTGCCGTCAGCGCCTCCATGCCGAGGGCCTCCACCATTCCCTGACAGGCTTCGCGGACGAGCTCCTCGTCGTCCACGACGAGGACGGTGCCCCGCAGCTCGGGAGCCGTGCCTCCGGCCGAAGCGGGCGCAGCCCCGTCGCTCGAGGCCCGAACGCCCTCGAGAGCCGGGAAGAGCACCCGCACCCTGGTCCCCCTGCCCAAGGCGCTCTCGACGAGGATCGCCCCCCGGTGTCCCCGCACGATGCCCTGGATCGCCGCCATGCCGAGCCCCCGTCCCGGCGACTTGGTCGAGAAGAAGGGGTCGAAGAGGCGCTCCATCGCGGGCTCGTCCATCCCGCAGCCCGTGTCGGAGGTCTCGACGAACGCGAAGCGTCCCGCGGGCGGCACCTCCCGGACGCGGCTCCGCGCGAGGTACCCCGCGTCGCAGTCGCACGCGCCCGTGGCCACGGCGATCGTCCCGCCGGTTGCACCGATGGCCTCCGAGGCGTTCGTGATCAGGTTCATGATCACCTGCTGCACCTGTCCGGGGTCGGCCTCGATGAGGGGCACCGACCGGTCCAGGTCCAGCCGCAGGGTGGCGTTCCCGGAAACGCTCGTGCCGAACAGGCGGGCGTTTTCCTCCACCACGCGGCTCAAGTCCAGGGGCTCGAGCACGAATCGGCCCTTGCCCGAGTACGCGAGCAGCTGGCGGGCGAGGTCGGTGCCGCGCCTCGTGGCCTGGACCGAATGCTCGACCCTCGCGCGGGCCGGCGAGGACGGCGGGAGGTCGAGGAGGGCCAGGTCGAGGTTGCCGAGGATCGCCATCAGGAGGTTGTTGAAGTCGTGGGCGACCCCGCCCGCCAGAACCCCCAGGCTCTCGAGCTTCTGGGAATGGAGAAGCTGCCGCTCCAGGTCCAGGCGCTCGCGCTCAGCCTGGTCCCGAGCCGCCATCGCGCGCTCGAGCTGGGCGCCGTACTCCTGCGACGAGGAGTAGAGCCGCGAGTTCTCGACCGCGAGGGCGCCGAGGTTGGCCAGGGTCATGCAGAGGTCGCTCTCCGGCTGCCCGATGGCCCGTGGCGTGCCGACGGAGCCGACGATCAGCGCGCCCTCGGCCCTGACCTGGGCCACGAGGGGAACGAATAGGAGAGTGCGCAGGTTCCGCTGCTCGGCGACGGCCCTCTCCTGCGGACTGAGGACCGCCGTCGCCACGTCGGGGACGAGCATCGGCCTGCCGGTGGCGATGGCTCGCTGGAGGTAGGGGTGGTCGGCGAGCCTCGCCACCCGCAGCTCCTCCGGGAACCCGGGGGGGAGGGGCGGGGTCGTCGCCCAGAGGCGGGTCTCCTCCCCCTCGACGAGGTAGATGGCCGCGGTGTCGAGGCCGAACAGCCTCGTGGCCGCGTCGGTCGTCGCCTGGAGAACCGTCGCGAGGTCGAGCGTCGCGGCCAGGCTCCGGCTGGCCTCGACGAGCGTGGCGAGGCCGTGCGCCCGCCGATGCCGGTCCTCTTCGGCGCGCTTGCGCTCCGTGATGTCGCGGGCGACGGACAGGACCGCGGCCCGTCCTCGGTAGCGCACGATCCGGGCGGAGACCTCGACCGGCACGCTGCGTCCTTCCTTCGTGACGTGCACCGCCTCGAAGCGGACCTCCCCTTTCGACCTCAGCTCGTCGAGGAGGGACGCATCGAGGCGGGGCGGCGACAGGGAGAGCAGCTCCTCCCGCGAGTAGCCGAGGTGGCGACAGGCCTTCTCGTTCACGACGACGAACCGCCCGGTCGGAGCGTCCCCCTCGAACAGGTTGAGGAAGACCGCGTCCGAGAGGCCCTCGACGATCGTCCGGTGCAGGTCCCCGCCCGACCCCAGGGCTCCTGTCCCGCGACGGCGCGGCCTCAGTCCACCCTGCCGCGCTCGCCGTCCCCTGCCCCAGCCGCCTGCCGGTTTCCTTGGACCAGTCATCGTCGGGCCTCGAAGGCGCGCCCGAAGCGCGAGCGACGACTCTAGCACGCGAGGCGAACCCGGGCCCGCCCCGAGGGGCCCGCAGACGCCGCCACGGTGACGGGGCGCGGCGCAGCCGGTCGGAAGCCGCGCGGCCCGCGCGGCGAGCGGCTGGGCTACAATCGAGCGAGGTCCCGCCCGAGCCGGCCTCTCGACGTCGACTCGCGCTCGACGTCGTCCTCTGACGTCCCATCCGACGACGGGGCAGCGACGGCCTGGCGAACGGAGGGATCTCTTCGCGCCGCCGGCGCTCGCCGCCGTCGCGCGGCGACAGGCGGGCAGGGGGGTCGGGAAGCCGTATGTGGATCGTCAAACTGGCGCTGTCGAGGCCCTACACCTTCGTGGTCCTGGCCCTCGCCGTCCTCCTGCTGACGCCCGTCGTCCTGCTCAGGACACCCACCGACATCTTCCCCGAGATCAACATCCCGGTGATCAGCCTGGTCTGGACCTACGCCGGGCTCGCCCCCCAGGAGATGGAGCGTCGCATCACGAGCGGGGTCGAGCGCGGGGTCACCACCCTCGTGAACGACGTCGAGCACATCGAGTCGCAGTCGCTGCCCGGGATCGCGGTGATCAAGATCTACTTCCAGCCGAACGCGGCGATCCAGACCTCGCTCGCCCAGACGACCGCCATCTGCCAGACCTTCCTGCGCAACCTTCCCCCGGGCACGACGCCGCCGCTCGTGATCATCTACTCCGCGTCGACGGTGCCGGTGATCCAGCTCGGGCTCACGAGCGACACCCTGAGGGAGCAGCAGCTGTTCGACCTCGGCAACAACGTGATCCGGACCCGCCTCGCGACCGTGCAGGGCGCGGCGATGCCCTTCCCGTTCGGCGGCAAGCAGCGCCTCGTGTCGGTGGACATCGACTCGACCGCCCTCCAGGCGAAGGGGCTCTCCCCCGTCGACGTCGTGAACGCCGTCAACGCGCAGAACCTGATCCTGCCCACGGGGACGGCCAAGCTCGGCTCGCTCGAGTACTCGATCGAGATGAACGGGAGCCCCCAGACGGTGGCGGAGCTCAACGACCTGCCGATCCGGACGGTCGGCGGGACGACCGTGTTCATCCGGGACGTCGCCTACGTGCGCGACGGCTTCTCGCCCCAGACGAACGTCGTGCGGGCGGACGGCCAGCGCGGCGTGCTGATGGCGACCTACAAGACGGGCGGGGCCTCGACCCTCCGGATCGTGGACCGGGTGAAGAAGGAGCTGGCGGTGATCACGCGGGCCCTTCCCCCCGGGCTCCGCGTGGCGACCCTCTTCGACCAGTCGCTCTTCGTGCGCGCCGCCGTCGAGGGGGTGCTCCGGGAGGCGGTCGTCGCGGCGTGCCTGACCGCGCTCATGATCCTGCTCTTCCTCGGCAACTGGAAGAGCACGCTGATCATCGCGACGTCGATCCCCCTCTCGATCCTGGTCAGCGTGATCGCTCTGAGCGCGGTGGGGCAGACGATCAACATCATGACCCTGGGCGGCCTCGCCCTCGCGGTCGGGATCCTGGTCGACGACGCCACGGTGGCGATCGAGAACATCAACCGCAACCTGGGGATGGGCAAGGGAGTGGTGCCGGCCATCCTGGACGGCTCGCAGCAGATCGCGGTGCCCGCCTTCGTCTCCACCATCTGCATCTGCATCGTCTTCATCCCGATGTTCTTCCTGTCCGGGGTGGCGCGGCACCTGTTCGTCCCCCTCGCCGAGGCGGTCGTCTTCGCGATGCTGGCTTCCTACTTCTGGTCGCGGACCCTCGTGCCCACGATGGCGATGTACTTGCTGGACGCGGAGGACGCGGCCGAGGCGGAGCGCGGGGGCGGTGGGGAGAGGGGCCTCTTCGGGCGCTACCAGCGGGGGTTCGAGAACGCCTTCGAACGCTTCCGGGCCGGCTACCGGAGGGCCCTCGCCGCCGCTCTCGCGAGGCCGGTCGGGTTCGGCGCCTGGTTCCTGGGCTTCTGCGCGCTCTCCGCTCTGCTCACCCTCGTCCTCGGGCGCGACTTCTTCCCCCTCGTCGACGCCGGGCAGATCCGCCTCCACGGGCGCGCGCGGACCGGCACCCGCATCGAGGAGACGGCCCGCCTGGCCGACCAGGTCGACGCCGTGGTCCGTGAGACCGTTCCCGCGAGGGAGCTCAAGACGGTGCTCGACAACATCGGCCTGCCCTACAGCGGGGTCAACCTGAGCTACTCGAACGCGGGAACGATCGGCACCTCCGACATGGAGATCCTGGTCCAGCTCGCGGAGGGACGGACGCAGGCGACCGCGGCCTACGTGCGTGAGCTGCGGCGGAAGCTCCGGGACCGCTTCCCGGGGGTCCAGTTCTTCTTCCAGCCCGCGGACATCGTGACCCAGATCCTGAACTTCGGCACCCCGGCCCCGATCGACGTCCAGGTGGTGGGGATGGACCAGGTGGGGAACCTCCGGGTGGCGGAGAGGCTGGTGAACGAGATCCGCCACATCCCGGGGGCGGTGGACGTCCACGTCCAGCAGGCCTTCGACGCCCCGACCCTGCGGATGGACGTGGACCGGGCCCGCGCCCAGTCGATGGGGCTGCAGGCCCGCGACGTGGCCCAGAGCATGCTCGTGACCCTGAGCTCGAGCTTCCAGACCGCCCCCGCCTTCTGGCTCGACCCGCAGAACGGCGTGAGCTACAACGTGGCCGTGCAGGCGCCCCAATACCGGATCGACTCGCTGCAGGCCCTCCAGAACACCCCGATCACGGCCGGCGGCGAGGGCCGGGCCCCGCAGATCCTGGCCAACCTCGTCGCCCCCTCCGCCGCCCTGCGACCGGCCGCGATCTCGCACTACGACGCCCAGCCGATGATCAACGTCTACGCCTCGGTGGAGGGACGCGACCTCGGAGCGGTGGCGAGCGAGGTCGAGAAGCGCGTCGCCGCGGCCCAGCCGGACCTGCCGCGAGGATCGAGCATGGTGATCCGAGGACAGGTTCAGACGATGCAGGAGTCCTTCACCGGGCTCGGGGTCGGGCTCGTCGGCGCGATCGTCCTCATCTACCTGCTGATCGTGGTGAACTTCCAGTCCTGGCTGGACCCTCTGATCATCATCGCCGCGCTCCCGGGGGCGCTGGCCGGCATCTGCTGGATCCTGCTGCTCACCCACACCACGCTGAGCGTGCCGTCGCTCACCGGGGCGATCATGTGCATGGGAGTCGCGACCGCGAACAGCATCCTCCTCGTCTCGTTCGCCCGCGAGGAGCTCGACGCGGGGAAGGGCGCGAGGGAGGCGGCGCTCGAAGCGGGCTTCGTGCGCCTGCGGCCGGTGCTGATGACGGCCCTGGCGATGGTGATCGGGATGGTGCCGATGGCGATCGGCCTCGGCGAGGGAGGCGAGCAGAACGCCCCCCTCGGCCGGGCGGTGATCGGGGGGCTCGTCTTCGCGACGGTGGCCACGCTCTTCTTCGTTCCCTGCGTGTTCTCGGTCCTCCACGGCCGGCGGGCGGCCGGAAGGGCGAGGGCGGCCGGGGTGGCGCAGGATGTCGGGGGACGGCCGGCATGAGCGATCCGCAGAGGGAGGGCGACGTGGAGGGCGAGGCGGGCGGCCGCGGGAGCAGGGTGTTCAGGGTCTTCGTGGTCGCGGGGTGCGCGTTCCTCGTGCTCGGCGCGCTCAGCGTTCTGCAGCGACGGAGCGAGCTCCGGGAGCTGGCCGCCGAGACCGAGAGGCAGTCCGTGCCGAGCGTGGCCGTCATCCACCCGACCGCGGAGCCGGAGCAGGAGGACCTCGTCCTGCCGGGGACGCTCCAGGCCTACGTGGAGTCGCCGATCTACGCCCGCACCAACGGCTACCTGAAGATCTGGTACCACGACATCGGCAGCCGCGTCCGCAAGGGAGAGCGGCTGGCGGAGCTGGACACGCCCGAGGTCGACCAGCAGCTCGCGCAGGCGCGGGCCGACCTCGCCACCGCCACCGCCACCGCCCGGCTGGCCGGAGTCACCGCGACGAGGCTGCTGGAGGTGCTGAAGACGAACGGGGTCTCCAAGCAGGAGGCGGACACGGCGGTGGGCGACCTGGAGGCGAAGCGGGCGATCGCGGATTCGGCCGCGGCCAACGTGCGGCGGCTCGAGGACCTGGAGTCCTTCAAGCACATCGTGGCCCCCTTCGAGGGCGTCATCACGCGGCGGAACGTGGACATCGGCACTCTGGTCAACGCCGGCAACGGCGGACAGTCGCAGCTCCTCTTCACCCTCGCCCAGACCGATCCCATCCGGGTGTACGTGAGCGTCCCCGAGAGGTACTCGCCGTCGATCCGCGCCGGCCTGGGCGCCCATCTGGCCCTCGCCGCGTACCCGGGTCGGGAGTTCGAGGGTCAGGTCGTGCGCTCCGCCGAGGCGATCGACCCCGGGACGCGGACGCTCCTCACCGAGGTGAACGTCGGGAACAAGGAGGGCGTCCTGTTCCCCGGCGGCTACGCCCAGGTTCGCCTCCAGGTGAAGGTCGTGGGCCAGCGGCTCCAGGTGCCGATCAACGCGCTCCTCTTCCGGTCGGAGGGCCTGCGGGCGGTGGTCGTCGACTCGAACCAGCGGGCCCACCTGCGCGCGCTCACGATCGGGCGGGACTACGGGATCGCGCTGGAGGTCCTCGACGGACTGACGGCTGAGGACTGGATCGTGCTGAACCCGGCCGACTCCCTCGACGAGGGGCAGACCGTGCGTCCAGCCCCGGTCAAGGCCCCCGCACCGGCGGACAAGAGCCCCGCCGGCGCCCCGCGCGAGAAGGCGGGCGCCTAGACAGAGAGCCTGGATCAGCGAGTCTCGCCGCCTGTGGCCGGCGGCACCGGCCGGGGGACCATGGCCGCGAGCCAGGCCGCACTCCCCGGCGGGGCGGCCGCGCGCTCGGCGGCCGAGAGCGAATCGACGACCGCCCGCGCTTCGGCCCGCCGACCCCCGCAGAGAAGGGCCAGCGCCTCGTAGACGCCCGCCTCCATGCGGACGGGCGCGCCCCGCACCGACGCGAACAGGCGAGCCGCCCGCTCGAACTCGCGATCGGCGAGGGCGTCGAGGGCGAGCTGGTAGGAGAGGCCCACGTCCGAGTCCCCGGTGGCCTGGCCCTCGCGCGCGATCTCCGCGTAGCGGGCCTCGCTGCCCGCGAGCAGCAGCGGAACGACGCGCAGGTCGGTCGCGCTCAAGACGTGCCAGAGGTCCGGAAGCGGGTCGTAGCCGTGCCCTTCGAAGTACCTGTCGTTCAGCGCTCGCTGCACCTCGAAGTAGTCGCCCGACCGGAGGCGGAGCTCCTCCGGCCAGACGCTCCGCACGAACGCGCTCTCCTCGAAACGGCGTCGCGTCGAGCGCGCGTCCGCGAGAGCGCGCACCTCGGCCCGGTCCTGCTCGCTGGATCCGGGAAGCGCCAGGCGCCCGGGATAGTTGTCCTCCAGGGGCGGCGCGTCGCCGATCCACGCCCTCAAGACCGGCGAATCGGCGATGAAGAGGGCGCCGAGCTGCTCGGGGCGCTCGACCCCGATGTCGACGAGGTGCGCCGCGACGCGAGGGTCCCGCCAGAGGGCGGCGAAGGGGCCCTCCCCGCCGCGTGGCCACTGGCCGCGAACGCCGGCCATGATCCAGTCGTCGCCGCTCCCGTTCCAGAGCGTGCAGCTCGGGAAGACGTCGCAGAAGGCCCTCAGGATCCCGCGTGCGTCTCCGGCCGTGAGCTGGTGGATCGGCAGCCAGTAGCTCACGACGCCGCCGTCGTTCAGCCGCTCGTGGACGAGACGGAAGAACTCCCGCGAGTAGAGATTGGCGACGCCGGCCATCCTCGGCGGCGGCGGCTCGCCGGTGATCAGGTCGAACCGGGCGCGGGTCGTCTGCAGGAAGAACCGGCCGTCCTCGAGGTGAACCCGGAACCGGGGGTCGCGGAGAGGGTTGTCCCGGGGCTCGAAGATCGTGTCCGCGAGGCCGAGGATCTCCGGGGAGAGGTCGACCACGTCCACCGAGCGCAGTCCGGGCAGCTCCCTGAGGGCGGCCGCCGTGTTGCCGACGCCGTAGCTGATGAGCAGGGCGTGCTCGATGTCCGGCTTGACCGCGAACGGCCAGTACGCGAAGAGCCGCATGTAGCGCTGAGCCTGGCCGTACGTGCCCGACATCGAGAAGCCGTTCGTCACCAGCCGGTACGCGAGGAGGCGCGGGCCCCACTCGAAGCGGAGCAGCACGAGCGTCTCGTTGACGCCCTCCCGCACGACGATCCGGCTGGCGTCGGCGGCTTCGAAGTGCCGGAGCGTGATCTTCAGGAAGTGGTTCTTCAACAGGCCGAACGGGAAGAGCGCGAGGAGCACGGCGAGGAGGCTGGCCGAGCCGGCGGTCACGTAGGCCACGCGGCGGGCGGCGGGGCGCCGCCAGCAGAGGAGGGCGACCAGGCCGTAGCCGGCCGCGAGGGCGAACAGGCTGCGCTCCATGCCTAGGCCCGGCAGCAGGACGAAGCCGCCGAGAACCGCGCCCAGGGTCGCACCGGCGGTGTTCGCGAGGGCCAGGAGACCGGTGGCCCGGGCCGGGTCGACGTAGCCCTCGTTGAGCGCACGGCCCAGGAACGTGAACAGCACGCCCGACGCGGCGGCCGTCGGCAGCATCAACCGGGCCGAGAGCCACAGAGTGGCCGGGAGGTCGTTGAAGAAGTTGTCCCGACCCCCCACTGCGGGATCGAACACGGCGTAGAGGTAGGAGGTCGCGATGCCGGCGGCGCAGGCGACCGCGGCCAGCCAACTCGTGCCTTCCCGAGCCGAGAGCTGGCCCGCGAGCAGGCCGCCGAGGCCGATACCGAGCAGGAGCGTCGCCAGCATGGCCGCGAAGGCCAGGGCCGTGCCGTGCACGTAGAGCTGGAGGAAGCGGAACCACACGACCTCGAGGGCGAGCAGCAGGCCGCCCGCGAGCCCCGCCGCTGCGAGGTGGCGTGGGGCGGCCCGCCGCGCCGCCGTCGAGAGGGGTTCAGCTTCGACCGCGGGAGCCTCGGCCTCCGGTGATCGCAGCGGGCCGAGCCTCCTCGAGAGAAGCAGGGCGCCGGCGCCGGCCGCGAAGTTGAGCGATGCGGCGGCCACGCCGGCACCGAAGAGCCCGAGCGCGGGGATCAGGAGCCCTTCCCCCCCCAGCGCCCCCGCCACCCCGCCGATCGTGTTCCAGCCGTAGAGGCGGCCGAGCACCCGGCCGAAGCTCTCGTCCGAACGCTGGAGCGTCTTGACGAGGAGGGGCAGCGTCAGCCCCATCGCGGTTGCCGGGACGAGCATCAGCGCGAACGCCACCCCGAGGCGGATCGCGCCCAGCGCCACGGGAGAGTCGGCGAGGGCCCCGAGGAGCGGCCGGAGAGCTTCCGTGGAACGCGGAAGGAGGGTGACCGCGGCGAGCCCGAAGCCTCCCACGAGCATCTCGAGGAGGGCGTAGGCCCGGAGCGGGCTGCGGAGCGAAGAGCCGCGCCAGGCCGCGACCGCGTTGCCGAGACCGAGGCCGCACATGAACGCGCCGAGCACGATGCTCGAGGTCCACACCGCGGTGCCGAGGGTGAGACCGGCCAGCCTGAACCAGATCGTCTCGAACAGCAGGCCAGCCGTCCCGGACAGGAAGAAGACGAGGAAGAGGAGCGCTTTCTCCATGCCGCGGGTCGTGCGAAACGAGGCCGTAGCCTAGCACACGGAAGCCGGCGATCCCCGCAGTGCTAGAATCCGTCGCGCTCCCACAGAGGAACCCGGCCATGGGGGTCTTCGTCGGCCACGGCTACGACGCGCGCGACACCCGGATCGAGGCGCCCGCCTCTCCGGCTCTCGCCCGGCCGCCACGGACTTCGGGCGCGCGCGCGTCAGCGCCGTGAGGGGCGAGCAGGAGGGGCCAGCCATGGGAGCCCAGCAGCGCCTCGTCGTCTGCCTGGACGGAACCTGGAACCGGCAGGACAGCTCCACGAACGTCCTTCACCACTTCAACCTCGTCCGCAAGGGCGAGGACCCTCGATCGGGGATCGTCCAGCAGAGGTTCTACCACCCCGGCGTGGGCACGGGACTGCTCGACGGCGTCACCGGGGGAGGCTTCGGCTTCGGCCTCGAGCAGAACGTCCGCGACGCCTACAACTGGCTGATCCAGAGCTATCGCGACGCCGAGGAGGGCCGCCCCGCGGACGAGATCTACGTTTTCGGCTTCAGCCGCGGGGCGTACACGGCGCGGTCGCTCGTCGGGTTCATCGGCCAGTGCGGGCTCCTTCGCCGCGGCGCACCGATCACGGTCGCCCAGCTCTGGCGGGAGTACTGCATCCTCGGCCGGCGGAAGGAGGAGCGCCGGAGCGCCTGGGAGAAGGTCTTCTGGGAGGACGAGGCGAGGATCCGCCCGATGACCGAGCTGGTCTCCGACCCCTGGAGCCGCACGCCGCGCCACGCCGCCGCCCTCAATCCGAGCGAGCGGCTGCTCGTGCAGTGGTCGCGGCGTGTGAAGATCACCTACCTGGGGATCTACGACACCGTGGGCGCGATCGGCTGGGACGCGCTCGCCATCCCGGGCCTCACCAGCCGCATCGCGCTCCACAACAACCTCCGTCCGACCACCCTGATCCAGCACTGCCGCCACGCGCTGGCCCTGGACGAGCACCGCAGCAGCTTCAACCACACCCCGTTCCTGGCCTTCGTCGGCCACGACGTCGCGGAGACGGAGCGCGGCGACCCGGGGGGCGGCGCCCCCGCCCCCGCGAAGTACTGGGCAAGAACGCGCGCCATGTGGCGGAACAAGATCGAGCAGCGGTGGTTCGTGGGCGCGCACTCCAACGTCGGCGGAGGGTACGAAGACAACCTGCTCGCGCAGCGGCCGCTCCGCTGGATCCTCGAAGGGGCGGTGAAGCAGGGGCTCGCGGTCGACCCCGTCGCCGACGCCGGCCCGGTGACCCGGTCCGACCAGCGGCCCCGCGATTCGTACGCGGAGTTCGCGTGGCCGCTCTGGACCACGATCCTCCGCGCCAAGCGGAACTACCGCGCCATCGGCCCGGAGCCTCTGCCCCAGGCGAGCGCCCGACCCTCGGCGGGGAGCGAGCCCGCGCCGGGCTACTCGCTCGAATCCGTCCACGAGGACGTCGACGAGTCGGTCACGCAGTATTGGACGAGCTCGCCGTTCCCCCTCCCGCCCAACCTGCAGGAATACGTCCAGCGCAAGGGCACGCCCATCCCCGGGGCCGCGCCGGCGAAGCACGGCTGGCTCTCCGGACCGGGCGCCCACGTGGGCCTGGTGATGTGGGCCAGCCTGGCGGCGGCGGGGCTCGGCGCGATCGGGAGAGTGACGGGCCTCCCGGCCGGGAGCCTCCTCCCGCTCGCCTGCCTTCTCGCCGTCCTCCTGCCCCTCGTCGATTGGAGCGAGAGCGCGGTCGACTTCGCGTGCGCCTCGGGCCGGGGAGGACCGCGCGAGCGGGCCTTCCTGGACGCCGTCTATTGGACGCGGGCGCTGGGCGTGGTCCTCTTCCTCCTCGGCGCCGTGCGCTCCCTCGCCGCTCTCCCGGCCTGGGGATGGCGACACGACCTCGCGGCCGCCCGGTCGCTGGCGGGAACGTACTGGCCCGTGCCGGTCCTCGCCGCCGCGGCTGCCCTCGCTCTCGGGTGGTTTCGCGCGAGAGGCGCCTGGCTCGCGCTCGTCGCCGGGCCCGCGGCGCTGGCCCTCGCCGGCTCCGTCCTGCTGGCGGCCGGGTGGACGTCCTGTCGCCTGTTCCCGAACCTGTGCCGACCGGGGCCGTCCCCGTCGCCGTTCCACGGGCCGTCGCTCCCCGGGCAGCTGCTGCTCCTGGAGCTGGCCCTCGTCTGCCTCTGGCGCGCTTTTCGCTGGACCGCGGAGCCGATGGCCAACGCCAACCTCGGCCGTGCGTCCGCGCTGCAGTGGCGCTTCACCCCGGCGATGGTCCGTGCCTGCCTCGAATCCTGGCGCAGGAGGCTGGAGAACCGCTGGCTCGACGAAGATCCGATCGACGGACCGGCCGCCCGGCGCATGCGGGAGCTCCTGCGGGAGAGCCTCTGGCGCGACCTCCTGGGATTCGTTCCCGTGTCCTCCCTCGTCCTCCTCTTCGGCCTGTGGTTCGCTTCCGCGCTCGGCGGCCGGTTCCCGGCGTTCGACCTCGTGATCCGGCCCGGTGGCGGGCTCGCCTGGTGGTGGCTGGTTCCGCCTCTCGCCGGCGCCGCCTGCCTGGAGGCCGCCTCCCACCTGCGTTTCTGCACGCTGCACGCGAAGGGACGGCTGCCTTCCGCGCCGCTCGCTCTCCTCTCCTTCTCGATGTCGCTCCTGAAGGGGATCTTCCTGCTGCTCGCCGGAGGGGTCACGGTCGCCGCCGTCCTCGCCGGCGCGTGGGAGCTGCACGACGCGCTCGGAGGGTGGAGCGCGAGGGCCGCGGTGTTGATCGCCGCCTCGCCCTTCGCCGTGCTCCTCGTGGTCGCCGGAGCCCACGGGTGGCGAGCCGTGCGCACCTCGAGGGCGCAGGGGTAGCGGGATCGCCCATCGTTCACTCGCTCTGTACGGAGGGGTCGCCGGAAGTGCGGCTGCTCGCCGGCCGGAAAAAAGACGTCAACGCCGCCTCGTCTCTATCGGCCGCCGCGGAGCGCCGTGGGAGAATGAGCGGCACTCGATGACCGACCGACTCCCTTCGCGCACCGCCCTGCTCGCTGCCACGGCTCTCGCCGCTACCCTGGCCCTCGCCGGCTGCGGGAGCCCCTCGAGCCCAAGCAGCCCGGGAGGCGCACGGCCCACCCCCGCTCCGGTGCCCACGCCCACACCCGCACCGACACCCGCGCCGCAATCCGCGGCCTGCCGGCTCACCGCGCCCACCGTCGACTGCTCGACCCGCGTCAGCAAGCCGCAGGAGCTCGCTCCTGCCCTGCAGGCGGCGGTCGACACTGCCGTCGGAACCCCGGGCACGATGTACACCGACGTCCAGAACCGGATCTACAACCTCGAGCAGTTCCGCTCCATCACCATCAACCAGCTCACCACGGCCGGCCTCTGCGGCGCCTTCGACTACGGGAACGACGCCGGCAACGAGATCTACCTCCGGTCGGCCGACGGGTGCGTGGTCGAGCAGTACGGGCTCATCGCGAGCGACGGGGGGGTGCGCCCGCCGGGTGCGAAGACGAACCTCTGGTCGGACTCCTGGGGCGTGCCGGTCCCGGGCCCCAAGCCCCTCTTCCCGAAGGTGGGAGACCTCTCCTGCCCGCTGCCCGGCGACTACTCGACCTTCTGCTTCTCGATCCGGTTCACGCCGGGTGCGTTCGGGCCGGACGTCTACACGCTCCTCTCGCAGGTGATGAACGAGAGCCCCCAGCTCTTCGACCAGACGGACTTCGCGCCCGGGGGAGAGAGGGAGTTCAACCCGAGCGAGCTGAAGCTGCCGGCCTGGGGCATCCTCGACCAGGACGCCTACATCGCGGCGGTCGAGAAGAAGGTGCGCTCGGGCGGGTTCTGCGGCTACGTCGACAACGGCGACATCCTGAAGGTGAAGAAGGTCGCCATGGGCAACATCTTCCACGAGGAGATCGACATCGTCCAGAACCCTCCGAGCGGGGGCGCCTACGTCTCCTTCGTGGTGAAGGACCGCTGCCACGACGCGGGCTTCTAGCGTGGCGGGGAGGCCCCCCGGCTCCGGCGGGGGATCGCTCGCTCAGGAGCCGGCGGCCGCCTTTCCCATCCGAAAGACGAAGAAGACGCCGGCCCGAGCGTCGGGCGGGCGGGCGCGGAGAGAGGCGTAGGGATCGCCCGGGCGAGGGAGGAGCCCGAACAACAGGTTCGGGCTCACGACCACGATCCCTTCGAACGGCCGTGCCGGCGGCCGCGCGGGATAGAGGTGAACGCCCGGCAGATCCTCGTGGGCGATGCCGAAGCGCGCGGGGTCGTCGGCTCCCTGGTATCCGAGTTGCACACTCGCGATCCCCTCCCGCCGCATCCACCCGGCCAGGCGGGGCAGGTCCTGACCCCAGTCCAGGTTCGAGTCGAGGAGCACCCGATGGCCGCCGAGCCGCCCGCCGCCGAGGGCGTTGAAGTAGGCGAGCGTGCCGCCGGGAGCGGCGGCCAGCGTCGGACCGGCGTGGAGGAGACCGAGGCCGGCGAGGACGAGCCACCCGTGGCGCCGGGCGAGCAGGGCGGGCGCGGAGCCGGCCGCGACCAGGATCAGGCAGGCGTGCGCCGGGAGGAGATAGCGCTCGCCGATCTGGATGCGGCTCGCGGCCGCGCTCGCGAAGACCGCGACCGCGAGGGCGAGCCACAAGCCGGCCGCGGCCCGGGGCGCTGCGGCACGCCGCCGCCCGATGACGGCAGCGACGACCAGCGCGAGAAGGAAGCCCGGCGTGCTCTTGACCGCGAACGCGACCAGGGGGTAGGGCCACCACCCCGTCCTGCGCCGCTCGCCCAGCAGGTAGCCCGGGTGCCCCTCGCGGTTGTGCTCGACCTGGAAGAGCACGCCGTCCACGTAGCCGGCGGGCACGACGTGCGCCGCGTCGACCGCGCCGAGGAGGCGACCGGCGACGCCCGCGACGCGGGGCCGGCGCATCAGATCGTCCGGCCAGGGCGTGTCGCGGAAGCCGTAAGCCGCCCAGAGCCAGGCCGGCACGAGGAGGACGGAGGCGAGCAGGAGCTGCAGGCTGGGCCGGCCGAGAACGGCCGCGCCCCGCCGCCGCAGGGCCAGGAGCAGGGCCGTGAGAAGGACCGCGGCGGCGATCCAGGCGGTGATCCGCGTGGCGGCGGCGAGGCCGAGGGCGGAGGCAGCCGCGAGGGCTCGCCGGAGACCGGGCGCCTGGAGCCACCGCCAGAACGCCCACGCGGCGAGGGTGGTGAAGAAGGCCGCCGGCACGTCCGTCGTGGCGAGGTGGCCATGGGCCACGAGGGAGGGATGGAAGGCGGCCAGGAAGAGGGCGGCGAGGCCGGCGACCTGCCCCGCCACCGAGCGTGCCCAGGCCCACAGCAGGAGGGCCAGGGCGAGCGTCAGGATCGCGGTCGGGACCCGCGCCCGCCGGAGCAGGAGGCCGGCGTCGTTCTCGACGTGCACGAACCTGAAGCACCAGTCGAGCGGATCCTGGCCGCCGACGAGAGGGGGCACGCGCAGCGGGAGCCCGAGGAGCCCAAGCCCCGCGAGGTTCGGCGCGAGGGGCGGATGAGTGGGGTTCAGGCGAAAGTCCCCGAGGGCCACCTGTCGGTATCCCGCGGAGATGTACAGCACCTCGTCGTTCGTCATGCCGTCGGAGACCGTGCCCCAGAGGAGCTGCCCTCCGAGGCAGCCGAGCAGCACCCCCACGAGCGCGGCCTCCACCGAGGGCCTGGCCAAGGGGATCGGCCTCAGCGCACGGTCGAGCCGAGCAGGATCATTCCATTCGCCGACGCCACGTTCCGCATCTCCCTTCCCTCTTTCCTCCCAACTCCGTCGAGCGCTCGGGCTCGACGCCCGGCCAGCCGATCGTGGCACAGCCTCTCTCGTCGCGTCGAGCTCGTCGCGACGGCCCAGGCCGGGTCGTCGACCGGGGACGCCACCGCCTCCGGCTATACTCCATGGAAACCCACCCGTCGATCGCACCCGGAGGCGCCCCATGAAGGCTGACGAGCTCCGCGCCCTGCAGGCGCCGCTGAAGGCACGCTATCGCGCCGAGCCGGGCGCCGCGCTCGTGACGCTGCGCGCGTCCGGCCACATCGGCGAGGGGGCGGTGGCGTGCCGGGTCTCGACCGGGCGCGCGCTCCTCGAGGCCGGCCTTCACCCGGCCACGGGCGGGACCGGTCTCCAGGCGTGCTCCGGAGACATGCTCCTCGAGGCCCTGGTCGCCTGCGCCGGCGTGACGCTCTCCGCGGTGGCCACCGCCCTCGGCATCGAGATCCAGGAAGGCTCCGTGACCGCGGAAGGAGACCTGGACTTCCGGGGCACGCTCGGGGTGGACAAGGACGCGCCCGTCGGGTTCCGAGAGATCAGGCTCCGCTTCTCGCTCGAGACCGACGCGCCGGCGGCGCAGCTCGACCGGCTGCTCGAGCTCACGGAGCGCTACTGCGTCGTGTACCAGACCCTCCGCAGCCCGGCCCGGCTCACCCTGGAGCGCGGGTAGTCGCCCGGGCCCGCCGGCCCGGTCGTCAGGGGTCGCCCTTCGCGGGCCCGCCGTCCCGCAGCGGCACCCGGAGCGCGAGCGAGACGTGGTCCGGCTGCACGGAGGCCACGGTCACGCCGCGCGGCGCGCGCACGGACTGGGGCGTCAGGTCGAACGTCCGCCGTCCGAGCTGGGCGAGGAGCGCGTCGACGCTCACCGTCACGTCGGACGGCCCGAGGACGAAGAGGCGCCGCCGCACGCCGGTGAGTGTGACCACGACCCGGCCGGGCGTCACCGACTCGAGCGAGTAGCCAGCCGGGAGGTTGCCGATCTCGACCGGAACGGTGAGGGTGGTCTCGGACATCTCGGATCCCGGCACCACGAGAAGCCAGAGCCCGGCCGAGATCGCGAGTGCGACTCCCCACTCGCGGAACCGCGCGAGGACGCGTGGCCACGAGAGGGCCGGCGCCGGCCTCGGGCGGGTCTCGTCCACGAAGGCGCGGAGGGCCCGGCGCAGGGCGTCGGGATCCTCCACCGCTCGGAGCCTCCCCGCGCGGGCCACGCTCACCGAGCCGTGCTCTTCCGAGACGGCGACGCAGAAGGCGTCCGACTGCTCCGAGAGCCCGAGCGCCGCCGCGTGGCGCGTCCCGTGCAGGCCGAGCTGCGCGAAGTCGGAGGACAGGGGCAGATGGACCCCGAACCGCCGGACGAGGGCGGAGGTGACGACCGCGGCGCCGTCGTGGCCCGGGGAGTGGGGGTCGAAGAGGCTCAGGAGGAGGGGCTCCGAGACCGATCCGTCCAGAGGGAAGCCTCCCTCGAGGCGGGCCTCGAGCGGGTCTCGCCCCGGGAGCACGATCAGGGCGCCGCGGCGCGCCGCGGCGAGGCCGAAGCTCGCCCGCACGACGACCTCGAGGGGACCCTCCTCCGGGGTCGGCGACCGGCGCCCGAGGCCCAGGACGGCGAGACGCTCGAAGAAGCGCTTCAGGTCGTCCTGGAAGGCGAGGACCAGGACGACGGCAGACACGAGGAAGAGGCCCTGGAAGAACCAGGCGGTCAGGGGCAGGCCGAGCTGCCGCGCGGCGAGGTCGATGAGCCCGACCACGGCGACTCCGAGGAGCGCGAGCCGGGCCCGCGAGCTCCGCAACGTGCGCAGGAGGACGAAGACGGCCACCGTCACCACGGCGACGTCCGCCGCCTCGTCGAGGAGCGACGCGAGCACGCGCCACAGGCTCATGGCTCGGGCGGGACCCGATCCGTCGTTCGCGGCATCTCCTCCATGTTATGCCGACCTCCGCGCTCCCTGAGCCGCGCTCGAGTCGTCCGGCGACGGAAGCGCCTACTTCTCCACGTGCAGGGATACGCTCGTCGTCTCGGCCGAGCTGGGCCCCACCATGACGTCGAAGACCCCCGGCTCGACGACGGCCTTCATGTCCGGGCCCAGGAGGGCCATCGACTCGGACCCGATCCTGAGCTCCACGGTCGTCCGCTCCCCGGGCAGGAGGTGGACGCGCCGAAAGGCCGCCAGCTGCATCACCGGCCGGGTCACCGAGGCGACGCGCTGGTGGACGTAGGCCTGGACGACCTCGTCCCCGGCCCGCGGGCCTGCGTTGGTGACGTCGACCTTGACCGTCGTCGCCTCTCCGGGCCGGATCCGCGACGGCTCGACCCGCGCGTCGTCGAAGCGGAAGCGCGTGTAGCTCAGGCCGTGGCCGAAGGGGAAGAGCGGCTCGCGGCTCGTGAAGAGGTAGCTGCGGCTGCGCGAGGGCTTGTGGTCGTAGAAGGCGGGGAGCTGCCCGACCGAGCGGGGGAAGGTGATCGGGAGCTTGCCCCCGGGGTTCACGTCGCCGAAGAGGACGCTCGCCGCGGCGGTGCCTCCCTCCTGGCCGAGGTAGAAGCCCTCGAGGATGGCCGGGGCGCGCTCCTTGACGTCGACGATCGAGAGCGGGCGGCCGTTGAGGAGGAAGACGACGGTCGGCGTCCCGGTCTCCACCACACGACGCACGAGCTCGTCCTGGGCGCCGAGCAGGTCGAGCGAGTCTCGGTCGCCGAGGTGCGACTCGGACCAGGCCTCGCGGTTCGTGGCCTCGGTCTCGCCCACGACGACGATGGCCGCGTCCGCCCTGCGGGCGGCGGCCTCCGCCGCGCGCAGGCTCGCCTCCTGGTCCCGGGCGTCGGCGAGCTGCGTGCCGTCCTCGTACCAGCCCTCCCAGCCCTGCTTGCCGGGCGTGATGCGGCAGCCCTCGGCGTACAGCACCCGGACGTCGGGCCCGACCCGGGCCCGGATCCCGTCGAGGAGGCTCACCCCGCGCCCGGCGTCGCGGCTGTAGCCGCCGACGTGGACGTCCTTCGCGTCGGGGCCGATCACAGCCAGGGTTTTCAGCTTCTTCGCGTCCAACGGCAGCAGGTCCCCGTCGTTCTTGAGGAGCACGACGGCCTTCTGGGCGACCTCGAGGGCGAGGGCCTGGTGCTCGCGGCTGTTGGTGACGCGAGCGGCGTACTCGGGGTCCACGTAGGGGTTCTCGAAGAGGCCCAGCCGGAACTTCGCGGCCAGCACGCCCGCCACCGCCCGGTCGAGATCCGCCTCCGCGACCTTGCCCTGCTTCACCTGCTCGACGAGGGTGCGGAAGACCGACCCGTCGGAGAGGTCGTAGTCGACGCCCGCGGCGAGGGCCTTGCGGGCCGCCTCCGCGTTGTCGGCCGCGACGTGGTGGGGATCGATGAGGTTCTGCAGGCCGCCGCCGTCGGAGGTCACGTAGCCGTCGAAGCCCCACTCCTTCCGGAGCACGTCTTTGAGGAGCCAGGCGTTCACGTGGGAGGGGACCCCGTCGATCTCGTTGTAGGAGGCCATCACGCTCCCGACGTGGGCTTCCTGGACCGCGGCCTTGAAGGGGACGAGGAAGGTCTCGCGGATCTCGCGCTCCGAGTAGTTGGCGGGAGCGATGTTGGTTCCGCTCTCCGGCTGCCCGTGCGCGGCGAAGTGCTTCATCGTCGCGAGCACGTGGTGGCGGTCGATCGGGAACGAGGGGCCCTGGAGGCCCTGGATCGCGGCGACGCCCATCCTCGACACGAGGTAGGGGTCCTCGCCGTAGGTCTCCTCGGTCCGTCCCCAGCGGGGGTCGCGGGCGAGGTCGAGGACCGGCGTGAACGCCTGGTTCGTGCCGCTCGAGGCCATCTCGTCGGCGGCGGCGGTGAAGACCCTCCTCACGAGGTCCGGATCCCAGGTGCTGGCCAGCGCCAGCACCTGGGGGAAGCTCGTCGCCCCGTAGGCCATGAAGCCGTGCAGGGCCTCGCCCTGGAAGAGCGACGGGATGCCGAGCCGGGTCTTCTCCAGGCGGTAGCGTTGGAGGGCGTTGTGGAGCACGGCCCAGTCCCGGGCGCCGCGGCGCGCGTAGGGGTCGTACATCTGGCCGAGCGCGTCGCCCAGGTTCGCGTCGGTGTATCGGCCGGTGGGGTCGAGGACGCCCGTCTCCAGCGGCCGCCCTCCCGAGATCTGGTCGACCTTCTCCTCGACCGTCATCCGCTTCAGCAGGTCGGCCACGCGCCGCTCGATCGGAAGCCGGGAGTCCTTGTAGGGAGGCGAGGTGTCCTGGCCCGCCGCCGGCAGGGCGGCGACGGCGACCGCGATCACGACGCCGGCGAGGAGACGCATGAGGTACCTCCGTTTCTCGCGACGGACTCGCTTCCCGAGGTCACGCCGACAGTCGCTCGAGGATGACTCACTGGAGACCCGGCGTGCAAGAACGCGCGGGGAGGCGGGCGGCACTGCGCCCGCGGCGGTCAGAGCGCGACCCGCGACCGCAGCCATTTGAGGGGCACGAACATGGACACGCGACTCTGGTAGTCGCGGTACGCGTCGCCGAACTCGCGGACGAGCTTCCGCTCCTCGAGGAGCGTTCCCGCGACGACGTAGGCGGTGAGGACGGCGTTGACGACAAGCCCCGGGACATCCAGGTCGCGGGCCCACAGGAGCAGCACGATCGCCGTGTACCAGGGGTGGCGCACGAGGCCCAGGACCCCGGTCGAGTCGATCCCGCCTCCTCGGGCGAGGCCGCGGGCCTGGGCGCCTCGCAGCTGGCTGATCCCGACGAACTGCCTCAGGCTGTAGTGCCTCCCGCCGGCGACGAAGAGGAGCACGCCGAGCAGTACGAGAGCCCAGCGAAGGACGAGACCCGCGCCCTCCCAACGCAGGATCGGCTCCCCCTCGAGGGACAGCGAGTACGCGAGCACCGGCACCAGGGCCAGGAGCGAGACGGCGTTGAAGAAGAGCCTGTAGAACCGGAAGGACGCGCCGAGCCGGCGCTTCAGGAAGGCGATGGTCGTCTCCGAGACCATCGCGCTGTGGAGGGCGCCGTACGCCGTCCAGGCGAGGGCGAGAGGGAGATACCTCAAGGTGGACCCGCGTCGTCGACAGGACGAGAGTACCACTGCGGTCCCCCGGCCGCCCACGGACGTCGCCGCGATCGCCGTCGGAGCCGGAAGCCGCCGGGGCGCAGCCGCGAAGGAGTACGATCCGCGCATGGACCACGCCTGCGGGTCGCTTCGTCGCGTCCTCCTGACCACGACCGCGCTCTCGTCGCTCCTCGCCGCGGACGCCCTCCCGCGGCAGGCGGCGCCGGACGAGACGCCCACCGCCGCCGAGCGGTTCTCGATTCCCGCCACGGACGACGGCCTGCCCGGCCAGGGGCCGATCCGGCGGTACGACTGGTTCCAGCGGCTCTGGCGGGAGCGCCGGTCGGCCTGGGCCGCGCAAGTCGAAGAGGATCGGCACGCGGTCGTGTTCCTGGGCGACTCGATCACGCAGGGCTGGGGCGGGGGGCTGGGCGCGGCGTTCCCCGGGGTGAAGGTTGCGAACCGGGGGATCAGCGGCGACACCACGCGGGGCGTCCTGCTGAGGCTCGACGAGGACGTGCTCGCGCTCGAGCCGGCCGCCGTCGTCCTGCTCGTCGGCACGAACGACCTCGAGGAGGGAGCGAGCCCCGAGGTGATCGCCGGCAACCTGAAGCTCATCCTGGCCCGCCTCGAGGGGCGCGACCCGGCCATCCCGATCGTGCTCTGCCAGGTGTTCCCGAGCTCGTCGACGAAGAAGCGCCCGGCCGACGAGATCCGGGCGATCAACGCCCTGTACCTGAAGGCGGCGAAGAACGACCCGCGGGTGACGTACCTCGAGACGTGGCCTCTCTTCGCGACGGCGAGCGGTGACGCGAGCCCCTCCGAGTTCCCGGACCTCCTCCACCCGAACGAAGTCGGCTACGCGAAGTGGGCGGCGGCGCTGCGCCCGATCCTGGCGACCCTGGGCCTCCCCGAGACGGTCGAGGATCCCTTCTGCCCCGAGCCGGGCTTCGAGAGCCTGTTCGACGGCCGCGACCTGACGGGCTGGGGGTACCGTCGGACGACGGACGCCGACCGCGAGAGCGCCACCCGCTGGCGGGCCTCGGACCCCGACGCGGCCGACTGGCCCTTCGTGGACGAGCCGGTCGCGTTCGACGGGCGCACGGCGACGCCGGACGGGCGCTACGCCGCGATCGGCGGGCGCCTGGTCGTGAAGACGCCGCCCGAGTTCCGGAAGATCCAGCAGCTCTGGACGACACGCGAGTTCCCGCAGGACTTCGTCCTGAGACTCGAGTTCCGCGCCACGCCGAACGCCGACAGCGGCATCTTCCTCCGCGGCCCGCAGCTCCAGTGCCGGGACTACCGGATCGCCGGCCCGTACAAGAACCTGAAGCGCTACCGGCCGCAGGGCTGGAACGAGATCGAGGTGACGGTCATCAAGGGCGTGGCCCGCGCGACATGCAACGGCGAGCAGCTCGAGGCCGCCCTCCCGGTGCCGGCGAGCGGTCCCATCGGCCTCGAGGGCGACCGCGGACAGATGGAGTACCGCCGCATCCGGATCGAGGTCCTGTCCCGGTAGCCGGCCGCGGGGGCTCGTCGGGCTCTCGCGCCGTCAGTGGCAGCCGCACCCCGCGCCGCAGGCCTGCGTCTCCCCGGCGCCCGCCTGCGCCTCTCCGTGCCCGTTGCCGTTGTCGTTCCCACCGTGGGCGGCGACGACCGGCAGCCTGCGCTTCAGCGTGTTCGGAAGCGGGATGGGGCGGTTCCCGGCGTAGATCTGGTGACGGCCCTTCTCGTGGAACCACTCCTGCGTGCTCGCGACCTGCCTCATCTCCTCGATGATCTGCCGCCAGCCGACCCCGGTGTTGTAGGCGCAGAACGAGATCTCCCCCTCCTGCGTCCCGTACGGGATCACGCACATCTCGGTCCGCCGGAAGTCGTAGTTCCAGAGATCCTGGAACCACATGCTGAGGATCGAGGTGAGCCGCCACTCGCCCCTCTTCGAGGACCCTTCCGAGCCCGTGCCTCCCCCCATCTTTCCGTTGAACATCTGGAGCAGCTTCCGGGGAGTGAGGCCCGACGGCGCCTTCCGCTCGTCGAAGTTGCGGAGGAAGGAGAGCCCGATCTGGGCGAGAGTGAGGGTCCGCCCGCGGGCGGAGTCGACGACGAGGTCGAGGTCCAGGAAGAACCGCTCGAGGTCGAAGAAGGACATGAGCGTCGCCCACTGGCCGGTCCTGTGGTTCGCGACCATCATCGTGGCCGCCCCGCAGTTGGGGTGGCAGCCGCAGTTGAGCTGACCGAAGTTCGCCTCCGGACCCTGCAGGTGGTCGGCGAGGGCGGCGAACGCGGTCGACGCGCCGAGCGGATACCAGTCGCGGTAGGGGTCGATCCTCCCCTCGTAGTAGCGGGCGAGGTCGTGGGCGAGGTGGGAGGTCGTGTAGCGCTGGCGGAGCCGGACCTCGTCGCTCACCTCCTCGTCGCGCCCGGTGAAGGAGACGGGCTGGAAGGCCGGCCCTCCCATCTTGTCGTAGTGGGCGAGGCAGAAGTCGAAGATCGGGCCCACCTGGTGGTTGTTGACGCCGTTCACGATCGTGACCACCGGCGTGATCGCCACCCCGGCCGCGGCCAGGTTGTCGATCGCGATCGTCTTGACGTCGAAGAGGTTCGTGATGTGCCGGTGGGCGTTCGACTCGTTGCTCGTCCCGTCGAACTGGAGGTAGACCATGTCGAGCCCGGCCTCCTTCGCCTGGAAGGCGAACTCGGGCTCGAGGGCGAAGCGCAGGCCGTTGGTCGCGGCCTGGACGAGCTTGTAGCCGATCTTCTTGGCGTAGGCGCAGGCCTCGAGGAAGAGGGGCGAGAGGGTGGGCTCGCCGCCCGAGTACTGCACGACCATCTGCCGCCGCGGCTTGAAGGAGATCGAGTCGTCGAGGATCTTCTTCACCTCGTCGAACGTCAGCTCGTGGACGTAGCCCACCTGGTTCGCGTCCATGAAGCACGGGTTGCACATCATGTTGCAGCGGTTGGTGAGGTCCACCGTGAGCACGGCGCCCCGGCCGTAGCGAACGGTGGAGCTGCCGTGGCGGTGCACGTGCTGGTCGGCGAGGGTACGGAAGTCGCGGCCCGGGTACCGGCGCTCGATCACCCGATCGAAGTCGACGTCGATCGACCGCAGGTCGTCGAACGTCCCGTGCTCGGGGCAGGTCTTGGTCATCCAGAGCTCGCGGCCCTTCTGGTGGAAGGTGGCGCGGATCTCGCCGACGTGCCCGTTCACCAGGTAGGAGAGGTCGCGATCGCCGCTCAGGATCTTCCTCCGCGCCTCGATGACGCAGCGGGGGCAGAGGGAGTCCGTCTCGCGGGGGTAGCCGAGCGGCGGCCGGGTCCTTTCGTAGGACTTCGGCAGGGCCCCGGGGGCCCATCCCGGATGGACCGGGGCGCCCTCCCGGACCCTTGTGTTGACCGACTGGAACGTCCGCCAGGCGAGATCGCCGATCTGCTGCAGCATCTCCATCGTGTGCCTCCTCCCGCACCCGCGCCGTGCCGGCGCGGGGACTAGTTCACGGGGCCCGGCTCGACGTGCGCCTCGCAGACATCGAGCCCGATTCCCGCCGAAGCGAGGGCTCGTGCGGCCGCGGGGGGTGGCATCGAGCCCACCTCCACCCATCGCAGCCGCCCCCCCACGCCCTCCAGCACCCGCCGCCTTGCCCAGGGCCGATCGAGGCCGGCCGGCCACCTCGGGCCCAGACCGTCGCAGACCTCGGCCAGCCAGGGCTCCGACGCGACCGCCTTGTGGGGGCGTAGCGCGCGGAGGTCCTCCTCCGCCCGTCCCTCGCGCCCGAGGGCCGTCGTCGTGTGCCCGTCGCCCACGAACGCCGCCCAGCGGAGGCGCTTCCGCAGGGTCACGCGGGGGGCGTCGATGTAGGCGACGTCGCCCTCGAGGGCCGGGCGCGCTCGCAGGACCGCCGCGGCCTCGACCATCGCCGCCTCGTGGCTCAGGCGGACGACGCCCCGCGGATCCGCGTGCCAGAGCGCGGGGCTCTCCGGCGCGACCTGACGCGAGAAGGCCCGGAAGGCCTGGGCCCGCTCGGCGGTATCGAGGACGGCGCCGAGATCGAGGAGCTGCGCGAGCGGCAAGAGGCCCTCTCCCTCGGGCAGGCCCTCCGCGACGACGGCCGCGCCTCCGAGGCGCCCTGTTCCTCGCCAGCGCGCCAGCCGTTCCGCGCTCAGGGCATCCGTCGCGAAGATCGCCCTCGGGGCGGCCTCCGCGACGACCGCGGCGAGGGCGTCATCCGTCACGTCGTGCTCGATCCCGACCGGCGTCACGCCGAAGCCCATGGCCGCGAAGTCCACCGCCGGCCACAGCCACCCCAGCCTTCCCATCACCGCGACCCGACCGCCCGGCTCCAGGCCCATCCGTTCGCGCCCGAAGAGGGCGAGCCGGATCGAGAGCCGGTCGAGCTTCCAGTCGGGCACCTGCTCGATCGCCCCGTCCCGCCACCACGCCATGGCCGCCGGGCGCACGTGGTGGCGAAGGCCGAGGTCGAAGAGGCCGGCCACCGTCGCCGGGATCGTGTGGAGGGGTCGAGGGCCCCGGCGCTCCCGCGGGCCGCTGCCGAAGACGTCCTCGGCGGTGATGTAGAGGAGCATGCGTCAACCCCGGAGCCGATCCCAGAGGGTCTCGACGAGGGGATCGCGGATGCCGTGCAGCTCCATCGCGTGGACCAGCGTCCGGACGTACTCGACGCCCGTTCCCACGACCCCGTGCGCCGCGCGCAGGCGCGCCTCGACCGAGCCCAGATCGACCTCGTCACGTCCGTTCGACGTCCGCGACACCCAGACCCAGGCGTCCACGGGGCCTTCCGCCGTCTCCGCGGTCCGCGTCTCCCGGCGGCGCTCGTCGACGGCCTCCCGCTTCTCGAGAGCGCGCTCCGTGGCTCGACGCTCGGCTTCGGGGATCTCGAAGGCGAGGCCCCAGCACTCGCCTCCCGGAGCGAGGCCGAGGATGGGACAGGGACGCTCGGGCGTCCCCCACCGCCTCCTCGACTCGTGCAGGAAGGCGCGGCGGTACGCAGGCAGCCGGGCAGGGCGGACGCGGTATCGCCCCAGCACCGCGTCCCCCATGAGGCTCCCGTAGGCGAACGCCCAAGCCACTGGTTGCCCTCCCCGCGCTCGTTGCGAGCAGAATGCACGGACAGGAGAAAATGAACCCCGCGGGTTGATTGTTGAGTGTAGTCGAGTCTTTTCGAGGCATGCAAGCCCCAATGACGGCTCGTCACGGGGTAGCGGCTCTCGGAACGGGGGCCGCGCGTGGGGTGGAATGCGCAGCGACCGTCGGAGGGCGCCAAGTGCTTCCGGCCGCGCTTCCCATCCGCGGACATCTCGTCTAACCTACCGACGACTCCGCCCGTGACGAGCCGAGGTCCATGAGCCAGCCGACGGCCGTCGACCTGGTCCAGCAGAAGCAGTTCGGCCGCTACGAGATCCTCAGCAAGCTCGGCGCGGGCGGCATGGGCGAGGTCTACCGCGCGCGCGACCTGACCCTGGGCCGGGCAGTCGCGATCAAGGTGCTCCGCGGTCCCGCCTTCTCGGACCAAGAGCGGCGCAACCGTTTCGAGCAGGAGGCGCGGTCCGCCTCCGCGCTCAACCACCCCAACATCGTGACGATCTACGAGATCAGCTCCGTGGGCGAAGTCCGCTACATCGCGATGGAGCTTGTGGAGGGCCGGACCCTCCGCGAGATCCTGCACGAGGGCCACCTCCTCACGAGGCGCGCCCTCCAGCTCGCCGCCCAGGCCGCGGAAGGCCTGGCCCAGGCCCACGCCGCGGGGATCGTGCACCGCGACCTCAAGCCCGAGAACATCATGGTCGCCCAGGGCCGCGTGAAGATCCTCGACTTCGGCCTGGCCAAGGTCGTGGCCACCGCCGACACGGAGGACGCTCCCACCGGCGGCTTCCTGTCCCCCGTCACCGAGCCAGGGAGGGTCCTCGGCACCGTCGGCTACATGTCGCCCGAGCAGGCGATGGGGCTCCCGCTCGATTTCCGCTCGGACCAGTTCTCCTGCGGCGCCATCCTCTACGAGATGGTGACGGGCTTCGCGGCGTTCCGCCGGCCCTCGCCCGCCCAGACGATGACGGCGATCATCGAGGACGATCCCCGGCCCATCGCCGACCTCAACCCCGCCGTCCCTCCGCCCCTCCGTTGGATCATCGAGCGCTGCCTGGCGAAGGACCCGGCGGAGCGGTACGCCTCGACCTGGGACATGGCCCGCGACCTCGCGAACGTTCTCGACCATTTCGACGAGGTGTCCTCCGACTCCCGCCCCTCCGCCCCCGCTGTCCCTTCGGTCTCGCGACCCGTCCTTCCCCCGCGGCTCGGAGCGCGACGCGCGCGAATCGCGGCCGCCGTCGCGCTCGTCGGCCTCGCGGGCGGCGTGGCGTGGTTCCTCGCCCGGCCCGGGGCCCCGGCGCTCCCCGGCCGCGCGGCGGCCGCGCGGCCCGGCGGCCGCCGCGCGGTGGCCGTGCTGGGGTTCAAGAACCTCTCGGGCCAGCCCGAGACCGCGTGGCTGTCGACCGCGTTCGCCGAGATGCTGACCACGGAGCTGGCGGCCGGAGGACGGCTGCGCACGATCCCGGGCGAGAACGTGGCCCGGATGAAGAGGGAGCTCTCCCTCTCGGACGCGGAGAGCCTGGCCGGGGACACGCTCGCCCGGGTGGCCCGGAACCTGGGCACCGACATGGTGCTCCTGGGCTCCTACGTGACCCTGCCCGGCGAGCAGATCCGCCTCGACCTGCGGCTCCAGGACGTGGCCACCGGCGAGACGGTCTCGGCGCTCGGGGAGAGCGGGACGACGACCGGCCTCGTCGACCTCGTGACGCGCGCCGGGTCCGACCTGCGGCAATCGATGAGCGTCGAGAACCCGCCCTCGGCAGAGGCGGGCGGCCTCGCGGCGGGAGCGCCGTCGAACCTCGAAGCGCAGCGGCTCTACGCCGAGGGCCTCGCCCGGCTCCGGGAGCTCGACGCCCTCGCCGCCCGCGACCTGCTGCAGAAGGCGGTGGCCGCCGACCCCCGTTCTCCGCTCGCTCACGGGGCGCTCGCCGACGCCTGGGCCGCCCTGGGCTACGACGAGAGCGCCCGGCGAGAGACGCAGCGGGCGTACGACCTCTCGGCCGGGCTCTCCCGCGAGGACCGCCTGGCCGTCGAAGGCCGCTACCGCGAGACGTCCGGCGAGTGGGCGCGGGCGACCGAGATCTACGGGGCCCTCGTCGCGTTCTTCCCGGACAACGTGGAGTACGGCCTGCGCCTCGCCGGCGCGCAGAACACGGCCGGCAAGGGCCGCGAGGCGCTCGACACGCTCGCGAAGATGCGCGGCCTCCTTCCGGCCGCCGCCCAGGACCCCCGCATCGACGTCGCGGAGGCGCTCGTCGCGCAGTCGCTCGGGGACTTCAGGCGGGAGCAGGCCGCGGCCGGCCGCGCGGCGACGAAGGGAGCCGCTCGCGGCGCGGGCCTCCTCGTCGCGCGGGCGCGGCTCCTCGAAGCGTACGCGCTCGACCGGCTGGGGCAGATCCAGGAAGCGGCCGGCGCGGCGGAGGACGCCCGCCGGATCTACGCCGCCGCCGGGGACCGCGGGGGCCTGGCCCAGGCACTGAACCGGATCGGCAGCGTCTTCTGGAACCACGGCGAGCTCGAGAAGGCCCGCGCGACCTGGGAAGAGGCGCTCGCCGTCCGGCGCCAGATCGGCTACCGGGCGGGTGTCGCGGTCTCGGTGCACAACCTGGGGCTCCTTCTCTGGGAGCAGGGGGACCTGGCCGGCGCGCGCCGGAACCTGGAAGAAGGCCTGGCCATCGATCGGGAGCGGGGCGACCGGCCCGGAGTGGCCATCGATCTCGAGAACCTCGCCGGTCTCCTCCTCGATTCCGGGGACCTCCCCGGCGCCCGCAAGCTGGGGGACCAGGCCCTCTCGCTGAGCCGCGAGGTCGGAGACCCGACCGAGGCCGCGCTCGCCCTCATGAGGCTGGGCATGGTGCTCCACGCCGGGGGAGAGCTCCGGGAGGCCGGGACACGGTACCGGGAAGCCTTGCCCGCCCTGCAGGAAAGGGGGGCCCGCGACTCGGTCGCCGACACGCTCTTCCAGATCGGCGAGCTGCGGAAGGCCGAGGGCGACCTCGCCGCAGCCCGGACGCAGCACGAGGAGGCGCAGGCGATCCGAACCAGCTTCCAGGGAGCCTTCGTGATGGCGAAGAGCCGGGTGGCGCTGGCGGTCCTGGCCATCGACGAGGAGCACTCCGAGGCCGCCGGGCCGCTCCTCGTCCCCGCGCTGGAGACGTTCTCGGCGCAGAAGGCGTCCGACTGGCAAGCCGCGGCCCAGGCCGTCCTCGCTCGCTCCCTCCTCGGCAGCCGCCGGCTCGGCGACGCGCGCAACAGCCTCGACCGGGCCCTCGCCCTCTCCGCGAAGAGCCTCAGCCCGCACGTGCGTCTTTCGGTCGCCGAGACAGCGGCTCGCGTCGAAGCGGCTGAAGGCCGGGCCGCGATGGCGCTCGACCGGCTCGACGCCGCCCTCGCGGAAGCGGTGAAGCTGGGGCTCGTCGCCGACCAGATCGCCCTCCGCCTGGCCCGGGGCGAGGTCGGCCTCGCCGCCGCGCGGCCGGACGCCGTCGCCGACCTCCGGGCCCTCGTCGAGGAGGCGCGGGCCCGGGGCTTCGGCCTCGCCGCCCGCAGTGCCGAAGCTGCGCTCGGCTCCCGGCCGCCGAAGCCGCGGCGCGCCTCGTGACGGGCCCGGACGACGTCCTCCTCGTCTGCATGCCCTTCGGGGGAGTCTTCTCCCCGTCGATCGGCCTGAGCCTCCTCAAGGCCGAGCTCGCCGCGGAGGGGATCCCCGCCCGCGTCCTCTACCTCTCCATCCGGTTCGCGGAGCTCGTGGGCCAGGACTTCTACTACAAGCTCTCGACCGAGGGCATCCCCTCGATCGAGACCCTCGCCGGCGAGTGGATCTTCTCCCGCGCGCTCTTCGGACCCGGATCCCCGGACGGGGAGTACGTCGACGACATCCTGCTCAAGCGCGTCACCTGGAGCACCAGCGACTCCGTGTCGCCCGCCTCTCCCGCTCTCGTCCGGAAGATCCTCCGGGCGCGGGACGCAGCGGGAGGCTTCCTCGACGCCTGCCGGGACGAGATCGTTCGCGCGCGGCCGAAGCTCGTGGGCTTCGGCAGCATGTTCCAGCAGCACGTCGCGTCGCTCGCCCTCGCCCGGCGAATCAAGGAGTCGCTCCCGGAGACGTTCGTCGTCTTCGGCGGTGCCAACTGCGAGGACGTCATGGGGGCGGAGACCGTGCGCCGGTTCGCCTTCGTGGACGCCGCCGTCTCGGGCGAGGCCGACCTCGTCTTCCCCGAGCTGGTGCGGCGCGTCCTCGACGGGCGGCCGGTTGCGGGTCTGCCCGGCGTGCGGACGCGCGACGCCGTCGAAGGGGAGCGCGCCGCCGGCGGGCTGAGCCACGGGCCGATGGTTCAGGACCTCGACCGCCTGCCCTATCCCGACTACAGCGACTACTTCCGGCAGTTCGATGCGAGCCGGTACGGCCCGGGCTGGCAGCCGAGCATCTACATCGAGACCTCGCGGGGGTGCTGGTGGGGTGAGCGGAGCCACTGCACCTTCTGCGGTCTCGACCCCCGCACGATGGCGTTCCGCCGCAAGTCGGCACGGCGCGCAATGGACGAGCTCCTCTGGCTGAGCCGGCGCCACCCCGGCTGCGGCGTGGAGGCCACCGACAACATCCTGGACATGCGCTATTTCGACGACTTCGTGCCGGCCCTCGCCGCCCGGCGCCGCCGGCTGGACCTGTTCTACGAGGTCAAGGCCAACCTGAAGAAGGAGCACCTCCGGCTGCTGCGCGACGCGGGCATCCGCGTCGTCCAGCCGGGGATCGAGAGCTTCAGCGATCCGGTCCTCGAGCGGATGCGGAAGGGGACGAGCGCCCTCCAGAACGTCCAGCTCCTGAAGTGGTGCCGGGAGCTGGGTATCGAGCCCACGTGGAACATGCTCTGGGGCTTCCCCGACGAGCCGCCGGAGGAGTACGCGCGCATGGCGGCCCTCGTCCCCCTGCTCACCCACCTTCCGGCGCCCGGGGGCTGCGGGGTGATGCGCCTCGACCGGTTCAGCCCCAACTTCGAGGACGCGGAGAGGCGCGGGTTCGTGAACGTGAAGCCGCTGCCCGCCTATCGACACGTGTACGCCCTCCCCGACGAGGCCCTTCAACGCATCGCCTGCTTCTTCACGTTCGAGTACCGGGAGCCCCGCGACGTGCGCGGGTACACGGCCGCGCTGGAGAAGGAGCTGCGGGCCTGGGTGCGCGTCTTCGGGAAGCGGGACCTCTTCTCCGTCGACCGGCGCGGATGGCTGCTTCTCTTCGACCAGCGGCCGACGAGCCGCACGGCGCTCACCGCGCTCCACGGGCTCGACCGGCTCCTGTACAAGGCCTGCGACTGTGCCTGCGACGCGCGTCGGCTGGCCGAAGCCGCAGCCTCGGCCCCCGGCGGCCCGATCTCGGCGGATGAAGTCGAGCGCCGGCTCGAGCCGCTCGTCGAGCGGGGCCTGATGGTGAGAGACGGCTCTCGCTACCTCGCGCTGGCGATCCCGCTGGCTCGGGACTCCGGGTACTCGCCGCCCGCCGCGGCCGTGGCGCGGCTCTACGACCTCGTGAGAGCCGTCGGGCGGAGGGTCCCCGGAGGTTGGGTCGTCTCGCCGGGCGTGCCCTCGCCCGCACGACTGAGCCGCCGGCCGTCTCGCGCCGGCCGCGCGCTCCGCCTGACCGCTTCCCAGTTCTCCGTGAACTCCCGGGGTGAGGTCCGCGTCCGAGTCGACCGAAGAGGATGAGAGGAGGAGCCGATGCCTGCGAAGAAGAAGCCCAAGAAGGCCCCGAAGGTCAAGAAGGCCAAGCCGGCCGCAGTCCGGAAGGCCAACGTGGTGAGGCCCGGGTAGGGCGACCAGGGCACACCGCCGACCGAGGCGCAGGGAAGCGGCGCCGGACCGCTCGTGTCCGCGGGCCGACGCCGCCCCCGGCGCCCCGGCGCGTGCGATCGAGGGAACGCCGAGCACGAGGTCTTCAGCCGGCTCCGGGCTCCGAAAGCCGGACGGCCTCGCGCGGAGAGCCGCTCGTCAGCTCTTCCCGCCCTCGCGGCCGAACTCCACCTGCCAGGCGACCGGCTCCGCCTGTCCGCGGAAGCTGACCGTCAGCGAGCCGCCCGTGAGCTCCTGCCGCGCCGGGATCTCGCGGTCTCCTCCAGCGACGGCCCGCACCCTCGTGACGTCCATCCCATCGGGGACGTGCACGAAGAGCGCGTATTCCTCCCCGGGCATTGCCTGGGACGATCCGTGGAGGGTCCGGCGGGCCGGGTCCCAGCCGAGGTCCAGGACGGAGGGGACGCCGGTGAGGTGCCGCGAGATCCCGACGAGCTGCGGCTGCGGCTGCAGGGGATGGACGAGGACGACCCGCGTGTCGTGCGGTCCGATCTCGAGCGGCAGCACGTCGGCGAAGACCCCGAGGAGACGCCTCCCCCAGTAGTCGAAGACGACGCACCGCGAGCCCTTCGGGAGGCCGAGCTGGTCCTCGAAGGACAGCTCCCTCGTCGTCGTCTCGCCCCGCCAGTTGGTGAGGCCCACGACGTCGTAGGTCCCCGACCGCGCGTTCACCTTCAGGTCCAGCACCTCCGGGTAGTTGTGGATGTAGTCGTCCGGCCGGGTGTCCTTGAAGCGGTCCCAGCGCATGTCGGTGCCGCGGCTGAAGAGGTCGATGGGGAGGATGGGCAGCGTGGGCAGCGTGCTCTTGAGGAGGTCGACCCTCTCCTGGGGGAGCTCGGGCATGACGCTGGCGAGGGGATAGGCGACGCCGGTCAGGGAGAGGAGGCTGACGAGGGTGCGGGCCTCGGCGAGCGTCGTCCCGAAGCCGGTCAGGGGCTCCTCGCGCGAGCGCGCGGTCTCGACGAAGCTCGCCGGCCTCCTCCTCTGCGCCTCGGCGACGGCCATCGGCGGCCCGACCTCGATCCCCTCGCCCGGCATCACGTACGCGACCACGTGGTTCCAGAACGCGTTGGCGCTGATCGAGCTGAAGAGCGCATGCATCCCGGGCCAGCTGTTGTAGACGTCGTCGCCGTCGAAGTAGGAGTTGAAGGTGCCGATCCCGTTGAGGGGCGTGCCGGCCGGGCACCCTTCGACGAAGGTGCGGGGCCCGATCGTCTCCCGGATGAGGGCGAGCCGCTTGCGGTAGGCGACGATCGGGTCGACGCGCGGGTCGTGGAGCCTCGCGCGGTCGACGGCGGGGACGTAGCGCGGCAGGGCGTGCTCGCCGTCGAACTTGTAGTACTCGAAGCCCCAGTCGCCGAGGGTCGTGAACAGCTTCCGCAGGAAGTCCAGGACGGCGGGGTGGGTCGAGTCGAGGGCCGGCGTATCGTAGTCGCGGACGACCTTCCCCTGCTTGTCGTACAGGTACCAGTCCGGGTGCTGCTCCACGGCCCCGGCGTAGGCATTGGGGACGAGCCAGAGGCCGGCACGCAGGCCCTTCGACTTGATGTAGCCGGCCAGCCACTTCGGCCCGTGGGGGAACTTCGCCCTGTCCCAGTCCTCGATCCAGCGGTGCTCACCGCCCTTCCCCCGGTCGTAGCCGTCGTCGAGCTGGACGTAGTCGAAGCCGTAGTCCTTCAGGTTCGCCGCGATCCAGTCCGCGTTGCGGACGACGTCGTCCTCCTTCACCTCGGCGTAGTAGCTCGTCCAGCTGCACCAGATCGTCGGCGGTCGCGGGAAGGGCGCGTCGTCGAAGGGGACGTAGAACGGCACCCCGAGGGTCTTCACGAAGTAGTCGGGCAGCACGCGCACCAGGGCGTTGCCCGGCACGGGGATCGTCACGTCGAGCCGGTCCGCGTCCCGGGGATCCCTCTCCATCAGGGTGTCGTCCGGGAAGCGGACCGCGGTGTCGCTCCTGCGGTCGAAGAGGGCGTGGAAGGTCGCGCCCGAGACCTGGCCGAGCGAGAAGTACATGACGTCCGGGTTCCGACGAGGGAGGAACGAGGGGTTCCGGGTGTCGCTTCCCCCGTAGCCGTGCTTGACCTCGTCGGTTCCCACCCACTCGACGGGCGCTCCCTCGGGGTCGAGCAGCCGTGCCACCCAGCGGTCCTTTGGGGCCGGCGCCTCGGCGGTGAGGACCGCTCGGGCCGACGTGCAGGAAACACGCAGGGCGTCGGGACCGGGCTCGAGGCGCCAGACCGTCGCCGGTGCGGCCGTCCGGAGCACGAGCCCACCGTCTCCGAGCCGGGCCGAGAAGGTCGACCAGGGCGATCGCCCGAGCTCGCCGCGGAGGTTGAGGCGGACGCTCTGCAGGACCGGCCCGAGGCGCTCGTGCGAGACGGCCACGACGCCGCGCTCACCGTCGGCGGTGATCGTCCAACCGTGGTGGGCCACGGTCAGCGGCGGTCCGGCTTCGGCCGCCGCCCCGCCGCCTGCAAGCACGGCAGAGAACAACACCGGGAGGCACCGGCTCATCTCTTCCTCCTCGTCCGCGGCCGGGCGCGGTGGGTCGCCGGGCGCGCCGACCGATTCTATCCGCGCACGCACCTTCCGGGCCGGGAGCCCGACCGGCGCGGGCGAGGATCTGCGGAGGGAGGGTCGGCCCCGTCAGTCCAAGCGGGCTCGAGTGGCGCTCAGGCCGACCGGGCGCTCGCCTGCGTCGCGGCGAGCGTCGCGTTCGCCGGGCCCGCGTTCGCCGTGCGGATCAGGGCGCGGACCCTCGGCGTGCGCTGGGCCAGCCACATCACGCCCTCGTTCAGCGTCGACAGGGGGAAGGGAAGGGGCCGCACGACGTACATCAGCAGGACGACCCGCGTGGTGTCCGAGTCGTTCCACACCTCGTGCTCGTGCCGGTCGTTGAACACCAGGAGCTTCCCTTCCTGCCAAGACCGGATGTCTTTCCCGACCCGGATCCGCGCCTGCTCCTGCGGCTCGGGCACCTTGAGCGCGAGGTGGCAGTTGAGCGCGCCGCCGTAAGGCCCGCGGTGAGCGGGGATGTGCTTGCCAGGCTTCACGATCGAGAACATCGCGTAGATCAGCCCCGGGATTCGCTCGAGGTGGCGCGCCGTCTCGGGACACTGGCGGCAGTTCCGATCGATGCGGCTCCCGAAGACGAAGAAGATCATCGACTTCCACTTGTCGTCCTGGTTCAGGAGGCGCTGGTCGGGAGACACGTCCTGGTAGCTCGGCACCGCATCGACGTCTGCGAGCACCGAGTCCACCTCCCGGCGCAGGAGGCTGAAGCCGGACTCCAGGGACTCGGCCCAGGGGAAGGTGTTCCGCGGGAAGAACGTGCTCCGGCCGCCCTTCGTGAGTGCCATCGCGGCCTCGAGCAGGCGCACGAAGAGGACGAGCGGGAGCAAGGGGAGGACCAGGACGAGGTAGGCCGCGACACGCAGGATCCGGACGATCCTCCGGTCCGACCTCACGGAGTCCCGCCCGGCGTCTCGAGGGGACTGCACGTCCGTCTCGTGGGAGCGGAGGACATGGGGGAGCGACCTGTGGGTTCGAGTCGGGGTCGATCGTATCACGGCGAAGGGTACGGATTGGACGCCTCGTCGGCTATGATTGCCTCCGGAATGGTGTCCGGGGTGGTGCTCGGGGAGAGCGCGAACGCCGTCTACGCGAGGCGGGAGGACGTTCTCCTGCGCGCCGTCGCCGGGGAGCATCTCCTGGTTCCGGTTCGGCGTGACGTGGCGGACATGCAGGCCATCTTCGGCCTGAACCGCATCGGTGCCTACATCTGGGAGCTCCTCGACGGACAGCGAACCCTGGCCTCGGTCCTCGCCGCCGTGCTGGACCGCTTCGACGTCGGCGCCGAAGAGGCGGCGGCCGACCTGGGCTCGTTCGTCGAGCAACTGAACGGAGCCGGCATCGTCGAGCGGAGGCGTTAGCGTGGCCGGCCTGGCCCCTTCGGGCGACGCCGCCGGGAGGCTCGTCTCCCGGATCTTCGGCCGCGCGGTCGCGGATCGCATTCCGCTCAACGGCTCGATCGCCATGACGCACCGGTGCCACCTGCGCTGCGTTCACTGCTACCTCGGCGGCGAGCGCCAGGCCCGGCCGGGGGAGGGCGAGCAGGATGCGGCATTCTGGCGCTCCGTCATCGACCAGGTGGCGGACGCGGGATGCTTGAACCTCCTGATCACGGGCGGGGAGCCGCTCCTGCGACCGGACTTCGCGGAGCTCTACGCGCGGGCCGGCGAGCGCGGCATGCTGGTCACCGTCTTCACCAACGCGACGCTCGTCGATGGGGAGGTGGTCGACCTCTTCGGGCGGTTCTCCCCGGACCTCGTCGAGGTGACGCTCTACGGCGCCACGGCCGAGGTCTACGAGCAGGTCACGGGCGTGCGGGGCTCCTACAGGCGGTGCCTCGACGGTGTGGACGCGCTCCTGCGGCGTGGGATCCGGGTGGGGCTCAAGACGGTGGTCCTGCAGAGGAATCGGCACGAGGTCGCCGCCATGCGGCGGATGGCGAGCGAGCGGGGGGTCTCGTTTCGCATCGACGCCGCCGTCTTCCCGTGCCGCGACGGGTGCACGAGCCCTCTCGACCAGCGGATCTCCCCGGAGGACGCGGTGGCCCTCGAGATGGAGGACGCGAAGCTCGTGCTGGACACCGTCTCCTACTTCCGGGCCAAGCGCGGCCTGCCCCCCGAGGACCGGCTCTTCACCTGTCTCGCCGGCCTCACCAGCTTCCACGTCGACCCCGCGGGGACGCTGCTGCCCTGCCTGATGGTCCAGACGCACGGGTTCGACCTGCGCCGCGGCGGGTTCCAGGCCGGCTGGGACGGCATCCTCTCCCGCTTCCGCGAGCAGGAGATACGGCCGGGATACGAGTGCCACCGCTGCGAGAAGCGCTTTCTGTGCGGGACGTGCCCGGCCCAGGCGGGGATGGAGACGGGGAGCCCCCATCGGAAGGCCGAGTACGTCTGCCAGCTCGGCGAGGCCCGCCTCCGCGCGATCACCCCGCTCCTTGACAAGTAACGCCGGACGCGCCACCGTTACGCCATGGAGTCGAAGGAGCACTACGAGAAGCCCGAGCTCGTGGTCATCGAGCTCAAGGCGGAGGAGGTCCTGGCCGTCGGCTGCAAGACCGTCGGTCGGAACAGCGTCGGCAACTTCCCCGTCTGCGGACGCTTCCAGGGCTGCAACCAGCAGGGCTCGTAGCCCGCGAGGACGTGGACCTTCGCGCCTCGCGCCGACCGTTCCGCTGAGGGGATCGCCCGGGGCGCCGCCGCTGGCTTCTCCCTGAGCGCGCGGATGCCATCCTCCATCCACGTCTCCCTCGGCGGGCTCGCCTTCGAGCTCTCGGCGGGCGAGATCCCGCTCGAGCCCGCCCCCGACGACGCGTATCGCTCCTTCCTGCTCGACAGCTCGGCACCATCGGCCTCCCCGCCGACGCACCGGCTCGCCCTCGCCGTCTCGCGCGACCTCGCCTTCCGCGGCCAGCCGATCTTCCGCAGCAGCGCGACGTGGTCGATCCTCGCGCGCGACGGCGACCGGGCCCTCGAGTTCCGGGATCCCGCGGGGGACCCGCTCTACGTCGCGACGTTTCGCCCCGGCTCGCCCGACGTCAGGATCCTGTGCTCGCCGCGCCTCGTCGAGGCGCAGGGATCGAAGGGCGCTCTCTCCAGCCCGTTCCGCTATCCGCTGGACCAGGTCCTCACGATGTACCTGCTGGGGGGAACGGGCGTGGTGCTCCACGCCGCCGGCGCCCTCGTGCGAGGAAAGGGAATCGCCCTGGCCGGTGCCTCCGGAGCGGGGAAGAGCACGTTCATGCGCCTCGCCGCCGGTCGTCCCGGCTGGGAACCCCTGAGCGACGACCGGGTGATCCTCCGCCGGATCGGGGGATCGGTCCTGGTTTGCGGCACGCCCTGGTCCGGCGAAGGCCAGGTGGCGGAGAACCGTCGCGGACCCGCGGCACGGCTCCTGTTCCTGGAGCAAGCCGGCGCCAACGGCGTTCGACCTCTCGGCCGGCGGGACGCGCTCGCCCGTCTGGTGCGGACGGCCTCCGTCCCCTGGTACGACCGCGAGTACGTCGGGAGCGCCCTCGACGCCTGCGGCCGAATCGTGGACGAGGTCCCGTCGGCGGCGCTGTCCTTCCGTCCCGAGCCCGATATCGTCGACATCGTGGAGCGTCTCCTGGACGGGGAAGAGGACGGCCAGCTTGCGCCTCCGCGACAGGACGACGCCCCGTGAACAGCGAGCCTGGCACGTGCCTTGCTATGATGGGTCGGTGTGAACGGGTGTGTCCGTGAACGTGACGGCCTGACGCCGCCCGATCTAGACTTTGGGCGGGACATGCCCTCGTCGCGGAGTCTTGGGATGGGTCGTTTCGTAGCACGCGCCGGACGCATGGCACGGTGGACCGCCGCGGCCGGGAGTCTCGGCCTCTGGCTGGCCGCCGCGCCAGCCACGGCGCAGGTCGCCGCCGGCTACTCGGAGTACTTCATCCCCGGCGACGAGGGCAACATCGGCCTCGTGCTCTGCAGCCATGGGGGCACCGCCTGCCCCGCGGGGTATCACACGCACTCCGTCATCAGCGTGACCGCGTGGTCGGACAACACGACCATCTACTACGACCACTGGGAGAACGGCTACAACTTCGACCCGAACAACCCGGCCGCCACGGCCGACGAGACCTACACGCTCAACGCCGGGCAGCGCATGGCCTTCGAGAGCGGCAACATCTCGCTCCCGAGAACGGCCACGCCCCCGACGGGCTCGACCTGCACCAACTACCGCAACGGCGTCGCGGTCGCCTCTCCCGCCTCTCCGACGTGCTACGACGGACGCGACCACATCTACGTCGCGGGCGGGGTGGTGACGGTCACCCGCGTGGGTTGGATCGAGGAGAGGGGCGTCGGCGTCCAGGGAGTCGCCTGGGAGATCTACCCGATCAAGCCGCAGCTCACGACCTACGTCGTCCCCTTCGGCGAGACGAACGGCTGGTACGGCTTCCAGCGGGTCGCGGCCCTCGTCCAGGCCACGCAGAACAACACGGTCGTGACGGTCGACCTCAACGGCGACGGTACGCCCGACGGGCTCGACACCAACCGGGACGGCACCGTCGACGCGACCTCCGTGACGCTCCAGGCGGGCCAGACGTTCCTGCTCGACGACGTGAGCGCCCACGTCACCGCGGGGAACCTCGTCTCGGGGGCCGTAATCCAGGGCACGAGCACCCTCCAGGTGAAGTACATCGCGGGCCGCACGGACGTGAACTACGACACGCGGGGGTTCAGCGCCTTTCCGCGGGGGTTCTGGACGACGGACTACTACGCGCCCCTCGGACAGCCCGTCGACACCGCCGACGGGTTGACCGACTACTACCTCTACAACCCGAACGCCTCCGCCATCACGGTCAGCTGGCAGTCGCTGAGCGCGAGCGGCCAGTTCAACATCCCGGCCTGCACCCTGGCCAACCGGACGCAATGCGCGGTCTCGTTCCGGACGGCGACGGGCGGCAACGTCCCGACCGGCTCCGGGATCTACTTCCGAGCCAACGCCGCCTTCTGGGGCGTCGGCTCGAACGACGCCCAGGGCTACTCGCACGAGTGGGGGTACAGCCTGCTCCCGTCCACCATGCTCTACTCGGAGCACTTCCTGGGCTGGGCGCCGGACTGCTTCCCCTCGGCCGCCGGCTGCGCAGCCGACATGGGCGCGTTCATCACGGTCGCCCAGGACAACACGCGCGTCTTCGTGGACTACAACAACGACGGCGTCGTCGACCAGACGTACACCCTGAACCGCCTCCAGAACCAGCTCGTCTCGGACCCCACCGACGGCGACCTCTCGGGAGCGCGGATCTGGGCGACGGGTCCCTTCAGCATGGCCTACGGCCAGAACTCCGACGCGGGGGTCACGGGCGCGCCGGCCCTCGACATGGGCTACGTCGCGATCCCCGCCACCGACTTCATCTCGCTCGTGCTGGGAGTGACCAAGTCGGCGAACCCGCAGACGGTGCCCACGGCCAGCGGCTCGTCGACGACCTTCACGGTCAAGGTCGACTCCCAGAAGTACACCGTCGACGGGGTCACGGTCACCGACACGCTGCCGCCGAGCTGGGCGATCACTGCGGGGACGACGACGATCGTGAGGGCGGATCTGACGACGATCAGCGGCGGCGCCGCGGAGCCCACGGTCGCCGGCCAGACCCTCACCTGGTCGACCGTGCAGACCGGCGGGAGCATGGATCTCAACCAGGAGATCACGATCACGTTCACGGCCCACACCACGGCGGTCCTGGCGACGGGCACCCTCAGCCAGAACCGGGTGCAGGCGGTCGGCACGCGGACCGTCGGCGGCACGACGCAGACCTTCACCACCACCGACTTCGCGTACGTGGTCTCGGAGGGCACGGCCGGCACGACGGTGCAGATCTCGAAGGCCTCGAGCGTCCCTGGCACGACACCCCTCTACCCCGGCGACACGTTCACCTACACGACCACGGTCACGAACCCCGCCGGCTCCGGCACGACCCTGACCGGGGTCTCCGTTTTCGATTCCCTGCCCGCGGGCGTCACCTTCGTGCCCGGCTCGGTGGTCGTCACGCCCCCGGCCGCCTACGCGGACAACTTCACGACCCAGGTCTACACGCGCCAGGATGGCCTGCTCCTTTGGGGCAGCAACTGGACCGAGACCGGCGACGACGGCTCGGCCACGACGGGCAACATCCTCGTGAACGCGGCAGGGTACGCCTACATCCACGGCGCCGCCGGGGCGGCGCACTCGCTCGCCAGGACGGCCGACCTGAGTCTCGCGGACGCAAACTCCGTCACTCTCTCCTACACCGCACAGACGACGAAGGCCGGAGGCGGCACCGATTCCTTCCAGATCCAGTACTCGATCGACGGCGGCGCGACGTGGACGACGCTGCGGACGATCACGAACACGACCGCGTCAACGAACTACAGCGACGCGATCAATCTTGCGACCTACCCGACCAGCCTCCAGATCCGCTTCAACGTTCCGGCGGGTAGCTTCGCCGCGGCCGGCGAGTCAGCTACGGTCGACAACGTCTCCCTCTCCCTGAGGCCCGCCGGTCCCCCCGAGCTGCTCTCCAACGCGCAGCTCGCTCCCGGCGCCTCGGTCCAGATCGCGTTCGCCGTCACCGTCAACGACCCGCTGCCGACCGGCCTCACCTCCATCACGAACACCGCCTCCACCACGTCGACCCAGCTCCCCATCCAGGTGAGCGCGTCCGTCACCAACATCGTGACGAACCCCAGCACGCAGACGGCGTCGGTGGCCGGC
>DATJYX010000088.1:0-9634 GCA_035577965.1 Vicinamibacteria bacterium | reverse complement strand
GTGCGCGTCACGCTCATCATGTGGATCGGCCGTCTCGGGCGCCTGTTCGAGGGGCGGCGCGGACCCTTGTCTGCGGCAGTCTTGGCCTTCGTGCTGGCCTCTCCAGCCTTGCGCGCCGGGCTGATTGTGGACGACTACTTCCACCGGATGATCCTCCTCCACATGGGTCCCTGGGGCCACGACAGCAGCCCGATGCGCGACCTGTTCGGATTCGTGCCGACGAGGCTCGCGGGGTGGATGCGGGACGTGGGCTACGTGCCCTGGTGGGCTGACCCTGCGATCCACATCGACCTGGGCCGGCCGCTGACGGCCCTGACCCACGTCCTCGACTACGCGCTTTGGCCCAACGCTCCCGGGCTGCAGCACCTGCACAGCCTGCTGTGGTTCGCGCTCGGCGTGGGGCTCGTGGCCGCGCTCTACCGAAAGGTGCAGGGGCGGGGGGCCGTGGCGGGGATGGCAGCCCTGCTCTTCGCAGTCGAGGACGCCCACGTCGTCAGCGCGGGGTGGATTGCCAACCGCAACGCGCTTCTGTGCCTTGTCTGCGGGATCGTGACGCTGCTGCTGCACCTCGAGTGGCGTCGCACCGGGGCGACTCGCGCGCTGCTGCTGGCCCTCGTGGCGCTGGCCGCGGGGCTCGGCTGTGGTGAGGCGGCGCTCGGGGCCGTCGCGTACCTCGCGGCCTGGCAGCTGTCGTGCGAGGAGGGAGGCTGGTGGAGACGCCTGGCACCCCTCGCACCGTACGCGGTGGAGGTTGTTGTATGGCGAGTCCTCTACGTCTTCTCCGGCTACGGAGTGCGAGGCTCGACGCTCTACGTGGACCCCGTCGCGAACCCGGCGCTCTTCGCCGGCGCGCTGGCCGAGAGGTGGCCGCTGCTGGTGGCGGCACAGTGGTTCAAGCTGCCCGCGAACGCCTGGATTCTCTTGCCGCGGTCCACGCAGCTGGCGGCATCGGCGCTCGGCGCGGGGCTCGCGCTCGGCGTCGCGGCTGTCTTGTGGGAGCTGCTGCGCGAGGCCCGGCTGGCACGGTTCTGGGCGCTGGGGATGGCAGCGTCGATCGTGCCAGTGTGCGGCGCGTTTCCGATGGACCGACTCCTGGCGTTCGCGGGCGTCGGCGCGTTCGGCCTGATGGCGATGCTGCTCGAGTCGAGCGGCGTGTGGCCTTGGAGGCCTTCGGCGGGAACCGGGTGGCGGCGACGCGCGGCGCAGGTGCTGTTGGTGCTCCACGGGCCCGTGGCGGCGTCCCTCATGGTCACGGGTGCCAGCCTGCTGCCGCTCCTGAACAGCTTGGCGCGGACGGGGGCCGCGGAGGCGCCCCGCGGTCCGGGGGTGCGGGGACAGACGTTTGTGTTTGTGAACGGCAACGACTTCCCGGTCGTCTACACGCACATCATCCGCACCGCCGACCGTGAGTCCGCACCCCGGCGGATCGTGCTTCTATCCCCGCTGTCGGCGAGCCGGGTCCGCCGGGAAGACGCCCGAACCCTGGTCATCGCACCCGAGAGGGGGTTTCTCCCTGATCCGTGGGACCGGCTGATGGCGAGCCCGACACGGCGTTTCTCGGCCGGCGAGACGATCGAGCGGCCCGACTTCGTCGCGGAGGTCCGCTCGGTGACGGGCGACAGCCGGCCGCTTGAGGTCGCGTTCCGGTTCCGCCGGCCGCTCGAGGACCCCCGCCTGCGCTGGCTCTACTGGGTGGACGGCCGTGTCCGCGACTTCCCCTTGCCGGGCCAGGGGGGATCGGTCGCGGTGACTGCCAGCCCGCTCATCCGATGAGGGGCTCGGAGAGGGCGAAGCCGATGGCCGCCGGCTGCGGACTACTGGAAGAAACCGCTCACGTCGAGCACGAGATCGACCGAACCCGCGGATCCGTTCTTGACCTTCAGCGTGCCGTCCCGGGCCACCGGCAGGATGGCGTTGTTCGCCCGCGTCACGCCGGCGACGAAGTTGATGCTGCTCGCGAGCGGGGCCGTGGCGACGTCGCCCGGGAAGAGGGTGAGGTAGCCCATGGTCTGGGGTTGGACCACGGTGAGGTTGACCGAGAGCGCGGTGGCGCTCGAGGGGATGCCGCAGACACCGGTCGCTCCGAACACTCGAACGGATGAGGCGACCAGGGCCGGACCACCTCGCGGGCCGGCCGGGCCGCGGGTGTCGATCACGCGGCAGGGCGTGAGCGTGTAGAAGGAGCTGCGGCCCGACGCGAACTCGACGAGGAACACCTCTTTGTCGCCCGCCGCCGCCGACTGGAAGGGCGTTCCCGCGGTGGGGAAGTTCGACGACAGGGTGGTGCCGGTCACGTAGATGTTCCGGGCCGCGTCGAGGGCGATGGCTCCACCTCCGTCGTCCTTGCTGCCGCCCAGGTAAGTGGAGTCGACGACGCCCGACGCCGAGTCCAGCCGGGCCACGAAGGCGTCGAAGCCGCCGGCGAGGAGCGGCTGGAAGGGTCGGCCCGCCATGGGGAAGTCCGGCGAGTCGGTGGCCCCCACGACATACGCGTCGCCCGTCCCGTCCGTGGCGATGCCGGTGGCGGAGTCGAATCCGCTGCCGCCCAGATAGGTGGAGTAGACGAGGGTCGACGTCGGGCCCAGCTTGACCACGAACGCGTCGTGGTCGCCCCTCAAGGAGCCCTGGAACGGATGTCCCGCCGTCGGGAAGTCCGCGGACGATGTCTCGCCCGCCACGTAGGCGGTCCCGGTCGCGTCCACGGCGATCGCGCTGCCGGCTTCGTCCCCGGCACCCCCCAGGTAGGTGGAGTAGACGAGGCCGGACGTCGGGCTCAGCTTCGACACGAAAGCATCCGTCGACCCGCCGTTCGACGCCTGAAACGGCGGTCCCGCGGTCGGGAAGTCGGCCGAGGTCGTACTGCCGGTGACGCACGCGTTTCCACTCGCGTCGACCGCTATCCCGAAGCCCCCGTCCTCGCCGAGGCCGCCCAGGTAGGAGGAGTAGACGAGGTTCGAGCCGGGACCCAGCTTCGCGACGAAGGCATCGAAGCCACCGCCAGGTGCGGCCTGGAACGGCGAACCGATCATCGGGAAGTCCGTGGAGTCCGTCGTCCCGGTCACGTACGCGTCGCCCGAGGCGTCGACGGAGATCGCCCAGCCCACGTCGTATCCCTTGCCGCCGAGGTAAGTCGAGTAGACGAGGTTCGCGGTCGGGCTCAGCTTCGCCACGAACGCGTCGTGGCCGCCCGCATTGGCGGCCTGGAACGGCGGGCCAGTGGTCGGGAAGTTCGTCGACGTCGTCTCGCCCGTGACGTAGGCGTTTCCCGCCGCGTCCACGACGATGCCGGCCCCGTAGTCCGTCCCGCTCCCGCCCAGGTACGTGGAGTAGACGAGGCCCGCGGTCGGGCTCAGCTTCGCCACGAACGCATCGGACAGCCCGGCCAGTGCGCCCTGAAAGGGCATCCCCGCCATCGGAAGGTCGATCGAGGACGTCCATCCGGTCAGGTAGGCGTTGCCCGCGCCGTCGACGGCGATGGCCGAGGCGCCTTCGTCGAGGTGTCCGCCGAGGTACGTCGAGTAGACGAGGACGGGGTCGATGACGAGGGCCGTCCTCTTGTCGTAGGCCTCGATCCGGAAGCCGACCCGCTTCCTCCCTCTGAGGACCCAGGAACCCCGCCGCACCTCCCGCACGCCATTCACCTCCTGGTAGGCGAGGGGGCGCTGCAGAACGACCTCGCCCGCCCCCGTCCGGATCACGAGATGGCCCTCGCCGTCCAGCCGGAGGCCGAGGGCGCCTTCGAAGGCCAGCCGAATCGCCCTGGGGTCGCCGCCCGGCAGGACCGCGAAGTCGCACTCGAGCTGGCCCTGAGTCGTTCCGTAGAACGTCAGCTCGACTCCCTTCCACAGGCCGCGATACACGACGCGCCCGTACTGCCGCACGCCGGACCGCCACCGCTTCGGGTCGTTCCCCAGGAAGTAATTGCTCTTCGCCGGCAGCTCGTCGACGCCCTCGGTCTCGGGCTTCGGCCGGGCGGCGGCGAACCTCATGCGGAGGACGCTCCGCCCTCGCGGGGCCGGTCGCGGTCGGGCCGGCCCGGTCGAGGGATCGGGAGCCGCCGAAGGGGCTTGGTCGAGCAACAGGACGATCTCGCTCGAGGCCAGGAGGAGCCCGTAACCCGGTCCTCGGGCCAGGAAACGCACGCGGGCGTCGGCCTGACCCTCGTTGCTCTCGAACCGCAGCGGCAGCTTCGCGAACGCCCTGACCACGCCGGCCGGGGCGGGGGCCGAGCGTGGATCGGCGGCTTCCGCACGGGGCACGAGACAGAGGACCGCGGCGCCGAGGGCAGCGCGGCCGACCTTCACATGCTCCTGGCTCGCGTGGCTGGCCATGCCCACCTCCTTGCAGCCTCCCCGCTCACACGGACCGACCTTGGACGTCGGTCAAGCCGCGGGGGCGTCGAGGCCGCAGGTTCCGCTTGGATCAGTGAGAATGGCGCACTCTAGACCTTCGGGGTGCCTCCGTCAACGCCTCGAGACCGCGCGGTGTGCTCAGCCACCCCGACCTTCGCCGATCTCCCTCCGTCGATCCAAGGTGGGGCCGAGCTTCTCCCGACAGGCCACGCGCGCCGCGTACTCGAGGGCCAGGCCCGCGCCCCAGGAGTGCCCGAGCAGGGCGCGAGCGTCGAGCCGGAAGTGCTGCCGCTCCTCGTCGAGATCGTCCGGGTCCGACTCGAGTCGGGGCCGCGGTGGAGAACAGACCCCAGCTCAGGGCGATGAAGCGCCCCCCGCCCGCGACTCCCTCAGGGCTCGCTGCGCACGACGCTGAAGGTCCGCGAGATCTCGTCGAGCCAGGCCTTTTCGTCCGCAAACGAAGGCGGGTCGTCGCCGATGGCCTCGACCTCGACCTTCGTCTCCGGGAACGCGAAACCCGGGTGGCTGACGTCGACCTGCACCAGCACGCCCTTCAGCCGGCGATCGCTCACGGTGCCCTGGAAACGGTGCAGGAGCCAGGTGGTGCGCTCCTCCGGACCTCCGCGCGCGCCCGTGTCGAAGATCCAGGCCTTGACCGGCACCAGGAACCCGAACGACACGCCGCCGTTGCTCTCACAACGCCCGTCGCGCAGCGGGAGGGCCGAGGGCAACGAGCGTCCTTGCGCCGCGGGTGCCGCCTTCGGCTGCGACTCGTCCTGCACCATGATGCCGACGAGCTTCGCGCCGCGACACCAGAGCTGGACCTTGGGTCTTCCGGCCGCGACCGCCTGGAGGCCGGGGAGGAGCAAGGGATAGACGCCGATCGCCTTGACGCCGGCCCCGCCGGCCTGATCGGCAGCGACGAGGCTGGAACCCGCGAGTACGAGGACGCCCCACTGGATCATGCTCCCCCTTTCGGCGGCGGCTGCCCGCCCTGGTCCGCCCGACACGCCGTCGTGGCGAAAGGATAACGCAGCCTGGATGGGCGAGGGCGGTGCCGAGGGTGATTCCGCGCCCTGTGCCTCCCGGCAAGACGAGGCGAAGTGGGCTAGAATGCCGGGGAACGGCGTAGAGGAAGGAGGTAGCGAGGGTCGCCAGGGCGCGAGAGTCAGCGGGACGGCAGCGGCAGGAACGAGACGCAGCCGCCCCGCACGGTCCCATGGCCCAGAGGTCGAGGTCCGAAACCTCCCCCCGCTACCACCCACCCGTAGAGGCACCAAAGTCGAGGCCGCGCGAGCGGCCTCGATCGTCTTGCGAGCCCGGAGCGAGCGGAGACCGAGTGGCGAACCGTCTGGCGCGCGAGTCGAGCCCCTACCTCCTCCTCCACAAGGACAACCCGGTCGACTGGTACCCGTGGGGCGAGGAGGCCTTCGCGCGCGCCCGAGCCGAGGACAAGCCGATCTTCCTCTCCGTCGGCTACTCGACGTGCTACTGGTGCCACGTCATGGAGAGGGAGAGCTTCTCCCGGCCCGAGATCGCCCGGGAGATGAACGACGGCTTCGTCTGCGTGAAGGTCGACCGCGAGGAGCGGCCCGACGTCGACGAGATCTACATGGCCGCCACGCAGCTCATCGCGCGCTCGGGGGGCTGGCCGAACTCCGTCTTCCTGACGCCGGACCGGAAGCCCTTCTTCGCCGGGACCTACTTCCCTCCCGCCGACAGTCGGGGCCGCCCGGGCTTCCCGCGCGTGCTGCAGGGGCTGCGCGAGGCGTGGCTCTTCCGGAGGGTGGAGCTGCTGCAGCAGGCGGAGACGGTGGCCGAGGCCGTGGAGCAGCACCTCGGGTCGGCCTCGCGGCGGGCTTCGTCCTTGCCGGGGCCGGAGCTCCCGGCCGCGGTCGAGGAGGGCCTCGCCGCGCGCTTCGACCCCGAGTGGGGCGGCTTCGGCCGGGCGCCCAAGTTCCCCTCGCCGGCGAACCTCTTCTACCTCCTCGAGCGCGCCCGCGACCGCGCGGCGGGAGAGAGGCCGCGCGAGATGCTCGTCGTGACCCTCGACCGCATGGCGCGCGGCGGCCTCATGGACCAGCTGGCCGGGGGCTTCCACCGCTACTCGACCGACGACGCGTGGCTCGTGCCGCACTTCGAGAAGATGCTCTACGACAACGCCTCGCTCGCCCGGCTCTACGCCGAGAGCTCGGCGCTCGCGCCGGAGCAGGGCTTCGACCGGGTGGCCCGCTCGACGCTCGACTTCGTCCTCCGCGAGATGACGGGGCCCGACGGCGGCTTCCTCTCCGCGATCGACGCGGAGACGGACGGACACGAGGGCGCCTACTACACCTGGACGGCGGAGGAGCTCGAGTCGGCGCTGCCCGGGAGCGACGGAGACCTCTTCCGCGCGGTCTACGGCCTCGAGGGCCCTCCGCCCTTCGAGGGCGACCGTTTCGTGCTCTTCCTCCACACACCGCTCGCGGAGCAGGCGCGCACGGGCGGCTTCTCGGAGGCGGATCTCCGGCGCCGCCTGGAGCCGGGACGGGAGGCGCTCCTCGCGGCCCGGTCGCTGCGGAAGAGGCCGCTCACCGACGACAAGGTGCTCGCCGACTGGAACGGCCTCATGATCGGCGCGATGGCCTGCTCTGGGGCCCGCCTCGGCGAGCCCCGGTACGTCGCGGCGGCCGAGCGGGCGGCGGGGTTCGTGCTGTCCCGGATGGCGGCGGACGCCACGCTCTCTCACGCGTTCCGCGAGGGGCGCGCCCACGTCCCGGCCTTCCTCGACGACTACGCGTTCTTCGTCGACGGGCTCCTGCAGCTCCACGCGGCGACGGGGGAGGCCAGGTGGCGGGACGACGCGTTGAGAGTCGCGGAGGAGCAGGAGCGCCGCCTGGGCGATCCCGAGGGCGGCGGCTGGTTCGCCGCCGGCGAGGACCCGCGGCTCCTCGTGCGGGCGAAGCCGGCCTTCGACGGTGCCGTGGCCTCGGGGAACGGGATCGCGGCCCTGAACGCGGTGGAGCTCGCGCGCCTCACCGGCGACGGGGCGTGGACCGGGCGGGCCGAGGCGGCCCTCCTCGCGTTCGCGGACGCGATGGCGCAGGTGCCGCTCGCCCACGTCACGCTGGTGCGCGCTCTGTCCCGACTCCTCGAGGCTCCCCGTCCTTCGCCTCGTGCTTCGGCCGCGCCCCTCCCCGGCCCGGCCGCGTCGGCCACGGCCGCGCTCGAGGACGAGGCCTACGAGGTCGTCCAGGTGGAGGGCCGCTTGGGAACGAGCGAGGACGACGAGTGGAAGCCGTTCCGGATCGAGGTCTCGGTTCGCGAGGGCTGGCACGTGAACGCCAACCCTGCCGGCGCCGGGCTCTCTCCGACCGAGGCCAGGGGACTGGTGGGCCGCCTGCGCGGCGTTCGCTACCCGGAGCCCGAGACGTGGGACGGCGGCGCCGGCCCGATCGGGATCTACCAGGACCGGTTCACGATCGAGGGCGAGATCGAGCGACGGGGGGGCGGCGCCGCGGGCCTCGAGCTCAGCTACCAGGCCTGCGACGCGGAGCGCTGCCTGCCCCCCGTCACGCGCGTCGTACGCCTGCGTTGACCGCGATGGAGGCGACGGTCCTCGACCCGGCCGGCCTGGAGCGCTACGACTCGCTCTTCGTCGCCCCCCACGGCGACGACGTGGCGCTGGGCTGCCCGGCGCGGGTCCTGAGCGAGTCGGAAAAGGGGAGGCGCGTCCTCGTCCTCGCCCTCTTCGAGCCCGTGGGCGCCGACACGACGTCGGCCCGGGCCGCCCGCGACCTCGGGGCGGACTACGCGGCGGCCGGCCTGCCCGCGGCGCGCGCCCGCCGGTCCGGGCGCGCGCCGTCCTCGCGGGTGACCGAGCGCGGCCCGGAGGACGAGGACGTGGCCCTCGGCGCCGCGCGCCTCCTGACCGAGGTCGGCCCGCGGATCGGAGCCCTCCACGTCTACGCGCCGCTCGGCCTCGGGGCGTCGGTCGACCACCTCCTGACCTACGAGGCCGCGGTGCGGGCGTTCGCCACGGAGCGGGGGCGGAACCTGTTCCTCTACGAGGAAAGGCCGGAGGCCTTCGTGCCGGGTGCGGTGCGCACTCGCCTGGCACTGATGGGGGCGCGGCTTCCGCCGGGCGCCGCGCGGGCGGCGCGGCGGGCCGGCCTTCTGCGCCACCTGTGGCGTGCGAACGAGCCGTCGCGCCTCAGAGGCGAGGCGGTGGGGATCGGCTCGAGGCTGCGGGCCCTCGCGGTCGCCCGCGAGCGCCTGCGGCTCGCCCGGCCCTGGAACCCCCTGCGTGCCTTCGGCCCGCGCCTGCAGCCCGTCGTCCACATGGCGGACGACTCGACCCAGGCCCGTGCGGAGACGATCGCCGTCGACGTGCTGCCGAAGGACGGCAGAGGCCGCCCGCGGGGCGCGCAGCGCTTCAACGCGCGGGCCGTCGCGCTCTCGAAGGCGCTGGGCGGCGTCTACTACGCCGAGCGGTTCTGGCTCTTCCTGCCTTCGGGGGACGGCCTGCCCGAGATCCAGCACCCGCTGGAGATGAGCGAGTTCTGACCGGCCTCAGCTCTCCGCGCGGAGCCAGGCGTCCGCGGCCTCGAGCACGGCCCACCGCTCCTTGTCCTGCACGAAGAGCGTGTTGAGGTAGGTCCTCACCTCGCCGGCGGGAAAGGCGGCGAGAGCCGCCACCGCCCCTCGGGCCTTCTCGAGGGGGACCGGCTCCGCGGCGTCGTCCTTGAGGATGCCGTCCTCGTGGGCCAGGCCGAGGGCGTCGAGGAACGCGCGGAGGAGCGGTCGCCTCTGCGCGAGGTGGAGGGAGACGAGGAGTCCCTGGGCGAGGGGCTCCCCAGGGTCGAGGACCGTCGCGAGGATCCGCGACCGGGCGTCGGCCGGGAGTGCCCGCGCGGCCTGGGGCCGCAGGTGGCGTGCCTTGACGAGGGCGCCGAGGGCGGCGCTCGCGAGCTCCGGCGCGGGCTCGGCGAAGAACGCCGTCGCCGCGGCCAGGCGCTCTTCGGGGGGAAGGTGCTTCCAGAGGCGTGTCGCGGTCGGTTCGAGCGCCATCGGGCCCATCTCACCACAGCCGCGGAGAGATACCAAGCCGCGCCGGGGCTGCTACCATTCGTGATCGATGAGCGGAGAGACGGCTCCCGGCGGCCCGCCGTCGCGGTGCCTGACCGACGCGGAGATCGCCGCCCTGCAGACCGCCGTCCCCGGCCGGGCCCCGGAGGCCCTGGCCCGCCACCTCTCCTCGTGCGAGAGGTGCCAGGCGCGGGCCCTCTTCGGCGCCGAGAGGC
>DATJYX010000087.1:0-157769 GCA_035577965.1 Vicinamibacteria bacterium | reverse complement strand
CCCGGATCATCTTGAGCGCGTGATCGACCAGGTCCTTCGACAGGTGGTAACCCTGCTCAGGTGAGTACGGCGGCTCGATGAAGTGGTTGTCCTCGACGAGGTCCGGATACCACTCGTTGGTCTCGCCGCCCAGGAATCCGTAGAAGCGCTCGAACCCCCACCCGAGCGGCCAACTCTTGCGGTCGCCGCCCTCCGCGACATCCTGCTCGGGAACGTTGTGGTTCTTGCCCAGCCAGAACGTGCTGTAGCCGTTTTCCTGGAGGATCTGCCCGACGGTGGCCGCCTGCGGCGGCAAGCGGCCGCTCATGCCCGGGAAGCCGTTGGAGCCTTCCGAGATACTGGCGAAGCCGTTGAGCGTGTGATTCCGCCCCGTCAGGAGCGTGGACCGCGTCGGCGAGCACAGCGCCACCGTGTGCCACTGCGTGTACCGCAGGCCGTTCGCGGCCAACTTGTCCAAGGTCGGCATGTTGATGCGACCGCCGTAGGGCGACCAGGCGGAGAGTCCCGTGTCGTCGTACAGCACGAACAGGATGTTCGGAGCGCCCTCCGGTGCCTTCTTCGGCGTGAAGGGGCCCCAGTCGGCCTTGGAGTCGCGGATGTCGAGCTTGATGGTGCCCTTGAAGTCTCTGTATGGCCCCACGGCCTGGGTCGCGGCGTCCTTCTCCTGGGCGGCGCTGGTCGCCTTCTCTTGCCGTGCATCGGCGGCCGTCACGGCCATCAGCACCAGGCCGAGGGCCAGGGCCAGCGTTCTACTGCGTGTTGACTGCATGTCGTCTCCTTTCCCTCACGGTCGTCTCGGCTCCCGGAGTCACTGCTTCACATCCCATTCCGCGAGCTTCTTCGCCGCCGTGCCGAACGGGCCGAGCTGGTAGACGGCGGCGCCGGCGGGTGAAAAGCTGAACGGCTCGAACGGCTCGGCGAGCATCTTGTCGAGGTATTCCTTCGGGGCCGCGCCGGTCGAGACGTGGGGATTGAAGTGCTGGCCCGCGTACTTCTGAACGTACGCCGCGACGTAGCCGATCAAGCCGGCGTCGAGAGCCGGGTCGTCGTGGCGAGCGGTGAACGCGCCGATGGGACCACGCTCGACCATGAAGGGTCCGACGGCGGCAACGATGTCGGCCTGCAGCTTCAGGATCTCCGGCGAGGGCTTCGCGCAGATTCCCGCGACACCGTCCGCGCCGGTCGGTGCGTAGTAGTACTTGAAGGCCTCGAGCTTCATCCGGCCGAGAGGGGAGCCCGCGAAGACCCTGCCGACAGCCGCATAGACCTGGTCGAGGTCCGCCGTGCGGACGAACGTCTGGAGCATCGTGATGTGCGGACGGTGCGCCTCGTCCAGCGCGAATCCTTTCGGGTTGACCTTGAGCAAACGGGCGTTGTTGGCTGCGGCGTGCCGGACCATCGTGGAGTCCGGCTCGAGCAGGACATCGATGGCCGTGACCGTCGGCCCCGTCGGGAACACCTGCTTCCAGTCGTCCTTCATGCTGACGACGGTCCAGCCCTTCGCGGCGGCCTCGTCCAGACCCTTGTCGAGCCGGGCCAGGGTGTCCTCGCGGTCGTACACATATTCCCGTGCCGCGTCGTCGTGGTGGACGTACAGGCAGAAGCGGGCGCCTCGTCCCGCCCCGGTGTACTGAAGCATCTGCAGATCGCCGTCCGAGTTGCCGAACGCCGCTATGGGCCGTCGGCCGATGTGCTGGCCGATGCCCACCGGCTTGCCGCCCTTGTCGTCGTTGAAGTTGAGCTCGGGCAGGCGCAGGAGCACCGGCTGGCCCTCACGCAGCTCGAACTTCGTCTTCACGCTGCTGCCGACGACCTGCTCTGGCGGAACGCCGTAGACGCTCTCCGCCCACGCGCGCATGAACTCGATGCCGCCCCCGGAGACGATGAAGGCCTTGAAGCCGTTCGCGCGCAGGTAGGCGAGCACTTCCAGCATCGGCTGATAGACCATGTCCGTGTAAAGCTTGCCCGTCTTGGGGTGCTTCGCCGCGGCGATCCAGTCCTTGACGATCTGCTCGAACTCCTCGCTGGTGTTGCCCGCGTGGGTGGCGATGAGCAGCTCCACGAGCGCCCGCTCGCCCCCGGCCATCACGCCCTTCGGATCGCCCCTGAGGACCGAGGCGAACGGCTCGGTGGTCGTCCATTCGGGATGCTGCGGCGCGAGCGCCCTTACGCGGTCGAGGACGAAGTAGAGCTGAACGGGTAACGGCTTCTCGCACCAGAGCGTCCCGTCGTTGTCGAAGACGGCGACGCGCTCCGGAACCCGCACGAAGTCGGGCGAGCCGGGCGTCGTGACCTTCTCGACGAAGGCGACGATGGATTGCCTGGCCCTGCCCTCGTTCCAGGACGGAAGCGGATCCGCGGCCTGCGCCGCCGTGGCGAAGGCGATCGGAAGCCCGAGCGCTATGGCGACTGCGTGTGATGTGGGCGTCTTCTTCATTGGTCGCTCCCTTTGTGCGGTCAGCCGCGGCGCTGCTTCGCTCGCGACCGAGCCAACGGAGGCTCCTGGACGAGGACGCCGCCGATGCCTGCGGCCGACCGGGATCCTCGGTCGGCCGCAGGCTGGCAGCGGGCTACTTCGACCCGCCGCTCTCCTGCATCTTCCGAAGGACTTCATCCAGGTTGAAGCTGTCGGCCTTCTGGCGCTGCGGGAATTCCTTGAAGGTCGCCAGGAACTGGCCCACGTAGGCCTGCGCGGGAACCAGGAGGTAGACGTGATCCATCAGCCAGTCGTAGTAGGTGTTCGACGTGATGTCCGCGCGCTCGTACGGGTCCGTGCGGAGATTGAAGATCTTCGGAACCCGCAAGTTGGTGAATGGGTTCGCCCACAGACCCAGTGTTCCCGGGTCCCGCTGCTCCAGGAAGATGATCTTCCAGTTGTCGTAGCGCAGGGCGACCAGTTGCTGGTCGTCGTTGATGTAGAAGAACGATACCCGCGGGCTCTTCTCGACCTGGGCGGTCAGGTACGGAACGAGGTTGTCGCCGTCCAGGTGGACCTTGTACGTCATGTCACCGACCTTGTAGCCCTTGAGCAGCTCCTCCTTGATGTTCGCGTCGCCGGCAATCGCCAGGAAAGTCGGCAGCCAATCGAGGTGCGCGACGATCTCGTTGGACACCGTGCCCGGTTTGATGTGGCCGGGCCAGCGGACGATGCAGGGCACCCGGTAGGCCCCTTCCCAGTTCGTGTTCTTCTCGCTACGGAACGGCGTCATCGCGCCGTCCGGCCAGCTGTTCATGTGGGGGCCGTTGTCGGTGGAGTACATGACGAAGGTGTTGTCCGCGATCTTGAGGTCGTCGATCGCCTTGAGGACCGTGCCGACGTTCCGGTCGTGGTCGATCATGGTGTCGTGGTACGGGCTCTGCCAGCGTCCAGCCTGGCCGATGCTCTCCGGCTTGGTGTGGGTGCGGAGATGCATGTGGGTGAAGTTCACCCAGACGAAGGCCGGCTTGCCGGCCTTGTTCATCCGCTGGATGAAATCCACGGCTCGCGCGGCGATGTCGTCGTCGATCGTCTCCATCCGCTTCTTGGTCAGGGGACCGGTGTCCTTGCAGACCTGCTTGCCAACCTTGCCAAAGCGCGGGTCGACCGTCGCATCGTCCGTAGCCGAGGCCCTGCAGTCCAGCACGCCGCGCGGACCGAATTTCGCGTGGAAGGCCGGGTCTTTCGGGTAGTCGGGCAGCTCGGGCTCTTCCTCGGCGTTCAGGTGGTAGAGGTTGCCGTAGAACTCGTCGAAGCCGTGCACCGTCGGCAGGTACTCGTTGCGGTCGCCCAGGTGGTTCTTGCCGAACTGGCCGGTGGCATAGCCCTGGGCCTTCAGCAGCTCGGCGATCGTCGGGTCCTCCTTCTGCAAGCCGACCGCCGCGCCCGGCAGGCCGACCTTGGTCATCCCCGTGCGCAGGCCAGACTGACCGGTGATGAACGACGCCCGGCCGGCGGTGCAGCTCTGCTCGGCGTAGAAGTCGGTGAACATCACGCCTTCCTTGGCGATCCGGTCGATGTTGGGCGTCTGGTAGCCCATCAGGCCGCGCGAATAGGTGCTGACGTTGGACTGGCCGATGTCATCTCCCCAGATGACGACGATGTTGGGCTTCTTCGCGGCGGCGGGCTGCGCCTGGACGATGGTCGGAGTCACTCCAACCACCACCATCGCGAGCGTACCCGCGAGGACGCCCGCTCCTGCATTGTGCCAGCTCATTACTGACTCCTCCTTGGTACTTGGGGTTCCGTCCCGGCCGTCTGGACACGAGTCAAGGTCACGACGAGGTGAGGTCCGGCATCCTGGCTATCAGAAGAGGAGCGCCAGGAAGACCTGGAAGCCCAGGTAGACGACCTCGCCGCCCAGCTGATCGGTGTTCCCGTCCTGGGTGTACTTATTGTACTTGTACTGGACGCCCAGGCCGGCGTTGGGGAAGAAGTAGTAGTCCGCCCCGAGCCGCCAGTCGGTGTTCGACGCCTTCCTGTCGCCCGGACTCACCTTGATGTAGAGGAAGTCCGCCCGCGCGACGAGACGTTTCGTGATCCAGCCGTTCGTGTAGCCGCCGAGGGCGCCAGTGAGGCTGCCGGTGTTCTTGCTGTGGTCCAGAGAACGGCTCGCATCGCCGATCGTCCCCGTGGCGCGGACTTCCGCGCTCAGCCAGAGGTAGCCGATGCCGACCGCCGGACCGATCTCGAACCGGTCGTTGCGGTAGACCGCGAAGCGGTAGTAGCCACCCAGGATGTCGCTGCCGGACTTCGTTGTCGCCGACAGCCCGGCGTTGTATGTGTCGCCGCCCCAGACGAAGTCGCGTTCGAGAGTGAAGTCGGCACGTTCGCGGCTGAAGCGGGTGTAGGACAGCTTCAGTTGGTGGCGCCGCCCGACCCGCCAGGTCCCGTCGACCCAGAACGTGCTCACGCCCTTGTCGAGACCGAGGTCCTTCTCGAAGTCCACGTTTCCGCCCTTGTAGTTGAGGACGTTCTCGGCGGTGAGTCCGAAGTAGCCGGCGTCGATGCCGAAGCGGTCGGGCAAGCCGTTCCAGTTGCCCGACGACGATTGCGCGAATACGGGCCGCTTCGTGTCGGCGAGGAACGCCTCGGCGGAGAGATAGCAGACCGGCTGGAACCCCTCTGCCCGCAGGAGGCGGCCGAGGGCTCGGCCCGCGCTTTCGTCGTCATCGATCACGGCGACGTAGCTGTGGCGGGGAGCGCTCATCGGGACCGAGACCACGGTACCCCTTGCCCGGCCCGTGGACTACTGCCCTTTGGGGAAGGCCTCCAGCCACAGCTGCGTCAGCTCGGCGACCGACTGAACGCCCACCTTCGTCGTGATGGCGGTGCGGTGAAGCCTCAGGGTGCGTTCGTGGATGCCGAGGTCCGCGGCGATCTGCTTGTTGAGCTGACCGCGGAGCACGTGCTCCAGCACCTCACGCTCGCGCCCGGTGAGCGCGTCGAAGCGACCGCGGGCCTCCTGAACCCGCGTACGCTCGGCGCCTTCACGGGCATCGCGGGCCAGCGCGCGGTTCACCGCGTCGAGGAGCGCCTCCCGGGGCGCGCGCTCGGTGAGGAAGTCCTCCGCGCCCAGACGCATCGCGTGGACCGAGGTGGGAATGTCGCCGTGCCCGGTCAGGAACGGCACGGGCAAGGGATTGTCGCCTCCGGCCAGCGCCGCCTGCAGGTCCAGGCCGCTCAGGCCCGGCATCTGCAGGTCCGCGATCACGCAGCCGGGGCCCTTCGCCGGCAGGCTCTCGACGAACGCGGAGCCCGAGGAGAACACCCTCACCTGATGACCGGCGGCCCTCGGCAACCGCGAGACGGCCCGGCGAAACGACGGGTCGTCGTCCACCACGAAGACGGTCGACTGGCTCGAACCGTTCGTCATGCCTCGCCGCCCACCGGTCGAGCTCGACCCGTTCCAGGCCGCGGCGCTTGAGGAGCGCCCGCATGTGGTCGATGACCTCGCCCGCCCGGTGGTCGTCCTTGCAGATGTCGGCGAGGATGGCGCGAATCTCCTCCAGGTCCGGCGCACGGCTCTGGAGCAACAACTGGGCGGCCTCCGCGTTGCGCAGGATCGCTCCCAGCGGCTGGTTGAGCTCGTGCGCCAGGCTCGAGGCGAGCGGGGTCATGGTCGACACGCGGGCCGCATGCGCCAGGTCGGCGTGCAGGCGAAGCATCTCGGCCGCGTCCTGCGAAGTGGTCCAGACCCAGAGGCCGAGGTCGGCCGCGTCCGCGGCGAGGGTCATCTGCTGGTCGCGCTCGCGCAGGTCGTCCGTAAGCCTCGCGGCACGGAGCACGTCGTCGCACGACCTGCTGGACTGGATCGAAAGCCGCCGCCGGCGCGACACCATCCCCGGCCGCACCGCCGTGTTCTCTCTCCCCTCTTCGGTGCTCCCTTTCCCCGACCCGAAGAGCACCGGACGGCACTCGACCCCAGGACGATCCTCGGCCGGCGCCTCGACGAGCGTCGCCATTCAATCGGCTAGAGATGACGTGCGAGCCTCCGTGCCGCCACTCCCAGCATCAGCCGCGAAAACCCGGTCATGAGCAGGTTCACCCCCACCAGCGTCCCGATGGCCCACACCGAGCTCGACGGCCAGTGCCTCCAGATGAGCCCTCCCAGGAGGAGGGTGACCAGTCCGTTCACGAGGAGCCAGGCGGAGCCGCCGTCCCTCCGCACCCTGAAGTAGGCGATCAGCTCGAGAATCGCCTCCGCCAGGAGGATCGCAGCCAGGAAGAGCGTGAGCGAGCCGAGGCCGAGCAGCGGATGGGTCAGGAAGTAGACCCCACCGATGAGGTAGACGATCCCCAGGACGACCTGCCAGATCGCCCGTCCCGCTCCGCGGGAGCCAAACGCCGCGACGAGGTGTGCCACGCCACCCAGGATCAGCAGCCAACCGACCAGGATGGCGATCGCCAGACCCGCGACCCCCGGCTCCACGATCGACAGGATGCCGAGGAGGATGAACACCAGGGCCGTGCCGATGGACCAGCCCCCGGCCTTCCTCAGAAGCCTCCCGCCCGCGCCTTCTGCCCTGATCGCTGTCGCCATTTTGCACTCCTCCCAAGCGGGCCGATCGGCTGGTGTCGGTTCCCGCGCGTGTAGGCCCTCCCGGGGATTCTATTCGACGCCTCGGCGGCTCTGGGCGCCCCGCTCGCCCACGAACGAGCCGACGACAGTCGTAGATGACCGGCGCACCCGCGAGGGCGCCACTTCCAGCCGCCTCTCAGCTCGGCGGCGACGCCGCGGTCGCGGCCGGATCGCCGGCCGCCGAGCGGGCGAGGCCCACCCGCCCGCGCTCGATCCTCCTCCGCCGCACACCGCGCTCCGACCGCCTCCCCGACGACCGAGAACGCGCGCATAATCGTGGCAACGCCCCCGTGCTCAGATCCTGGCGTCGTCCCGTCCTCGGAACGAAGTCCCCCGCGGCGTCGGCGTGCGGGCAGCCCGAAAGGAGTCGACGAGCCCGCGGCCGCGTCATCGACCGCGACCTCGGGCCCTGCCCGCAGACGATCGCCGCCCCCCAGATCGAGGTGCTCATGCGAACGGCGTGTCTCGTCCTCCTTCTCTCCTCGGCCGCGATCAACGTGTCGGCCCAACAGTATCCGCTCCGCGCGAAGTACCCCGACCTCGTGCCGATCTCGACCGAGCAGCTCGCTCACGCCATCGGCAGCGCCGTGGTGATCGACGTTCGGAGTGAGTTCGAGTTCAGCGTCATGCACGTCGACGGGGCGGTACACGTCGACCTGGCCGGCACGGACTTCGTCGGCAGGTTGTCGGCCGCCGTGGGCGCGGACCGGTCGAAGATGGTCGTCACCTACTGCAACGGGCAGACCTGCGAGAAGAGCTACGAGGGGGCGGAGGCGGCGCAGAAGGCGGGCTTCAGCCGAGTGCGTGTCTACGACGCCGGCATCCTGGAATGGGCGCGCATGGCCCGTGGCCGCACCCTCCTCTTCGGCAAGGCCGTCCAGCCCCAGCAGATCATCCCGGAGTCGCGATACGAGGCCCACCTCGCCGACGCCGCGACGTTCGAGCGAGGTGCGTCCGCGCCGGGCGCGGTCCTGATCGACGTCCGAGACGCCCAGCAGCGAGCCAAGACTGCCGAGTTCGCGCGCAAGGCCGAGTGGCTGAGCGTCGACAGGCTCGTGAGGGAGCTCGATGCCGCGGCGTTTCGAAGCCGCTACCAGGACAAGACGCTCTACATCTTCGACAACGTGGGCAAGCAGGTTCGCTGGGTTCAGTACGCGCTCGAAGCCAAGGGGTACTCGCGGTATGTCTTCCTCAAGGACGGCATGGCAGGACTCGTCGGCGGACGGTAGCGAGCGCCGCGTCGGCGAGGAGCGGGCGGCGCGCGAACGGGAGGCGTTTGCCGCATCCGGCGCGCGCGATCCGCTCGACTCGCTCGCGGAGAGGCGTCAGAAGTAGACGCCGACCTGCGCGAACGCGCCCCAGGGCGAGGCGCCGTACTCGCTGCGCAGGCCCAGCGTCGTCGTCGCGGCGATGAAGGCCGGGCTGCCTTCCAGCACGTCGGACACGGTCAGGCTCTTCAGCAGTCGGGGATCGGGGCGCGCGCCGACCGGGATGTAGCCGCCGACCCGTACGAGGACCTTCTGGGCGGCCCAGTACTGCGCCACCGGAATCCCGAGCGCGCTCGGGTCGGCGAGGTTCGTGAGCAGGAGCATCTGCAGCGAGAGCAGGGGCGTGGCCTGCCGGACGGCGCTCAGTCCGACGTAATGCCGCCCGGCGCCGAAGACCTCGCCGTGGACGTAGCGATCGCTGCTCAGCTTGCTGGCGTATCCGCCAGGGCTCCCGGCCCCGAAGCCGTTGAAGTAGTACTCCGCCCCGAGGGTCCAGCTCTCCGCCGGTCGCCACGAGGCCCCGACGACACCGCGCAGGAACCGCTCCTCGACTTCGACCGGTCCTGGCCCGGCGAGGTTGGCGAGACCGAGGGTGTAGGCGGCCTCGGCGTGGACCCCCACGGGCCCGATGTCGCCGGCGGTATCGGCACCGAGGACGACGTCCGACACGTACTTCGCCGCCGAGACCGACACGTCGAACCCCCTGGTGTTCGCCTGCACCCGCGCGACCCCGCCCTGCGCCCACCCCTGCTGCTGGGGGAGGTAGATGAGGTCGAGGAGAGAGGTCTTGCCGAGCGGCATCGAGAAGCGGACCGCATCGACGCCGTGTCGGACCTCGCGGTCCACCTCGCCGGGGGCGAACGGGCTCAAGAGATCGGTGGGGTTCCAGAGCATGCCGGTGCCCCACGAGAGCACCTGGCGGCCGACGACGATCTCGCCCTTGGGGAGGATCACCTTGACGGCCAGGAGATCGAGGTCGTGCTGAAGCAGGAAGGTGCCGTGATCGACGAGCACGTGGTCGAAATCGACGAGCCGGCGACCCTCCGTCTCGAGGCCCTTGGCCGGCACCGGGCCGCTCAGGAACCGGCCGCCGGTCAGGGCGGCGTCCGACGCCGCGGTGGCGTCGATCTCGTATCCAGCCGAGAGCTCGACGCGGTTCTTCCACAGCAGCCTCCCCCAGACCCGCGAGGTGTTCGTCACGCTCGCCCCGGCCTCCGGGAGCGCCGCGATGGACGGCACCTCGACGTCAGGCGCAACGAGGCGGACTTCGTCGAACAGGTCCCGCAGCGCCCCCGAGCCCTCGACCAGGCCGGACTGGTTTCGTATGGCCAGGCCGAACGACTTGTCGAATGCCCCGACGTCGAGGGCGGACGAGCCGTCCTCGCTCTTCCACACCTCGCGCGCCTGCCCCGCGGCGAGCGCCGGCACGAGCAGGCCTGCCGCGAGCATCGACGCGCACAGGCTGGGCGCGGGCATCCTCACGCTCCCGGCGCCGCCCTCCGCTCGTCGGACCGCACCGCGCCGTCGACGAGGTGCACGACGCGATCGACCTGCTCGAGGACCATCGGGTCGTGGCTGGAGAGGACGAACGTCGTCCCCCGCTCGCGGCTCAGATGTCGCATCAGCTCCACGAGCGCACGCCCCGTCGCCTGGTCGAGGTTGGCGGTGGGCTCGTCGGCCAGGATCAGGGCCGGCTCGCTGGCGATGGCCCGAGCCACGGCCACCCTCTGCTGCTGGCCGCCGCTCATCTTGAGGGGGCGCGTGTCGAGCAGGTGCCGCATCCCCATCGCCTCGAAGAGCTCGGCCACGCGCTCGCGTCGCATCGCGGCCGGCCGGCCCTGGAGCTCCATCACGTACTCCGCGTTCTCCGCCGCGGTGAGGACGGGCACCAGGTTGTAGGCCTGGAACACGAAGCCGAGCCGGTCGCGCCGGAGGTCCGAGAGCTCCCTCTGGGAGAGGCCGCCGATCTCCCGCCCCTCGACGCGGATGCGGCCGGAGGTCACGGTGTCCAGGGCGCCGATCAGGTTGAGGAGCGTCGTCTTGCCCGACCCGCTCGGCCCCGCGATCGCCATGAACTCGCCCTTCTCGACGGTCAGGCTGACCCCGCGGAGGGCCCGCGTCGTGACCTGGCCCTTGTCCAGGTAGTCCTTCGTGACGTCGACGGCTTCGATGACGGCCATGGCCGGATCCCTCAGCTCGAATGCAGGGCCCGGGCGGGTGGCATCCGCGCCACCCGCCAGGCGGGGTAGAGCGCCGTCACGAGCGCCATGACGTAGACGAGGCTCGTGGCCCGGAGCGCCTGGACGAGAGAGAAGCGCGTCTTGACGCCCGACCGCAGGATGGCCCCGCCGTACTCGAGAGCCTCCCCACCACCGATCGTGAGGATGGCGTGGTGCGCCCCGTACCAGGTCAGGAGGAGGCCGGCGGCGAGCCCGAGGGCGCCGCTGAGCGTCGCGATCCAGAAGGACTCGCCGAGGACCTGCGCGACCACCCGGGCCGGGCGCGTCCCGACCGCCCGCAGCACCCCGAACTCGCGGGTGCGCTCGAGCACGGACATGAGCAAGGTGTTGAGGATGCCCAGGCCCACGAGGCCGTAGATGAAGAAGGCGGCGATCCAGACGAAGAGGTCGGCGAGCCGCTCGATGTTGCGGAGCGCCGGGAGGAGGTCTCCGTAGGAGAGGACCTCGTAGCCGCGACCGAGCACCGCCCGCAGCCGCGCCGCGACGTCGTCGGCGTCCGAGGCGCGCTCGAGCTGGATGACGATCTGGTGGGCCACGTCTCCCACCCCCAGGAGCCTTCGCGCCGAAGCCTCGCCGACGAGCACCCGTCCCCGGGAGATCGCCGGGGAGAGCGAATGGAAGATCCCGCGGACGCGGTAGAGCTCGGCGCCGATCTCGCCGTCGGCCCGCTGGGCCATCACGCGCACCCGCGACCCCACCTTGACCCGGAGGCGGTCGGCGAGCTTCTCGCCGATCAGGATCCCCCGATCGTCGTCCGGGGAGGGGCGCTCGCCGAGCCTCACCTCGCGCACGTGGGCGGAGAGCCGCGCCTCGCGCGTCCAGTCGACGCCCTGCAGCTCGACGCCCTCGCTCCCCCGCGCGCTCGTCACGAGCGCCCGCGTCACGACCCGCCAGCCGCTCTCGCTCCCCGGAGGCAGGTCGAGCCGGCCGAGAAGGGTGGCGGGCAACGCGATGCTCTCCGAGGCGCCGCGGTGCGTCCGCCAGCCCGCGGCGGTGATCTCCACGTGTCCCATCCCGATGTTGTCGAGCTGGTCCTTGGCGTCGCCGAGCAGCCCGGCCAGCACCCCGGAGTAGACGACGACCAGAAAGAGCCCCACGCCCACGGCGCTCATGCTGATGAGCGTGCGCCGCCAGTTGCGCCAGATGCTGCGCCAGGAGATCTTCAGGATGGTCGCCATCAGACGTACCTCGTGGCCTCGACGGGCTTGAGCCGGGAGGCTCGGATCGCGGGAAGGAGGCCTCCGGCGAGCATCGTCAGGATGGTGGTGACCCCGGCCGAGGCGACCGACTCGGGGTGGACCACGAGCCTCAGCGCGCCCGGCATCGGAGCCCCGAGAACGTCGCCGCCCCCGGTCAGGCCGGAGAGGTCCGCGGTCCCGATGCCGTGCAGGAGGGCCCAGGCCAGGGCGAGCCCGGCCCCGAAGCCGATCAGCCCCTGCAGCAGCGCCTCGAGGACGACCATGGAGAGGATCCGGCCCCGCCGCGTGCCGAGCGAGGCCAGCACGCCGAACTCGCGGGTGCGCTCGAACGTGGACATGGTCATCGTGTTCAGGATCCCGAGGGCGACGATGAGGAACACGATGAGGCTGATGAGGCCCTGGTTCTTCCGCTTGTCGTCCATCGCCGTCTTGAGCTCGGGCAGGATCTCGGTCCAGGGCAGGACCTCGAGGGCGGACAGATCGAGCGCCCCGCGCAGGAGCGACACCGGCTGGCTCAGATCCTCCCCGTCGGTCGGCAGGCGGACGACGACCTGGTGAACGCACTGGCCGAGGGCGAAGAACGACTGCGCGTCGGCCAGCGGGAGGAACACGGTCCCGGCGTTGGCCTCGGAGCTGCCGGTGTCGGCGACACCGGCGACGGTGAAGCGATCGTTCGCGAGGGAGCCGTCGGCCGCCTGACCGACGAGCACGACGTCGCCTCCCGGGACGAGACCGAGCTCGTTCGCCAGGGCGGTGCCGACGAGGACCGCGTGGGCCGGCGAGGCCACGAGCATCCGGCCCTTCTGGAGGGTGAGAGCCGCCTCGGACCCCGCCCCCGGTTCGATGCCCATCACGACGACGGCGGTGGAGACGTCGCCGGCGCTGGCGAGGCCGGCCCCGATCACCCGCCGCTCGGCCCGCGCCCCGGGGAGGGCGCCTTCGAGCCGCGCCTCGACGGCGAGGGGGTCGCGGACGACGGTGGTCATGTCCGGAGAATCCTGGTAGCCGCGCCCGTGGACCTGCACGTTCCCGACCAGGCCCCTCGTGACGCCACGGATCATCTCCGCGTAGGCGAGCTCGCGGACGCTGTAGAGAGAGACGATGGCGGTCACGCCCAGGGCGAGCGCCAGCACCGAGATGACGGTTCGGCGCTCGTTGCGCCAGATGTTCCGCCAGGCGAGCTTCAGCAGCACGCGCTCACCTCCCCTGGCGCAGCCTCTGCAGGCTGAAGGTGTCCTCGGGAATGTCCACGTCGAAGGCGATCTCCGAGTAGGCGATCGAGGTCTCACGCCCCTGCTCCGCCGGGGTCACGGTCATCCGGGCCGGGAACTGACGCCAGCCGACCTGGCGGAAGTCGGAGAACTTCATGTCCCGCGCCCGCTTGCCCTCCTCGTCGAAGAACGTCTCGGCGACGGGAAGGCAGCTCCTCCGGTCGATCCGCATCTCGATGCGGCCCCAGACCACGATCGCGGTCGGCCTGGGTTCGAGGACCAGGTGCCAGGCGTCGCGGTCGCCGACCTTCTCCACGCCCTCGAGGGTCGACACGAAGTCGTCGATGAGGCTGTTGCCCTTCACGAGGTCGTCGTTGGTGAAGTCACTGCCCATCCAGGAGTCGCCCATCATCCCGGAGGGGAGCTTCATGACCCGGCCCGCCTGCGGCAGCCAGGTCCAGAGTTGTCTCTCGCGCTTGAGGGTCATCATCCCGGTCTCGCGCGGTCCGCCCTCCAGGACTCGGACGAGCGCGTCGTCCTTGCCTCGCGCCCAGACCTTGAGCTTGAGGAAGCGCGTCCAGGAGGGGGTCTTGATGGACATGGTCATCACCCCCACCGAGGAGCGGCCGCTCAGGAGCTGGTCGATGCGCTTCACGAGGGCGGCCGCGTCCGGCCTCTCCTCGCCGCTCGGGCAGGCTGGAACGCCGGCGGGAGTCTGGGCGGCGCCGGCGCCGGCGAGCGTCAGGGATGCGAGGGCGAGGCCCAGCGTTCTCGTCATCGGAGCACCTCTGGGGCGGGAACGGAGACGCGGCGGACGAGATCGAGCTGCAGCTCGGCCAGTCGCTGGAGCTCGGGCTTCGTGAGCACCTGCCCCCCCGGGGTCGAGGCCCGGATGAGCGACTCCTTGATCCCCTGGAAGATGGCGATGAGCGTCTCGACGGGGAGGTCGGATCGCACCGCTCCGAGCTCCTGGCCCCGCCTCCAGATGGCGACGATCGCGCTGTTGGGCCGGGCGAAGAGGCTCATGACCCTCGTCGCGAGCTCCCGGTCGTTCGCGAAGGCGTGACCCAGCCGGGAGAGCAGCTCGTTGGAGTACGGGGCTCGCTGCAGCATCTCCAGGCTCTCACGGGAGAGCTCGTGGACCACGTCCCAGAACGTCGCCGCATCCTCCGGCATCCGCAGCCGATCGCACATCGCCAGGACGTCGCGGTAGATCCAGTGGAGGACGGTGCACGCGAGGTCGGCCTTGTCGTCGAAGTAGTAGTAGAAGGCACCCTTGCTGAGACCGGCGCCCTCCAGGATGCGGTTGACGGAAGCCCCCTCGAAGCCGACGAGCGCGAACTCCCTGGCCGCCGCCTGAAGGATGGCCTCCCTCTTGGCGGGATCGGCCTTCTCGAAGCGAGGACGCGCCATTGGACCCTCCGTCCGACCTGCGTTCCACTTGTTCATACCATATCGACATTCTGCTTGTCCATACCGATCGGTCCAGTTCGGATCTGACCACATAACTGTCTCTAAATGAGTGATCTATCGGGATTCGCCTCGGGTGAGGACGTGGAGGCCTCTTGCCGTCGCGACCCGCTCGACACTCGGTCGCGCGGCCGGCGGAACGTCGTTCACCCCGCGATCGTTGCGAGCCAGGCTCCAAGCAAGGACGAGGAAGCGTCCTTCAAGAGCCGTGTTGCCTCCGGTCCGCCACCACGGTGACCTGTATGTCCCGGGCCAGGGCTACGATGCGCATCGTCGTGTGGCGCCTGCTCAGGAACGCGAGCGGGCGCCGAGGCGGGCGGAGCACGAAGATCTGAGTCACGGCGTTCGCACGGGCGAACTCGACCAGGCCGTGCGCCTCGTCCTTCGCCACGAGCGTGCGCGTCTCGATGTGGAGCCGGCGGGCGAAGTCGAGGTGCTGCGCCACCGCGGGGCTGGCTCCGGGCGCGCCACCGCGATTGGGCCGAACGAGGCTCACCGCGAAGCACTCTCCCCTGAGGTAGTCGGCGACCCGGCGGCCCCGCCGGATCAGCGCCGTCGTCGACGGCGAGGCGCACACGTGGATCAGGATCCGCTCGCGCGGCTCGGCCCGGGCGGGGGGCCCGCCCCCCGGGTCCGGGTCCGGCCCGTGTCGCTGCTCGACTTCGTGGGCGGTCTGCCGGAGGGCCAGCTCGCGGAGAGCGGCGAGGGTCGGTTCCTTGAAGAAGCTCTCCATCGCCCGCCCGGCCTTCTCCGGCGGGTAGACGACGCCCCGCAGGAGCCGGTTCAGCAGCGCCCGTGGAGTCAGGTCCACCAGCACGACCTCGTCCGCCTCCTTGACGACCCAGTCCGGCACGGTCTCCCGGACCTTCACGCCGGTGATCTCCTGGAGCTGGTCGTTGAGGCTCTCGAGGTGCTGGACGTTCATGGTGGTGAGGACGTCGATGCCCGCGTCGCACAGCACGACCACGTCCTCCCAGCGCTTCGTCCGCGCCGAGCCGGGCACGTTGGTGTGCGGGAACTCGTCGACGGCGCAGATCTCCGGCTTCCGGGCGAGGATCGCGTCGGTGTCCATCTCCTCGAACGCGCGGCCGCGGTACTCGAGACGGCGCCGCGGCACGAGCTCCAGGCCCTCGACCCGCGCGATCGTGTCCTCCCGCCCGTGCGGCTCGAAGTAGCCCACCACGACGTCGTGCCCGGCCTGTCGGAGCTTGTGCGCCTCGTCGAGCATCCGAAAGGTCTTCCCCACCCCCGCCGCGTAGCCGAGGAAGATCTTCAGCCGACCCTGCGCCTTCCCTTCCGGAGCGGTGCTCATTGGCTCGGGAAGAGCCGCACGTCGATGCCCTCGGCGTCGAGGATCAGGCGCTCGACGAAGCGGGTGCGCAGCCGAGACGCGAAGCCGCGCTGCTGGGTGTGGCCCAGGAAGATCTGGGTGACGCGGTGCCGGCGCGCGTAGTCGAGGATCGCCCGCACCGGCTCGGCGCCGTCGATCCGCTCGACGTGGGCGCCGGCGTCCCGGGCCGCCTCCAGGCTCTGCCGAAGGAGCGCCTGGTCCCTCGCGTCCAGGCCCTCCTGGCGGGCGTGCACGACGAACAGCTCGCCGTGAAAGCGGTCGGCCTGCCGTCGCCCCCGCCGAATCATCTCCTCTGCGCGCGAGCGCGGCGTGACGCAGACCAGGATGCGTTCCTGGGCGCCGTAGACGTGGTCGATGCCGGCCCGCCTCAGGTAGTCCTCCAGCTGGTGGTCGACCACCTCGGCCGCGAGCAGCAGCGCGAGCTCGCGCAGCTCCGAGAGCCGGCCTTCCAGCCGCACGACGTCGGCCGCGGACGCGTCACCGTCGGCGAGCTGGGTCAGGCAGTACTCGGGCGGGGCGTCCACGATCTCGATCTCGTCCGCGGCGCGCAGGAAGGACTCCGGAACGGACTCCGCGACCGACCGACCGATGATCGCTTCGACCTGGGCCTGTCTCTCGGCCACGAACTGCAGGTTGAGCGAGGCGATCACCGAGATGCCGGCTTCGAGGACGTCCTCGACGTCCTGCCAGCGCTCCCCGTGGCGTGAGCCCGGTGGGTTCCGGTAGGCCAGCCCGTCGACGAGCACCACCTCCGGGCGCCTTCGCAGAACCGCCGCCACGTCCATCGCCTCTCCGCCTTCGGACGCGAGTGGCGCGACGACCTCGAACTGGGCCAGCAGGTCGCCCGCCTGCGCGGAGTCGGAAGCCTGGGTCGCGGCGACCACCACGTCCTGTCCGCGCCGCTTCCGACGCCGCCCCTCGTCGAGCATGCGCACCGATTTCCCGACGCCCGAGGCGTAGCCGAGGAAGATCTTCAGCTTGCCTCGCGACTGCTGCCGCTCCTCGAGCGCGATGCGCCTCAGGAACTCCTCGGGGCTCGGCCGCCCGTCGCCATGCTCCCCGGAAGGCATGGGCCATTATGGCCCTCCGCCGGGCTGCTCCGGCGACGGACGGCCTCTCGCGGCGTACGAGACGAGCCGTGGCCCTCGATCCGACTCGGGATCCGTGTGGCCGCGGCCAGGATGCGCTCGCGGTGTTGGCCTCGTTCCGCCTCAGACCCGTGCCGGCCCGGCATACACCGTCCGCGACGCGGCCGCGGCGAGGTCGCCGATCTGCCGCTCCACGCCCTTGTCCCGCCCCTGCCCAGGAATCCTGCCCAGCGCGTCGATCAACCTGTCGACGTCCTCCGGGGCGTTCTCGACGCCTACGCTGATCCGGGCGACGCCCGGCAGATTGAGCCGCGGGAACACGGTCACGAGAACCCGCTGGAAGCGCTCGAGCAGCGGAGGGATGCGGAGCAGGTGCTTGACCAGGATGTGCGCGCAGTGGCAGCCGGAGCGGATGCCGACGCCGGCGTTCTCGGCCAGGAGCCGCCCCACTCGATCAGGCATCATCCCCTTCAGGCTGAACGCGACCACACCCCCCTTTCGCGCGAAGCGCGGCGAGCTCACGTCCGTCACCCCGTGGATCCTGATGCCGGGGACCTGTGCGAGCCCGACCAGCGCGCGGGCGGTGAGGGCGCGCTCTTCGGCCTGGATCACGTCGAAGCCCACTCGCTGGAGCAGCTCGAGCGCCTTGCCGAGCGCGACGATCCCGCCGACGTTCTCCTCACCGGACGAACGGATCCGCTCCCGCTCGCTCGGGGCGAAGCGGAGCATGCCTTTCCTGACGACCAGCGCGCCGGTCCCGAAGGGCGCGTAGACCTTGTGAGCGGAGAACGCGAGAGCATCGATCCCGCACGCGTCCATGTCGACCGCGCGGTGGGCGACGAGCTGCGCGCCATCCACCAGCAGCCGTGCCCCGTGCCGATGGACGACGCGGCTGATCGCGGCGAGGTCGTTGAACGTACCGAGGACGTTCGATGCACCACTGATGGCCACGACCTTGACTTTGGAGGAGAGCCGCGCCTCCAGCTCCCCGACGTCCAGGAAGCCCTCGGGGTCGACGGGCACTCGGACCGTCGACACGCCGGGAAGGTCACGCCACGGCAGCTCGTTCGAGTTGTGCTCGAGCAGGGTGTTGAGGACGACCGCGCCCGGCTCTGCTTCCGTCCGCAGGCTCTCCGCCACGAGGTTGATGGCCTCGGTGGTGTTGGAGGTGAAGACGATGTCGTAGGCGCCAGAGGGAGCACCCAGAACCTCGGCGCAGATCGACTTCACCCCGCGGACCAGCTCTTCCTGAACGGGGCGGGGCTGACGCCACGCCTTGCAGACGGCCTCCCAGATCGGCTCGAAGGTGCGCGTGCTCGCGGCGTTGTCGAGGTTGACGTACGGCTTCGGACCCTGTGACGTGGGCACGAGCAGACCCCGGCCGATCAGGCGACGCCTGAGCTCGTCGAGCAGCGCCCGGCCCGAGAAAGCCTCGAGCGCGTCGCCGCGCAGGATCTCGTCGACCGTCACTGAGGCGGCGTGGGTGTCGCGAAACGCGTCCCGTCCGAACTGGCGAACGAGCTGCAACGCCTTCGCGAATGCGATGACGTTGACGACTGCCGGCGTGCCCGCCTCGAATCGCTCGGGAGCACGGGCCCAGACCACCCAGCCGGGAGCGACGAGCCGAGCCGTCCCTCCTCCGGTCTCGAAGGGCACCCCTTTGGGCAAGGCCGCGCGGGCGACGGCGAGCGCCCTGACGCCGAGAGGCAGGCCGACGTCCTCGCTCGAGACGCGCAGGTGGTCCGCAGCCCCGAGTCGAGCCGAGAGCACGTCCGCGCGCCGGGGGGAGCAGAAGACGACGACGTGCGTGTCGCGGCGGAGGCCGAGGTGCTCGAGGACGACATCCCGCGCCTCCTCGAAGAGTCGCGTGGAGACGAAGGAGGTGTACCCGGACCCGCGGTGGACGTTCGAGTAGGTCTGAAGGGCGGCATGCACGGCGCGCACGAGCTCAGCGAAAGCCTCTGACACACTCGTCCTCCACGAGAGGACCCCGCACCAAGTTCTACGACACGCCGGCCGCCGCCGTTCCGTGGACGTGCGGCATGCCCGCCCCGGGTGCCGCGCAGATCATGCGTAGCCGGATCTTCGACGCGTCGCTTCTGCGCGCTGGCATGGCGCGCGTGTGACATTCCTCGGTCCGTTCGAGCGGTCTCGCGACGAGGGCACGAACCTGGTGCGTGCGCTGGAGGTGCAGAGAGCCCGCCGTGCCCTCCGTCTTCGGGCGGGCATCGTGCTTGCTTCCTGCTCGAGTTTCCGCCGCGTGCGCGCAACCCACGGCAGGGAGCCCGAAGCGACGGGTCGTAGCCAGGAGTCCGAGAGGGGGTTTCGCGTGAAAGCGCTCATCCTGAACGGTGCAAAGGCCCTGCGCGAGATGGCCGTGGCGGTCGACGAGGCGCTGGCGGCAGAGCTGGCCACACGCGGCTACGACGTCGCGCGCCACGACCTCGCCGCGCTCGACATCCCCCCCTGCAAGGGCGACTTCGGATGCTGGACGGTCACACCCGGCATCTGCGTCCAGCTCGGTCCGCATCGGGACGTCGCCCGTGACCTGATCCAGAGCGATCTCGTGGTCTGGCTGACACCCGTCACGTTCGGAGGTTACTCGTCGGCACTCAAGCGCCAGCTGGACCACTGCGTCCCGCTCATCTCGCCGCGGTTCGCGAAGGTGAACGGCGAAACGCACCACGAGCCTCGCTACGAGCGCTTCCCGAGCGTCCTCGCGGTCGGTCTCACCGAGGAGCCGGACGAGGGGGCGGCGCACATCTTCCATCGGCTCGTCCGCAGGAACGTCCTCAACATGTACGCTCCCCATTTCGCGAGCCCCGTCCTCTCGCGGAGCGGGCTGCCGGACCTGAGCGGGCGGGTGACCCTCTGGCTCGACGAGCTCGCCGCCTCACGACCACCCCACGGCGCCGTGGAGCCGCTGGATCTCGACGCTCGTGCCGACTTGCCGACGTCGGCGCCCCGCCGCGCGCTGCTCCTCGTCGGAAGCCCCCGAGGAACCGGGAGCGCGTCGGCCGGGCTCGCCACGCACCTCGAAGGCCTCCTGGCGCGCCAGGGTCTCGAGGTTTCGACGCAGTGGATCGACAAGTGCCTCCGCGAGGACCCGGCGCTCCGGGGCCTGGCCGCAGCCCTGAGCGCCACCGACGTGGTCGTCCTCGCGACGCCTCTCTACGTGGACAGCCTGCCTGCGCCGGTGACTGAGGCGCTGGAGTTGCTCGTCCGACGCCCGCCGGGCGCCTCTTCCCGCCCGCGCTTCCTCGCGATCGTCAACAGCGGCTTCCCCGAGGCGGTCCACACCGATACGGCCCTGGCGATCTGCCGCCGGTGGGCGGACGAGGCGGGTCTCGACTGGATCGGCGGGCTCGGCATCGGCGGCGGAGGGATGCTCGCCGGAAAGCCCCTCGCCGAGATGGGTGGCCGCGCCGGGGCAGTCGCCCGAGCCCTGGCTCTCTCGGCGGAGGCGATCGCCTGCGGCCGGATCATCCCCGACGAGGCCCTGAAGCTCGCCCGGACGCTCGCCATCCCGGCCTGGCTCTATCGCCTGTTCGGCGACTGGGGATTCCGCCAGGAGGCGAGGAGTCGTGGCACGAGTCGAACGATCGGCGCGCGTCCCTACGCTCCGTGAGCCCGGAGAAGGTGTGCTGGCGCATGCCTCGAGCCTCACCGTGGTGAGCAGGATGACCCCCCCCGTGAGCCTTTGGCCGACGGTCGGTGGTGGAGGGTTGGCTCGAGCCGTGCGGTGGCCGCTCGTGTTGGCGGTGCTGGCAGCCCTCTGGGGCGTCTACCTGATCGTCCTGCACCCCTGGCTCATGAGTTGGGGTGCGACCGCCGAGGAAGTCGCGGCGAGCCTCCCGGGAGACGAGGTCGCCGGCGCGCCGTACCTCACGCGCGGACTGACGATCGACGCTCCGCCGGCCGGGGTCTGGCCATGGATCGTCCAGATCGGACAGGATCGCGGCGGCTTCTACAGCAAGACCTGGCTCGAGAACCTGACCGGCGCGGACATCCACAACGCCGACTCGGCCCACGCCGAGTGGCAGCACAGGGCGCTGGGTGACCGCGTGCCGCTCGCGCACCCCGACCTCCTGGGCGGTCTCCTGGCGGGGGTCAGCCACACCGACGTGGTGCTCCTCGAGCCGGAGACGGCGATCGCGAACATCCCGGGACGGTTCGTGCTGCGGCGCGGCGAGCGCACCACGCGCCTCCTGGTCAGGGAGTCCCTGCGCGACCAGGGGCCTCTCGCGACGCGCTGGCTCGTGTGGGATCCGATGCACTTCGTGATGGTCCAGCGCATGATGCGCGGCATCAAGGAGCGCGCCGAGGGCCGTCCTCTGGTCGCACCATGGGCCATGTCCGCGGCCCGCTTCGGCTGGGCGGCGGTTGCCGGCCTGCTGGTGCTCGCCTTCCTCGCGCGGCGCCACGCACGGCCCTGGCTGAGCCTGGCCCTGCTGCCGCCGCTCGCACCGCTCTCGGCCACCGGGGACCGGGCCGCCTTTCTGGCCGGATTCCTCGCGATCGGGATCACGGTCGCCGGTGCTCTCGCCTTCGGGCGCCGCTTCTGGCCGGCCTACGCGCTGCTCGCCGCGGTCGTCCTCCTGGTCCTGCTGCTGGCGCCGGATGCCTACGTGGCGTTCGGCCTCGCTTTCGACTTCGGCCTGATGGCCGCCCTGACTCTCGCCGTTGCGGGAGCTCGACGATGAGCGAATCGACCCGGGGCCTGGGCAGCGTGCAGAAGACCCTCCTCCTTCCGCTGTGGGGCCGGGCGGTCGAGACACGACGACGCAGACCCCTGCTGGTCGATCGTGCGGCGGTCGAGATCGTGGGCAAGCTCGACTACGACTTTTCGACCATGGCGACGCGTCTCCATCCCGTCACCCGCCTCGCCTGGATCGCGCGCGCCCTTCACGTGGATCGCACGGTGCAGGGGTTCCTGGCGCGGAACCCGGAGGCGACGGTCGTGAACGTCGGTTGCGGCCTCGACACGACCTTCGAGCGCGTCGACAACGGCCGTCTGACCTGGGTCGACCTGGACCTCCCCGACGTGATCCAGCTCCGGAGGCGGCTCGTCACCGAGAGCGAGCGGCGCCGAATGGTCGCCGGCTCCGTCTTCGACGCCGGGTGGCCGCGCCAGTTGGAGACGGCCCACGGCCTGATGCTCGTGGCGGCCGGAGTCCTCTACTACTTCGAGGAGGGCCGCGTCCGCGAGCTCCTCCCAAGGCTGGCCGGCTCGTTCCCGGGCGGCGAGATGGTCTTCGACACCTCGTCGCGCCGCGGCGTCCGGATCGCCAACGAAAGGGTGATCCGGGACGGCGGGATGGACGAGAGCGCCGTGCTGAAGTGGGGCATCGACCGCCCGCGGGACGTGGCGCGCTGGGATCGACGGATCGAGGTCCTCGAGGCCCACCGGCTGTTCCGCGGCATCACCCGCCGCCTGCCCTGGAGGGCACGGCTCGCGACCCTGCTGTCGGACGCACTGAACATCATGTCGATCGCGCATCTGCGCTTCCGCTTCGACGAGGCTCGCTGATGGCGGATTGGGCCGGGCCGTGGTCGTCTTCCGGTGCCTGCCGGCGGTTTCCAAGGGGGCTCCGTGATGGGACGGGCGCCCTTCTTCGCAGGCGGTGTTCCGTGTGTGGAGGGACGTGATCGTGACCCCCGAGACCCTGTCGCTCCTTTGTGATCCACTCTCGCGTGAGCCGCTTCGGCTCGTCCACGAGGCGGGCGCTCCCTTCCTGGTGGCCGAAGGCTCCGGACGGCGGTTCCCCATCCGAGACGGGATCCCCGACTTCCTCGACGAAGGCGATCTCGAAGGGCCGAACCGCCGCTATCAACGCCTCTACGATCGCCTGGCTGCCTTCTACGACGCCTCGACGTGGCTCTATGCCCTCATCAAGCGCACGAGCGAGGCGACGCGACGCCGCGAGTACCTGGGTGACCTCGAGATCCAGGCCGGCGACCGCGTGCTCGAGGTCTCGGTGGGGACGGGGGCGAACCTGCGGCTCCTTCCCCGCGGAGCGAAGTACTTCGGCCTCGACATCTCGAGGGGGATGCTGCACCAGTGCCGCAAGCGATCCCGGCGGCGCGGGCTCGACGTCGAGCTGTTCGTGGGCGCTGCGGAGCGGCTCCCCTTCCGCGAGCGGGTCTTCGACTGCGTCCTGCACGTCGGCGGGATCAACTTCTTCAGCGACCGGCGCCGGGCCGTGGAGGAGATGGTGCGCGTCGCCAGGCCAGGCACCAAGATCGTCATCGTCGACGAGACCGAGGATTTCGCCCTCCGGCACGAGGCGACCCCGTTCGCGCGGGCGTTCTACGGGAGCCGAGCGGAGCCGATCACAGCGCCGGCCGACCTGCTGCCCGCCGGCATGCGGGGAGTCGAGACCCGCCTCGTGGCGGGCGGAGACCTCTATTGCCTGAGCTTCCGGACGCCACCCGAGGGTCGACCCGAGGCTGGCGGCTCAAGATAGGCCGGTGGCGACACGGAGAGCCTCGGAAGGAGCCCTGCCGTCGCTCCGCGGAGACGCTCCTCGATCTTCCGGTGGGGCCGCATCCCTCCCCTACCTCAGCTCGAGAGTCGGGTCGCCGAGGAGGTGGTAGACGGCGAGGAGCTCCGGGTTGGCGCCGGCGAGGGCATAGGCCTTCTGTGCGGCCAAGACCGCATCGCCGAGCCTCTCGTGGCGCCCGGACACGATCTCCTCCAGGAGCGCCCGGTGCAGCAGGTGCGCCGGCCCGTCCACGCTCAAGCCGCTCGGCGCGAAGCTCGCCACCGCCCCACGGCCCGCCACCTTCAAGAACGCCTCCGAGAGCGCGTCGACGTTCGGGGCCACGAAGTACCCGTTGAGGCAGTCCATCGTCATCAGCAACGGCTGCGCCCCCTGCTGCCGCAGCGACGAGGCGTCCCACGAGTTCAGCACGTTCTCGCTCGACCACACCTGAGTTCCCCCGTGACCCACGTAGCTCATCAGGGATGCGCCTTGATCGAAGGCGTCGAAGATGGCGGGGCGAGTCGACGGCCCGGCCTGGGAGACGAGGATCTCCTGGGTGTCCCGGCCGGCGAGGAGGGTCTGGGCGATGTCCTGGACGTCGGCCTCGAAGTCACCCCCCTCGTCGGGATTGTCCGCCACCAGCACCGCCTTCCCCCCGAGGCCCTGTCCCGTGTCCTCCCAGTCCAGAACCTTGGCGATCATCCCCTCCGCCTCCTCCACCGTCGTCGCGGGCAGCCTCCCGATCGCCAGATCCGGGTAGGCGTCCTCTCCATTCACCGCCGCCAGCGTGGGATCCGACACCGTCCACAGGTACGACGTCTTCACCCACAAGGCCGGCAGGGGCGAGGCGTGGGAGCTGCTGAGGAAGTGCTGCGGGTCGTACGTCGACTCTCCCAGCAGAAGCACGTAGCGCGGCGAGGGCCGGGCCCAGGAGTGGTAGGCGTAGGAGAGAAAGTCGTGGATGGCCTCGGCCGAAGGCTGTCCGTGGCCGAACACCGTCGTGATCTCCTCGAACGAAACCCCCCGCGAGACGAGCCCCTGCCCCCCCCGCCGGTCCAGGAGAGCCTGCGCGGCAGGCAGAAACGCCTCCGGCGCGACGACGAGGAAGTCCGCCTGGTTGGCCGGGTCCTTCAGCGACGAGGGCCGGGGGATCACGATCCGGGGACGCAGTAGCCCCTCACCCGAGGCCACGAGGTATCGGTGGCCCGCCCGGGCGAAGAACCGAACCGAGGACGGCGCCGCCTCGAACCCGTTCAGCCACTCCACCCCACTCCCGCGCCGCTGCAGCCTCCCTGACCCCTCCAGTGCCCCTCCGTCGCTCCCTCCCGATACGTCGACCACCACCGCATTTGTCCCCGAGCCCAACCCTCCAACCTCCGCCGCCCCGTTCGCCACGAACGTCCCTTCGAACCGTCCCCCCTGGGCGAGAGGCGCCTGCGGATACTCCACCGAGAAGCGGTCCAGGAACACCAGCGAGTACACGCCCGTGTCCCCCACGTTCTCCACGGTCAGGGTGTTCGCTCCCTCCCTCAGCAAGGACCCCGGTACCTCAGCCTCGAACCGCGTCCCCACCTCCCCGTCGAACCTCGTCTCCCCCACCACGACGCCGTTCAAGCAGAGCCGCAGGTGGTGGTCCACCACTCCCTCGGCATCCGACCCCCCCTGCAGATACACCACGAGCCGTCCAGGCAGTGCCGACGATCCGTCCACACCCGAGAGGGTGAAGCCCTCACTGCCGCTCACCCCTCCCCAGAGCGCGTCCCACAGCCACGGGTCAGGCGCCTCCAGGAGCCCCGGCTGGTAGATCCGGTTCGTCTCGAACGAGGAAGACCCCGTCGAGGCGAGAGCCTGAGGCGCTCCCAAGGTGGACGCCCCGACCACCCCCATGCTCTGCCCCACGGGTGACTTCACCAGCTCGTACGCCGTCTCTCCGGAGTACTCGATCGAGCTCGACTCGTGCTCCGCGTAGAAGTACAAGACGCTCCCCGGCCCGAATTCGGACCCCGCCGGCTCCACGTGGAAGGGAACCGCCGTCCCCTGCCTCTCGAGGCTCAGACCCGACACCTCCATCGCCCGGCGCCGTCCGGGGAAGAGATCGGAGAAGCCGACCGCATGGAGACCCTTCCGTCTCGTGTAGAGCTGAGCCAGAGCCTCCGAGAACCGGGCGCCGCCTCCGGGAATCCGCCGCCCCAGACGCCCCGAGCCTGTCTCCGCTCCCTCCACCCCCGCGAAGGACAAGCTCACCCTCACCCGCCTCGCCAGCACGAGGGCCGAACGGGAAGCGTCGAACCGGAGGGGTGAGAGCTCCACCACCACTCGCTTCTCCTCCCCCTGGAAGACCACACCCGCGAGCCGCGCGACCTCCCCCGGCACCAACCCGCGGGAGGCCGAATGCAGCGAGGCCGCCCGACGGGACGGAGTCACCGTCCCGTCGGCCCCGAACTCCATCCCTGCTTTCCCGACCGCCGCCGGCCGCAGACCAGGGAAGCTCTCCAGAGACGAGGCCTCCACCGACTCCAGCCTCACTCCCCGCCCCACCACCGCCTCCACCAGGGCCCGGCGCAAGGGCAGCGCCGGCGAGGAAGCCTCGGAAGGGAACTCGAACCCGGGGACGAACGCCCGCACACCCCCCGACGCCTCCCGCACCGCCACGAAGCCCGAGGTCTCGAGCTCCAACACCGCCCCCCGCTGGGACTGCGCCACCACCCGCAGCGACGTCGAAGACGGATCCCCGTAGCTCTCGCACGTCGGAGCCAAGGAAGAGGTCGAGCCCGAGGCGGCCCGAACCCACGCCGGACAGCTCGGCGAGGTCGTCCCGGGCACAGCGCCAGAGCCTCCCGTGCCGCCAGAACCTCCGGAGCCGCCCGACCCATCCCCCCCACCCGGAGGAGCGGAAGCCACGGCGGCGACGGCGGAGACGGGACCGTGGAACGTGGACACGGAGCGCGTATCGACGTCCTCGAGGCGATAGTAGTAGCGCTGGCCGCTCACGAGGCCGCTGTCGCGCCAGGAGTAGGCAGCACCCAGCGGCGAGGAGCCCAGGCCGGGGATGAGCGCGGAGTTGAGGCGCGTCCAGGGGCCGGAGGACGACGCGGAGCGATAGAGGTTGAAGCCGAGGTTGTCGAGCTCGGATCCCGTCTGCCAGGCGAGATCCACCGCCCGGTCGCGGCCCGTCGCCGTGAAGGACATGAGCTCCACCGCCGTCGTGAACGCGGTCACGGCCTTGGCGAACTCCGACGTGTCCCCGAAGAGCGTGCAGGCGGCGCCGTTGGAGCAGTACGTGGTCGTGGCCGTGACCACGTCGCCGGCGGCGCCCGCGAAGCTCGCGTTGAAGTACCGCACCCCTCCGCCGGGGTGGGTGAGGTTCGTCGAGCCCGCGAAGGTCTGCCCTTCTCCGAAGCCGCTCGGGTCCGCCCCGGAGGGGTTCTTGAAGAACTCCACCCGGTACGAGCCGGCGGGAAGGTCGAGCGTAAACCACACGGTCACGGTGCCGCCGGAAGGGGACGCCGACGTGATCACCGGGTAGTTCAGCAGGTCGTTGGGTCCGACTCGGGGCGGGGGAGCGTTCGGGGTCACGCCGTCATTGTTCAGGTCGATGCCCAGGCCGGTGTTGAGGTAGATCGAGTTGCCCAGGATCGAGTTGCCCGTGCCGACGGCGAAGGCGATGCCGCCGAGGCCCGCGGTGTTCGACGAGTTGTTGTAGGCGATGACGTTGCCCGCGCCCGCCGCCGTGCCGCCGATGGTATTGCCCGACGTCGTCGCGTTGATGAGGACGCCGGCTTGGCCGTTGGAGAGGGCCGCCGTTCCCGCGGCATTCGTCCCGATCTTGTTCCCCTGCACCAGGGTCCCCGTGATCTCGGGATCGCGGACCAGCACACCATTCCTGCCGTTGCCGGAGATCAGGTTGCCCGCGCCCGCCGCCGTGCCGCCGACCACGGTGTTCGTGCACGCCCCGCCGGCTCCGTTGTTGAACACCGCGATACCGTTGAAAGCGTTCCCAACCGCCACGGTGCCGGTCACATCCGTCCCGACGTAGTTGCCCTCGACGACGTTGTTCGCGTTCGAATTCGGGGGGTTGTTGGGGGCGACGTTGACACCGTCGACACCGTTGCCCGAGATGATGTTCCGGTCGGAAGGCACGGTCCCGCCGACCCGGTTGTTGTTCGTGGGTTTGCTCGTGAGGGCGGTGCCCCCGACGCGGATGCCGCCGCCGATGTTGCCCGGACCCGGGGCGGTGCCGGCCGGATTCGTCCCCAGGAAATTCCCGGCGACGACGTTGTTCGATGACCCCCGGATGAGGATGGCCCGGACGGGGAAGCGGTTGATGACGAAGCCGCGGATCGTGCTCCCGTCGCTGCCTTCCTCCAGGTCCAGCCCGTAGCTGCCCGCTGCCGCCGCCGCGCCGTCGAGCTCGACGACCGGCCCCGTGCCGGCGACGGAGAGCGGCTGGCTCGTGGTGTCGAGGACGACGGGACTGGTGATGTTCGGCAGCGCCGTGGCGAGGGTGACGAGGTACCAACTCCGGGCCGTACCCGCGGGGTAGTCGGCGTCGTAGCCCGTGATCACGGGTGAGGACGGCGAGGCCAGGTCGGCGAGCGCCGTCGCGACGGGAGCGCCGAAGGTTCCGGCGACCCCGTTGTCCTGGTAGTAGACGTGGCCCGCGTCGGTGATGGGGATCCCGAACGTGATCGTGTTCGTGCCGCCGTTGGCGTTCGTGGCCGTGATCGCCTCGCGAAGGGAGATGCGCCCGTCCGCCCCGGGGTTGGCGATGAGGTTCGCGACCGAGGTCGTCGTCCCGTCCACCGTGTCCGCGGTCGTGGTCACGACCAGGTGGTCGACCGCGGCGATGGCGTTCCCGAACTCCGACGTGTCATTCGCGGCGTCGGTCGCGGTCGCGGTGACGAACTCGCCGTTGGCGAGGGGCACGGCGGGGGTGAGGGTCGCGGCGATCACCGCGTTCCCGGCCGCGTTCGTGGTCACGTTCGTGAAGCCCAGGTACCGTTGGCCCTCGCCGTAGCCGGTCGGATCCGCGGCGGCGCTCGCGAAGAACTCGATCCTCAAGGTCGCAACCGCCGCGGTGCCGCTGTACGAGCCGGCGAACGTCGCCTGCGTTCCGTTGGTCATGGCCGCGCTCAGCACCGGGAAGTTCAGCAGGTTGTTCGGCCCGGCGTCCACGTCGCCGAGGTCGTTCGAGGTCACGCCGTCGGCGCCCAGGTCGATCCCCAGCCCGACGTTCCCGACGATCGAGTTGCCCTCGATGGCCATGCCCACCGTGCCCGCCGCCAGCACGCAGACGCCGCATCCGCCGTTGTAGGCGATGACGTTGCCGGCGCCGGCGACCGTGCCCCCCACGGTGTTGTTCGTGGCCGCCTGGTCGAAGCTCACTCCTCGGCTGGCGTTGGCGACCGCGGCCGTGCCCGTCCGATCGGTGCCGATGTAGTTGCCCTGGACGAGATTGCCCGTGGCCCGGTCGTTGATCGCGATCCCGACGTTGCCGTTACCGGAGATCACGTTGCCCTGGCCGGCCGCCGTCCCGCCGACGACGTTGTTGGCGGTGAGCGTGAAGATCGCGACGCCCTGCCCGCCGTTCGGTATCGCGGCCGCACCGGCCGCGTTCAGGCCGATGTAGTTGCCTCGAAGGACGTTGGCGGTCGCGCCGGCGCCCGTGATCTGGATCCCGTCGACCGTGTTGCCGGAGACGACGTTGGGCCCGGCGGCGGTCGTGCCGTCGATCTGGTTGTTGCTCGTCTGGATGTAGGCTCCGACGCCATTCCCGGGTCCGGCGGCCGTGCCGGTCGGGTTGGTGCCCAGGTAGGTGCCGCGGACGACGTTCCCGGCCGTGGCGTTGAACCGGACCGCGGTACCGAAGCGGTTGATGGTGAGACCGACGATCGTGGCGGCCCCGCCCACCCCCACATCGAGCCCGATCGCGCCTGCGCCAGCGGTCGCTCCGCTCAGCTCGATCGGGTGCAGACCTCCCACGGCATAGCCGCCCTGAGTCGTGGCGTCGATGGTCACCGCGACCTGGATCGCGGGCAGCCCCGGGGCGCCCGGAGTGATGGTGTGGACGCCCGCCCCCGCGATGTTGAAGTTGATGACGTGGGGCCCGCCCCCGAGCGCGTTCACCTCCATGATCGCCGCCCGGAGGGTGCAGCGAGGCGGGCCTCCGCCGACCGAGCACTGGCCGTTGCCGGGGTTGTTGTCGGGCAGATCGTCTGCCCGGTCGACCGTGAAGGTGGCGGCGTGCGCGGGCGCCGCGCCGAGTGCGATGGTGAGGCCGAACGGCACCAGGAGAGCGACCCGCAGGGATCGGCCAGCCCCGCCTCGGCGGGCGACACGCGGCGGGTGGGTCGAGCGAGCGGCGCAGGCAGACTCGAGCTGCGGCTTCGTGTATTGGGCCGGGTCGTGCCGCCATCGTCGACTGCACATACGCTCTCCCCACGATCCCCGAGCAAGCGCACCGGGGCTGTGCCGGCAGTCAAAAAGGGCAAGAGCTGTGCCAGCGTAGGCACAAGGCGGGAGGCGTCGGCGCTCTATGTAAGCCAAACAGGCGCTGGCAGTTAGCGTGACTCCCATGCGGGTTCCACCTCAAGCCCCGATTCGCGCGAGACGTCCGAATCCGCGCCAAGGTCCCAGACCGGGCGGCGCGTGGGCAACCTCTCGATCACGCAACGCTACCTCGTCGACGATGGGTTCTTCGGGCCTGCGGCTCTCTGCGGCCACGCGCGCGCCCTGGGCCGTGTTCGGGCACTCCAAGGACGTCGCTCCCCTCTAAGGCCGGGGCGCCTCGGCCTTCGCGGCGGCGGTTGCCGGCCGAAGGCTGCAGCACGAGGCGGCTCAACCCGCGAGATCGCGCGTGAGCGACTCGGGCACCCGCTGCTTCACGTCCCGGTACTTCGCCCAGGGATCGGCGGCCTGACCGGACCCGAAACCGATCACGCGCTGAGGCACCTCCGCGACGGTGAAGTCGGCGGCGCCCGAGAGCCGGTCGAGCTCGTTCCATTCGACGGGCACCGAGACGGGGGCGCCGGGGTGAGCGCGCGTCGAGAAGACCCCTACCGCGTTCGCACCACGGACGTTGCGGAGGTAGTCGACGTAGATCTTCCCCCTGCGCTGCGCCTTGGACATGTTCGCGGTGAACGTCTCCGGCTCCTCCCGTGCGAGCCGTAGCGCCACGGCGCGCGTGAACTCCTCCAGCTCTTCCCACCCGCGCTCCGGCGCGAGCGGCACGCACACGTGGAGGCCCTTGCCTCCCGTCGTCTTCACGAAGCTCTCCAGGCCCTTCTCGCCGAGCAGTCCTCGGACGCGCCGGGCTGCCGCCGCGACGCGCGAGAACGGGAGGGCCTCGTCGGGGTCGAGGTCGAAGATCACCTGGTCCGGCTCCTCGAGCCGAGCCACCCGCGAGTTCCAGGGGTGGACCTCGAGGATGCCGGCCTGCGCGAGCGCGACCAGGCCGGGCACCGAGTCGACGACGAGATGCTCTTCGCCCTTCTCCGGGACGGGGACCCGTCGCAGCTGGGGCGGGGTCCAGAAGCCGGCCTTCTTCTGGTAGAACGTCTCGCCCCCCAGGCCGTCCGGGCAACGCACGAGGGTGAGCGGGCGGCCCTCGAGGTACGGCAGCACGAAGTCGCCGATCGCGACGTAGTAGAGCGCGAGGTCCAGCTTCGTGAAGCCGAGGTCCGGGTAGTAGACCCGGTCGGGATGGGTGAGGCGCACCCCCAGGAGGTCGATGACCTCGTCGCCGGTCACCGCGCGCGTGCGCGGCGGCGCATGCCGCCGCAGGGACTCCCACGGCCGGCCCGCGGCGACGGTGTCGATGCCCCCACCCTCGACCGAGCCGGGCCGCTCGCGCGCGACGTGGCGAGCCTCGCGGTCGTCGCGGATCCCGAGGAAGACCGGCTGCCGCATCCTCCCCTCGTCCGTCCACGCGGTGAACTCGACCTGGGCGACCAGGTCCGGCTCGACCCAGTGTGCGCCGCGCAGCATCTCGGGGGGCACGGAGGCGAAAGGGCTGGTCTCCCGCCGGCGCGCCTCGAGCCGGTGAAGCAGGTCCTCGAGCTGCCGCTCGCTGAAGCCGGAGCCCACCTTGCCCGCGTACACGAGAGCCCCCCCCTCGTAGAAGCCCACGTGCAGCGCCCCGATCGACGCCCGTCCGTCGGACGGCAGCGTCCACCCGCCGATGACCACCTCCTGGCTCAAGCGGCACTTCGCCTTCCGCCAGTCTCCGCCGCGCCCCTCCCGATACGGAGCGTCGGCGCGCTTGCTCACCACGCCTTCGAGTCCTGCCTCCTTGGCCTTGGCGAAGAACTCGGGGCCGCTGCCGCGCACGTGGTCGCTGAAGCGCAGGGCCTCGGGCCCGCCGTCGAGCAGGCGCCGCAGCACCTCCTTGCGCCGATCGAGCCTCGCCGGCCGCAGGTCCCAGCCGTCGAGGTGCAGGAGGTCGAACACGAAGTAGACGAGCGGCAGCGCTCCGTCCGCTCGCCGCTGCAGCGCCTGGAAGCTCGTGTGCCCGTTCGGCAGCACCGCGGCGACCTCACCGTCGAGGAGCGCGGTTCCCGCCCGCAGGCGGCCGACGGCGCGGGCCACCTGAGGGAACTCCTTCGTCCAGTCCTTGCCGTTGCGGGAGACGAGCTGGACCTCCCCCTCGTCCATCCGGGCCACGATCCGGTAGCCGTCGTGCTTGATCTCGTGGAGCCAATCGTCGCCCGAAGGCGGCGTCTCGACGACTGTCGCGAGGGCGAGCGGCTGGGTGCGGGGGAGCGTGCCCCGCACGGCACCTTCGAGCTCGGAGAGCCGCAGGCGTGCGCCGCGGTCCCCCTCCACGGGTCCGCCAGGATCGACCTCGCCTCCCGGGCGGACGGTTCGCGAGTGCCACAGCCGGTCGCGCTCGGCAGCCACCTCGGCGAGCCCCCGCCCGCTCACCACGCTCTCCGGCCGCGCGCTCACCACCTCCGTCTCCGATGTCGTGCGCGCGTGCTCGTCCCTGTCCTTCACGAGCAGCCAGGCTTTCGGGTCGTCCCCCTTGATCTTCACGAGCGCCCACTTGCCGGCGAGCTTCTCGCCGTGCAGCTCGAACTTCAGCTCCCCCTTCTTGAGGGCCGGGCTCGGGTCGACGAGCGGCGTCCACGTCCCGCGGTCCCAGAGCACCACCGCCCCGGCGCCGTACTCCCCCTCCGGGATCACGCCCTCGAACGAGCCATAGGCCACCGGATGATCCTCGACCCGCATCGCGAGCCGCTTCTCGCGCGGGTCGAAGGACGGCCCCTTCGGGACGGCCCAGCTCAGGAGGACGCCGTCGAGCTCGAGGCGGAAATCGTAGTGGAGCCTCGACGCGGCGTGCTTCTGGATGCAGTACGAGCTCCCGCCGGACGGCTGCTCCTCGCCCGGCGGCTCCGGGGTACGGGAGAAGTCGCGCTTTCTCCGGTAGTCCTGGAGGCCCATTCCGAAGAGCTTACGGCAGGTTGCGCTCCGTCAGTGTGCTGGTCGAGCACCGCCTCCCCATTCGCCCGTTCCCTTCGGAGGGATCGAACCCACTTCGATAGACTGGGCCTTCGCCTGAGTGTCAGCCGGCCGTCGGGAGTGGAGGTGCGGGCGAATCGAGAACGAATCCACGTGGCGTTCCGTATGGGTGAAGGACGGCCGTCTGGGGGGGCAGCGGGATGGAGGGGTGGCGCGGTCGGCTCGATCGGGCGGCACCGTGGGCCGCCACCCTGGTTCTGGTGCTGATGGGCGTCCTGGCCGGTGGCGCGGCCCTCCGCGAGTCGATGACCGTCGACGAGCCGGCTCACCTGGGGGCGGGCGTGAGCTACATCCAGAGGCTCGACATGCGCATGAACGTCGAGCACCCGCCTCTCGGGAAGGTGCTGGCGGGTCTTCCGCTGGTCGTGCGGGGGGTCAGGGTCGACTACGACAGCTACATCTGGCGGTTCGCGGACGGCCCCTTCACCGCCTACCTCGCCCAGTGGCCGTTCGGGCACTGGGTGATCACGCGCTGGAACGACCCGGAGGCGACGCTCGCCTCGGCTCGCCTCCCGATGCTCCTCCTCACGCTCGGCCTGGGAGCGCTGCTCTACGTCTACGGCTCACGTCTCGGAGGCCGGGCCGGCGGGCTGCTCTGCCTGTGCCTCTACGCGAGCACACCCCTCTTCCTCGCCTTCGGCCCCCTGGTCCTGACTGACGTCCCGGTCACGTTCTTCGTGGTCCTGACGGTGTGGTCGTTCGCCGCCATGTGGCGGTCGGACGGCGGCGGCCGCACGGTCTTCCGGTTCGCCGCCGCCCTGGCCGGCGCGCTGCTGTCGAAGTTCTCCGCCGGGATCCTGCTGTTCGCTTTCGGGGCCTTCCAGCTCGGCTTGCGCTGGATGCCACCCGCAGGGGTCACGGCCCACGAGGAGGAAGCCCGGGCCTGGCGACGCCGAGGCTGGCGGAACACTCTCGCCGGCGTTTCCTGGGCCGCCCTCGTCGTCTACGGCGTCTACTTCCTGTTCTCCTTCAGACAACCCACGACTGCGCTCGCGTTTCTCGGAGACAGCGCTCCGTCGATCGTGCTCCGCCGGCTCCTGATGCCCGCGTGGACGTTCCTCCTCGGGCTGGGGCTCTTCCTCATGACCTCGGTCCGGCCGACGTTCGTCCTGGAGCACGCCTACTCCCATGGCGTGTGGTTCTACTTCCCGCTGCTCTTCGCCCTCAAGACACCGCTCGCGGCGCTCGGCGTGTTCGCGCTCGGGATCCCCGTGGCGTTCGCCGCGAGGCGCGGACGGCGGCCCGACGGGCCCATCGTTCCCATCGGAAGGCAGCTCCACTGGCGCGCGACGTGGGTCTTCCTGGTCGTGTTCGTCGCCTTCTGCCTCCTGAGCCAGCTCGACATCAGCATTCGGCACTTCTCGGTCCCCATGGCGCTCCTGATCCTTCTCCTCGCGCCGCTGCCGCGCGCGATCGCTCGCCTGAGGAGGAGCGGCACACCCCTCGCGCGCCCGCTGCCCTGGCTCGCCTGCGGTCTCGTGCTCCTCTCCCTGGCGACGGCGATCCGCGCCTACCCGAACTACATCCCGTTCCTGAACTCGCTCAGCATGGGCCGCGAGGGCTTCACGCTGGTGAACGATTCGAACCTGGACTGGTGCCAGAGCTTCCCCGAGGTTCGACGGTTCGCGGAGGAGAGGCACCTGGCGAACGTGCTCCTCGACGAATACGGCTTCACGGAGCCGACCGTCTACGTGCCGCAAGGAAGGCTCTGGAACTGCCAGACACCGGAGCCCGGTGACGCCGGCCAGTGGGCGGTGGTGTCGGCGGGGATGATCCTCGACGGCCACCATTGCCCGTGGCTCCTGCGCTACCCGCACGAGCCGCTGGCGGGCGGCAGCATGTACGCGTTCCGCCTGCCGCAGACGATCCCCCCGGCCGGCGCGCCCGGCGGTCCGCCGCGCCCGGACGAGTTCCGGAACTGGGCGGGCATGCCGGGGCCGACCGACTTCCGGCTCGTCTCCCTGCAGATCGTGCGCGACCCGCAGCAGATGAAGCCGGTCCTTGAGCGCATGTGGCGGGAGTTCGAGGAGCAGCGGAGGAAGCAGCGCGCTGCCGGGCGGTGAACGAAGACTCGACGCCGGCGTGACGGCACGGGCGTCGGGCCGTCGTCGCCTGCGCTATCCTGCCGTCGTCGCCATGCGTCCGGAGGCCGCCATGCCCGCCCGCGAAGCCCGCCCGCACCTCGAGTCGCTCTTCCCCCGCATCGAAGACGTGCCCGCCTCGGCCGACTTCGCGCCGGGCGGGGGCACGTGCGCCGACGGCACCCTGTACCTGGTCGACGGCCAGGTGCGGCGGTGGGGAGGCCCGACGGGTGACGTCTCGTCGCCGATCTGCGTCGAGCGGGACGGGCGCGTCGAGCGGCGGCCCATGGGTCCCCACGCCGCCCTGACGAAGGAGGAGGCGCTCGAGGCGCTCGCCGCCGCCGTCCGGGCCTGGGACGACGGTCGCGGCCGCTGGCCCACCATGAGCGTCGGCGCGCGCGTCGAGGCTGTGCTGGCGTTCCTCGCCGCGATGGAGAAGGTGCGCGAGGAGTCCGTGCGGCTCCTCATGTGGGAGATCGCCAAGACGCGCGCCGACGCCGAGAGGGAGTTCGACCGCACCGTCCAGTACGTGCGGGACACCGTCGAGAGCCTGAAGGAGATGGACCGCGCGGCGGGGCGCTTCTCCTCGGGCGCCGGAATCCTGGCCCAGATCCGGCGCGCGCCGCTCGGTCCGGTGCTCTGCATGGGCCCCTTCAACTACCCGCTCAACGAGACGTTCACGACTCTCCTGCCCGCGCTGATCATGGGCAACACGGTCGTGGCGAAGCTGCCCCGCTACGGCGCGCTCTGCCAGGCACCGCTGCTCCGCGCCTTCGCCGAAGCGTTCCCGCCCGGCGTCGTCAACGTGGTGAACGGGGACGGCCGCACGGTCGCCGGGCCGCTGGTCGAGTCGGGCGACGTCGCGGCGCTCGCCTTCATCGGCTCCTCGCGCGTCGCGAACGTCCTGAGGAGGCAGCACCCCCGACCCAACCGCCTGCGCTGCATCCTGGGCCTCGACGCCAAGAACCCCGCGATCGTGCTCGGCGACGCGGACCTCGACCTCGCGGTGCGCGAGTGCGTGGCCGGCGCGCTCTCCTTCAACGGCCAGCGCTGCACGGCGATCAAGCTCGTCTACGTGCAGCGGCCCTTGGCCGAGCGCTTCCTGGAGAGGCTCTCCGACGCCGTCGACGCCTTGCCCTTCGGCCTGCCGTGGGAGCCGGGAGTGAGGCTCACCCCGCTGCCGGAGGAGAACAAGGCCGCCTCGCTGCGGGCCCTGGTGGACGACGCGCTCGCGCACGGCGCACGGGTCGTGAACGCCAACGGCGGGCTCGTCAACCGCACGTTCTACTTCCCGGCGGTCGTCTACCCGGTGTCGCCGGAGATGCGCCTGCACTCGGTCGAGCAGTTCGGCCCCGTCGTCCCCGTTTCGCCCTTCGACGACGTCCACGAGGTGGTGGCCGAGATCGTGGCCTCGGACTTCGGCCAGCAGGCGAGCGTCTTCGGCCGTGACCCGGCCGTCGTGGGCCCGCTCGTCGACGTGCTGGCGAACCAGGTCTGCCGCGTCAACCTCAATACGCAGTGCCAGCGCGGCCCCGACGTCTACCCGTTCACGGGCCGCAAGGACAGCGCCGAGGCGACGCTCTCCGTTTCCGACGCCCTGCGCTGCTTCTCGATCCGCTCGATGGTCGCCGCGCCGGGCGACGACGCGAACCGGGCCCTCCTGCACGGCATCCTGAGCGGGCGAACCTCGAACTTCGTCAACACCGACTACCTCTTCTGATCCGGCCGCGCGGGGCCCGAGCCGGCTCCCGATGGCGCAGGCTTGGCCCAACACCCCCTCGAAGCCTCGCCCGCCGACGACCAGCTCTTCGCGCGCGGCGAGGAACTCCGGGGGGGGAGGGAGACGGGCCCCGGACCTCGGTGGGCAGCAGCCCCGGTAGAGAAGACAAAGGCCGTCGACCCCCCACCGGGACGCGCGACCACTCGGTGCACCCTCGGCCCGCGAGACGGCGAGGATTCGTCCGCCGTCGAGGAGCGTCGCAGCTTCGCCCACACCGTGCCCGACCCCGCACCGACCGAGTCGGCACGTCGGCTATGCTGAGGTGAGCCGGAATGAAGACCTACCGTGCGGTGATGCTGACCGGGAGAGGTGGCCCGGGGGCGCTGCAGGTCGTGGAGCTGCCTCTCCCGGAGCCCGGACCGGGAGAGCTGCGCGTCCGGGTCCGCGCAACGGGCATCGGCGCGACGGACCTGACGATGCTCGACGGCTCGTACGCCTTCGCACCTCGGATTCCCTTCGTGCCCGGGTACGAGATCGCGGGCGTCGTGGACGCGCTGGGCAGCGGTGTGAGGAGCTTCTCCATCGGCCAGCGCGTGGCGGCCCTCACGGTGTGGGGCGGCTACGCCGAGGTCGTCGTGCGCGGGGCCGAGCACTTCCTGCCGATCCCCGACACCGTGTCCGACACGGGCGCGGCGGCCGTGATCCTCAATCACGTGACGGCCTGGCAGATGATCCACCGGACGGCGAGGGTGGGCGAGGCCGGTGACCGGACCGCGCTGGTCACGGGTGCGGCCGGTGGCGTCGGCACCGCCGCCCTGCAGATCCTCCGCCGGGCCGGCGTCCGGACGCTCGGCGCCGCCTCGGCCGCGAAGCATGGCACGGTACGGGCCCTCGGCGCCACGCCCGTCGACTCCCGCGCGGGCCGTCTCGACCGCCTCGTGCGCGCCGTCGTGCCCGCAGGGGTCGACTTCGCCTTCGACGGCATCGGCGGCGCGAGCGTCTCCGCGTGCATCGGCGCCACCCGACGGGGCGGGATGGTCGTGGGCTACGGCTTCGCGGGAACGAAGGGCCGCCTGTCGACCGTGCTGACGGTCGCGCGGGCGCTCTTGGCCACGCGCCTGCGGGGCCGCCGGGGCGCCTTCTACGGCATCACGATGCTCTATCGCCGCGACCCGCGCCCGTTCCGCGAGGACCTGCCGAAGATCTTCGCCCTCCTCGCCGAGAGGAAGATCGACCCCCTGATCGCGCGACGCTTCCCCCTCCTCGAGGCCCGCGCCGCGCTCGAGCTCCTCGCCACCGGCGGCGTCGAGGGAAAGATCGTCCTGGAAGGCGGGTCGGCCTCGCAGAGGCGGTAGCGGGGAGCGCCGGCCGCTTCCCGAGCCTCGTGGCCGCCCGTGACGAGCGCTCGCGTCCGGATTCCGTGCCGTCCTCCGACCACCGCGGACGTGGCGCGACTACTGTACGATCCCTCGATGCACCCCGCCCGGAGGGAGAGATCCTCGAGCGTCGTCCACTGGCTGCTCGACTCCGACCCCTCCGTCCGATGGCAGGTGATGCGAGACCTGACGGATGCGCCCGCCGAGGAGGTCGCGACCGAGCGGGCGCGGGTCGCCACCGCGGGCGCGGGCGCGCGGCTCATCGCCCTCCAGGATGCCGACGGCCTCTGGGGCGGAGCGGCGTGGAAGAAGAACCAGTGGATCTCCACGATGCACGTCCTCATGCTGCTGCGGGACCTGGGTCTCGATCCGGCGAGCGAACCGGCGCGACGCGCGCTGCGGCTCGTCCGGGATCGCGTGACCTGGCGGGGGTGCGCGCCGCCGGAAGCGGACGGAAACCCCTTCTTCGCGGGCGAGGTGGAGCCCTGCATCAACGGGCAGGTGGGAGCGGTCGGCGCCTACTTCGGCCAGGACGTCCGGCGAATCGTCGACCGGCTGCTCGGCGAGCAGCTGCCCGACGGCGGGTGGAACTGCGAGGCCGCCAACGGCTCGACGCGGTCGTCGTTCCACACGACGATCTGCGTGCTGGAGGCCCTTCTCGCCCACGAACGCGCGAGCGGAGGGACCCCGGAGGTGACGGGGGCCCGTCTCCGCGGACAGGAGTACCTCCTCGAGCGCCGTCTCCTCCGCCGGCGATCGACCGGCGAGGTGATCGACGCCGAATGGGCGCGCTTCGCATTTCCGACGTGGTGGCACTACGACGTGCTGCGGGGGCTCGAGTACCTCCGGGCGGCCTCCGTCCCGCCCGACGAGCGACTCGCCGAGGCCATCGACCTGGTCGAGTCGAAGCGCGACGCCGACGGGCGATGGGCGCTCGAGCACCGCCACCCCGGGGCGATGGCCGTCGAGATCGATGCCGCCGTGGGGCAGCCCAGCCGATGGAACACGCTGCGCGCCCTGCGTGTGCTCCGATGGTCCGAGCGCCCTTCGGCGTGAGTGCCCGGGCCCAGCCCGAGTCACCGTCCATGCCTCGGCGTTTCCGCACCGGCCGAATGGAGGACGCCATGAAGGAATCTGCGGTTCGTGGGGCCCTCGCCGTGGTGGCGGCGCTCACCCTCGTGGCGTCCGTCCCGGCGAGTCCCCTGCTGGCCGCGGACGGCGCGCTCCGGCTGAACGACCGGGAGTACTTCGAGACGAGGGGACTGAGCGTGCTGGTGTTCAGCAGCGAGTACGACGGCATGTTCTTCGACGAGAAGACCGCCGGCATCGAGCTCGTCCACCACGGCGTGCGCACCGCCACCGGCGGCGCGGTGCGCCTCAAGCCGACGCCCGAGCAGTGGGACCAGATCCCGAAGCTCGTCAAGCGCACCGTCGACAGGCAGGCCGGCACGATCGAGGTCACGCTCCGCTACGAGGACTTCGACTTCGACTCCCGCGTCCTCGTGAAGGCGGACGGGCGCGGCGTCCGGGTCGGCGTCTTCCTCGACCGGCCGCTGCCGGAGAGGCTCGCCGGACGGGCCGGGCTCAACCTCGAGTTCCTGCCCAGCGCCTACTTCGAGAGGACCTACCTCTGCGACGGGCGGCCGGGCATCCTCCCGCTCCATCCTTCCGGGCCCGTGAAGGTCCTGCCGGCGTCGACGCAGATTCGGCAGTTCGCCGGCCACTCGACGTTCGACGACCGCGGACGCAACGAGTACGTCGAGGCCGCGCCGTTCGCGAGCGGCAAGACGCTCGTCCTCGCTCCCGAGGATCCGGAGCGGCGGGTGACGATCGAGAGTGCGGAGGGGCTGGCGCTCCTCGACGGCCGGAACGTGGCCCAGAACGGGTGGTTCGTCGTACGGACGCTCCTCCCCGCGAAGGCCACGGGGAAGGTCGTCGAATGGTCGATCCGCCCCAACACGATCGACGGCTGGAAGCGCGCGCCCGTGATCGCCTTCTCCCAGGCGGGCTACCACCCCGCGCAGAAGAAGCGGGGCGTCGTCGAGCTCGACGCGGACGACAGGCCCCTCGGTTCCGTGTCCGTGGTCGAGGTCACGGCTCAGGGCGACGCGATCGTGCGGCTCCAGGCCAAGGTAGAGCCGTGGGGGGAGTACCTGCGCTACCGGTACGCGACCTTCGACTTCAGCGCGATCGAGCGCCCCGGGCTCTACTTCCTTCGCTACGGCAATGAGCGCACGCCCACGTTCCCCATCTCGCCCACGGCCTACGCGGACATCTGGCACCAGACGCTCGACGTGTGGCTCCCGGTGCAGATGGACCACATGTTCGTGAAGGAGGCGTACCGGGTGTGGCACGGGGCGGCACACATGGACGACGCCCGCCAGGCGCCGGTCGATCACCAGCACTTCGACGGCTTCAAGATGGGCCCCTCCACCGACACGCGGTACGCGCCGGGAGAGCACATCCCCGGCCTGAACGTCGGCGGCTGGACCGACGCCGGCGACGACGACATCCGCACCGTCTCCCACTCGGCCACCGTCGTGTACCTCGCGGAGACCTGGGAGCTCTTCCGGCCGCAGCGTGACGAGACGCTCGTCGACGAGTCCGGCCGCTACGTCGACATCCACCACCCGGACGGACGGCCGGACCTCCTCCAGCAGATCGAGCACGGCGCGCTCGCGCTCGTCGCGCAGCACCGGGCCTTCGGGCGGGCGATCCAGGACATCATTGCGCCCCAGCTCCACCAGTACACCCACCTCGGCGACTGGTCGACCCAGACCGACGGCCTCCCGTACGACCCCGCTCTCAGGCCCTTCGAGTCGAACGGCCGGGCGAGCGGGACCCCCGACGACCGCTGGGCGTTCACGGAGAGGTCCGCCGGCATCAACTACGTCTCGAGCGCGGCCCTCGCGGCGGCGAGCCGCGCGCTGCGAGGGTACGACGACGCCCTCGCCGCGGAATGCCTGGCCGCGGCGCAGAAGGCCTGGGCCGACGAGCACACCGCACCCGTCCCCGGGGCCGAGCCGCCACGGGAGGCGATGTTCCGGCAGGCCGCGGAGATGGGCTCGGCCTTCCAGCTTCTCCTCACGACGAAGGAGAGGCTCTACGCCGACCGCTTCCAGGAGCTCGTCTGGCCGGCCCTCGACCGCGTCCTCGGGTTCAGCGTCGCGGCGGCGGTGCGGGCCATGCCGTACTTCGGTCCCGAGTACCGCGACCGCCTGGCCCCGTACGTGCGCCGGTACGCGGACGAGGTCGCCTCGCTCCAGAAGCAGAACCCGTACGGCGTCCCGATCACACGCGGCGGCTGGGCCGGCAACGAGACCGTCATCCGCTGGGCGATGACGAACTACCACGTCCACAAGGCGTTTCCCGACGTCCTGAGCCGAGAGTCCGTGCTCGACGGCCTCACGTACGTCCTCGGCCGCCACCCCGCGTCGAACGTGTCGTTCGTGTCGGGCGTCGGGACGGTGTCGAAGAGGATCGCCTACGGGCAGAACCGCGCCGATTTCGCCTTCATCGCGGGGGGCGTGGTGCCCGGAGTGCTCGTTCTCAAGCCCGACTTCCCGGAGAACAAGGAGGACTGGCCGTTCCTCTGGGGCGAGAACGAGTACGTCATCGACGTCTGCGCGGAGTACATCCTCCTCGCGAACGCGGTCGACGACCTCCTGCGCTGAGCGACGCCCGGGTCCCTCGTGGACGCCGCTCGCACCGCTTCGGCGCTCGCTCGGGCGCCCGGCGGTGCCCCGCCCGCCCCCCGCCGCTACGAGGGCCGGTACGCGCGCCGCAGGGCAGCGACGGTCTCGAAGATCGCCCGGACCTTGTCGTCGGTGACCTGGTCGTCCATGTTGATGCAGCAGACGCCGGTGAGGGAGGGATCGCCCGAGGCGGCCACGCGCGTCTCGATGGCGCGACGGATCTCCTCGACGCTCTGGTCCACGATCTCGACCGGGCTCAGGCGGATGTTCAGGAACGTGTCGGGGAGCGTCTCGCGGAGGAGACGCAGGTTCCCGCCCCAGCCGACGTCGAGGAAGTCGAGGTGCGGGAGGCCGGCGAACGCCTGGGCGAAACGGTGCGGGTCCTTCCCGCAGTAGTGGATGCCGAACGGCCGGCGCCACCGGCTCCAGGCACGGTCGAAGGGCTCGACGAACACCCCGTAGTGATCCGTCGAGATCATGGTCAGGGCGCACTCGGAGTGGAGGAACACCGGCCGCGGGAGGTGGCGGACCGTGCGGTTGACCGAGATCGAGGTCGTGCCGGTCTCGTGCGCCACGTAGGACGTGAACCGGTCGACGACCTCCGCGATCCGGCCGAAGAACTCCCGCACGTCCTTCGGCCGATCGAGCATGTCGAGGAAGAGATCCTGGCCCCGAAGGTCGAGGGCCAGGTTCAGGATCCCGCCCCAGTTGACGTCGCCGACGACACGGCCGTGGCGGCGCTTCAGGCTTTCGACGAGCGTCTCCAGCCGGCGGAACGCCGCGCTTCGGAAGGACCCCTCGACGTCGACCGCGAGGTTCCCCCTCCCGGCCGGGACGACGAGCGGCGGAGCGTCCTCCTTGTACTCGACCCGGCAGCCGATCATCTCGGACAGCAGGTACCCCGCCGCGTTGTGCACGGGGCCGACCACGGGCAGGTCGCGGTCGCGGTCCTCGCCGAGCCCGAGGTCGCCGAACCGCTCGTGGAGGACGCGCTCCATCCTCCGCTCGTCTTCCACGCGGCGCCGGGGATCGTAGAAGAAGCCCTCGTCGAACGAGATCCCCGCGTGTCGGTGCCACCACGAGGGATGGAACACCACCTCCACCGGCAGCGGTTCGCTCTCGATCGCCGCATCCCGCGGTCCGTCCTGGCTGCGCAAACGAGGGGGATTCTACGCCGGGGCCGCTCCCCGGTGCTCCTCGGCCGTTCCGTCGCCGGATGCAGCCCGGCCCTCGCGCCCTGTCGCGGAGGCCGCCGGCGCGTGCTGAGCCTCACTCGCCGAGTTAACATCCGGTGGTGGCCGAGGGGACGATCGAGGCCGGCGAGGAGCAGGGCCAGGAGGATCGCGCGACATCGATCCAGGCGATCGCGGCCGGCATCGCCCACGAGGTGAGGAACCCGCTGAACGCCCTGCGAATCAACCTCGGGATCCTCGAGCAGGAGCTGTCGGAGATCGTCCCCGACCGCCGCCGCCACGTCTTCGAGGTCATCGGGAAGATCGCCGGCGAGCTGCGGAGCCTCGATAACTTCGTCGCCGAGTTCCTGAGGTTTGCACGTCCGCCCCTCCCGGCGCTCGAGACCGTTACGGTGCGCTCCCTCTTCGAGGACCTCGTGGGCTTCATCGGCCCCGAGTGCTCGGGCAAGGGCGTCTCCTTGTCGCTGGTCGCGGACGGCGGGCCGGCGACGATCGTGGCCGACCCTTTCCAGGTGAAGCACGCGGTGCTGAACCTCGTGCTGAACGCCCTCCAGGCGACGCCGGCCGGGGGCGCGATCGTGATCGGGCTGGGAGGGGACGACCGGACACTGGTCCTCGAGGTGCGCGACACGGGCGAGGGAATGGACCCTGCCGTTCTCTCCCGCGCTTTCGACGCCTTCTTCACGACCCGCGAGGGCGGGACCGGGCTCGGCCTCCCCATCGCCCGCCGCATCGCGGAAGCCCACGGGGGGAGGCTCGTCCTGAGGAGCCGGGTGGGCGAAGGGACGGTGGCGACGGCCTCGCTTCCCGCCGTCCGCGGAGCCTGATGCGGACGATCCTCGTCGTCGAGGACCACGCGGAGAGCCGGTCGAGCCTCGCCTGGGTGCTGGAGAAGAACGGCTACGCGGTGCGCCAGGCGTCGAACGGCCGGGCGGCGGTCGCGGCGGCGCGCCGGGAGAAGCTGCACGGAATCGTCCTCGATCTCAAGCTGCCCGACATGGAGGGGACGGCAGTCCTCGAGGCCGTGCTCGAGCTGCACCCCGGGCTGCCGGCGGTCGTGGTCACCGGGTTCGGCACGATCGACACGGCCGTCGAGGCGATGAAGCGGGGGGCGGCCGATTTCCTGACGAAGCCGATCGAGGTCGAGAGCCTCCTCGCGACGCTCGCCCGGGAGATCGAGCGGGCGAGCGCGAGCGGGGCCGTGGCGACCCCCCCGTCGCGCGCCACGGAGGAGATGGGCCGGCTCGGGATCATCGGACGGTCGCGCGCCATGCTCGAGCTCTTCGACACCGTGAAGCGCCTCGCTCGGCACCAGTCCACGATCCTCATCCTCGGGGAGAGCGGGACCGGCAAGGAGCTGATCGCGCGCGCCGTCCATGCCTTGGGCCCCCGGCGCGACGGCCCCTTCGTGGCCGTGAACTGCGCGACGCTCGCCGAGGCGCTCCTGGAGAGTGAGCTCTTCGGCTACGAGCGGGGCGCCTTCACGAGCGCCGACCGGCCCAAGGAGGGCGTCATGGAGACGGCCCACGGAGGGACGCTCCTCCTCGACGAAGTCAACGAGATGGGCCTCGGCTGTCAGGCCAAGCTTCTTCGCGCGATCGAGCGCCGCGAGTTCCGCCGGGTGGGCAGCACGCGCAAGATCGCGGTGGACTTCCACCTCCTCGCCGCGAGCAACGCCAACCTCGAGGCCCTCGTCGAGGCCCGCCGGTTCCGCTCCGACCTCTACTTTCGACTGAAGGTCGTCACCCTCACCGTGCCGCCGCTGCGGGACCGCCAGGACGCGATCCCGGTGCTCGCCCAGCGTTTCCTCGAGGACGTGGCGCGGCAGTCGGGGCTCGTCCCCAAGAGGCTCACCCCGGACGCCCTGGCGCAGCTCGCCCGCTATCGCTGGCCGGGGAACATCCGCGAGCTCCGAAACTGCATCGAGAGCCTCACCCTGACGTCTCCCCGGGCGGAGATCGACGTGGGCGACCTGCCCGCGAGCGTGCGCGAGGCGAGCGCGGTCCACGAGATTCGGCTGCAGGTCGGCACGCGGATGGAGGACGCCGAGCGGGAGATCATCCGCCGGACAGTCGAGGCCTATCCGACCCTGCGAGAAGCCGCGCGCGTCCTGGGCATCGGCCTGCGCACGCTGCACACGAGGTTGCGGCAATACGGGCTCCGGCGGGCGGCGGCCTCCGGGAGTGCGAGTTCGGCAGCGGCGCGCGACGCCTGATCGGCAGGTGTGCCGAAACGGCACCTGCTGGGTCGCCTTCGCGGGCCGGACGTGCCGGATCCGCACCCCGCCTCCTCCTCCGAGGACGACTCATCCGGACGCCGGCTGGATAAGCTGAGTCTGCACAGCCAGTTGAGGGTCCGGCCGAGCCCGGGCACGACTCCTGCTTTCCCTGGTGACGAGCCATGGTCGATCCCAGGCCCCATCCCGGCGAGCCCTCGCACCTCGTCCTCGCCGGCTACGAGCACGAGTGGCCGGCCGACTTCGAGGCCTTCGTGGCGAGGGAGCTCGTCGGGCGCGACGGTGCCCTCGTGGCGCGCCTCGCGGATCTCGGCGAAGCACCCGCGTTCCTCAGCTCGAGCGACGTCAAGGCGCTCATCGTCAACGCCAACCACCTCGGGCTCCGGGGGAAGGTCGCGCTCCGCGAGTGCCGGAGGGTCTCGCCCGCCACCGCCGTGGTCGTCGTAGCCACGACCGCAACCCACGGCCTCAAGGACGCGCTCGAGGGAGGAGCGACCGCGTTCTTGTCGTGGCCCGTCTCGCCGGACGTCCTCCGTCGGTCTCTCCAGGCGAACCGCGAGATCGGAGGGGCGACCTCGGGTCACGCCCCTCGCGAGGAGGGGTCCATGGACTCGACGAAGGGAGTTGGGCCGCGACGCAACCCTCGCTGCGAGGGGTTGCCGTCCGACCCGGGCTCGAGCGAACGCCGATGAGCGACACGAACACGGACGCCCGCACGCCTGCCGCGCCTCCCCCCGCCCGCAAGCCGACGCGCCCCGTCGGCGCGCCCGCGCTGCCCAAGGAGCTCGCCGCCGCACGGGAGAGGACGGCCGGGGAGGTCACGGCGCTCCTCCGTCTGGCCGAGTTGGACGCGGTCCTCCTCGACCGCGAGGAGGGTGGGCAGGCGCCCGTGGACGACGAGGGCGCGAAACTGCGGCGCCGGCTCACGGCCCGGCTCTCGCCCGAGGTGCTCGAGGCCTACGTCCGCTCCCTGCGCGCGGGGCGGCGGCCGGCCGTGGTGCGGCTCGTCGGCAGCGTCTGCACGGGCTGCCACGTGCGCCTGCACTCCAAGCTCGACCACCAGATCCGCCAGCGCCGCGGAGTGGCCGCCTGCCCCCACTGCCTCCGGCTCGTCTACGACCCGGCGTGGCTGACTTCGTGACGCCGCGCCGGCGCGGCCGGGACGGGGGACGTGGGGACCTCTGAGCCCGGCGCCTGGCTGCTCCTCGCCGGCGCCACGCGGCTCGCGGCGTCCGCGGCCGGCCTCGCCTGCCGGCGTCGGCCCGGCCTCGCGCGTGCGGCGGTCTTCGGCGGCGCGGCGATCGCCTCCGCGCTGACCGGAGGGGTGGGCCTCCTCGGCCTCGGCGCCTTGGCCCCGCTGCGAGGCCGCCTCGTCGCCCACGAGGCCTCGGGCCAGAGCCTCGGCTATTCCGTCGACGCGCTCTCGGGCTTCTTCCTCGTCGTCCTCGCGATCCTCGGCATCGCGGTCGCCGTGTACGGCGTCGGCTACTTCGCGCGCTCGACCCCGGGACGGGTCGTGTTCGTTGGCGTCGCCTTGAACGTGCTCCTGGGCGCGGTCGAGACGGTCCTCGTGGCGGACGGAGCGATCGGGTTCCTGCTCGGCTGGGAGCTCATGACCCTCGCGACCGCCGCTCTGGTGGCGACCGAGCACGAGGAGCCGGCGGCGCGCCGCGGCGCCTTCCTCTACCTCGCCCTCTCCCACGTGGGCACCGGAGGCCTGGTGGCCGGATTCTTCCTCCTCGCCGCGGGTGCCCCGTCCGTCGCCTTCGCGGACATCCTCGGGCCCCGGGCGGCGGCGCTCCCGTCTCGCGATGCGGCGTTTCTCCTCTTCCTCGCCGGGTTCGGCGTCAAGGCCGGGGTGATCCCGCTGCACGTCTGGCTCCCGGAGGCGCACCCCGCGGCCCCGAGCCCGATCTCCGCCCTCATGTCGGGCGTGCTGATCAAGACCGGGATCTACGGCGTCTTCCGGGTCTGCGTCGCGGGACTCGGCCTGCCGCCACTCGCGTGGGGCGGTGTCGTCTTCGCCCTCGGCGCGGTGTCGATGCTGCTGGGCGTCCTCTACGCGCTCACGCAGCACGACCTCAAGCGGCTGCTCGCCTACCACAGCATCGAGAACGTCGGCATCATTCTCGTGGCTGCCGGGGTCGGGATGGTCGCCCTTTCGCTCGGCCGGCCCGGCCTCGCGACCCTCGCCCTCGGGGCCTCGCTCCTCCACGTCCTGAACCACGCGCTCTTCAAGGGGCTCCTCTTCCTCGGCGCCGGGGCGGTCGTCGCGGAGAGCGGCACCCGCAACATCGAGCACCTGGGCGGCCTCGCCCGACGCATGCCCTGGACGGCCGGCTTCTTCCTCCTCGGGGCCATGGCCATCTCCGGGCTGCCCTTCCTGAACGGCTTCGTGAGCGAGTGGCTCGTCTTCCAGTCCCTGCTTCTCGGCTTCCACTCCTCGAGCGACACGTTCGTCCGCGTCGTGTTCCCGATCGGCGGGGCGCTCCTCGGCCTCACCACGGCCCTCGCGGCGGCGTGCTTCGTGAAGGCGTTCGGCGTCACGTTCCTGGCCCTGCCGCGCGGCAAGGGCGCGGCCGAGGCGCGGGAGACCGGCCCGCTGATGCTCGCCCCACAGGCCGGCCTGGCCCTGCTCTGCCTCGCGATCGGGCTCGTTCCCGGACCGATCGTCTCGCGGCTCGTCGGACTCGCCGGGTCCCTCGTGGGGGCGCCGCCGGGGACGGGCGGCCTGGAAGCGAGCCTCTTCCGGATCGCTCCCGTGGCGGGCCGCTTCGACACCCTGTCCCTGCCTCTCGCCGCCGCGGCCTTCGCCGTCTCCCTGGGTCTCGCGGCAGTGCTCGCCGCCCGGGCTGCTTTCGCTCGCCGGCCCGCCGCGACGTGGGGATGCGGCGGCGAGCTGACGGCGGAGGCGGAGTACACCGCGACCGCCTTCTCGAAGCCCCTCATGATGATCTTCGGTGCGATCTACCGGCCGACCCGCGAGGTCTCGACGCTCGAGACGGCGCCCTATTACGCCAGTGAAGTCCGTTACCGCTCCGAGGTCGAGCCGACCTTCGAACGTTTCGTCTACCGTCCCCTGACGCGGGGCTTGCTGACCCTCGCGGGGCGGCTGCGCGTCATCCAGGCCGGGAGCCTCCACGCGTATCTCGGCTACGTGATGGCGCTCCTCCTCTTCCTCGTCGTCCTCCTTTGGTGGCGGGGATGAGCCCGTCGACGACGAACGTGGGGGCGCTCGCGCTCGCCGCCGTGGCCCAGGCCGTCGCTTTCCTGCTCCTCGCCCCCGTGCTGCGCGGGCTCGTCCGGAAGGCGAAGGCGGCGTTCCAGATCCGCGAGGGGCCGCGGCTCCTCCAGCCCTTCTTCGACCTCGTCAAGCTGCTGGGCAAGGAGCGCATGCGGTCGACCACGGCGTCGTGGGTGTTCGCGGCCGGGCCCCGGGTCTACTTCGCGAGCATGGTCGCGGCCACCGCCCTCGTGCCGGCGGCGGTCGCGTTCGCTCCGCTCGAGGCCGCGGGCGGCGTCCTCCTCCTCGTCGCCCTCCTCGCCCTCGGCCGCTTCGCTCTGGCCACGGCCGCTCTCGACACGGGGAGCCCGTTCGGGGGCATGGGGGCGAGCCGCGAGATGACGGTGGGGGCGCTGGCCGAGCCCGCCCTGATGCTGGCCCTCTTCACCGCCGGCCTCTCCGCGGGATCGCTGAACCTCGGCGAGCTCGTGCGCCGCTCCGCCGAGCGCGGGGTCTCGATCCACCCGAGCGCCGTCCTGGCGGCGGCTGCCCTCTTCATCGTGCTCCTCGCCGAGGGGGGACGCGTGCCCGTGGACAACCCCGCCACCCACCTCGAGCTCACGATGATCCACGAGGCCATGGTGCTCGAGTACTCCGGTGCGGACCTCGCCCTCGTCGAGTGGGGCTCCGCGGTGAAGGAGCTCCTCTTCCTGACCCTCCTGGCCGGGCTCTTCCTCCCGATCGGCGTCGCGACGAGCCTCGCCCCGACCGCTCTCGCCGTCGGGCTCGCAGCCTTCGCGGCGAAGGTTCTCGCCCTCGCTTTCCTGGTCGTGCTCGTCGAGTCGACGAACGCCAAGCTGCGCTTCTTCCGCGTCCCCGAGCTGATGGCGGTGGCGCTCGGCCTCGGGTTCCTCGCCCTGGCCATGCGGTTCTTCTAGGAGAGGCGGGGATGGTCCAGGACTTCGTGATCCTGTGCGCGGCGGGGATGCTGGTGAGCGTCCTCCTGATGGTCGGCCAGAAGGCGCTCGTCGTCGCCATACGCCTCTACGGCGTCCAGTCGCTGCTGCTCGGCGTGCTGGCCGGGGCCCTCGGTCTGGCCGGCCACCGCTCGCACCTGCTGGTGACCGCCGTGCTCACGCTCGTCCTCAAGGCGGCCCTCATCCCCTGGTTCCTGCTGCGGGTCATCGATCGGGTCGGCATCCGGCGCGAGATCCAGCCCTATCTCAACGTCCCAGCGTCGCTGATCTTGTGCCTCGGCCTCACCGTCGTCGGCTACCGACTGAGCGTCGGCATGGCCGCGGCGCGGCAGGGGGTCCCCCACCAGGTCGTCGGCGTCGCGCTCTCCATGGTCCTCGTCGGCCTCTTCCTGATGGCGACACGGAGGAAGGCGATCACCCAGATCCTGGCCCTCCTCACCCTCGAGAACGCCGTCTTCCTCGCCGCCGTGGGGGCCACGGTCGGCATGCCCCTCGTCGTCGAGCTGGGCATCTCGTTCGACGTGATCCTCGCCGTGCTCGTCCTCGGCACCCTCGTCAACCGGATCGTGGACCGCTTCGAGTCCATGGACACGAGCCGCCTCTCGAGCCTCAGGGGCTGACCTTGAACCTGCTCGTCGCGACCGTCGCCGCTCCCCTCGTCACCGCCGCCGTGGGAGCCCTCCCCGGGCCGCGTCGGCCCAAGGAGGCCGTCCTCGTCGGCGGCCTCGGCGCCACCTTCGCCCTGTCCCTGGCGACGGCCGGACGGTACCTCGCCGGCGACACGCCCGTGGCTTTCGGGTCGGCGCTGCGGGTGGACGGGCTCTCGGCCCTCGTCCTCGTGCTCACCGCCTTCGTCGGCCTGCTGGCGGGCCTCTACTCCGTCGGCTACCTCGAGCGCAACGAGCGCTCGGGCTTCCTGTCGGCCAGGCGGCGCACGGAGCTCGTCGCCCTCGTGCCCGCCTACGTCGCGGCGATGCTCCTCGTCGCCTCGTCGAACAACCTCGGCGCCCTGTGGATCGCGGTCGAGGCGACGACCCTCGCCTCCGTCTTCCTCGTGGCGTTCCAGAACCGCGACACGTCGCTGGAGGCGGCGTGGAAGTTCCTCGTCCTCGGCAGCGTGGGCCTCGCCTTCGCGCTCCTCGGGACGGTGCTCCTCTTCGCCGCGAGCGGGGGTGCTCTGGGCGAGGAGACCTCCGGCCTCGACTGGACCGCGTTCATGGCGCACGCCCGGGCCCTCCACCCGTTCACGGTGAAGCTCGCGGTCGTCTTCCTGGTGATCGGCTACGGGACGAAGGCAGGGCTCGCCCCCATGCACACCTGGAAGCCCGACGCGTACCGCGAGGCGCCGTCGCCGGCGGGGGTGCTGATGGCGGTGGGGATGATGAACAGCGCGCTCTATGCGCTCGTCAGGGTCCACCTCGTGTCCCGAGCGGTGCTCGGGCCGGAGTTCTCGTCCCGCCTCCTCCTCGGCCTCGGCCTCCTCTCGCTGCTCGTCGCCATGCCGTTCGTGCTCATCCAGTGGAACCTGAAACGCCTGCTCGCGTACTCGAGCGTCGAGCACGTGGGGATCGTCGCGATCGGGCTCGGCCTCGGCGGGGAGGCGGCGGTCTTCGGGGCGTTCCTCCACATGACCTACCACGCGTTCGCCAAGCCGGTCGCCTTCTTCGCCGCGGGGACGCTCGCCCAGCTCCACCGCTCCTCCGACCTCGACGCGATCGGCGGGGGAACGCTCGGCCGCACGCCTCTCGCGAGCGGCCTGCTGCTCCTGGGAACGCTCATGGTGACGGGCTCGCCACCCTTCGGCCTCTTCTGGAGCGAGATGGCAATCCTCCGGGCCGGCTTCGCCGGCGCGCACGTCGCGGCGGTCGCGGTCTTCCTCTCCGCGCTCGTCGTGCTCTTCTGCGGCTTCCTCTACCAGGTGGGCCGCCTGACCCTCGGCCCCGACGCGAGGCCGGCCGACCGGCCGGTCCTCCCGGAGAGGCTCGACCTCGCGATGGGCGCGAGCCTCGTCGCCGCGGTCGCGGCCATCGTCTCCGCGTTCTACCTGCCGGACGCTTTGCTCGCTCTCATCCGCGCGGCCGTCCGGGTCGTGGAGGCGGCATGAGCTCCGCCTGCAGCGCCGCCTCCGAAGCCCTGGGGCTGCCCCCCGGCGTCGTCGGCGAGCCGCGCCCGGGCGAGCTGCGGGCCGACGTCCCGCCCTACGCGCTGCCCGAGGCGGCGGACCGCCTCGTGGGAGGCCTCGGCGCCCGCCTCGCCTCGGTCTTCGCCAGCGACGAGCGGGCGTGGCAGGCCGCCTACGCCTTGCACCACGTGTGGCTCCTCCCGCGCCACCGCACGTTCCTGCGGGTCTCGACCCGCGTCGACCCCGCTCACCCCCGCTTCCCGTCGATCGCCGCGAAGCACCCGTCGGCGAACTGGTTCGAGCGGGAGGTCATGGACACGTTCGGCCTCGTCCCCGAGGGTCACCCCAACCCCACCCGCGTCAGTCTCCACGACGACTGGCCGGAGGGGGAATGGGCCCTCCGCAAGGACTTCCCGGACGACCGGCAGGTGCCGCGCGTCGAGGGCGAGCCGCACCCCTTCCGGCCCGTGACCGGCGAGGGGGTCTTCCACGTCCCGGTGGGGCCGGTGCACGCCGGCATCATCGAGCCCGGCCACTTCCGCTTCGGGGTCGCGGGCGAGCCCGTCCTCTACCTCCAGCTCCGGCTCTTCTACGTCCACAAGGGCATCGAGAAGCGCTTCGAGCGGCTGCCGTGGCGCCACGGCGTCTTCCTCGCCGAGTCCATCTCCGGCGACACGGCGGTCGGCCACGCCCTCGCCTTCGTCCATGCCATCGAGCGGCTCACCGGCAACGAGCCGCCGCCTCGGGCACGGTACCTGCGGGTCGTTCTGCTCGAGCTCGAGCGGATCTACAACCACACCGCCGACATCGGAGCGATCGCCACGGACGTGGCCTTCGCCGTTCCCGCTGCCCACGCCCAGCTCCTGCGCGAGCGCCTGGTGTCGCTCCACGAGCGGATCTTCGGCTCGCGTCTCCTCCGGGGCACGATCGCGGTCGGCGGCGTGAAGGCCGACCTCTCGTCCGCGGGCCGCGACGAGCTCCTCGCCCACCTCGGGCGGCTGAAGGCCGACGTCGAGTCGCTCGTGACCCTCCTGATCGACTCGGGCAGCTTCACGGACCGCGTCGACGGCACGGGAACGCTGCCAAAGGAGGCGGCACGGGACCTGGGCGTCGCCGGCCTCGCTGCCCGGGCCTCCGGCATCGACGAGGACCTGCGCCGCGACCACCCCCACGACGCCTACGACGCGCTGCGCTTCGAGGTGCCGGTCGAGGAAGGCGGGGACGTGCGGGCCCGGCTGATGGTGCGAGCGAGGGAGGTGCAGCAGTCGATCGAGATCCTCGCCCAGGCGCTGGAGGCCCTGCCGGAGGGCCCGGCGCACGCTCCGGCACCGGCCGCGCTGCCGCCCTTCTCCGCGGCGCTGGGCTGGGCCGAGGGCTGGCGCGGCCCCTGCCTCCACTTCGTGGAGACGGACGCGTCCGGCGCGCTCGCGCGCGTCAAGGTGACCGACCCCAGCTCCCGGAACTGGCCCGGCCTCGCGCGGGCGGTGCCCGGCAACATCATTCCGGACTTCCCGGTGATCAACAAGAGCTTCAACCTGTCGTACTCGGGCAACGACCGGTAGGGACGAGGGGGATCGCGTGTTCAGGATCCTGGCCCGGAGCGTCCGAACGGGGATCGTCACGGACGCGAGTCCCCTCGCTCCCCGCCTCCATCCGGGCTTCCCCGTCGTCGACTTCGCCCGCTGCACCGCCTGCGGCGACTGCGCGCGCGCGTGCCCGACCGGCGCGATCTCGCACGGTCCGCTCGAGGGGACGGCACCGGGCACGGAGGCCGCGCGCCGGTTCTCGCTCGCCTACGGGGCCTGCATCGGCTGCCGCGAGTGCATCCGCACGTGCCCGGAGGGGGTCATCGCCGCGGGTAGCGACCACGAGCTCGTGGCCTACACCCGCGGGCAGCTCACCCGCCGAGCCACCTTCGACGTCGACCCGGTGACGGGCCGCGCGGCCTTCCGGGGCGAGGAGGGCGCACCGGGACCGTCGCTCGCGCAGTCGGCGGAGGCCCTGGCGAAGAGGATCCGGGGCCGCTTCGGCCGCTCGCTCCACGTGCGGCAGGTGGACGCGGGGAGCTGCAACGGGTGCGAGCTCGAGATCGCCGCCACCGCCAACCCGGTGTTCGACCTGGAGCGGTTCGGCATCCACTTCGTGGCCAGCCCCCGGCACGCGGACCTCCTGCTCGTGACCGGGCCCGTGACCCGGAACATGGAGATCGCGCTGCGGCGCACGCTGGAGGCGACCCCGGAGCCACGGGTCGTGGTGGCGGTGGGGGCCTGCGGTTGTACGGGCGGGATCTTCGGCGAGGGGACCTACGCGTCGCTCGGGGGCGTCGACCGCGTCCTCCCGGTGGACGTCTACGTGCCCGGCTGTCCCCCGACGCCCCGAGCCATCCTGGCCGGGCTCTTCGTGGCCATGGGCCTCCGCGACGCACGGTCGCGGCCAGAAGGGACGGCCGGCGGCTCCTGATTCCGAAAGCCCTCGTGCGGGCCGGCAGACCGCTCTCCGGGTCGCCACCTCTCGAATCGACGCGCTGGTTCAGCCGAACGATCCGGTCTCCTCCCCCACGTCCCTTTCGCTCGCGACAGCCTCCTTCACTCGTCCCTTTCCCCCGCGAATTCGTAGGATCCCCTGGAGGAACCGAATGGCGCTCGAAGGGGTGAACCGGAGGGAGTTCCTGCTGACCGGCGTCGCTGCGCTCGCCGCCCGCAGGGTCGCGGCCGCCGAGGCGTTGCCGAGACCGATCGTCGGCATCGTACGCATCCGGAACGACCGGATCGACGCCGCCGTCGAGGAGGCGATCGAGCTGCTCGGAGGCATCGGTCGCGTCATGAAGGGCAAGAACACGATCCTGCTCAAGCCGAACCTCGTCTTCGACCAGCGGCACGCGACCACGAAACCCGAAGTCGTCCGGGCGCTCGCGCGGTTGGCGAAGGAAGCGGGGAAGGAGGTGTCGATCGGCGAGGGCTCCGCCGCCGTGACCGGCTTCAACGCAAAGGGGACGGAGGTCTTCCGCACGCGCCGGCGCGACATCCTCGACCCGATGCAGCAGCAGGTCTTCGAGCAGCTCGGCTACGCAGAGCTCGCGAAGGCCGCGCGCGTGCCGCTCGTGAACCTGCACTCGGGCGAGCTCGTCGACGTGAAGGTCCCGGGCGCCTTCGTCTTCGACACCGTCACGGTCCACCGGTCGGTGGTGGAGACGGACCTCCTCTGCTCCGTTCCGATGATGAAGACGCACCAGCTGGCGACGGTGACCCTGGGCATGAAGAACTTGGTCGGGCTCTTCCCGGGGACGGTGTACCAGTCCGTCCGCGGGCACATGCACGACGAGGCGGCCCGGATCGAGCCGACGGGGGCCTCCGCGGTGGTCGTCGACATGGTGCGGGCGAGCAAGCTCGGGCTCGTCGTGGTGGACGGGTCCATGGCGATGGAGGGCAACGGGCCGTCCCTCGGCCCGCTCGTGAAGATGGACGTGATCGTGGCGGGAGAGAACCCGGTCGCGACCGACATGGTGGCGGCGAGCGTCATGGGCTTCGCGCCCGCGGAAGTGCCTACGTTCGCCTGGGCGGCCCGGGCCGGCCTCCACCCGGCCTCGCTCGACCAGATCGAGGTGCGGGGGGCGCCGATCGAGAGCGTGCGCCGGACGTTCGCGAAGCCCCAGCTCGCGGAGTGGAAGAGCATCCGGTCCTTCTGGGGTTCGAGGGAGATCTGAACGAGGTCGCGGAGGGCCCGCTGCCTCCCTCGGCCGAGTTATGCTGGTCGCCGAGGAGCGAGCGTGAGCCCCGTGGACGGATCGCCCGACGTTGCGGGCCGGCGAATGCGGCTCGTCGCGCTCTGCCGCGCCCTGCCGGAGGCGGAGGCGGAGAGCGCCGGCACGCAGCACCTCTCGTTCAAGGTGCGGAAGAGGATCTTCGCCTACTACACCTGCGACCACCACGGCGACGGGCGGATCGCGTTCTGGTGCAAGGCCCCGCCGGGCGAGCAGGGCCGCCTCGTGGGCGAGGACCCGGAGAGGTACTTCGTTCCGCCGTACGTCGGGCCGAGGGGCTGGGTGGGACTGAGGCTCGACACCCGGCGAGTCGACTGGCGGGCGGTCAAGGACCTCGCGTTCGCCGCCTACTTCCTGACCGCGCCGGATTCGCTCCGGCGGCGGATCGAGAGGGAGACCACTGCCCGGCGAAGCAGCAGGAGCGCCCGCCGAGGGAAACCGTGAGGGCCGGCGATCGGTGGCGGCCCGGGAAGTGTGTCTACCTCAGGAACCCGTCGGGCAGGCCGCCGTCGACGGGGAGGACGTGGCCGGTCGTCTTCGACAGCCGGTCCGAGACGAGAAGGAGGATCGCCTCCGCCTGGTCCTCGGGCTCGATCGGCGACCGCGTGAGCGAGCGCTCGGCGTAGAACGTCGCGAGCTTCTCCCGCAGCGCCTCGGTCTCGTCCCCTTCCGCGAACGGGATCCCGTACTTCGCGAGGGACGCGACGACCCTCTCGCGGGGGAACATCGTGCTCCCCCTCACCACGGTGGCGGGGGCCACCGCGTTGACCCGGACGAGCGGCGCCATCTCGACGGCCAGCTCGCGCACGAGGTGGTTGGCCGCCGCCTTGCTCGTGTCGTAGGCGAGGCTTCCCTTCTTGGCCACCACCGCGTTGGCGCTCGTGGTGAGGACCACGCTGGCCGGCAGGCCCTGCCGTCTGAAGACCCGGTTGGCCTCGTCGGCGAGGATGTAGGCCCCGGTGACGTTGACGCCGAAGGTGAGCGACCAGTGACGGTCCGGGATGCGGCCCTCTTCGTCCGGGGGCACGAACACGCCCGCCGTCACCACCACCGAGTCCAGGCCGCCGTACGCCAGCAGCACCTCCCTGAGCATCCCCACGACGCTCTCGCGGTCGGTCACGTCGCAGCTCAGGGAGGTCGCGGGGCCGCAGTTGCTGACGCCGGTCCCGGCCACCCCGATGCCCTCCCCGAACCGGGCGACGATCTCCTTCGCCGTCGCGTCGGCGGCCGAGGCCGCGCGGTCCACGCACACGACGTGCGCGCCCTCCTCGACCAGCCGGTGGGCGGCGGCCTTGCCGATGCCGGAGCCGGCGCCCACGACGGCGACGATCCGCCGGCCCAGCTCCTTCTCGGGCGGCAGCCGCCGGAGCTTCGCCTCCTCGAGCGACCAGTACTCGATGTCGAAGGCCTCCTGGGGGTCCATGGCCTCGTAGCGGTCGATGGCCTCTGCGCCGCGCATGACCTCGATCGCGCAGTTGTAGAACTCGGCCGTGACCCGCGACTCGCTCTTCGTCTTGCCCCAGGCGATCATCCCCAGCCCCGGGACGAGGACGACGGTCGGGTTCGGGTCGCGCATCGGAGGGGAGTCGGGCCGCCGGCAGGCCTCGTAGTAGGCCGCGTAGTCGCGGCGGTACTGATCGAGGCCCGCGTCGAGCAGCCCCTTCAGCGCGCCGACGTCGCGCGTCCCGGGATCCCAGTCGACGAAGAGGGGCTTGATCTTCGTGCGCAGGAAGTGGTCGGGACAGGAGGTGCCCAGGTTCGCGAGCCTCGGGCCGTCGACACTGCCCGTGAAGCGCAGCATCTTCGGGTCGTCCTGGACCGTCCCCACGACGCGGCGGTCGGCCGAGACCCGCCCCCGCAGCCACGGGATGACCTCGGCGATCAACCGACGCCGCTGCTCCTCCCCGAGGGCCGCGCACCTCTGTCCCCCGAACGTCCGCTCCCCGCGGTCGTGCGCCTCGATGTACGCCGCCGCCCGGTCCACGATCTCGAGGGCGGTCTCGTAGCAGGTCTTGTCGTCGTCGCTCCACGAGCTCATCCCGTGGTGACCCAGGAGCACGCCCCTCGCCTCGGGGTTCTCCCGGATGAGCGCCTCGATCCGGAGCCCGATGTCGAACCCCGGTCGCTGCCAGGGGACGTAGATCACCTCGTCCCCGTAGACCTCGCGGCAGAGGCGCTCCTGGTCCTCGCAGGCGGCGATCGCGATCGCCGCGTTCGGATGCAGGTGGTCCACGTGCCGGTAGGGGACGAAGGTGTGGAGGGGAGTGTCGATCGAGCACGCGCGCGGGTTCAGGCCGAAGACGCAGTGGCGGTAGAGGTCGTACATCTCGTCCTCGGCCTTCGTCTTCGGGCCCCGGTCTCGGCGGGCCAGGTAGAGCGGCTTCATCGCCCGCACCTTCTCCGCGTAGAGCGAGGCGAAGCCGTCCCTGCTCGACGTCCTCAGGTCTCCGCCGGAACCCTTGACCCAGAGCACCTCCACGCTCTCGCCGGTGAGAGGGTCCCGCTCCGCGAGCTTCGACGAGGTGTTGCCTCCCCCGGTGTTCGTGAGCGTGAGGTCGGCGCCGAGGGCGTTGGACCGGTATACGAGGCGGTCCACCCGGCTCAGCTTCCCCGCCTCCTCGTCCCGCCAAAGGTACCGGACGTGGGTGAACCGCTCTCGTTCAGTGCTCATTGGGCCTCCGAAAGACGGCGCCCCAGCCTCGCTCGACGCACCGAGGCGACCGCCGTCGCCATGCCCTTCCTCGGCCGGTCGTCCTACGGCAGCGTCACCACAGCCACCGCCAGTCCGTTGAGGGCGACATTGTCGCCCTCGAGGCGGGCCGAAGCCGCCGGCCCGAACCCGGTCGTCTGGTCTACGTACTCGACCTCCCCGCCGCTCGCCCCCGCGACGACGACCGAGGCCACACGGTCGCGCGTGTTGACGAGCAGGAGCCGCCTCTTCCCGTCGGGCTTGACGAAGCCCTGGGCGTAGACGGTCCCGGACGAGCCGCCGGGACTCGCCGGCATGTCGACCACGCCGTCCCCGGGTCCGATTCGGCGGGCGATCAGCTCCAGTACGCGGTAGCGCGGGTTGGGCGTGCCCCTCTCCCACTCCACCAGGCTCACGCTCGGGAACTGCGTCGGATAGCCCACGAGCTGCGACTCCCCTGCCGCGTCGATTCCCATGCGCGTCAACTCGCCGAAGAGGTAGGCATAGACCGCGCCCGACAGGCTCCAGTACGACGCAGGGATGGGCTTCGAGGCGTAGCCGGGCTGGCCCTGCCCGAGGTCCTCGGCGGCGATGGTGCCGATCTCGTTGATCATCGTCTTCGTCGCCGGCGACAGGCGTTCACGGATCGCCTCGACGTACCGGACGACGCCCAGGAAGCCGGCGGCCTGGGCGAAGAACGTGTAAGGCTGCACCTCCGGCGGCTCGTCCGCGGCGGGCACGGCGTAGAAGTGGTAGCTGACGAAGTCGATCGGGATGCCGGGCGCGTGGTTCCTCTGGTCCAGGAAGTACTCGAAGAAGCGCGGCTGCCGGGCGGGGTAGGCGAGCGAGACGCCGCCGAACTTCGTCGTCCGCTGGACGCGAAGCATCGCCCGGACTACGGCATCGTAGAGGCGGGTGTAGGCCTCGGGCGTGAAGTCGCGCTCGAGGTCGGGCTCGTTCAGCACCTCCCAGTACGGAATCGCGTAGTGGTGGCCGGACTCGTGCCGCTGGCCGAGATCGTCGGTGAAGCCCCCCTGCGTGTACCAGCCGAGGAGGCGCGCGTAGTAGCCCCCGACCTCCTCGAAGGTCGGGTCGCGGAGGTCGTTTCCCTGCGTGTAGTCCCAGACCGGCTGGTCGGGATCGGCGGGATAGCCGACCGGCGGCGACGACCTCACCATCCACTGCGGGATCGTGCTGAAGTTGAGGACCACCGGGTGGCCCTTCGTGGCCTCCAGGAAGTCGATCGTCATGGGGTCGATGAGCGAGAAGTCCCAGGAGGTCTTTCCGTCCTTCGGGGGCTCGAGCTCGGCGACACCCAACCTCGGGTACGGCAGCCAGGGCACGTAGCGGACGTAGTCGGCCTGCAGGTCGCGCAGGGCCCGGAACGCGCCGTCGTGGACGGGGTGACCCCGCCGCAGGGGTGGGTTCACGACGACCTGCAGCGTGGGCGTCGTTCTCGAGACCCGGGCCACCTTGGCCCACGGGACCGTCAGCTTCGTCGGCGGATCCTGGGCGCGGGCGGGCCCCACGGCCGTCACGACCGCGACCAGGGCGCCGAGCGAGCGGCGCCACAGGTTGCGATCGGTGGTGCCCGCCGTCGTGACGTCGCCGTCCTGTCCGTGGCCTCCAGTGTGACGACGTCTTCGGTCGAGGCTCACCGGCGTGCCGTCGGGTAGGCGAACCGGTACTCGCCCGAACCGACCTCCACTCGCACGACGTCGCCGTCCTGCCTCTGGCCAGCGATCCCGTTCGCGCCGGCGAGCGGCCGTCCGCTCTCGGTCACGTCGGCAAGTCGGGCGCCCGGCAGGCGCACGCTGGCCCGGGTGTTCGGCGGGATGGCGACCGCGAGCACGAAGCGATCTCCCTCGAGCGTCCAGGACGAGCTCACCCTGCCGTACGACGTCTCGTGGCTGGCCTTCACGCTCGTGAATCCGCCGCCCGGCCGGGGCTGGACGAGGACGTGCTTGTAGCCGGGCGCCGCCTCGTCGGTCTCGAGGCCGGCCATCACCCGGTACATCCAGTCGCCGATCGCGCCGTAGGCGTAGTGGTTGAAGGAGTTCATCGAGCTGTCCTGGAAGGTGCCGTCCGGCTTCTGGCTATCCCAACGCTCCCAGATCGTGGTGGCGCCCTGCTTCACCGGGTAGAGCCACGACGGGTACTCCTCGCGGTTGAGGAGCAGGTATGCCTCGTCCAGGTAGCCGAAGCGGCTGAGGGCGTGGCAGAGAGAGGGCGTGCCGAGGAAGCCGGTCGTCAGGTGCTTCCGCTCCCGAATGTCCTCGGCCAGGCGCTTCGCCGCGGCCGGCCGAAGCTCGTCGGGCAGCAGGTCGAAGTGGAGGGCCAGCACGTAGGCGGTCTGCGTGTTCTCGCCGACGCGCGCCCGCGAGCTCACGAACTCGTCGCCGAAGGCGCTCTTGATGCGCGCCCGCAGCTCGCCGTAGCGGGCGGCGTCCTCCCTCTTCCCCAAGACGAGGGCGACGCGCTGCAGCAGGTCGGTCGAGTGGGCGAAGAACGCCGTCGCGATGAGGTCCTTCCCGGTGGTGGCCCCGGGGTAGCTGCGGGCCTCACGGCTCGGGGCCGCGTAGGCCAGCCAGTCGCCGAAGTGGAAGTCGCCCCTCCAGACGAAGCCGTCGCCCGCGCGGAGGCGCTCGTACTCGACCCAGCGGGCCATGCTGTCGTACTGGTCCTCCAGGATCCGCCGGTCCCCGTACGCGAGGTACAGGTTCCACGGGACGATCACCGCGGCGTCGGCCCAGCCGGCCGAGCCGGCGGCGGGGTTGCCCGGGCGGGTCAGGACGTTCGGGACCACGTGGGGGACCCTCCCGTCCTCGAACTGGTCCGCCGCCAGGTCCCGCAGCCACTTGGTGAAGAAGCCGGCCACGTCCATGTTGAAGGCGGCGGTCGACGAGAAGACCTGCGCGTCCCCGGTCCAACCCAGCCGCTCGTCCCGCTGCGGGCAGTCGGTCGGCACGTCGAGGAAGTTCCCCTTCTGCCCCCAGACGATGTTGTGCTGGAGCTGGTTGACGAGCGGCTTCGACGTTTGGAACTCACCCGTCGGCACCATGTCCGAGTGGACGACCACCCCGGTCAGGGCGTCTCGAGCCGGCTCACCCGGGTAGCCGTCCACGGCCACGTAGCGGAACCCCTGGAAGGTGAAGTGCGGCTCGAACGTCTCCGGCCCGCCGCCTTTCAGCGTGTACCGGATCGTCTCCTTCGCCGCGCGCAGGTTCTCCGTATAGAGGTTGCCCTGCTTGTCCAGCACCTCGGCGTGGCGCAGCGTGACGAGGGTGCCGGCGGGCCCCTGCACTTCGAGCCGCACCCATCCGACCATGTTCTGGCCCATGTCGAAGACGGTGTCCCCCCCGGGAGTCTTCAGGACCCCGACCGGCTTCAGCTCCTGGATCCTCCTGACCGGAGGGCCGGCCGGAGCGACGAGGAGGTCCTTGCGATAGTCGGCAACCCGCACGGCCGACCACCCCCGATCATCGAACCCCGGCGCCGCCCACCCCGGCTTCTCCAGGCGCGCGTCGTACGTTTCGCCGTGGTAGATCTCGGACATCAGGATGGGACCGGTCGATGCCCTCCAGCCCTGATCCGTCCCCACGATCTCCGTCCGGCCGTCCGCGAAGGCCACCTCGATCTGCAGCAGGAGGGCCAGCCGCTCGCCGTACACGTTCCGCCGGTCGATGCCGCCCGGCAGGTTGCCGCGGTACCATCCGTTGCCGAGCTCAACGCCGACCGCGTTCTCTCCCTCCTTCACGAGCGCCGTCACGTCGTACGTTTGGTACTGCAGGCGCTTGCCGTAGCTCGTCCACCCGGGCGTGAAGACCTGGTCGCCCACCCGGCGGCCGTTCAGGTACATCTCGTAGAGCCCGTGGCTCGTCACGTACGCTCGCGCCCGCGCCACCGCACCTCGGAGCTCGAACACCCGGCGGAGCATCGGCACCGGCCCCGACCTCGTCACGTCCTCGGGCAGCGCCGGCTCGATCCAGCTCGCCTTCCAGTCCGACGGCTCGAGGAGCCCCATCTCCCACCACGCCGCCGCGCTCCAGGCCGAGGCCCTCCCGCTCCCGTCCCACACCCGAACCCGCCAGGTGCACCTCTCTCGCGACCGCAGGGAGGGGCCCTCGTAGGGCCTCAGGATCGACTCGTCCGACGCCACTCTGCCGGAGTCCCACAACGAGTCGCCCTTCGCCCCGAGGCCAGGCGCGCTCCGCTCCACCCGAATCTCGTAGGCCGACTGGACGACCCCGCGCCCGTTCGCCTCGATGCGCCAGCTCAGGCGGGGTCGCCCGGCGTCGATCCCCAGCGGGTTCTCCTTGTACTCCGTCCGCAGGCCCGTCACCCGGACGGGCGCCTGCGGATCGGCCGCGAAAGCCAGCGGTGACGAGCCGGCCAGGAGCAGCAAGAGCCAGGGGAAGACCGCCGGCACGAGTCCTGATCCCGGTCGTGGCGTCGACATGCTCGGGCTCCTCGAGAAGACCAGCCGCTTCAAGGGAAGGTTGTACTCCGAACGCCGGCCTCACCGCGAGTCGGTGCCCGGCCGTCCGTCCCGCGGGACCTGTCCGCGTCGCGGCGGACCCGGGCGGAAATCGTCTAGGATCAACGGGCGCCGCACGCGAGGCCGGACGCGGCCCGGGGGGAGCCACTTGTGATCCGCAAGGCCTTCAAGATGTCCGTGCACGCCGACCGGCACGCGGAGTACGCCCGCCGGCACGACCCGATCTGGCGAGAACTCGAGGACACTCTCCTCGCCCACGGCGTGACGAGCTACTCGATCTACCTGGATCCGGCGGCGAGCGAGCTCTTCGCCTACGCCGAGATCGAGAGCGAGGAGCGCTGGGCGGCGGTCGCGTCGACGGACGTCTGCCGGAGGTGGTGGCGGCACATGAGCGAGCTGATGCCGTCGAACCCCGACTCGAGCCCGGTCTCGGCCGAGCTGCGGGAGGTGTTCCACATCGAGCGGCGCTCATGAGCGCCAACCCCTTCCCGGGCGTCCTCTTCCACCGGCTCGGCGGCCTCGCCGCGGGCAGCCTCCCCGTGCCCCACCGCGGCCTGGCGGCTGCTCAGCGGCACTCGCTCTGGACGTAGCCGAGGGCCTTGAGGTTCTCGCACTGCTCGCGGGAGACCTCGGCCTGCTCGGAGGCGACGGGTCGGCGCGCGAGCTTGAGGGTCCACGCGTGGAGCGCCTGGCGATAGTATGCGGCCCGGAGCGGCTCCACGGGGCCGACATCCCTGGACTCGCCCGGGTCCGACTGGAGGTCGTACAGCCACTCCTCGCCGGTCTGGGTGTAGTAGACGTACTTGTACCGCTCGTCGCGCAGCGCGTAGCGCGGGCGGTCCCAGACGGTGCGCGAGAGGACGGCGGCCTTCCCAGGGGCGCCCAGGATCACGGGCAGCAGGCTCCGGCCCTGGAACTCGCGGTCCGAGCCTCCCTTCCCCCGGGCGCCCATCACGTCGGCGATCGTGGGGGCGAGGTCCAGCAGGTCGGCGAGGGCAGAGACGCGCGTCCCGGCGAGCCCCGCCGCCGTCGGGAAGCGGACGATCAGGGGGACGTGCACGCTCGGCTCGTAGAGGTGGACGTTGTGGCCGATCCAGCCCCGCTCGAAGAGCTCCTCGCCGTGGTCCGCGGCCACGATCACGACCGTCCTCTCCCACAGGCCGTCCTTCTCCATCGCCCGCCGCAGCGCTCCGACCTCCTGGTCGGCGAAGGCCAGGTTGCCGTCGTAGAGCCGCACGAGGTGCTCCTGCTCGGCCCGGCTGAACGCCCGCCGTCCCTGGTTCACGTCGGTGAAGAAGGCCATGTCGCGCCGGGCGGCCTTCGAGATCGGCCCCTCGGGCCCGAAGAGCGTGTCGAAAGGCGGCTCGGGGTCGTAGGGGAAGTGGGGCTCGCGGAAGTGGACGTAGGCGAAGAAGCGGCGCTCGCGGTTCGCGGCGAGCCAGGGCGGCAGGACCTTCCGGAAGGCGTCGCCGCGGGTGCCCAGGGTGCGGAAGACCTCGTCGAAATCCTGGAAGCCCCGGTCGAAGCCGAAGAGGCGCCCGGCCACGGGGTTCGCGACGAAGCCCGCGGTGTGGATCCCCTGGGCCGAGAGGACCTCGGCCAGGGTCAGGCGGCTCTTCGGGAGCCGGGCGGAGAACGAGACTTCGCTGTGGTGCCGGTCGGGGTACTGCGAGGTCCACACCGACGACATCGCCCCGAGTGTGTAGACGGCGGGCGTGAAGACGCGCTCGAGGACGACGCCCTCCCGCGCGATCCGGTCGATCTCGGGGGTCGTCGGCCGGCCGTATCCGTAGGCGCCGAACGACGGCGCGCGGCCGGCGTCGAGGATGACGAGGAGGACGTTCGCCGCGGCCAGCTTCTGGCGAAGGCCGTCGGCGCGGGCGTCCTCCGCGGCCGAGATCGGGAGGGGCTCGAGCGGGTCGCTGCCGCCCCTCCCGAGCACGCGCGGCGCCACGAACCGCCCCCACGCGAAGCGCGGGCCTCCGGCCTCCCCCACCGCGAGGCCGACGCGCACGATGTCGCCGGCCCGCCCCGGCAGGAGGATCGACTGCTCGGCCGCGGGCTTCGACCGCGCGTCGAGCACGGCGCTCCAGGCTTCCTGCTCGCCGCTCCCCGACATCTCGACCGTCACCCGGAAAGAGGCCCGGCCCGCCGCCGCTCGGGCCGCGGGCAGCAGGTCCGGCGTGAAGCGCAGCTCGGCCGACGGGGGCAGCTTCAGCGCGAAGCGCATCATCGCGGGGCCGAGCAGGGTGACGCCAGGGAGGCCTCCGCCCTCGCTCGCGGCGAAGGGCCGAGGCGCGTTCCGGCTCAGCAGGTCCTCGAGAGACGCGTCCGACGCCGGGCCGGTGACGAGCGTGTAGAAGGCCGCCGCCAGCTGCCTCCGGTCGAGGCTCCTGGGATCGGCCTCGACCGGCGAAGCGGTCGCCGCGAAGACGAACCCCAGGCGGTTGTCGCCCGGCCTCTGGGCGGCCGCGGGAAGGCCGATCCGGTAACGCTGGCGCACGTCGTTCAGGCGGAAGCGCTCGACGGGAGCGCCGTTGAGCCGCACCTCGACCGACTGCTCCTTCACCCCGCGGTAGGGAGCCGCGTCGAGGATCGCGACGCGAGGAAGCGCCGCGCCCCACTGGAAGGCCACCTCGGCCTCGCCCTTCGCCCAGAGGAAGGGCTCCTCGGCTCCCCCGGCCTCCCGGAAGAAGCCGTCGGTGAGCCTCGGCTCCGCGGACGGCGTGCCGAAGCGGAGGACGTCGGCCGCGGACCAGGTCTCGGCCACGGGCACCCGAGCGGCGAGATCGTAGACGACCGTCTTCGGCCGCCCGGGGCAACCGCACCCGAGGGCGACGACGAGCCCGCAGGCGGCGACGAGACGACGCTTCACTTCACCTTCGTGCCCGGCGCCACCTCGGCGTCGAACGTGCAGAGGACGGCCTTCCCGTCGATGGAGCCGGCGAGGACCATCCCGTTCGATTCGACACCCATGAGCTTCGCCGGCTTGAGGTTGGCCACCAGGACGACCGTCTTCCCGACGAGGCTCTCCGCCGCGTAGGACTCGGCGATCCCGGCCACGACCTGACGGCTCTCGTCACCGAGGTCGACCTGGAGCTTGACGAGCTTCTTCGAGCCGCTCACCTTCTCGGCGGACGTCACCCTCGCCGCCCGCAGCTCCACCTTCGCGAACTCGGAGATGTCGATGCGGTCGCCGACCGGGACGGCGGCTGGCGCCTTCGTCGAGGACGCCGGCTCGGCTTTCGGGGCGGGAGGGGTCGTCTCGGACACAGTCTTCTCCTTCTCGTTGTTCCCCTCCACGCGGGGGAAGAGGGGCGCGACCGGGCCGAGCGGTCGACCCGGCTGGAGCCGGGCCCAGGCGAGCTCGGCCGGGGTGAATCCCGGCTCGGGTGCGTCGAGCCCCAGCATGGCGTAGATGCGCGCGGCCGCGCGCGGCATCACGGGCGACGCCAGCACGGCCACGAGGCGCACGCCTTCGAGGAGCCGATAGAGGAAGCCGTCGAGCTCGGCCCGGCGGGCGGGGTCCTTGGCCAGCGACCACGGTTCGACCTGGACGATCGCCTGGTTGAACTGGCCGACGAAGCTCCAGATCTCGGTGAGCGCGCCCGAGAAGTCGATCTCCTCGAACCGGCCGAGCACCTTCGCCGCGAGGCCGTCGACCGGCGCGAAGACCGAGGTCGCGAACGTCTCGGTGAATTCCACCGCCTGCGCGGAGCCGCCACCGTCGGCCACCCGCGGCTCCCAGCGGGCCGGCACCTTCCCTTCGCCGTAGCGGACGGCCATCGTGAGCGCGCGCGAGACCAGGTTGCCGAGGTCGTTCGCGAGGTCGGCGTTGTACCGGGCGACGAAGGCGGTGTCGGTGAAGTCCCAGTCCGAGCCGTAGGGCGCCTCGCGCAGCAGGAAGTAGCGGGCGGCGTCGGGGCCGAGTCGCTCGACGAGGGCCACGGGATCGATGACGTTGCCGGTCGTCTTCGAGAGCTTCCGCCCGTCCCTGGTGATGAAGCCCTGAGCGAACTCGCGGCTCGGATGGAGGAGGCCGGCCGCGTGGAGGATGGCCGGCCAGTACAGGCAGTGGAAGCGGATGATGTCCTTGCCGATGAGGTGCAGGCGCTCGTCGGCCCGAACCCAGTAGCGCCCGTACGCCTCCCCGTCGTCGGCGTAGCCGAGGGCGGTGATGTAGTTGCTGAGGGCGTCGACCCACACGTAGAGGACGTGGTCGGGCTGCTCGGGGACGGGGATGCCCCACTTGACGCGCGCCCGGCTGACGCTCAAGTCCTTGAGGCCCTGCTTGATCAAACCCAGGACCTCGTTGCGGCGCGACTCGGGACGGATCCGCAGGCCGCCCGGCCCGCTGTCCGCCTCGATGGTCTGCCGGAGCCAGTCCTCGTAGGCCGAGAGGCGGAAGAAGAAGTTCTCCTCTTCCGTCCACTCGCACGGCCGCTCGTGGTCGGGGCAGACGTTGCCGGGCTGGAGCAGCTCCTCGTCGTCCTTGAAGCCCTCGCAGCGCGGGCAGTACCACCCGGCGTACTTCCCCCGGTAGACGGCGTCCCTGCCGTCGGGCGTCTTCGCCGTCCGAAGACGCTCCCAGAGCTTCAGCACGCCGCGCCGGTGGACGTCCTCGGTCGTGCGGATGAAGCGGTCGTACCGGACGTCGTAGCGGTCCCAGAGGGCGCGGAAGGCGGCCGAGACCAGGTCGCAGTGCTCCTGCTCCGAGATGCCCTTCTCGCGGGCGATCCTCTCGATGTTCTGGCCGTGCTCGTCGGTGCCGGTGAGGAAGAAGACGTCGTGGCCGGCGAGGCGGCGGGCCCGCGTGAGGGCGTCGGCGGCGATCGTGGTGTAGGCGTGGCCCACGTGGGGCACGTCGTTCACGTAGTAGATGGGCGTCGTCAGGAGGAGGGTGCGCTTCGGGATGGTCATGGCTGCTTTCCGGCCCGCTCGCGCCAGGCGGCGAGGGCGGCGGCGAGGACCTCCTTCACCGCGACGCCCTTCTCGCCGGCCGCGCGCTGGCAGTCGTCGAACTCGGGCCAGGCGTTGTAGACGACGCCGGCCCGGCGGCCGATCTTGACACGGATCGGGCCGTAGGCGGTCTCGACGGTGGCCGTCTCGCGGTCGAGGACCGTGCGCTCCCAGACCTGTCGGCGCACGCCGAGCGTCGTCGTCTCGCGGAAGAGGAGCTCCTCGATCGCCTCCCCCTGCGCGGGCGGCGCGATCGCGGTGACGAGGACGCCGGGCCGGCCCTTCTTCATCTGCACGGGAGTGAAGTACGCGTCGAGGGCGCCCGCCCCGAGGAGGCGGTCGAGGAGCGGACCGAGGAGCTGCGGCGCGGCGTCGTCCATCTCGGTCTCGAGCACGAGGACGCGCTCGCCGGCGGGGGCGTCCGCCTCCTCGCCGACGATGAGCCGCAGGACGTTGGGCCGGCCCTTCGTCTCCCGGCCTCCCGCCCCGTGGCCGACCCTCTCGATCCGCACCGCCGGCAGCGGTCCGTACTCCGTGGCGTGGGCGGTCACGAGGAGGGCGCCCGTGGGCGTGAGCAGCTCGCCCTCGCCCTCGCCGTAGACCGGCACGCCCGCGACGAGCGTCGCCGTGGCCGGAGGCGGCACCGGGAACGTCCCGTGCGACATGGTCACCGTGCCGGAGCCCACGTTGAGGGGCGAGGCGACGAAGCGGGAGGCCCCCAGCCAGCCGAGGGCGATCACTCCCCCCACGATGTCCACGATCGAGTCGACGGCGCCCACCTCGTGGAAGTGCACCTTCTCGACATCCGTGCCGTGGACCGCGGCCTCGGCCTCGGCCAGGCGGCGAAAGAGCGCGGCCGCGCGCGCCTTGACGGCCTCATCGAGGCGCGAGGCCGAGAGCAGCTCGAGGATGTGGCGGAGGTGGCGGTGCCCGCCCGGCGCCGCCTCGACGACGACGTCCACCTTCGTCGCGCTGAGGCCCGATCGCGTCACCCGGCAGGCCTCGAGCCTGTAGCCGGGGAGGGCGAGCTTCTGGAGCTCCTCCCGGAGGCGCTCGATCGGCAGGCCGAGGTCCACGACCGCCCCGAGGATCATGTCCCCCGAGGCCCCGCTCGCGCAGTCGAAGTAGACGAGGCGGCTCACGGGCGCACCCTCACAGCACGCCCCTCTCTTTCAGGCTGACGTAGCGCCCGGCGCCGAGCACGAGGTGGTCCAGGACCTCGATGCCCATGAGCGAGCCCGCGGCGGCCAGCCGCCGGGTCAGGGAAAGGTCCTCGGCCGAGGGCTCGGGGTCGCCGGAGGGGTGGTTGTGGAAGAGGACGATGGCCGCGGCCCGGGACACGACCGCTTCCTGGAAGACCTCCCGCGGGTGAACGAGGCTGGCGGTGAGGCAGCCGACCGACACGACCGCCTCGCGCCGAAGCCGCTGCCGCGCGTCGAGGGCCAGGAGGCCGAAGGTCTCGACGGGACGAGACGAGTAGCGCGGGAGGAGGTAGCGGGCGGCCTCGCCGGGCGACTGGAGCGAGGGCTGGGCGACGCCGCCGTCGGAGGCGAGCCGAGCCCCGAGCTCGAGGGCGGCGAGGACGCGCGTGGCCTTCGCCCGTCCGAGACCGCGGACCTGCTCCAGGTCGTGGACCGACCGGGCAGCGAGGGCGCGGAGCCCCGGGCTCAGCAGTGCCTCGGCCAGGTCGAGGGCGGAGAGACCGCGGGCGCCGGTGCCGAGGAGCGTGGCGAGGAGCTCGCGGCTCGAGAGCGCCCCCGCGCCCAGATGGGCGAGGCGCTCCCGCGGCCGCTCCTCGACCGGCAGATCCGAAAGGCTCAAGGGCTCTCCCTTCGCGGTCCCGAAACACCCGATGTTAACGGCCCGGCCGCGCGCCGTCCAAAGCCCGCGACGGGCGGCGGCCGGCCCTCGGACCGGGAGAGACGCCCGAAGGGCCGACGCCGCATAATGGCACGCTCATGAGCGCACCCGGGTCCGATCCTCCCCGCCCTCTCCCGCCTCTACTGGCCCTGGCCGTCACGGCCCTCGGCGTCGCCGCCATGGTGGGCGGTCCTATCGAGGCGCAACGCCTGGGCCTCGGCTTCGGCCTTCGGGCTCAGGTTGCGCTCGGGACGCTCCTGCTCGCGATCCCCGCCGTGGGCGTCCTCGTTGCCCTGCCGGCGGCGGGTCGGGCTGCGATCGGGCGGGGGGCCGTTGCGGGTCGGACGGCCTTCCTCTCCGTCCTCCTCGGCGCCGCGCTCTGGGTGGGCAGCATCGGCCTCATGGAGATCCAGTCCCTCGTCTTCCCGCCCTCGGCCGAAACGCTCGACTTCTTCCGCCGCCTCCACGCCGCTCTCGCCCCGGCGGGCGTCCTCGACGGCCTCGTCTCGTTGGCGGTGATCGCACTCCTGCCCGCGCTCTCCGAGGAGCTGGTGATGCGCGGGGTCCTTCTGCCGTCACTCGCGGTCTGGACCGGGCCGGGCCTGGGGGTCTACCTGACCGCTGCGGTGTTCGGCCTCATCCACTTCGATGCGATCCGCCTGCTCTTCACCTTCGTCCTCGGCCTCCTGCTCGGGCTGCTGCGCGTGCGCACGGCGTCGCTCTGGCCGCCCGTCGTCGTCCACTCGACGCTCAACGCCCTGACCTTCTTCATCGCTCCCCTCGTCGACGATCCCTCCCAGCCGTACACGCCCCAGCCCGTCCTCGGCCTCCTGTGCCTCGCCGCCGGCGCCGCCCTCGCGTGGCCGCTCATGAGCGCGCTGCGGCCCTCCGTTGACTCCCCCGGGCGTGCTGCCTAGACTCGCGGGATGACGACCCGCGCCTTCCCCGTCGCTGCGTTCGCTCTGCTCCTCGGCGGCTCGTCGAGCCCGCTTCCCGCCCAGGACGTCGTCAAGGCCGTCCGCCAGGCGCGGACCGTCGCCGCCCCCTTTGCCTACCGCGACGGCCAGGTGATCGTCGCCTTCCGGGATGCGGTCGATCCCCGCGACGCGGAGAGGGCCCTGCGCTCCGGCGGGGGCCTCGAGGCCCGCCGCTCGCGCACGGGGGCGGCCCGGTTCCTCGTCATGCTCGAGCCGGGCCTCCGGGTGCCAGACGCGGTCGCGGCCTTCTCGCGCATGCCCGAGGTCGAGTACGCGGAGCCGAACGGCATCATGCGGCGCACGCAGGCCACCACCTTCAAGCCCGACGACCACTACTACAAGTACCAGTGGGACATGACGCAGATGAACGCCGAGCGCACGTGGGGCATCCAGAAGGGCAGCCCGAACGTGGCGGTGGCGGTGCTCGACGGCGGCGTGGCCTACGAGGACTACACCGACCCGGTGACGGGCCAGGTCTTCAAGAAGGCGCCGGACTGGGGGGACACGAAGTTCCTGCCCGGCTACGACTTCGTGAACGGAGACGCCCACCCGGACGACGACGAGTTCCACGGCACGCACGTCGCCTCGACGATCGCGGAAGGCACGAACAACGCCATCGGCATGGCCGGCCTCGCCTTCGGCTGCGCCCTCATGCCCGTCAAGGTCCTCGACCAGAACGGCGAGGGGACCTTCTTCGACGTGGCCGAGGGCATCGACTACGCCGCCGGCTACACCGAGGGCGGCGTGAAGCCGGTCAAGGTCATCAACATGAGCCTCGGCAGCGAGTCGGACAGCCAGACCGTCGCGAGCGCGGTCGACCGCGCCTACTCGGGCGGCGTGCTCCTCGTGGCCGCGGCCGGCAACGCGGGCCAGAACGCGGTCGACTTCCCGGCCCGCCTCGCGAACGTGGTCGCGGTGGGCGCCCTCGACGCCCGGAAGGAGAAGGCCGCCTACTCGAACACCGGGCCCGAGATCGACCTCGTCGCGCCGGGGGGCGACTGCAACCGCGACGACAACGCCGACGGCGTGCCCGACTGCGTCTTCCAGCAGATGCCCGATCCCGACTTCCTCAAGGTCGGCCGCTACGACCAGTTCTGCTACTGCGGCCTCGACGGGACCAGCATGGCCACGCCGCACGTCTCCGCGGCGGCCGCCCTCCTCTTCTCGCAGGGTTTCACCGATCCGGCCGCGGTGCGGAAGGCCCTCGAGCAGACCGCCGAGCGTCTGGGCGGCGCGACGGCCGGGGGCCGCAACGACACCTTCGGCTACGGCCTCGCCCAGCCCGCGGCCGCCCTGCCCGGCCTCGGCGTCGACACCGCATCGAACAAGTAGGCGAGGAGCGAGATGAGACACCACCGGTCCACGACCCTCGCCGCGCTGCTCGGCGCCTTCGCCGTCTTCGCCGTGCCGGCCGGGGCCGGCGAGATCGCCGCGGAGGGGCAGGCCGGCTACCGCGACCTGGCCTTCGCCAACACCGCCCAGGCGCTCTTCGGCTCGAGCTCCGGGGGGACCTTCGGGGGCGCTCTCCGCTACACCTTCTGGCGTGGAGCCTTCGCGTCCTTCGGCTACCGCACGTTCTCGAAGGACGGCGAGCGGGTCTTCGTGGCCTCGTCCACCGCGCCCGTCCAGAAGCTCGGCTTCCCGCTGTCAGTCAAGATCGAGTCCCTCCCGCTCACGGTCGGCTACCGCTTCCGCGTCGGCCACACGATCGTGCCCTACGTGGCGGCGGGCGCGGCGTTCACGAAGTACCAGGAGACGAGCACGGTGGCCGGCGAGAGCTTCGACCAGAGCGTGTCGAAGACGGGCTTCACCGGCGCGGGCGGCGTCGAGGTCGGGAAGGGACCCCTCCGCTTCGGCGCGGAGGCGGGCTACACGACCGTCTCGGGCGCCATCGGCACGGACGGAGTCTCGAAGGTGTACGGCGAGGACGACATCGGCGGCTTCCACGTGGTCGGCAAGGTCGTCCTCGCGTTCGGCATCAAGTAGGCCCCTCGGGCCCGACCCGAGGGCCGGAGGTCGTCGGGCGGCAGAGGCCGTGGGCCGGGTCCTTCCGGCCGCGCTCCCGCCTCGAAGGCAGCCGGCTCTGGCTCAGGCCGGAGAAGCGCCCCGAGCCTGCTCGGCCGAGCCGAGCGAGAGGGCCAACACGGAGGCGACGTCCTTCAGGGCCTGGAGGTGCGACGTCTCCGCGGGCGTGCCGTCGCCCCAGAACTCGAGCCAGCCCACCTGGCGCTCCCCCGCGAGGAGCGGCAGCCGCGCGCCCTCGCGCGGCAACGCCTCCACAGCCGTCGCGGCGTCCACCTCCCGTTCGGGGAGCGCGTCCAGGAGGAGGGAGGGCGCGGGTCTCGAGGCCCCCCCGCCGGAGGAAGCCGCGACGAGCCGGTCGCGGCTGTCCCGGACCACGATCGCGGCCAGGGGCAGGCGGTCGCAGCAGCGGCGGACGGCGTTCCCCACCCGCCTCTCCAGCGAACCCGGCTCCAGGAGCGCGTCCATCACCGCGTGGAGGACCATCACCTCCCGCTGCGCCGCGCGGCCGGGGCGGCGGTCCGAGAGGACAGCGACCAGGAGGCCGCAGCCGGCGAGCCCGGCGCAGGCGATGGCGTCTCCCTTCGCCGAGATCGACAGCCTCAGGTAGGGCTGGGTCAGGAAGAAGTCGAGGCTCAACGTCGACGCCACGGCGGTGGCGAGGGCCGCCGCCCGGCCGCCGAACTCGGCGACGCCGATGATCAGGGCCAGGAAGACGAACGAGAAGTTGGACGCGGTCGTCCAGTCGCGAACGAGGACGAGGGCCGCGCCCAGGAAGACCGCCGCGACGGGCCCGGCACCGAGGTAGAAGAGCCGATCAATCTCGTCCTTCACTCGACACCTCACTCATGGAGCGATGTTACGCCCGGAGGAGGCCGGGGGATGCTCCACCGCCAGCGCGATCGGCCGAAGGCCGAGCTCAGGCGGCGGTGCGGTCCGCGGCCGCCATCCTCGGCCGCTCCTCGCGCCGGAGCCACGCCTGGAACGACTCCATGTACGTGTAGAAGACGGGCGTGATGTAGAGGGTCAGGAGCTGCGAGACGAGGAGGCCTCCCACGACGGCCAGGCCCAGCGGCCGCCGCGACTCCGCCCCGGCGCCGAAGCCGAGGGCGATGGGCAGCGTGCCCATGAGGGCGGCCATGGTGGTCATCATGATCGGACGGAACCGGATGAGGCATCCCTCGTAGATCGCCTCCGCCGGGCTCCGGCCCTCCCGCCTCTGCGCGTCCAGGGCGAAGTCGATCATCATGATCGCGTTCTTCTTCACGATCCCGACGAGCATGATCACGCCCACGAACGCGTAGAGGCTGAGGTCCTGCCGGAAGATCATCAGGGTGAGGAGGGCGCCGAGGCCGGCCGAAGGCAGGCCGGAGAGGATCGTGATCGGGTGGATGAAGCTCTCGTAGAGGATCCCGAGCACGATGTAGATCACGAGGATGGCGAGGAGCAGGAGCCAGCCGAGCCCGCGGCTCGAGGCCTCGAAGGCCTGGGCCGTGCCCTGGAAGCTCGTGGAGATGGTCGCGGGGAGCGTGTCCCGGGCCACCCGGTCGACCGCGGCGACCGCGTCGCCGAGGGCCGTCCCCGGCCTCAGGTTGAACGAGAGGGTCACCGCCGGGAGCTGGCCGAAGTGGTTGACGGTCAGGGGACCCAGGCTGCGGCTCACCCGGGCCACCGCGTCGAGCGGCACGAGGCTGCCCCCGATCGATCGGACGTAGAGCGCCGAGAGGTCCGTCACCTCGCGCTGGCGCTCGGGCACGAGCTCGAGGAGCACGCGGTACTCGTTGGTGGGGGCGTAGATCGTGGAGATCCAGCGGTTCCCGAAGGAGGAGTAGAGGGCGTCCTCGATCTGCTGGGCGCTCACTCCCAGGGCGAGGGCCCGGTCGCGGTCGATCGAGACGTCCACCTGCGGGTTGCGGATCTGGAGGTCGCTCGTCACGTCCTGCAGCCCCGGCAGCTCGCGGAGCTTCGACTCGAGCTGGGTCGCACGCCGGTAGAGGTCGTCGGTGTCCGGGCCCTGCAGCGTGAGCTGGTAGAGGCTCTTGGTGAGCTGGCCCCCGATGCGGATGGGCGGCGGGTTCTGCAGGAAGATCCTGATGCCGGGAATCGCCGCCGCCTTCTCCCGCAGCTCCTGGATCACCTGGTCGGCGGTGAGGCGCCGCTCGCGGCGGTCCTTGAGCCGGACGAACATCCGGCCCTGGTTGCCGGCGGCGGTCGAGCCCGAGGCGCCGATGCTCGACGAGAACGAGTCCACGTTCGGGTCCTGGGCCACGATCGCGGCCAGGGCCTGCTGGTGCCGCCCCATCGACTCGAAGGAGATGCCCTGCGCCGCCTCGGTGAGGCCGAAGATCTGGCCGGTGTCCTCGCTGGGCAGGAACCCCTTCGGCATCGCCACGAAGAGCCAGGCCGTGGCGACGAGGAGCGCCCCGGACAGAACCAGCGTGGCGAGGCGGTGGCGCAGGACGACGTCGAGGCTCCACCGGTAGGCCGTGAACAGCGCCTGGAAGCCGCGCTCCGAGGCCGCGTAGGCGCGTCCGTGGTGCTGCTCCGCGGGAGGCCGCAGGAAGCGGCTGCAGAGCATCGGGGTGAGGGTGAGGGAGACGAAGCCGGAGACGAGGATGGCCGCCGCGATCGTCACCGCGAACTCGTGGAGGAGCCGGCCCACGAGGCCGCCCATGAAGAGCACGGGCAGGAAGACGGCGGCCAGGGAGAGGGTCATCGAGAGGATGGTGAAGCCGATCTCGCGCGAGCCGCGGAGGGCCGCCTCGAGCGGCGGCTCCCCCATCTCCATGTGGCGGACGATGTTCTCGAGCATCACGATCGCGTCGTCCACCACGAAGCCCACGGACAGGGTGAGGGCCATGAGCGACAGGTTGTCGAGGCTGTAGTCCAGGAGATACATCACCCCGAAGGTGCCCACGATCGACATGGGCAGGGCGAGGCTCGGGATGAGTGTCGCGGAGAGCGTGCGGAGGAAGACGAAGATCACCAAGATGACGAGGCCCATCGTGAGGACCAGGGTGAACTTCACGTCCCCGACCGAGTCGCGGATGGAGAGCGAGCGGTCGAAGAGGATGTCGAGGTTCACGGAGGCCGGCATCTGGGCCCGGAAGCTCGGGAGGAGGGCCTTGATCGAGTCGACCACCTCGACCGTGTTCGTGCCCGGCTGGCGCTGGACTGCGAGCACGATCGACCGCTTGTCCTGGTACCAGGAGGCGACCTTGTCGTTCTCGACACTGTCGAGGACCCGGCCGAGGTCCTGGAGCCGCACCGGCGACCCGTTGCGGTAGGCGACGATCAGGGGCCGGTAGCCCGCGGCCTCGGTCAGCTGCCCGTTCGCCTCCACGGTCAGGGCCTGGTGACGCCCCCAGAGCGTGCCCGTCGGGAGGTTGACGTTGCCGTTCTGCACCGCCGCCGAGACCTCGTCGATGCCGATCCCTCGGGCGGCGAGGAGGTCGGGGTCGACCTGGATGCGCACCGCGTACTTCTGCGAGCCGAAGACCCCGACCTGCGCCACCCCGCTCACCATCGACACCCTCTGGGCGATGAGCGTCTCCGCGTACTCGTCGACCGCGGAGAGGGGGAGCGTGGGCGAGTTCAGGGACAGGTAGAGGATGGGCTGGTCGGCGGGGTTCACCTTCTGGTAGGTGGGCGGGGTGGGCATGCTCGGCGGGAGCTGGGAGGCTGTCTTGGCGATCGCCGCCTGCACGTCCTGGGCGGCGGCGTCGATGTCCCGGGTCAGGTTGAACTGGAGCGTGACCTGGGTGACGCCGAGCGCGTTGACCGAGCTCATCGAGTCGAGGCCGGCGATCGTCGAGAACTGCCGCTCGAGGGGCGTGGCCACGGCCGAGGCCATCGTCTCGGGGTTGGCCCCGGGAAGGCTCGCCGAGACGAGGATCGTCGGGAAGTCGACGTTCGGGAGGTCGCTCACGGGGAGGAGCCTGTACCCCGCGATGCCGCCGATCAGGATCGCCGCCATCACGAGCGTCGTGGCGACGGGACGCCGGATGAAGAGCTCGGCGAGGTTCACGGCTTTCCCCCCGCCGCCCCGGGCGGGCTCGGCGCGGCGACCGGGGGCTTCAGCTCGACCTTCGCCCCCGGCACCAGGCGGATCTGCCCGTCGGTCACGATCCGCTCGCCCGCCTCCACGCCCTTCTCGACGATCACCCCGCCGTCGATCTCCTCGCCGGCCGTGGCCGGGCGGGCTTCCACGGTGAGGTCCGGGCGGACCGCGAAGACGAACGAGCCCGACTGGCCGGTCTGGAGGGCCGTCGCCGGGACGACGACCGCGTCGGGCCGCGTCCCGAGGGCCAGCCGGACCTCGACGAACTGGCCCGGCCAGAGCCGTCGTTCCCGGTTAGGGAAGGTGCCCTTCAGGCGGATCGTGCCCGTCGTGCGGTCGACCGCGTTGTCGAGGAAGGTCAGCGCCCCGGAGAGGGGCCGCGCCTCCTCCCCGGCGACGAGGGCCTTCACCTCGAGCTGGCCGGCGGCCCGGGCGGCCTTCAGGCCGGCAAGCCGCCGTTCCGGCACCGAGAAAGAGACGAAGATCGGGTCGACCCGGTTGACGACCACCAGCGGCCCGCCGTCGATCGCCTTGACGACGTTGCCACGCTGCACGAGGAGGCTGCCTGCCCGGCCGTCGATCGGGGACCGGATGGTGCAGTAGCCCAGGTTGAGCCGGGCCGCCTCCGCCGCCGCGTGGTCGGCCCGCACCGCGGCGTCGAGGGCCTCGGCCGAGTTTTGGAGGGCGTCGAACTGCTCGCGCGAGAGGACCCCCTGATCGAAGAGGGCTTCCCCGCGCTCCGCCTCCAGGCGCGCGTTGCGCGCGTTGGCCTCGTCGCGGGCCAGGTTCGCCTCCGCCTGGTGCAGGGCCGCCTCGTAGGGCCGGGGGTCGATCGTGAAGAGCACGTCCCCGGCCCGGACGTCCGTCCCTTCCCGGAAGTGGACCCCTACGAGCTCTCCGCCGACCAGGGGTCGCACGGTCACGGTGTCGATCGTCTCCACGTTGCCGATCGCGCGGAGGGTCAGGGAGACCGTCTTGCGGGTGGCCGTCTCCACGACCACCGGAACGGCGGTCGCCCGCGGGGGTTCGGTTCGGCCTCCGCACGCCGCGGCCAGGAGGCCGGCCGTGGCCAGGGCCGGACAGAGCCCCCATGCCGGCGGCTGAGCCGCCCCGCCGCCACCCCGAGCGGACCTCGCGTCCCGCACTCTCGTCCTCCTCCCTGACCCGCGCTCGGGCCGCCCTCGCGGCCTTCCGGCCCGAAGACGGGCTCGACGCCCGGCGATGATACGCCCCGGCGGGCGGCGCGGTGTCAGGGGACGAAGACGCGGTCCTCGCCCAGCTCCCGGACCCTGGCCTCGAAATGGGTCACGATCCTGTCCCGCCGCTTGAGCAGCTCGCGCACCGAGTGCCCGCCGATGACCCACGACTTCAGGCGGGACGAGACCGTCGCCTCGTCGAGGGCCTTCAGCTTCTCGAGGAGAGGCCGGTCGATGTGGCTCATCTGCTTCTCGAAGGGCATCGCGTCGGTGGCGAAGCACCGCGAGTGGTCGACGAGCACCATGTTCCAGAGGGGGTCCACGAGAATGTTGCCGGCGTTCTCGTCGATGTTCGCGACCAGGTCGTCGAAGACCCGCTGCCGGTAGACCTGGCGGTTCCAGGCCTCGGCGTCGTGGGGGTCGTGCTGGTCCACGTCCCGGAGGACGCGGCAGCCCTCGACCCAGAGCTGGACCGAGGCGAGGTCGTTCTCGACCCGGCGCTCGACGGTCGGCGGCACCATGTCGAGGCCCAGCAGCCGGTCGAGCTCGTAGGCGGCGATCTCGGACCTGTAGCTCTCCCAGAACCCCTTCCGGTTGCCCGGGGGCAGGTTCTTCACGGCCGCGCTCCCCGCGAGACCGCCCGGGGCGAAGTAGGCCCGGCGTGGGTGCGTGACGCCGACCGGGATCGCGGCGAAGCGCTCGATGGGCGCCGTCCTGAGGAACGCCTCGTACTCGGCGTAGCGCCCGATCCAGACCTTGCTGGACGCCACGGCCGGCCCCGGCGGCGCCGCCACCGCGGCCGGGCTCTGCGGCGAGACGGGCGCCACGAGGCCCAGCGTCGCCGCGAGGGCCAGGATCGTCTTTCTCATCGTGAGCTCGGTCCGTTCGAGGGAGCGTCCCGAGTCTAAGGCCGTGGACGCTCCGAAGTCCATCGGTGCGGCCCGGCCCCGCGGCGACCGGCCAAACCGGGGCTCCGCGCGAGAGGTCTCGTCAGTCCCGGCCGTCGGGCGCCGACCGGCGGCCCTCGGCCTCCCCGAGGCCCATCTGGCCGAGCACGGCCTCGTCCTCGCGCCAGCGCTCGCGGACCTTCACGAAGAGGCCGAGGAAGACCTTCGTGCCGAGAAAGGCCTCGATCTGCCGGCGGGCCTCCGTGCCGACCCTCTTGAGCATCGAGCCGCCGCGGCCGATCAGGATCGCCTTCTGGTTCTCGCGCTCGACGAGGACCGCGGCCTGGATGCGGACGAGGTCCTCCTTCTCCTCGAACGACTCCACGACGACCCCGGTGACGTAGGGGATCTCCTCGCGGGTGTGGACGAGGATCCGCTCCCGCACCATCTCGGCCACGAAGAAGCGCTCGGGCAGGTCGGTCAGGAAGTCGTCGGGGTAGAGGGCCGGCCCCTCCGGCAGCGCGTCCATCAGCACCCGTTCCAGCCGGTCCACGTTCTCGCCGGTGAGGGCCGACACGGGGACGATCTCGGCGAAGTCCGAGACGTGGCGCCAGGCCTCGATGGCGGGCAGGATGCGCGGCTTCGCCACGCGGTCGATCTTGTTGAGGGCGAGCACGACGCGGAGCCGGGACCTGCGGAGCAGTCCCTCGATGAAGCGGTCGCCCGGCCCCGGCCGCTCCTCGACGTCGGCCATCCACAGCCCGAGGTCTCCCTGGCCGATGCTCCGCGTGGCCGTCGCCACCATCCGCCGGTTCATCTCGTGCATCGGCTTGTGGATCCCCGGCGTGTCGAGGAGGATCATCTGGACGGGAGGCCGGTTCACCACGGCCAGGATGCGGTTGCGGGTCGTCTGCGGCTTGTCGGAGACGATCGCGACCTTCTCGCCGACCAGCCGGTTGACGAGCGTCGACTTCCCGACGTTCGGCCGGCCGACCACTGTCACGAAGCCGGCCCGGGCCACCGGAGACGCGCCGCCGCTCACGCCGGGTCCGCGACCGCCACCCGCCGGAAGCGCACCCGGTTGACCCGCTTCTTCTCCGCGGCGAGGACCTCGACCTCGAACCCCCGGTAGCTCGTCCTTTCCCCCGGCCGCGGGATCTGGCCGAAGATCGAGGTGACGAGCCCGCCTACGGTCGTCGTCTCCTCGTCGAGCGAGAGCTCCGTCTCCAGCGCCTCCTCGAGCCGCTCCACGCTCGCCCGGCCGTCCGCGATCACGCTGCCGTCCGTCTCCACGGTCAAGGGGTCGGCCTCCACGTCGTACTCGTCCTTGATCTCGCCGACCAGCTCCTCCACGATGTCCTCGACGGTGACGATCCCGGCCGTGCCGCCGTACTCGTCGATGACGACCGCGAACGTGAGCCGCCGGCCCTGCATCTCGCGGAGCAGCTCCGGGATCCGCTTCGTCTCGGGGACGAGGTAGGTCGGCCGCGCGAGCGGGCCCACCGCGGCCTCCGCGTCGCCCTGGAAGTCCAGGAGGTCTCGCACCTCGACGACGCCCACGATGTCGTCGAGGTCCTTGCCGTAGACGGGGATCCGGCTGTACTTCGTCTCGCCCATCAGGCGGCGGAGGGCGGAGACGGGGGCTTTCGCCTCGATGGCCACGACGTCGAGGCGCGGGGTCATGATCTCGCGGGCGAGCGTCCCCGAGAATCGGTCGAGCGCGTCGACCAGACGCTCCTCGTCGACCTGCTGCACCGGAGGCGGAGGGACCTCCGGCACGGGCCCGCCCTCCTCGGCCTCGTCCGGGTCGGGGGCGGCCCGACGCCGCAGGCGGGAGACGAGGGGGTCGAGGGCCTGCGCCCAGAGGTGGAACGCCGGGAGCAGCTTCAGGAACGCCGCCTCCGGGTCCTGGCGGACCAGGATGTAGGGCATGCTGACCCGGAAGAGGAGGAGGTACGCCATCATGACGCCGAACGCGGTGAGCATCGCCCAGTGGTCGACGAGACGGAAGGCGAGCGAGGTGATGATCACGGTCATGCAGACGTGGGCGGTGTAGGTGCCGAGCTGGACCGGCATGAGCATGCGCGCGGGGTCGTCGAGGTAGCGCTGGGCGAGCTCGATGCGGGCCTCGTCGCGGAAGCCGACCTGGGTGAGCCGACGGCGCTTGAGCAGGTGGAAGGCGGCCTGGACGGAGGAAAGGAAGATCGACAGCCCGGCGAGGAGGACGACGAGGAGGACCTGGAGGGCGATCACGCGCAGAGCCTCCTTCGCAGGCGCCGCTCCAGGCGCTCCATCGTCCCGTCGTCCGTCTCGTGGTCGTAGCCGAGCACGTGCAGGAAGCCGTGGAGGGCGAGGACGTCGAGCTCCTGCGGAAGCGAGCGCCCGAGGGCCATCGCGTTCCGCTCCGCCGTCTCCACGCTGATCACGACGTCGCCGAGCCCCGCCTCCCCGCCGTCGCCCGGGAAGGACAGCACGTCCGTCGGGCGGTCCTTCCCCCGGTAGGTGCGGTTGAGACGGTGCAGCAGCCGGTCGCCGGCCAGGACGAGCGCCAGCTCGCCCTTCACCCGGAGGACCTCGGCCGCGCCCGCCAGGACCCGGCGCAGGCGGGCCGCTCCGACCGGCCGCCGCCTCTGCCGGTTGAGGAGGACGACGGACAGGCCTTCCCGCTCCACGCTCATCGCCCCGCGCCCTTGCCCCACCGCTCGTAGGCCCTGATGATCGACTGCACCAGGCGGTGACGCACGACGTCCTTCTCGTCGAAGTAGCAGAAGGCGATGCCCGACGTCCCCGAGAGCACCGAGATCGCCTCCACGAGGCCCGAGATGCGGCCGGCGGGGAGGTCGATCTGCGTGATGTCCCCGGTCACCACGACCTTCGAGCCGAGGCCGATGCGGGTGAGCACCATCTTCATCTGCTCGGTGGTCGTGTTCTGCGCCTCGTCGACGATGACGAAGGCGTCGGAGAGCGTCCGCCCGCGCATGAAGGCGATCGGCGCGACCTCGATCTGGCTCCGCTCGAAGAGCCGCTCCACCTTCTCGAACTCGATGAGGTCGTAGAGGGCGTCGTAGAGCGGCCGCAGGTAGGGATCGACCTTCTGCTGGAGGTCGCCCGGCAGGAAGCCCAGCTTCTCCCCCGCCTCGACCGCCGGCCGGGCGAGGATGACGCGCGTCACCTGCTTGTTGAGGAGGTACGAGACGGCCTGGGCGACGGCGAGGTATGTCTTGCCGGTCCCCGCGGGTCCGATCCCGAAGACCATGTCGTTCTTCGCGATCTCGTCGAGGTACGCGCGCTGGTTCAGGCTGCGCGGAACGACCACCTTCTTCCCCCCGCGCACCGCGGCCTTGAGCAGGTAGTCCCGGAGGCGCGTGTCGCCGTCGCGGGAGAGGAGCTGGGCGGCGAGGCGGACGTCGGCCGAGGCCACCGCGTAGCCGTCCTTCATGAGCGAGGCGAGCTGCTCGAAGACCTGGCCGGCGAGGACCGCCCCCTGCTCGTCCCCCTCGATGAGGAGGTCGCTTCCCTGGCTCTTGATGCGGACCTTGAAGGTGTCCTCGAGGAAGCGCAGGTTCTCGTCCTGGTTTCCGAAGAGGGTCTCTTGCCCCTTGTCCGGGACGGAGACACGCGTCATCTACCTGGTCCGTGCGCAGCTTAGCACAGCGCGCTTTTCACGTGCGCACGGTCAGGATGCCCAACTCGCGCGTCTGCTCCTCCCGCACCGGGGAGGGCGAGCCCGTCATGAGGTCGGTGCCCGCGGCCGTCTTCGGGAACGGGATGACCTGCCGGAGCGACGTCTCGCCGGCCATGATCATGACCATCCGGTCGAGGCCGAGGGCGATCCCGCCGTGGGGCGGCGTGCCGTACTGCAGCGCCTCCAGGAAGAAGCCGAACCGGTCGCGCGCCTCCTCGGGGGAGAGGGCGAGCCGCTCGAAGACCTTCGCCTGCAGCGCGGAGTCGTGGATCCGGATGCTGCCTCCGCCGACCTCGTAGCCGTTCAGGACGACGTCGTAGGCCTTGGCCCGCACCCTCCCCGGATCCGTCTCGAGGAGCGCCAGGTCCTCGTCCACCGGCGAGGTGAACGGATGGTGCAGGCTCACGTAGCGGCCCAGCTCGCGGTCCCACTCGAAGAGCGGAAAGTCGGTCACCCACAGGAAGCGGTAGGCCCTCTCGTCCACGAGCCTCAGCTCCCGGCCCATCTCGAGGCGCAGGATGCCCATGGCCATGGCCACCGGGCCGGGCTGGTCGACGCCTATGAGGACGGTGTCGTCCTTCGAGGCGCCCACCTTGTCGAGGAGCTTCCGGGCCACCTCGGCCGACGCGCCCTTCTCGGCCAGCTTCGCGAGCTGGTCGTCGGTGGCCTTGAGGTTCAGCAGGTTGCGCTTCTCGCCCCGCGCGTCGGGGACGATCCTCGCGAGCCACAGGTCCTCGTTGATCTTCCGGAGGCGCATGCCCGAGACCCCGCCCGAGGCGGGGAGCACGATGGCACGGGCGCGGGCTCCGGCCTCGAGGAGGCCTGGGTAGTTCGCGAGGCCGAGGACCCGGAGCTCGTCGCTGACGTCGGCGATCGGCATCCCGAAGCGGAGGTCGGGCTTGTCCGAGCCGTACTTCAGCAATGCGTCGGCGTAGGGCAGGCGGGGGAACGGCCGCTCGACCTTCACGCCGATCACCGCCATCACGCGCTGGAAGAGCGGCTCGACGAGGTCGAAGATCGTCTCCATCCGCGGGAAGGACATTTCGATGTCCACCTGCGTGAACTCGGGCTGGCGGTCGGCTCGCAGGTCCTCGTCCCGGAAGCAGCGGGCGATCTGGTAGTAGCGGTCGAGGCCGGAGACCATCAGGATCTGCTTGAAGAGCTGCGGCGACTGCGGCAGCGCGTAGAAGGAGCCGTGGTGGACCCGCGAGGGGACGAGGTAGTCGCGGGCCCCCTCCGGAGTCGACTTGCCGAGCATGGGGGTCTCGATCTCGTAGAACCCCTGCTCGTCGAGGTACCGCCGCACCTCCATCGCCGCCTGGTGGCGGAGGCGCACGTTCCTCTGCATCCGCGGCCGGCGGAGGTCGAGGTAGCGATGCTTGAGCCGGACCTCCTCGTGGGTGTCGATCTCGTCCTCGATCGGGAAGACCGGCGTCTTCGCCTCGGACAGGATGCGGATCTCCCGGGCCAGCACCTCGACCTTCCCGGTGTCGAGGTTCGGGTTCACGGTCTCGGCGGATCGGGCCGCGACCTCCCCCACCACCGCGACGACGAACTCCGAGCGCACGTGGTCGGCCCGGGCGTGGGCCTCCTCCGACACCTCGGGCCGGGCCACCACCTGGCAGAGGCCCTCGCGGTCGCGCAGGTCGAGGAAGACGACCCCGCCGAGGTCGCGCCGGGTGGCCGCCCAGCCCATGAGAGTGACCGTCCTCCCCACGTGGTCCTCGCGCAGCTCCCCGCAGTAGTGGGTGCGCGCGAGGTCGCCCAGGGGCTCAGCCATTCGCCTTCTCCTTGAGGTGTTCGAGGACCCGGTCCTCCGGCACGTCCTGCTGGTCGGAGCGCGCCATGTCGCGCACCGTCCACGCGCCCCGCGCGATCTCGTCCTCGCCGAGGATCGCCACGAAGCGCGCCCCGAGCCTGGCCGCCTGCTTCATCCGGGACTTGACGCTGCGCGCCTCGGGGTCGAGCATCGCCCGCAGGCCCGCCTGCCGCAGCTCGTGCTGGAGCCTCAGCGCACGGTCGAGGGTGGCCCCGGCCAGGGGCACGAGGAAGACGTCGCACCGCGGCTCGTCCTTCGCCGGCGGGACGAGGGACGCCAGGCGGTCGAGACCGACCGCGAAGCCGATGCCGGCCACGTCGGGCCCGCCGAGGTCCTTCACCAGGCCGTCGTAGCGGCCGCCGCCGAGGACGCTGCTCTGGGCGCCGAGCTCCCCGCTCGTGACCTCGAAGGTCGTCCGGACGTAGTAGTCGAGCCCCCGCACCAGGCGGTGACTCAGGCGGTACGGGATGCCGAGGAGCGCGAGCTGTCGCCGCACCTCCGCGAAGTGCTCGCCGCACGGCGCGCAGAGGTGGTCGGTGATCCGGGGCAGGGCCTCGACGACGGCCTGGTCTGCCTCGACCTTGCAGTCGAGGACGCGCAGGGGGTTCGTGTCGGCCCGCCGCCGGCAGTCCTCGCACATCGACGAGGCGCGGTCGCGGAGGGCTGCCCGGAGCATCTCCACGTACGCCGGCCGGCAGTTCCGGTCGCCGACCGAGTTCAGGATGAGCTCGTGCTCCTTCGCCCCGCAGGCGTCGAGGGTGGCGAGGGCGAGCTCGATCACCTCCGCGTCGATCGTGGGGCTCGAGTAGCCGAGAGCCTCCACGTCCAGCTGGTGGAATTGTCGGTAGCGCCCCTTCTGCGGCCGCTCGCGCCGGAACATCGGCCCGAGCGCGTAGACCTTGAGCGCGGGGTCGGCGTTCATCAGGTTGTGCTCGACGACCGCGCGGACGATGCCGGCCGTCGCCTCTGGCCGCAGCGTCAGCGAGCCCCCGTCGCGGTCGGCGAAGGTGTACATCTCCTTCGAGACGATGTCCGTCTCCGCCCCGATCCCGCGGGCGAAGACCTCCGTCTCCTCGAAGACGGGGGTCCGGATCTCGCGGTAGCCGTAGCGGGCGCAGAGCTCGCGGGCCGCCGTCTCGATCCGGTGCCAGACCGGGATCTCGTCGGGCAGGATGTCGCGGGTTCCCCGCACCGCCTGGATCGTCACTCGGCCTCCTCGGCCGCCCGGTAGTCTTCCTTGTAGCCCACGTAGCGCTCCGCGTACCGGCGCAGGGAGGCGCGCTCCTCCTCGGTCACCGGCCGCCGAACCTTCGCTGGCGCTCCCATGACGAGGGAGCGCGGCGGCACCGCCATGCCCTCCGGCACGAGCGCCCCGGCGGCCACGATCGACTCCTCGCCCACCACGGCTCCGTTGAGGACGATCGCCCCCACGCCGACGAGGCAGAGCCGCTCGATCGCGCAGCCGTGGAGGGTCACGGCGTGGCCCACGGTCACGTCGTCGGCCAGCGACGTGGGGTGCTGGGCGGTGACGTGGAGGACGCAGTTGTCCTGGACGTTCGTCCGGGCGCCGATCCGGATCCGGTTCACGTCGCCCCGGACGACGGTGTTCATCCAGACGCTCGCGTCGGCGCCCAGCTCGACGTCCCCGATCACCTGGGCGGACGCGTCCACCCAGGCGCGGGCCCCGAGACGGGGGTGCTTTGACTTGTAGGGGCGGATCACCGGTCGCTCCGAAAACCGGCAGTCTAGCAGACCCCGGACCGCCGCGCATTTGCGCGAGCAGCGCCGGCGTAAGAGGATCGGTGCCGTGAGCCTCTCCCGCACGGCGGACACCCGGCTCGGCGCCCTGCTGGCGGTCCTGCTGCTCTCCGTGAACGCGTGGTCGGTGTCCTCGCGTCTCGGCTTCCTGCACAAGCCGAAGCAGGTGAAGGAGTACGACCACTTCCGGTACGTCGAGATGGCCCGCGGGACAGAGGGCCGCCCGGCCCTGCGCGACGAGCCGCCCTACTGCTTCCGCCTCGCCGTACCCGCGCTCGTGCGCGGCCTCTCCCGGCTCGGGCTCCCGGTCAACGCTGGATTCTTCGCCGTGACGAACGCGGTCCTCTTCGGCTTCCTCTTCGTCCTGTGGCTCCACCTCCGGGACCTCGGCTTCGCCCTTTCCCTGCGGGTGACCGGCCTCCTGGTGGTGGGCTTCACGCAGGGCGCCGTGCGCTGGTTCGAGTACCAGTACTGGATGACCGACCCCGCCGCCCTCTTCCTCGTCATGCTCGCCTTCCTCCTCGCCGAGCGCGGCCGGCGGAGAGCGCTCTTCGCCACGAGCGTCATCGCCTCGTTCGTCCGCGAGACGTACGTGCTCGTCTATCCCTACCTCTTCCTGCGGGATCTCCGCGCCGGCAAGGGGATCCGGGCGGCCCTCGCCCGCGCGACCGCGATCGCCGCGCTGCCCGTCGCGATCCTGGTCGGGATCCGGCGCCTGGTCACGCCGAACCAGCCCGACGACTTCGTCTCCGGCATCGTCGACACCGTGACCTTCCGGTGGCACCACTTGCTGGACAACCAGGCCTACGTCGTCACCGTGGGCGCCTTCGGCGTCCTCGTGCCCCTGCTCCTGATCGCCCCGGCCCGACTCCCCAGCGTCGCCCGGAGGCACTTCGACCGCGTCCTCTACGTGGCGTCGGTCTACGCGACGCTCGTGATCTCGAACAACAACGAGCGGCCGCTCGCCTACGCCCTGCCCGCCCTGGTTCCGGCCGCGCTGTGCTGCCTGCGAGGCTTCATCGACGAGGCCCGGCTCCCAGCCCTCCCAGTCCTCGGCGTCGTCGTCGCCCTCCAGGTCCTCTTCTGGACGGGCCAGCGCTGGGCCGAGATGGGCATGAGCATCTACCAGCCCGTCAACTGGGTGACGGTCGGGGCGATGACGGCCTTCTGGCTGGCCGCGCAGGCCGCACTCCTTCGCGCGCGGTCGAGGACCGCGGGCTAGCGATGGCGACCTTCGTCCGCGGCTGCGGGAGCCCCGCGGCGCGCGTCCTCAGTCGATGACGAGCTCGCCGCAGCGGTCGCCACCGACGGCGACGGTCGGAGAGGCACAGGCCGCGTAGGTCCCCGGTCCCTTGGCGATCAGGAGGAACTGGTTGTTTGGGTCGTTCCGGCAGCCGGGCGTGGTGTCGCCCTCGGACGTACAGGGCAGCCCGTTCCAGTACCAGGTGGGGCCCCACCGCCCGGTGTCGAGCGCCTGGCCCATCGCGAGGTAGTCGCACGCCCAGGCTTGGTCATCGCCCTCGCGCCGCGTGACGCAGAAGGCGCCGCTGAGGCCGACGGCCGACTCGCAGTATCCGTTCATGTTGACGACCAGCGGCCGCGAGTCGAGGATCTTCCGGAACCCCGAGTCCTGGTGGACTTTCACCCGGATCCCGTAGAGCGGCGGCGGCGTCGGGTTGCAGACGGACTCCGGAGGCGTCGGAGTGGCGGTCGGGACCGGGGTCGGCGTCGGGGCCACGGTCGGGGGACCGCTCGGGCTCGAGCCTCCCCCGCAGGAGCAGGTCAGGGCCAGCGCGGCGATCCCGGTGAGGACCCAGGCGACCCGGATCGAGCGAACGTCGTGGAGTCGAAGCATCAGCAGCGACCTTTCTCTCTCACGCGGCCTCGCCGACCCCGAAGTTCGCGCGTGTCCGGCCGCCGCGACCTCGAGCGGGCCCTGGGCGCCCTTCTAGTTGATGGTGAGGGACCCGCACTGGGAGCCCCCGGGCGCAACCGGGATGTCGGCTGCGGCGCAGGCCTCGTAGGTCCCGGGTCCCTTGGCGACGAGGAGGAACTGGTTGTTCTGGTCGTTCTTGCAGCCCGGCGTCGTGTCGCCCTGAGCGGTGCAGGGCAGGTCGTTCCAGTACCAGGTGGGCCCCCACCGTCCCGTGTCGAGCGCCTTTCCGACCGCGAGCTGGTCGCACGCCGAGGCCTGCGGGTCTCCTTCCACACGCGTCCAGCAGAACTTGGGGCTGCCCTGGCCGACCGCATCGCAGTACCCGTTCATGTTGATGACCTGGGGCCTCGAGTCGAGGATCCGTCGGAACCCGTCGCCCGGGTCGTGGACATGCACGTTGATCCCGTAGAGGGGTGGCGGGGTGGGGCTGCAGAGGGCCCCGGGAGGCGTCGGGGTGGGGACGGGAGTCGGGGTCGGGGTCGGAACCGGGGTCGGAGGTGTCGTCGGTGTCGAGCCTCCCCCGCACTGGACGGTCAGTGCGAGCGCGAGCGCCCCCGACAGCAGGCCTTCGGCCCGCCTGGACAAGACGGCGTGCGCGATTCGCAGCATCAAGAGCGACCTCTTTCCCTCGTCTGTCTCACCGATTCCGGCACCCTTCGACGCCCTCTTCCGGCTCGTACCCGAGCCCGGTCGCCGCAACGGCACGCGGGAGGCGCACCGTGGGCCAGCGCCTCGCCAGGTCGATCGTTCCGCACCGGCTGCCGTAGGACTCCACGGGGATCCCCGCTGCGGCGCAGGCGGCGAACTCGCCGTCGCCCCTGGCGAGGGCCTCGAACTGGTCCGTCGGGTCGTCCTCGCAGCCCGGCGCGTCGCTCGGCCCGATGCACGGCCCGCGATTATAGTACCAGGTCGGGCCCCAGCGCCCCGTGCCCGGCAAGATCAAGGCGAAGGAGGCAAGAGAAAGTGCCCAGGAGGGCCTGGGACCGCCGAGGGTTCAGTAGCCGCGAACGGTCGTGAAGTCCGAAGGGTGGTAAGCCGTGCAGGGCGGACCGGGAGGCGGGGAGCCGGAGCCGAGCAGCCCCCGTGCGAGGAGAGCGTCGCGTATCGCGTGGGCGGCCACGCGGTGGCCGAGGGGGCTCGGGTGCACGACGTCCACGCGGAGATCGCGGAACCCGTACGCCGAGTAGCAGTCGAGCAGGTCGACGGCTCCGAGCCCGGCGCCCTCCGCCGCGTCGACGACCACGCGGTGCAGCTCGCGGTGCGGGTAGTGCTCGAAGCGCCCCACGAACACCGGGAAGACCACGACCAGCGCGGGAACGCCGCGAGAGGAGAGGAGGTGCCGGAGCACCTCGAACCTGGAGGTGAGAGCGCCCCTCTGCTGCTCCACCGCCTCGGCGTAGAGCGGCCCGGCGATGGGGTTCCGGGCCGCAACGAACCTCCGCCGGGCCTCGAGCTCCGAGAGGCGGTACTCGATCCAGGAGAAGAGGAGCGAGCGGTCGAGGAGGTCCTCGCGCAGGCGGCCGGGGAGGGATCGGCGGCGCTCCGCCCGGTCCTCCACGAGGCCGAACTCGTACGAGAAGAGCCCCTCGAGGTCGTTCAGGCAGAAGGCCAGCACGACGACGTCGGGCGAGAAGGCGAGGGCCTTCGACCGCAGGGTCTCGATCTCCTGGTCGAGGTTGTAGCCGGGGACGCCGAAGTTCAGGACTTCGACCCGCCGCCCGGACCCCGAGCCGTTGAGCATGGCCTCGAGCTGCCGCGGGAAACCGTCCCCTTCCGCGACCCAGTAGCCGAACGCGATCGAGTCGCCGAGCACCGCCACGCGGCGCACGCCGTGCGGCTTCTCGACGGTCGTCTCCCGGCCGCGCAGCCCGTCGGCGTTGATCCGGTACTCGACCTCGGCCCGCACCGCGCTCGACGGCCGCAGCTCGAAGCGGAGGAGGGGATCGTCGCTCCGCCGCACGGTGGCGCGATTGATCTGGACCGTGCCGACGTTCACGCCGGTCAGGCGGAAGGCGCCCTCGAGGAGGAGCGACGTGAGGAGCAGGCTGGCCACGGCGAGCGCGATCGAGCCGCCGAGCCGCCGGAACGCCGCGAGGACTCGCCCCATCGGATGCGCCTCATCGTATACCCCCTCCCGCCGTTGACGCTCCTCAGGGGCGTGACTAGACTGCACGCGTGGTTTCCACGGCCAGGGACGCGAGGGGAGCGATCCTCGCTCTCGCGCTCTCGTCGGCGAGTGGAGGCGGCTCTGCGTCGGCGCCGACGCCTCCCGTCCCGATCCCCCCGCCGACGCCCCCCAGCTTCGTCGTCGTCGTCACCGACGACCTCGACGTTCCGACCGCGGTCGAGCTGCCCCGGCTGCCGGACCTGATGGCCAACCAGGGGCTCTCCTTCACTCGGGCCTACGTGGCGGAGTCGCTCTGCGCGCCGTCGCGCGCCTCGATCCGCGTCCCCATCCCGGACTGCGTCGACGGGCGCTCCCTCGCCCCCTTCCTGCGGGGCAAGCCGCCCGCCTCGCGGCGGACGGAGGTCGAGATCGAGAACTTCGGTGCCGACTTCTCCTACGTCGTGCGGACTCCGGACTGGATGTACAACCACCAGGACACCGACGAGATCGAGCTCTACGACATGAAGGCCGATCCCTACCCGCTCAAGAACCTGCACCGGACGGCGGACCCCGCTCTCCTCGCCTCCTTCGAGAGCAAGATCAAGGCCTTCGTCGCCTGTCACGGCGCCTCCTGCCGCGGCTGACGGAAAGGAGCCTCGACGTGACGGACTTCGGCTTCAACGGGACCCGGCGGGTCCCCTCGCCAGTCAACGAGCCGGTCCGGGCCTACGCTCCCGGCTCTCCGGAGAGGGCTGAGCTCAAGGCCCGCCTCGCGGCGATGGCTTCGGAGAGGGTCGAGATCCCGCTCGTCATCGGGGGCAAGGAGGTCCGGAGCGGCGAGACCGCGAAGGCGGTCATGCCCCACGACCACGGCCACGTCCTCGCCCTCTGGCACAAGGCCTCGACGGAGCACGTGGCCCAGGCGATCGAGGCCGCGGCCGCGGCCCGCCGGGAGTGGGCGAGCTGGCCCTGGGAGGACCGGGCCGCCGTCTTCCTGAAGGCGGCCGAGCTGCTGGCCACGACCTGGCGGGCCACCCTCAACGCGGCGACCATGCTCGGCCAGTCGAAGACGGCCTACCAGGCCGAGATCGACTCGGCCGCCGAGCTCGTCGATTTCTGGCGCTTCAACCCCCACTACGCGCAGGAGCTCTACGCCGAGCAGCCGCTCTCGAGCGCCACGATGTGGAATGAGCTCGACTACCGGCCGCTCGAGGGCTTCGTCTACGCGGTGACGCCCTTCAACTTCACGTCGATCGCGGGCAACCTCCCCACCTCGCCCGCCCTCATGGGCAACACCGTGCTCTGGAAGCCGGCCTCTTCCGCGATCCCGAGCGCCTTCTTCATCCTGAGGCTCCTCGAGGCGGCGGGCCTTCCCCCGGGCGTCATCAACTTCGTCCCCGGCCAGGCCTCGGCCGTCTCCGAAGTCGCCCTGAACCACCGCGACCTCGCCGGCGTCCACTTCACCGGCTCGACGGAGGTCTTCAACTCGATGTGGCGGACGATCGGGGCCCAGATGGACCGCTACCGGTGCTACCCCCGCATCGTCGGCGAGACGGGGGGCAAGGACTTCATCGTGGCCCACGCCTCGGCCGACCCCCAGGCCCTCGCGGTTGCGGTCGTCCGCGGCGGCTTCGAGTACCAGGGGCAGAAGTGCTCGGCGGCGAGCCGGATCTACGTCCCGCGGTCGCTGTGGAAGGACGTGAGCGACCGCATCGTGGCCATGATCGGCGAGATCCGGACGGGCGACGTGCGGGACTTCCGGAACTTCATGGGCGCGGTCATCGATCGCAAGGCCTTCGACTCCATCTCTTCCTACCTCGACGAGGCGAAGAGGGGCGCCCGCGTCCTGGCCGGGGGCGGCGCGAACGCGGAGACGGGCTTCTTCGTCGAGCCGACCCTCGTCCAGGCGGACGACCCCGGCCACCGGCTCCTCTCCGAGGAGGTCTTCGGCCCCGTCGTGACCGCGTACGTCTACGACGACGCGAAGTGGGACGAGACGCTGCGCCTCGTCGACCAGACCTCGCCCTACGCCCTCACCGGAGCCGTCTTCGCGAACGACCGGGCGGCGGTCCGGCAGGCGGCGGCGGCCCTACGAGGCGCAGCCGGCAACTTCTACGTCAACGACAAGCCCACCGGGGCCGTCGTCGGCCAGCAGCCCTTCGGCGGCGCCCGCTCCTCCGGCACCAACGACAAGGCCGGCTCGAAGCTGAACCTCGTCCGCTGGGTGAGCGCCCGGGCCGTCAAGGAGACCTTCGTCCCCCCGCTCGACTTCCGCTACCCATTCATGGCCGCCGAGTAGGCCGGTGTCGGACCCCGCTCCGGCCCCGCGACGGACGGGCTCCCGCCTCGGGCTCGCCGCCGCCCTCGTCCTCGCCCTCTGGCCGACGGTCTTCTGGCAGGGCCGCCTCTTCGACGAGGAGGTGCCGGGCCTCCTGCGCAAGAACTGGAGCGACGCCACGTTCCTCCAGAAGGCCTTCGACTCGAGGAGCCGCGACGCTTATCAGGGCCGCGAGCTGAGCTACGCGATCGACTACGTGGATGCTCAGTGGCTACGGCTGCTCCTGTCGCACGACGTGGTGTACCTCGTCCCGCCGAGCGCGGTCCTCGCCTCGCTCGGCTTCGTGGCCGCGGGCGCGCGGCTCGCACCCCGCGCCCTCCCCGACCTCGCCCCCGCCACTCCCTGGCTGGCCCTCCTCGTCCTCCTCGGGAACTTCGTCTTCCAGAGCACGATGGGGATGATGTACCGCGCCACGAAGCCCCTCGTCGCGCCCCTCGTCTTCGCGCTGCCGCTCCTCCTGCTGGCCGAGCGCCGAGAGCCACGCCTCGGCCCGAGAAGCGCCTTTACGGCCGCGTTCCTCCTGGCCCTCGCCCCCTGCCTCCTCGACCGGCAGGGGCTCTTCTACGTCCTCGCCTTTGCGCTCGCCCTGTCCGTCGCGTGGTCGAGGAGCCGCCGCGGGACCGCCCTCCTGCTCGGCGTCCTGGGGGCGCTCCTCTCCTGGCTCCTCTACTTCCGCGTCCTGGGCCCGCCGATCGTCCACGCGCTGAACGGCTACTGGCCGAGCGACCGCTTCCAGCGCCTGCGCCTGGGCCTGCTGCTCCAGAAGGAGCCGTGGCTGCAGGCGGCCGACCTCCTGGGGGACTGGACCTCCGTCCTGCTGGGCGGTGCGCCCCCGGCTCTCCTCCTGCTGGCTGCCGCCGGCGCGGGCGGGCTCTGGGCCTTCTCCCGCCGCCGCCGGCCCCGAACCCTGGCCCTCGGCGCCGCCTGCGCCCTGGCCGCGGTCCTCGGCCAGCTCACCATGGTGGCGATGATGTTCGAGCGGCACTCGCCCGTGTCGTGGCTCGGGAATAGGCTCTGGTACTACCCGCTGCCCTACCAGGCCGTCTTCGCCTTCGGCCTACTGTGGGGCCTCGAGAGGCTCGCCCGCGGTGGCGACGCGAGGATCGTCCGCCTGGTGCCCCTGGTCCTGGCCGCCTTCGTCCTCGCCAACGTCCTGCGTTGGCCGGAGGAGCGCCGCGCCATGGACTCGGACCCCCCGTTTCACGACCAGTTCCGCCGCTCCGACCTCTTCGTGCGGTCCTTCCGCGACGGATACCCCGACCGGCTCCTCGACGACGACTACCGGCGCTTCTACTTCGAGTGCCTCGGCACCTTCCCCCGCCTCGCCGCGCGCGCGCGCCCGCAGGTCGCGGAAGGCGACGGCGTTCTGCGGGCCCGCATCGTCGACGGGCGCCTGCGGGCCTGGGCCGGCCGCGACGTCCGGCTCGTCGCTTGGACGCCTTTGGCCGGGCGGTACCGGCTCTCCGGGAGCGCGTGGCTGCGAGCGGGAGAGACGATCGCCGTCCTGCTCGGAGAGGACCGTCCCCGCCAGCTCGCCGAGATCCGTCGGGACGAGACGAGCGACGGCAGCGAGCCGATCGCGCTGAGCCTCGACCTGGCGGCGGGTCCCACACAGGTCCGGCTCGTCTCCAGCCTTCCCGAGGTCCAGGTCCCGGAGGAGGCTCGGGGCACCCTCGGCGCGTACGAGCTGGCGCTGCCGTTCATGCTGACTCGCGAGAAGGCGAAGGACCTCGGCGGCGCGGCGCCTCCGGCCGGCGTGGACAGACGCAGACCCGGTCGCTAGACTCCCGGCGTCGCCCCGCCTTCCTCGCACCGGAGGACTTTGGCCCTGCCCCTCGAAGCCGTGCGGACGGCCTCTCGTGCCCGTGGCTGGGCGTGGCCGCTCGTCGCCGCGGCCGTCGCGCTGCTTCCGGTGCTCTTCTGGCGCGGGGGGGTCGTGGAGGAGGAGGCGATCGGCTTCCTCCGCAACTACTGGGGCGAGCGGCCCGTCCTGCATCGCATCTTCGACCCGCGCGGCTACGACGCCTTCCAGGCCCGCGAGCTCAGCTACGCGATCGACTTCCTCGACGCCCAGTGGCTCCGCCACCTCCTCTCGCACGACGTGCTCCTCTTCGTGGCGCCGAGCGTCCTCCTCGCCTCGCTGGCCACGGTCCTCGTCGCCCGCCACCTGGTGCCGAAGGCGCTACCCGGCCTGAGCCCGGCCGTCGCCTGGCTCGTCGTGCTCGTCTTCCTCTCGAACTTCGCGGTGGCGAGCACGGCCGGGCTCCTCTACCGGGCCACGAAGCCCCTCGTCGCGCCGCTCCTCCTCTTCCTCCTGCTCTTCGTCCTGACCGAGCATCGCCACCCCGCGCGGGCGGCACGATCGGCCTTCGCGGCCGTCTTCTCGGCCGGCCTCGCGATGAGCCTGCTCGACCGGCAGGGGCTCTTCTACCTCGTCGTCGTCGGCCTGGTCCTCGCCGCGGCGTGGCTCCGCACGCGTCGCGGCCTCCCTGTCCTCCTCGGCGTCGCCGCGGCCGTCGCCGTCTGGCTCGTCTACCTCTACCTGCTCGGTCCCTGGATCATCCACTCGCAGAACGGGTACTGGCCGGAGATGCGCTTCCAGCGCTTCCGGCCGGCGGCGCTCCTCCGCGCGGAGCTGTGGCTCGAGGGCGCACGCCTCCTCGCCGACTGGGCACGCGTGCTCTTCGGGGGGCTGCCGCGCACGGCCCTCGGCGGGGCGGTCGTGGCCCTGGCCGCGGGGTGGGCCTTCGCCAACCGGCGTCGGCCGGTCCGCGTGGCCGTCGCCGCCATCGCCACCCTGGCCGCCCTCGCCGCGCAGGTCGCGATGGTCGCGATCATGGTCTGGCGCCACGAGCCGGTCACGTGGATCGACCATCGGTTCTGGTACTACCCGCTGCCCTTCCAGGCGCTCCTGGTCTTCGGCCTCCTGTGGGGGCTCGAGCGGCTGTCGGTCGGCCGGGGGTCGCTGCCCGCCGCGGTCCCGATCGCCCTCGCCGGCCTCGTCCTCGCCAACCTCGCGCAGTGGCCCGAGAGGCGGGCCGTGATGGCGACCGGACCGTGGTTCGGCGACGTCGAGCGGCGCTCGGCGCTCCTCGTCCGCTCGCTGCGCGGAGGACGCGCGGAGCCGCTGCTCGACGGCGACTACCGACGCTTCTTCTTCGAGTGCCTCGACCGGTTCCCGCGCCTTCGCGCCCGGGCCGACACCCAGGTCAGCGAGGGAAGCGGGTTCGAGGTGGCCGAGCTGCAGGGCGGTGGAGTTCGTGCCCTTGCCCGGCGCGAGGCGCACCTCGTCGCCCGCGCCCGGGTGGCGGGACCGCACGTGCTCGTCGGAACCGTGGTCCTCCGTCCGGGCGACGCGCTCTCGGTCCTCCAGGGCTCGCCCCCTCGTCTCCGGGGCCGGTTCCCGCGGGGAGCCGGCGGAGAAGGGCCCGAGACCTTCCGCGTCCAGCTCGACCTCCCGGCGGGCGTGAGCGACCTCCTGTTGCTCTCGGAGCTTCCCGAGAGGGAGGTTCATTGGGGCTCGAGCCACGTGTCCGGCGGCTTTCTCCTCCAGCTGCCGGTCGTGGTGTGGCGCGAGTCGGCCTTCGAACCTCGCGCCTCGGAACGATCGGCCCCCCCGCCGGGCTCCCCCTAGACTGCCGCTCGCCTCAGAACCACGAGGGCATGCAATCGCCTCGATACGAGTTGGGTCCCCGCCGGATGTACCCGCTCGAGACGAGGATGTCGAACTGCTCGCTGAAAGCGTTCGTCGTCTTGACGGCGAGCTCCTCCCCGTCCCAGTACGAGCACGCACCCTGCCCGGCGAGGACCTGCTGGACCGTGGCCACGTAGCCGTCCACGTTCGTGACGTAGTAGCAGTTGCCGCAGTTCGTGCGGCCGAAGTCGAAGTACTCGGGGTGGATCTGCGTCGCCTTCGTGATCGCGGCGTCGACCATCGGGTAGAGCTGGGAAGGGTCGTCTACGCACACCGGGTTGGGCGGGTTGGAAGCGGGAAGGCTGCAGCTGCTGCCCGACGGGGGGGTGGGCGAAGGCGCGGGGGTCGGCGTCGCGCCGGGAGTCGGGGTGGGCGCCGGAGTCGGCGACGGCTTCGGGAGGACGATCGGGATCGTGAGGGGAGCGACGGTCGCGCTCGGGCTGGGGCTCGTGCTGGGGCTCGGGCTGGCGCTCGGCTGGGTTGGGAGAAGGTTCTGGATCGCCTGGCAACCGAGGGCGGCGAACGCCCCGGTCGCGAGGAGTGTCAAACGCCAGCGCCCGTTGCCCATGCAGACCCCCAGAGCCTAGAAGCTACATGAGCACTATATGCTTAACTAGTCTCCATTACAAGAGTTTTCTTCTCTCTGGCGGGTCCGGTCTCACCCGAGCTCTGCCCGCAGGCGGTCGAGGAAGTAGCCCACGTCCGTCACGAGGCCGATCGCCTGCATCGAGCCGCGGTTTCCGAGCTTGACGGGCACCGACTCGGCCATGTCCACGCAGATCGTCCGCACGCGCGCGGGCAGCAGGTTGCCCACCGCGATGGAGTGAAGCGCGGAGGCCAGCATCAGGCAGCACCCCGCCCCCTCGAGCGCCGCGAGATAGGCCTTCTGGGCGAGGACGGTATCGGTGACGACGTCGCGCAGCGGCCCGTCGTCCCGAATCGAGCCGGCCAGGACGAACGGGACGCCCCGCCGCACGGCCTCGTACATGACGCCGGTCTTCACGAGGCCGGCCTGCACCGCCTGGCGGACGCCGCCCAGGCGGTTCACCGCGTTGATCGCGAAGAGGTGGTTCCGGCTGCCCCCCTCGACGGCCCGTCCGCTCATCTGGCAGACCCCGAGGCTCGTCCCGACGATCGCCTTCTCGAGGTCGTGGACGGCGAAGGCGTTCCCGGTGAGGAGGCCGTCCACCCAGCCCTCGCGCACGAGGGTGGCGAGCGCCGCCTCCCCCCCCGAGTGCACGACTGCGGGCCCCGGCACGACCACGATGCGCTCCCCCGCCGCCCTCACCCGCCTCATCTCCTTCGCCGCGGCGCGGATCACGATCGCCTTGTTGACCTCGGCGGAGACGTCGTTCGACATGAAGCCGAAAACGGCGTAGTCGCGGCTCCGCTCGAGCGGTCGGACGCGGATGCCGGGCCCGCGGAGCGCCACCGCCTCGCCCTTCCGCACCTGCGCCTGCTTCACGCAGCAGGGCGCGCCGCCCCGGAGGACGAGGGCGGAGTCCATTTTCTGGTCGCGGGCCTCGACCCAGCGGCCGCCGAGGCGGACGAGGGTGGGGAAGTTCGTCGAGGAGTAGAACTCGTCGGGCAGGATCCCGTCCGCCTCGGCCGGCGCGAAGGCGCAGTCGCCGACCTCGGTCGTCGCCCCGAGGTACCGGACCGCCTCGAGGATCCGGTCGAGCGCGTGCGGGTCCTGGGCCCGGATCTCGATCCGCGCGAACGAGGGCTGGTCGTTCGTGCGGCCGACCCGGAACTCCTGGACCTCGAACTCGCCCCCCTCCTCCACCACGCGGTCGAACACCCGCCGCATGATGTCGGAGTCGATGAGGTGGCCTTCGAGGGAGATCGTCTCGTGCACCATCGCCCGCTCCGCTCCGGACCTCCCGCCCCCGCCTCGCCGCCGCCCCGTCGGATCAGAGCCGGGGGAGGGTGAGCCCCTTCTGCGCCTGGTACTTGCCCTTCTTGTCCGCGTACGAGGTCTCGCACGGCTCGTCGCTCTGGAGGAAGAGGAACTGGGCGATCCCCTCCCCCGCGTAGATCCGGGCCGGGAGCGGCGTCGTGTTCGAGACTTCGAGGGTGACGATCCCCTCCCACTCCGGCTCGAGCGGGGTGACGTTCACGATGATCCCGCACCGAGCGTAGGTCGACTTCCCGAGGCAGCAGACGATGACGTCACGCGGGATCCGGAAGTACTCGACGGTCCGCGCGAGGGCGAAGGAGTTGGGCGGAATGGTGCACTGCTCGCCCTTCAGGTCCACGAACGAGCGGGGGTCGAAGTCCTTGGGGTCGACGATCGTGTGGTTGATGTTGGTGAAGACCTTGAACTCGTCCGCGATGCGCGCGTCGTAGCCGTACGAGGAGAGGCCGTAGGAGATGACACCCTCGCGCACCTGCTTCTCGTGGAAGGGCTCGATCATCCCGTGCTCGAGGGCCATCCGCCGGATCCATCGGTCGGACTTCACCGACATCCACGCCTCCTTCGGGCTCGCCGAGCGACCGGAAAAGTGGCCTAGGATTCCACGATCCCGCCCCGCCGGCAAACGCGCTCACCACCACCCCCGCTTCTCGGAGAGGGCCCACAGGACGAGAAGCCCGATCGCGGCCCCCGTCGTGTCGAGCAGCACGTCCCACGCCGACGCGGTGCGGGTGGCGGTGAAGGCCTGGTGCACCTCGTCGGTGGCCGCCCACGCCGCGCAGGCGAGGAGGGCGAGGCCGGCCGGCCGCCACGCCCAGGGGCGGGGGTCGCGCCAGACCGGTCGGCGGAGCGCCCGCCACCAGAGGCCGGCCAGCACCGCGTACTCGCTGACGTGGGCCGCCTTGCGGATCGCGAAGACCGCGAGCTCGACGCCGGCCTCGGTCAGGCCGGGGAAGAGCCAGCGCAGGAGGGGGCCCAGGAGTCGCGACGTCTGGCCGGACGAGAACGTGTCGGTCGAGGCGACGAAGGTGACGGCCGACCAGCCGAGGACCGGCAGCCAGTCGCCGGCCCGGGAACGCCGATCGACCGGCGCTTCGTCGCTCAGACGAGCTCGACGCCGGGGAAGAAGTAGCCGATCTCGAACGCCGCGGTCTCGCGGGCGTCCGAGCCGTGGACGGCGTTCCGCTCGATCGAGGACGCGAAGTCCTTGCGGATCGTGCCCGGCGCGGCCTTCGCGGGGTCGGTGGCGCCCATGATCTCGCGGAGGTGGGTGATCGCGTTCTCCCGCTCGAGCACGAGCGTGACGCAGGGGCCCGAGGACATGAATGCGCAGAGGGCCGGGAAGAACGGCCGCCCGGCGTGGACGTGGTAGAAGCCTTCGGCCTCGGCGCGGGTGAGCGTCCGCAGGCGGAGGGCCACGACACGGAAGCCGGCCGCCTCGAGGCGGGACAGGACGGCGCCGGCCTTGCCTGCCGCGACCGCGTCGGGCTTGATGATGGACAGCGTGCGCTCGTTCACGATCGGCTCCTCGCTGCTCTCGGTTCCTCGTTGCTCCCTGGCGACCGCGGGCCGGTCCTACCTCTTCAGGGCTTCCTTCACCGCCGTCCCGATGTCGGCGGGGGAGCGGACCACGCGGATTCCGGCCGCCTCCATGGCCCTCATCTTTTCCGCCGCCGTGCCCTTGCCCCCGGCGATGATCGCCCCCGCGTGGCCCATGCGGCGGCCGGGGGGCGCCGTCTGCCCGGCGATGAACCCGACCACCGGCTTACTCACGTGCTGCTTCACGAACGCCGCCGCCTCCTCCTCGGCGCTGCCCCCGATCTCGCCGATCATCACGATCGCTTCGGTGGCCGGATCCTCGGCGAAGAGGCGGAGAGCGTCCGTGTGGTTCGTCCCGATGATCGGGTCGCCACCGATGCCGATGCAGGTCGACTGGCCGACGCCGAGGGCGGTGAGCTGGGCGACCGCCTCGTAGGTGAGCGTGCCGCTGCGGCTCACGACGCCGACCGGCCCTCCCATGTGGATGTGGCCGGGCATGATCCCGATCTTGCACTTCTCGCCGGGAGAGATGATCCCCGGGCAGTTGGGCCCGATGAGGCGGGTCGGGCCGCCCTTCAGCCGGGCCCAGACCCGGACCATGTCGAGGGTCGGAATGCCCTCGGTGATGGCGACCACCACCGGGATCCCGGCGTCGGCCGCTTCGAGGATGGCGTCGGCGGCTCCGGCCGGGGGAACGAAGACGACCGACGCGTTGGCGCCGGTCTTCCGCACCGCCTGCTCGACGGTGTCGAAGAGCGGGAACCCCTCGACCGTCGTCCCCCCCTTGCCCGGCGTCACGCCACCCACGACCTCGGTCCCGTAGTCGCGGCAGCCCATCGCGTGGAAGGTCCCGTGCTTGCCCATCCCCTGGACGAGGAGGCGCGTTCTCCGGTCGACGAGGACGCTCACCGGACACCCCCCGCCACGCGGACGACGTGCTCCGCCGCCTCGGTCATGGTGTCGGCGGTCTCGAAGTTGAGCCCGGACTCCTCGAGCATCTGGCGGCCTCGGTCCTCGTTGTTGCCCTTCATGCGCACGACCACCGGCACCTTGACCGAGAGGTCGCGCACGGCGGCGATGACACCTTCGGCCAGCACGTCGCAGCGCAGGATGCCGCCGAAGATGTTGATGAGCACGGCCCGGACGTCGGCGTCGGCGAGGAGGATCCGGAAGGCGTTCTTGATCTGGTCGGCGCTCGCGCCGCCGCCCACGTCGAGGAAGTTCGCCGGCGCGCCCCCGGCGAGCTTGATGATGTCCATCGTGGCCATGGCGAGGCCGGCCCCGTTCACCATGCACCCGACGGAGCCGCCCTCGAGCTTGATGTAGTTGAGGCTGTACTTGGAGGCCTCGACCTCGAGGGGCTCCTCCTCGTCGAAGTCCCGCAGCTCCACGAGGTTGGAGTGGCGGAAGAGCGCGTTGTCGTCGAAGTTGACCTTGGCGTCGAGGGCGAGGACGTCTCCCGCCTTCGAGATCAGGAACGGGTTGATCTCCACGAGCGAGGCGTCCGACCCCTCGAACGCCCGATAGAGGGAGAGCATGAAGGGCTCGGCCTTCTTGACGACCTCCGGGGCGAGGCCCAGGCCGAAGGCCAGCTTCCTCGCCTGGTAGGGGCGGAAGCCGACGACGGGGTCGACGGGCTCGCGCAGGATCGCCTTCGGGTCCTTCGCCGCGACCTCCTCGATGTCCATGCCCCCCTTCGCGGAGGCCATGAACACCGGCTGTCCCGTGCCGCGGTCCACCAGGATCGCGAGATACATCTCCTTCGAGCCGGAGAGGTCCATCGCCTGCTCGATGAGGAGCCGCCGGACCACGCGGCCCTCGGGGCCCGTCTGGTGGGTGCGCAGCGTCATGCCGAGCATCGCCTTGGCGATCGCCTCGCACTCGTCGAGGCCCTTCGCGAGCTTCACGCCTCCGCCCTTCCCCCGACCGCCAGCGTGGATCTGCGCCTTCACGACGACGGGGAAGCCGAGGCCCTTCGCCGCCTCGGCGGCCTCGTCGACCGTGTAGACGACCCGGCCCCTCGGGACCGGCACGCCGTACTGGGCGAGGACCGCCTTGCCCTGGTACTCGTGGATCTTCACGGGGGGGACCTCCTGCGCTCCGGCCTAGCGGCCCGGAGCCGGGGCGGTCGGCGGGTTGATGGCCAGGAGCTCGACCTCGAAGACGAGCGTAGCCCCCGGGGGGATGACGGGCGGGCTGCCCTGGTCGCCGTACGCGATGTCCGACGGGCAGACGAGCTTCGCCTTCTCCCCCACCTTCATCCGCTGCACTCCCTCGGTCCAGCAGGGGATCACGTGGTTGAGCTGGAACTCGGCGGGCTGCCCGCGCTGTACGGAGCTGTCGAAGACCTTCCCGTCGGTGAGCGTGCCGTGGTAGTGGACGCGCACGGTGTCGGTGGCCTTCGGGCTCGGGCCGCTGCCGGGCTTCACCGTCTTGAAGACGAGGCCGGAGGCGGTCTTCACCGCTCCCGGCTCCGCCGCCGCGCCGTCGCGGAACGCGGCCGACTTCTGCTTCTCACCCACCGCGGCCGTCGCGGCGTTCTTCTGCGCCCGCGCCTGGAGAACCCCGCCGTACTGCTGGATGTCGTACGCCGGCTTCGCTCCGTCGATCGAGGCGAGGAGGGCCTTCTTCAGGACGTCCAGCTCGGCCGGGCTCAGGTTGAGGGGCTTCACCTGCTGCGCGACCTGCTGCCCCACGACGCCGCCGAAGGCCTGGAGGGCCTTCTCGTCCTCGGTCGCCGCCGCCGGCGAGGCCGCGGCCTTCGGGACCTCCTCCTTCTTCTGGCATCCGCCGACCGCCACCGCCGCCCCGAGGAGCAGCACGAGAGCACTCTGGCGCATCATCTTGAGGTCGCCTTTCCGCCGGCACGCCCCGGGCCACGCACGGGCCCATCGGCCGAACGTCCGATGCTATCCGCGCCCGCTCGGGGAGGCAAACGAGGCACGGTACAATCGGGCCGCAGGAGGAGCGGCGATGGCCGGTGCGGAGAGGTCCTCGAGCGCCTGGCCGTTCCTCGCCGGGCTCGCCCTCGGCGCCGTCTCCGCCTGGGCCGCTTCGGGACGAAGGAAGAGGCTCGACCCGCGCCTCCTTCGCCGCCCGCCCCTCAGCGCCGATCCGCCGATGGTGGTGTTCGTGCCCGGGATCCTGGGCAGCCAGCTCCTCCGGCCGGACGGGACCGAGGCGTGGCTCAACCTGGGCAACACCCTCGGGCACCACGACCTCTCGCTCCCCCGCCGGCTGCCGCTCACGAAGAGCCGGGACGACCTCCACCCCGGCTTCCTCGTCGGCACCGACGCCGTCTTGCCGCGCGCGTTCGGCTTCACCGAGTACGCCGACGCCCTCGACCTCCTGGACACCGCAGGGTACGAGCCGGGGGCGGGCCCGGGGCCGCGCTACGCCGTCTACACCTACGACTGGCGGCGCGACCTCGCGGAGAGCGCGAAGGGCCTCGCCCTCCGCCTCGAGGGCCTCGCGCGGGAGATCGGCGACCCGGAGGCCCGCTTCCACCTCGTGGGCCACAGCATGGGCGGCCTCGTCGTGCGGTACTACCTGCGCTACGGCACCGCCGAGCCATCCCCGGACGCACCGGTGAGCTGGGCGGGCGCCCGGCGCGCGGCGAGCGTCGTCCTCACCGCGACCCCGAACGCGGGGAGCATCCCCGCCCTGGGCGCGATCCTCAACGGGGAGCGGGTGGGTCTCTCCTACACGACGCTCGCGGCGGCGGTCGTGGGCCGCATGCCGTCCATCTACCAGCTCCTGCCGCCGGCGGGAACGAAGCCCCTCGTCGACCCGCGGGGTCGGCCACTCGACCTCGACCTCCACGACCCGGCCACCTGGGAGCGCTTCGGCTGGGGACCCTTCGCTCCCTCCTCCGACGACCGGCTCGCCTCCGAGCGCACCTTCGTCCTCGCCGCCCTCGAGAGGGCGCGGGCCTTCCACGCGGCCCTGGCCCGTCCGGCGGAGGGCTGTCCCGTGCCCGTCCACGCGCTCGGCGGCGACTGCCTCCTCACCCTCGCCCGGGCGGTGGCGGGCGAGGGCCCGCCGGGGTCGCCGCCGCGGCTCGAGGCGAAGACGCGGCGCGAGCAGGACCTCCTCTACGAGGCGGGGGACGGCCGCGTCACGCGGGCGAGCGTCCTGGGCGCGCATCTCCCGGGTGCCGAGGTCTCCGCCGTCGGCAGCGGGCTCCCCGAGATCAGCCACGTCTTCTTCGGGGCGGCGGACCACCACGGGCTCTACGCCGACGTCGCCTTCCAGAGCCTGCTCCTCCGGCTCTGCCATCGCCCCTCGCCGTCGCCCCTGCGCGTCGCCTCTTGAGGAGCCGCGGGTGAGCGAAGACGCGCGCCTCGCGAACGAGCTCCGGGCGGTGATGGACGTCCTGCGCCAGCGGGACCAGCAGTACCGCCTCCTCGCCGAGCAGGCGGCCGACGGCGTCCTCCTCCTGGCCGCCGACGGGAAGATCGCCGACGCGAGCCCGGGGGCGGCGGCGCTCCTCGGCCGGCCCCGCGCCGCCCTCCTGAAGCTCGAGCTCGGCGACATCGTCGAGGCGGACAAGGCCGTCGACACCGTGGCCGGCCTGCTCGTCCTGCCCACGAGGCAGCGGCTCACGCGCGCCTTCCGGCTGCGCCGGCCGTCCCAGTCCCCGCTCGAGGTCGAGGTGAGCGCCCGGCGGCTGAACGACGGGCGCCTGCAGCTCGCCCTGCGGGACACCGCCGAGCGGCGCCGCGCCGCCGACGCCCTCCACGAGAGCGAGGAACGCTACGAGCGCCTGGCCGCCTCGGCCCCCGACGCGATCGCGGTGGAGGCCTCCGGACGGGTGGTCTTCGCGAACCTCGCCCTCCGCAAGCTGCTCGGGCTGCAGCCGGCGGCGGCGATGGCCGGGCGCTCCCTCGCCGACTTCCTGCACCAGGACGAGCGGCTCGAGGTGGCGAAGGCGCTGGCCGGAGCCGCGGACGCGGGGGGAGCCGGGCTCCGCCTCTCCACGAGGATGCGGCGCGCGGACGGGTCGACGGCCGAGGTCGAGGGCACGGCCACGCCCGTCACCTACCGGGGACGGCCCGCCCTCCAGATCCTCCTCCGGGAGGTCGCAGACGACCGGGTCCTGGTCGGCGACGCCTACCACGACGCCATGACCGGCCTCACGAGCCCGATGCTCATCCCGGATCGACTGTCCGTCGCGATCGCGCAGGCCTATCGCCACCGGGCCCGGGTGGGCGTCCTCCACGTCGACCTCGACCGGCTCGCCGCGGTGAACGACCGTCTCGGCCGCCCCCAGGGCGACCGCGTCCTGCGGGCGGCGGCACGCCGCCTCTCCCACTGCGTGAGGGTCGGCGACACCGCCGGACGCCTGGACGCAGACGCGTTCGTCCTCATCCTTCCCGGCCTGCACCACGGCGAGGACGCGACACGCATCGCGGACAAGGTGCTGCGGGCGCTGCGCAAGCCCTTCCCCCTCAGCGAGGAGACCGTGTCGGTGACGGCCAGCGTCGGGGTCGCGATCTTCCCCGAGGATGGGGAGGACGCACCCGCCCTTCTCGCCTCGGCCGAGCAGTCGGCCCGGCGAGCGCTCGAGGCGGGCGGGAACCGGGCGGAATCGGGCGCCCCCCCGCCGCTCGACGACGGGCTCGACGCTCTCGAGCTCGAGGCGGGGCTGCGGGCCGCCCTCGGCGGCGGCAGCATGGCCCTCAACCGGAGGCCCCCGCCGGCGGGCGTCCTGCACTACCAGCCGATCCACGGCCTCCCCGCGAAGCGCATCGTCGGCGTCGAGGCGCTCCTCCGCTGGCAGCACCCGCAGATGGGCCTCGTCTTCCCGCAGAGCTTCCTCTCGAAGTCCGACTTCACCGGGCTCATCCTGGCGATCGGCCCCTGGATCCTCCGGACGGCAGCCGTGCAGGTGCGCGAGTGGCAGGCGAGTTTCCGCTCGCTGCGCCTGGCCGTGAACCTCTCGCCGCCCGAGCTCATGAAGAAGACCCTTCCGGAGGAGGTGAAGGCCGCCCTCGAGGAGACCGGCTTCCCCCCGAAGCTCCTCCAGCTCGAGGTCCCGGAGGGCCACGTGGTCTCCGACCTGCCCCGCTCGATCGACGCCCTCCACCGGCTGAAGGCCCTCGGCGTCTCGCTCGTCCTCGACCGCTTCGCGGTGCGCTACTCCTCGCTCGGCCGGCTGGCCGAGCTGCCCCTCGACGGCGTCAAGCTGGACCTCGCCTTCCTGCGCGGCCCGTCCTCGAATCCGGAGGACGTCTCGCTCCTCACCGCGGTGACCGCGGTGGCGCGCGGCCTGAAGCTGCGGGTCTCGGCCCAGGGAGTCGAGACCGCCGGCCAGCTCGCGCTCCTCGAGCGCCTGGGCTGCGCGGAGGCGCAGGGCTTCCACCTCGGCCCCCCCGTGGCCCCGTCGATACTGGCCGAGCAGCTCGGCGCGCGCGCGGCGCGCGACGGCGCGGAGAAGCGATGAGCTTCGGCGGCCGCCTCGAGACGCTCGACCTCTCGGCCCTCCTCCAGACGCTCTCCGTCGGGGCCGCGAGCGGCCGGCTGACCGTCACGAGGCTCGAGAAGCACGCGGTCCTCGTGCTGCGGAGCGGGCGCGTCGTCTACGCTTCGGGCGGCTCCGCCGGGGAGACGCTCGCCGGCCGCCTCCTCCGGGAGAGGCTCGTCGACGAGAAGGACCTCATGGAGGCTCTCGACCGCCAGCACGACGGGTCCGGCTTCCGGCGGCTCGGAGACGTGCTCGTCGACGCCGGCGTGCTGGCGGAGGGGACGCTCCAGGCCGTCGTTCGCCGGCGCATGGAGGAGCTGATCGGGGAGCTCCTGGCCTGGAAGAGCGGTTTTTTCCGCTTCGAGCCCTCGGGCGGCGCCGACGCGGTCGAGGTGGACCTCGGCGACTTCGTCCTCCCGGCCGGGCTCCCTCCCCAGGAGCTGCTGATGCGGGCGGTGACGGCGCTCGACCACGGGGACCTGTCGCAGCTTCCCCCGCCCGAGCCGCCGGGCGGGGAGGCCACCGCGCCCACGGCCGTCGTCTCCCCGACCGGCTCCTACCCCGTGGACTTCACGGGCGAGGCCGTGCTCGCCCTCCTCCGGTTCGCCTCGCAGATGCTGAGCCGCGCCGTGGTCTTCGCCGTCGAGGGGGAATCGGCCCGCGGCGTGGGCGAGTTCGGCGTCCAGCTCCCCGGCGGCCGCTCCGGAGCGGACGTGGTCCGGCAGACCTCGCTTTCGCTGCGCGAGCCCTCGATCCTCCGCGCCGCGGTCGAGCGTCGCCGGACCTACGCCGGGCCGCTCGAGCCCACGAGGGTGAACCTCGCCCTGCTCGAAGTCCTCGGCGGCGTGCAGGTTGAGGAGGCGGTCGCGGTGCCCCTCGTGGTGGAGCGGGAGGTCCGCTTCGTCCTCTACGCCGACAACGGCGGCTCCGGCCGGCCCATCGGCCCCTTCGACGCGCTCGAGGCGCAGGCGGCGCGGGCCGGCCGCATCATCGAGAAGACGCTCGCCGCGCGCGGCGGCCCGGGTCGCCCCGCGTGAACGCCCGCCGTCCGTTGCCAACCCTCGCGAGGCCGGCATATAGTCGAGCCGTGAACGCCTCGGCGACGCGCACGCCGGGTCCCCGGCGATGCTGACCGCGGGGACGGCGGGGGCCGCGTCGGCCATCCCTGGAGACAACATGCGGCGCGCGGCGACCTTCTTCGGCTCGTCCATCGGCAAGAAGGTGGTGATGGCGGCGACCGGGCTCGTGCTCTACGGCTTCGTGATCGGGCACATGCTCGGCAACCTCCAGATCTTCCTCGGCCCCAAGGCCATCAACGACTACGCCGAGTTCCTGCAGCACTTCCTCCACGGCCAGGGCATCTGGCTCGCCCGCGCGGGTCTCCTCGTGGCGGTGGTCCTCCACGTCTGGTCGGCGGTCGCGCTCACCCTCACGAACTGGTCGGCGCGCCCGATCGGCTACCGCGACTGGCAGGCCCGCGAGTCGACGTACGCCTCCCGCACCATGGTGTGGAGCGGCCCGATCCTGGCCGCATTCATCCTCTACCATCTCGCCCACTTCACGACGGGCTCCGTGCACCCGGACTTCGTGAGGGGCGACGTCTTCCACAACGTGGTGCTGGGCTTCCAGAACCCCTTCGCCTCGGCCTTCTACGTCCTCGCCATGTGCGCGCTCGGCCTGCACATGTACCACGGCTTCTGGAGCATGCTGCACACGCTCGGCCTCAGCCACCCGCGCTGGAACCCGGTCCGCCTCACGGCGTCGCTCGTCCTGGCGGGGGTCGTGGTCGGCGGAAACGTCTCCATCCCGCTCGCCGTGCTGGCCGGCCTCGTCCACCTGTAGGGGAGCACCACCATGGAGCTGAAGGCCAACGTCCCTTCCGGTCCGATCGCGGAGAAGTGGTCGAAGCACCGCTTCGACATGAAGCTCGTCAACCCCGCGAACAAGCGGAAGTACTCCGTCATCGTGGTCGGCAGCGGCCTCGCCGGCGGCGCCGGCGCCGCCTCGCTCGGCGAGCTCGGCTACAACGTGAAGTGCTTCTGCTACCAGGACAGCGCCCGTCGCGCCCACTCGATTGCCGCCCAGGGCGGGATCAACGCGGCCAAGAACTACCAGAACGACGGCGACAGCGTCTGGCGGCTGTTCTACGACACCGTCAAGGGCGGCGACTACCGCTCCCGCGAGGCGAACGTCTACCGGCTGGCCGAGCTGTCGGTGAACATCATCGACCAGTGCGTGGCCCAGGGCGTGCCCTTCGCCCGCGAGTACGGAGGCACGCTCGCCAACCGCTCGTTCGGGGGCGCGCTCGTCTCGCGGACCTTCTACGCCCGCGGCCAGACCGGCCAGCAGCTCCTGCTGGGCGCGTACCAGGCCCTCATGCGGCAGGTCGGGGCCGGCCAGGTGAAGATGTTCCCCCGCCACGAGATGCTCGAGCTCGTCCTGATCGACGGGAGGGCCCGCGGCATCGTGGCCCGGGACATGGTCACCGGGAAGCTCGAGACCCACCTCGCCGACGCGGTCGTCCTCGCGACTGGCGGCTACGGCAACGTCTTCTACCTCGCCACGTACGCCAAGGGCTGCAACGGGACCGCGATCTGGCGGGCCTACAAGAAGGGCGCGGCCTTCGCGAACCCGTGCTACACCCAGATCCACCCGACCTGCATCCCCGTCCACGGCGACTACCAGAGCAAGCTCACCCTCATGAGCGAGTCCCTCCGCAACGACGGGCGCATCTGGGTGCCGAAGAGGAAGGGCGACACCCGCCCCGCCGACGCGATACCCGAGGACGAGCGCGACTACTACCTCGAGCGGAAGTACCCGACCTACGGGAATCTCGCCCCCCGCGACATCTCGTCCCGCGCCGCGAAGCAGGTCTGCGACGAGGGCCGCGGCGTGGGGCCGACCGGCTACGGCGTCTACCTCGACTTCTCCGAGTCGATCGGGCGCCTCGGGGCGGACAAGATCGCCGAGAAGTACGGGAACCTCTTCGAGATGTACGAGCGGATCACCGCCGAGGACCCGTACAAGGTCCCGATGCGGATCTACCCGGCCAGCCACTACACGATGGGGGGGCTCTGGGTCGACTACAACCTCATGAGCACGATCCCCGGCCTCCTCGTGGGCGGGGAGGCGAACTTCTCCGACCACGGGGCGAACCGCCTCGGGGCCTCCGCCCTCATGCAGGGCCTCGCCGACGGCTACTTCATCCTCCCTTACACCGTGGGCCACTATCTCGCCTCGAACAAGTTCGAGAAGGTGGACGAGACCCATCCGGAGGCGCGGGCGGCCGTGGCCGCGGTCGAGGGGCGCCTCGCGCGGCTCCTTGCCATCAAGGGCCACCGCACGGTCACCTCCTTCCACCGCGAGCTCGGGAAGATCATGTGGGAGGACTGCGGCATGGGCCGCAACCGAACCGGCCTCGAGGCGGCCCTCCAGAAGATCCCCGCCCTGCGCGACGAGTTCTGGCGAAACCTCAACGTCCCGGGGAGCGCGGACGACCTCAACCAGTCCCTCGAGATGGCCGGCCGGTTGGCCGACTTCCTCGAGCTCGGCGAGCTGATGTGCCTGGACGCCCTCGAGCGGGAGGAGTCCTGCGGCGGCCACTTCCGGGAGGAGTACCAGACCCCGGACGGCGAGGCGGTCCGCGACGACGAGCACTTCTGCCACGTGGCGGCCTGGGAGCACGCCGGAGAGGGCCGGAAGCCCATACGGAACGTCGAGCCCCTCGTCTTCCAGGACGTGCCCCTGCAGACGCGGAGCTACAAATGAGCGGCAACGGCATGAACCTCACCCTGCACGTCTGGCGCCAGAAGAGCTCCTCGAGCAAGGGGCGGTTCGTCACCTACCAGGCGAGGAGCGTCAGCCCCGACATGTCCTTCCTCGAGATGCTCGACGTCGTGAACGAGCAGCTCACCGAGAAGGGCGAGGACCCGATCGCCTTCGACCACGACTGCCGCGAGGGCATCTGCGGCACGTGCAGCCTCGTCGTGAACGGCCGGCCGCACGGGCCGAGGGCCCGCACCACCGCCTGCCAGCTCCACATGCGGACCTTCAAGGACGGCGACACGCTGACCATCGAGCCCTGGCGGGCGAAGGCCTTCCCGGTGCTGAAGGACCTCGTCGTGGACCGCAGCGCGCTCGACCGGATCGTCGCCGCGGGCGGCTTCGTCTCCGTCCCCACCGGCAGCGCGCCCGACGGCAACGCCATCCCGGTGCCCAAGGAGAACGCCGAGCTCGCGATGGACGCCGCGGCCTGCATCGGCTGCGGGGCCTGCGTCGCCGCCTGCCCGAACGCTTCGGCGATGCTGTTCACGGGGGCCAAGGTCTCCCAGCTCGCTCTCCTCCCCCAGGGACAGCCGGAGCGCTGGCTCCGGGTGCGCAAGGCGGTGGCGGCCATGGACGAGGCCGGGTTCGGCGCCTGCACGAACCACGGCGAGTGCGAGGCCGCCTGCCCCAAGGGCATCAAGCTCGACGTGATCGCGCGGATGAACCGCGACTATCTCTGGGCGACCCTGATGGGCGCCCAGGAGCTGAAGGGCGGCGGCGGGGCGGGGTGATCCGGAGGCCTCGCGACCTCCGCGAGCGGCCGGTTCGAGATCTCGTGGGGACCCGTCGGGGGCACCGAGCTCCGGGTGGCGGCCGGTGCGTCGCGGCCTTCACCTCGTCAGGGCCGACCCGGACGGCGTCTCCGGAGCTCTCGCGCGTCGAAGCGCCCGTCGGGCCGGGGCGTCCACTCCACCCCGGGACCGAGCCCGTACAGATCCTCCGGGATGATGAGCGGCACGACGGGAAGGTCCCTCATCGCGAGTGCCATCGCCTTCTCCAGCATCGCTCGACGCTCCCGGATCTCGGGCGCGTGGTCGGCGGCGCCGAGGAGGCGGTCGAGCTCGGGGCTGGAATACCCGATCCGGGCCCCACCCCCACCGGACGCGGGGCTGGCGAGGAGGGTCCTCAGGATGTCGCCGGCATCGCCGGTGTCGGCGGCGTACGCGCCGTAGTAGAACGACACCTGCCCCGCCACGAGCCGGTCGATCATCTGCTTCCACGGCCGGGGCCGAAGTCGGACGCGAAGACCCGCCGCGGCCAGCTGGGACTGGATGGGAACTCCGTTCCGGCCCTCGCGAAACTCCATCTCGACCTCGTAGCCGGGAGGCAACCCGGCCTCGGCCAGCAGGCGCCGGGCGCCGTCGACGTCGAATGCCGGGGGAGGCAGGTCCGGGACGAAGCCCAGCACGCCGCGGCCGACCAGCTGGTTGGCCGGCAACCCGCGGCCGTTGCCGATGGCGCGCACCAGGTCCTGCCGGTCGAGAGCCAGCTGGATCGCGCGGCGCACGCGCGCGTCGGAGAACGGCGGCGCGCTCACCCGCATCTGCAGCACTTCGACCGCGAAGCTGGGGATCCCCACCACCCGGCACCCGTTGACCCCGTCGACGAGAGCGGCGTCCGGGGGGGCCACGCGCCACAGGAGGTCGAGCCCGCCCGAGAGCAGCTTCTTCCTGGCCTCGGCGGCGTCCGGCACCACGACCAGCCGTATCTCGGGCTCCGGCGGCGGCGGCCCCCAGTACCCCGGGTTCGCCCGCAGCGAGAACCCCTCGGCGTTCGCGGTCAGGCGATAGGGGCCGCTTCCGATCGGATCGACGATCTCCGGGGGCGACCCGCGGGGCACGATCAGGACGATCGCGAGCTTCTGCAGCAGCGTCCCCGCCGGCTCTCGGGTGCGGACCTCCACGGTTTCGGAGTCGAGCGCGCGGACGGAGTCGACCGGCGCCAGGTAGCCGCCGTACTCGCTGGTCGGGAGCCGGCGCACCCGCTCGAGGCTGAAAGCGACGTCGCGCGCATCGAGCGGACGCCCGTCCTGGAAGCGGACGCCCCGGCGGATGTGGAACCGCCACGTCAGCCGGTCGGGGCTCTCCCAGCTCTCGGCGAGCAGGGGGCGAGGCACCAGCGCGCGGTCGAGGTCGACCAGCCCCTCGTAGACCGAGGACAGGACCCCGTAGGTGATGTACTCGCGGATGAGATGGGGGTCGCGGGTGAGCGGTCCTGAGTAGAGCCCCACCCGCAGCGGAGGCGGGGGGTGCTCGCCTCCCCGGCCACAGCCGGCCACCCCGGCGATGGCGAGGACGAGGGGCAAAGCCCCTCGTCCCAGCCCCGGTCCCCTGGAGCGCGGGCGCACGGCTCCCTCTTCAGCCCACTACAGCTTCAGGACGTCGACGAGCTCCTTGACCGCCGCGGCGGACTTGTGGAGGGCGGCCTTCTCGGGGTCGGTGAGCTTGATCTCCCAGATCTTCTCGACGCCCTTCTGGCCGAGCTGGGCCGGCACGCCCACGTAGAGGCCCTGGATCCCGAACTCGCCCTCCAGGTAGCAGCAGCAGGGCAGGATCTTGTGCTTGTCCTTGAGCACGGCGTCGACCATCTCGACCGTGGACGAGGAGGGCGCGTAGTAGGCGGAGCCCGTCTTCAGGAGGGAGACGATCTCGGCTCCCCCGCCCGCAGTGCGCTTGACGATCGCCGCCACCTTCTCCGGCGGGAGGAGCTCCGTGATGGGGATGCCGGCGACCGTCGAGTAGCGCGGCAGGGGCACCATGGTGTCGCCGTGGCCGCCGAGGACGAAGGCGCTCGTGTTCTCGACCGAGACCCCCAGCTCCATCGCGATGAAGGCCCGCATCCGGGCGGAGTCGAGGACGCCGGCCATGCCGAAGACGCGGTGCTTCGGGAAGCCCGAGACCTTGTAGGCCACCTGGCACATGGCGTCGAGCGGGTTCGAGACGACGACGAGGATCGCGTTCGGCGAGTGCTTCGCCACGTTCTCCGTGCACTCCTTGACGATCTTGTAGTTCGTGTTCAGCAGGTCGTCCCGGCTCATGCCGGGCTTGCGGGCGATGCCGGCGGTGATCACGACGAGGTCGGACCCCGCGGTGTCCTTGTAGTCGTTCGTCCCGAGCACGCGCGCGTCCACTCCCTCGACCGGCGTCGCCTGCATGATGTCGAGGCCCTTGCCCTGCGGCATGCCCTCGATGATGTCGACGAGGACCACGTCCGCGAGCTCGCGGTCGGCGATCCTCTGGGCCAGCGTCGCCCCCACGTTGCCGGCTCCCACGACGGTGACTTTCCTGTTCATCTCTTCCCCCGCTCGGATGAATGCGGAAACGCGAAGTCGGGCGGATTCTACTCCGGCCGCGCGGCGGCCGTCACCCGAGCCGCGCCACGCGCGCGGTTCCGGCTTAGAATGCGGGCCCGCGAAGGAGGCTCCCGCCCATGCCCTACCGGCACGTCAAGGTCCCCGCCGACGGAGCCAAGGTCCAGGTCCGCGACGGGAGGCTGCAGATCCCCGACCGCCCCGTCATCCCGTTCATCGAGGGCGACGGCACCGGCCCCGACATCTGGAGGGCCAGCGTGCGCGTCCTCGACGCGGCGGTGGCGAAGGCCTACGGGGGCCGGCGGAAGATCGCCTGGATGGAGGTCTACGCGGGCGAGAAGGCCTTCAAGCAGGAGGCGAGCTGGCTCCCCGACGAGACGGTCGAGGCCTTCCGGGAGTTCCTGGTCGGCATCAAGGGGCCGCTCACCACGCCGATCGGCGGCGGCATCCGCTCGCTGAACGTGGCGCTGCGCCAGATGCTCGACCTCTACGTCTGCCTGCGGCCCGTCCGGTGGTTCGAGGGCGTGCCGTCGCCGGTCAAGCACCCCGAGAAGGTGGACATGGTCATCTTCCGGGAGAACACGGAGGACATCTACGCGGGCATCGAGTTCGAGAGCGGGACCGAGGACGTGAAGAAGGTCCTCGCCTTCCTGAAGGACGCATTCCCCAAGGCCTACGCCAAGGTGCGCTTCCCGGAGACGACGGCGGTCGGCATGAAGCCGGTCTCGGCCGAGGGCAGCGAGAGGCTCGTCCGGGCCGCGATCGAGTACGCCCTCGCCAACAAGCGAAAGAGCCTCACCCTCGTCCACAAGGGCAACATCATGAAGTTCACCGAGGGGGCGTTCCGCAGCTGGGGCTACGCGCTCGCCGAGCGGGAGTTCGAAGGCCGCGTCTATACGTGGGAGCAGTGGGAGCGGACGAAGAAGGCAAAGGGGGAGGACGCCGCGAACGCCGAGCAGAAGGCGTCCCTCGCCTCCGGGAAGCTGCTCGTCAAGGACGCGATCGCCGACATCACGCTCCAGCAGGTCCTGACCCGGCCCGACGAGTTCGACGTGATCGCCACCCTGAACCTGAACGGCGACTACCTCTCCGACGCCCTCGCCGCCCAGGTCGGCGGCATCGGCATCGCCCCCGGCGGCAACATCAACTACAGGACCGGCCACGCCGTCTTCGAGGCCACGCACGGCACGGCCCCGAAGTACGCGAACCTCGACAAGGTCAACCCGGGGTCGGTCGTGCTGTCCGGCGAGATGATGCTGCGCTACATGGGCTGGACGGAGGCGGCCGACCTCGTCATCAAGGGCATGGACGGGGCCATCGGCTCGCGCACCGTCACCTACGACTTCGCTCGCCTCATGGAGGGCGCGACGGAAGTGAAGTGCAGCCAGTTCGGCGACGCGGTGATCGGCGCGATGTGAGGCTTCCCTCGGTGCTCCTGGTCGTGCGGAGCACCGAGCGGATCTCGTCCGTTTCTTGCCCCCTTGGCAATGTCGTGAAGAGACCTTCTCCTCGAGGCTCTCCAGAACGGTGCTGACGGAGTCGCTCAGACTCCCCCAGGACGCGTCCGGCGGGCGTCCCGGGAGAGGCATCGTTCCACGAACCTCCCGTCCCGCGTGTCGACCCTGATCCTCTCCCCGGCCTCGATGTAGGGCGGGACGAGCACGGTGATCCCGGTCTCCAGCCTCGCCGGCTTCAGCTGCGCCTGGGCGGTGGCGCCCTTGATGGGCGGGGTCGTGTCCTCGACCGCGAGGTCGACGGTGATCGGGAGGTTGAGGGCGATGACACGGTCCTGGAAGAGGACGGTCTTCACCTCGAGGTTCTCGAGCAGGTAAGCGGCTGCCTCCCCGACCCCCGCCGCGTCGAGCGTCGTCTGCTCGTAGCTGCCGAGGTCCATGAAGACGAAGTCGCCGCCCTGCCGGTAGAGGAACTGCGCCGGCCGGGTGTCCACCTCCGCCGTCGTCACCGTCTCGCCACCCCGCCAGGTCCGGGCGAGGGTCTGGCCCGTGCGCAGGTTCTTGACCTTGGCCTTGACGAGCAGGCTCGCCCCGCGGGCGGACGGCGTCTGCGATTGGACATCCGTCGCCTGCCAGGGGTCTCCGTCGATCTCCAGGATGTCCCCGCGCTTCACTTCCGTGACGTTCACGACCATGGCCCCTCCGAGCAGGGCTTTCTATCCCAGGCCGGGGCCGGCGGCAATCCGGCGGGCGGGATCGGGCTGCCGGATGGCTCATTTGCACTGTTGACGCGGCCCGCGCTCCGGGCCGACGCTGAGGCCCACTCGCAGAGGAGGGCTCATGGCGACGGGCGAGAGCCGGCAGGCGGGCGCGTGGCAGGAGGCCTTCCTGGTCCTGCTCCGGATGGCGATCGGCTGGCACTTCCTCTACGAGGGGCTCGTCAAGGTCTGGGGCCCCGGCTGGACCTCGGCCCCGTATCTCGCGGAGTCGCGCTGGCTCCTTTCCGATTCCTTCCACTGGATCGCGGCTCACCCGACGGCCCTCCAGGTCGTGGACCTGCTGAACGTCTGGGGGCTCGTCCTCATCGGCCTCGCGCTTCTCCTCGGGGCGTTCTCCGGCTTCGCCGCGCTCTGCGGGATCGCCCTGCTCGGCCTCTACTACGTCGCGAGCCCGCCCCTCGTGGGCCTGCCCTCGAACGCCGGCGCGGAAGGCAGCTACCTGATCGTCAACAAGAACCTCGTCGAGATCCTCGCCCTCTGCGTGGTGGCGGCCTTCCCGGCCGGCGGCTTCTTCGGCCTCGAGCGTGCGGTCGGCCGTCTCCGCGCGAGCGTTCGCCGGCCCGGCTCGAAGGGCGCCAGCGTCGTCGGCCTGCCCCCCGCCCGCTCGCGCCGTGAGCTGATCGCCGCCGCGGCCGGCCTCCCCGTCCTCGGGGGCTTCGTCCTCGCCTTCCTCCGGAAGCGGGAGTTCGACAGCTACGAGGCGAGGCTCCTCCGTGCGGCCGGGGCCGACGTCGACGCGGTCTCGAGCGCGACCCTCAAGACGTTCCGCTACGCGAGCCTCAGGGAGCTGAAGGGCCAGGTCCCCCACGCCCGGATCGGGACGCTCGACGTGAGCCGGATGATCATGGGCGGGAACCTGATCGGGGGCTGGGCCCACGCGCGCGACCTCCTCTACGCCGACGAGCTCGTCAAGGCCTACCACACGGACCGCAAGGTCTTCGAGACGCTGCGGCTCGCCGAGCAGTGCGGCATCAACACGTTCCTCACGAACCCCCAGCTCGCCCGCGTGATCAACGCCTACTGGCGGCACGAGGGCGGCCGGATCCAGTTCATCTCCGACTGCGGCTACAAGGACGACGTGATCGCGGGGGTGAAGCTGTCGGTCGACGTGGGGGCCCACGCCTGCTACGTCCACGGCGGCATCGCCGACAACCTGGCCCGGGAGGGCAAGGTCGACGTCATCGGCAAGGCCGTCGACCTGATCCGCCAGAACGGCCTCCCGGCCGGGATCGGCGGCCATCAGCTCGAGACCGTCCAGGCCTGCGTCGCGGCCGGCCTCCGGCCCGACTTCTGGGTCAAGACCCTCCACCACTGCGACTACTGGTCGGCGCGCAGGGACGTCCAGAAGGACAACATCTGGTGCGTCAACCCCGAGGAGACGGCCGCCTTCATGAGCGCGCTGCCCCAGCCCTGGATCGCCTACAAGGTCCTCGCCGCGGGCGCCATCCATCCCAAGGAGGGCTTCAAGTTCGCGCTCCGGAACGGCGCCGACTTCATCTGCGTCGGCATGTACGACTTCCAGATCGTCGAGGACGTCAACATCGCCCTCGCCGCCCTCGGGGACGTGCAGGGGCGCACGCGGCGCTGGATCGTGTAGGTCGCGAGCGCGCGGCAGGCGGCGAGCGTCGGTTCGCCCGGCTAGCCGACCGGCTCGGAGTGAAACCCCTTCGTGGGGTGGCTCTCGAGCCGCCCGTCCCTCGTGTCCACGACGACGAGGCCTTCCACCCCTGGGACGCGTTCGAGCATGGCGACCCCGGCCTCGGCGCCCATGACCATCGCCGCGGTGGCGAGGCCGTCGGCCAGGGTGCAGTCGGGCGCCAGCACCGACGCGCTGACCACGCCGTTCGTGATCGGGCGGCCGGTCCGGGGATCGAGGACGTGCGAGCAGCGCACGCCGTCGCGGACGAAGAAGGTCCGGTAGTCCCCGCTCGTCGCCAAGGCCCCGTCCTGCACGCCGACCACGCGGTCGATCTCGTCGGGCGCAGAGTCGGCCCGCGGGCGGCCGATGCCGACCCTCCACGGCCCGCCGCCGCGCCGGGACCCGGCCGCGTACGCCTCGCCGCCGATCTCGACGACGAAGTCGGAGAAGCCCTCCCGCCGGATCACCTCGGCCGCCTGATCGACGCCGTAGCCCTTCGCGATCGACGACAGGTCGAGGGTCAGCGGGGCGCGCTTCTTGACGAGGGCCGAGTCCCGGATCTCGACCTCGTCGAAACCCACCTCGCCCAGCAGGGCCTCGACCCCCCGTGGATCCCGTGGCGCGGGCCCCTGGGGCTGCGGCCCGAAGCCCCAGAAGTCGACCAGAGGCCGGAGGGTGCCGTCCCAGGCTCCGCCGGAGAGCGTGTGGACACGCGCCGCGGTCCGCATGACGGCGAGGAAGTCACGGGAGGCCGGGAACTCGTCCCCCGCGCGCGCGAAGCGGGAGAACCGGTTGAGCTCGCTGTCGGGCCGGTACGTCGAGAAGGTCTGCTCGACCTCCTCGATCCGGCGCGCGATCCTCTCCCGGAGGTCGGAAGCGCCGGGCCGACCGACGACGGTGACGTGCCACGTCGTCCCCATCGCCCGGCCCTCGAACCTGTGCGCGCGCACGGGCGTGCAAGCAGCGAGCAGGGAGCGGAAGACGCCCGCCTTCACGGGGCACCTCCAGGAACGGCGCCGGGAGGAAGACGGGTCAGCCGAGCTTCAGGAAGCGGGCCTCGCGGATGCCCGGCATCTTCGCGAGCTCGGCGAGGGCGGCCGCCGGCACCTCGCTGTCCACCTCGATGAGCATGATCGCCCGGCCGCTCCCCGGCTTGCGGCCGAGGCCCATGCGGGCGATGTTCACTCCGTGGGCGCCGAGGACCGTCCCCACCCGGCCCACCGTGCCCGGCGTGTCCTCGTTGTGCACCACGAGCACGTTGCCCTGCGGGATGGTGTCGACCTCGACGCCGTCCACGTCCACGAGCCGGAGGTGCGCGCCCCCGAAGACGGTGCCGGCGACCGACAGGTCCTCTTCGCTCGTCTTGAGGCGCAGGGCCACGAGGTTCGCGAAGCTGATCGAGGCCGACGACGTGGACTCCAGGATCTCGATCCCGCGCTCGCGGGCGACGTCCACGGCGTTGACGAGAGTCAGCCCCTCGGCCATGTGCGGGCGCAGGACGCCAGTGACCGCGGCCGAGAGGACGGGCTTCGTGTCCAGCTCCCGCAGGTCGCCGTAGACGCCGAGCTCGATGCGCTCGAGGGAGCCCGAGCAGGCCTGGGCGAGGAAGAGCCCGAGCCGCTCCGCGAGGTCCATCGCCGGGCGCACCTTGTCGTAGAGGTCGCCGGCGAGCGAGTAGAAGTTGACGGCGGACTGGATGACCCCTCCCTTCAGGTAGTCGCGCACCTGCTGGGCGATGTCCGTCCCGACCCGTTCCTGGGCCTCCTTCGTGGAGGCGCCGAGATGCGGCAGGGCGAGGACCTTCGGGTGCCGGGCGAGGCGCCAGTCCTTGGGCGGCTCCTGGGCGTGGACGTCGAGTCCGGCCGCCGCCACGCGCCCCCCCTCGAGGGCGGCGAGGAGCGCCTCGTCGTCGATCAGCTCGCCGCGGGCGGCGTTCACGATCCGCACCCCCGGCTTCACCTTCGCGAGGGCCTCCTTGCCGACGAGGTGCCTCGTCTCCTTCGTGAGCGTCGTGTGGAGGGTCAGGTAGTCGGAGGTCTGGAGCACCTCGTCGAACGTCCGCAGCTTGACGTGCGCCTGCTCGGCGAGGGCCGGCGAGACGAACGGGTCGAAGGCCTGCACCTCCATCCCGAAGGCGCGGCCGCGGGCGGCGACCTCGCGGCCGATCCGCCCGAAGCCGACCACGCCGAGCCGCTTGCCGAAGAGCTCCGTCCCCGCGAAGGACTTGCGGTCCCAGCGCTCGGCCTTCATCGCCGCGTCGGCGGGGGCGAGGTTGCGGGCGAGGGCGAGCATCAGGGCGACCGCCAGCTCCGCGGTCGAGATGGTGTTGCCCCCCGGCGAGTTCATGACGAGGACTCCCCGGCGCGTCGCCGCCTCGAGGTCCACGTTGTCGACGCCGACGCCGGCGCGCCCGATCACCTTCAGGCTCCGCGCCGCCTCGATCACGGCCGCGTTCATCTGGCTGCCGCTGCGGACGAGGATGGCATGGTACGGCGGCACGAGCTTCACGAGCTCGGGCGGCGGGAGGGCCTTCTCCATGTCCACGTGGAAGCCCTCGGCCCTCAGGATCTCGGCGCCACGCTCGGTGATTCCCTCGAGAACGAGAATGCGGTGGGTCACGGTGCTCCTCTCCGGGGAACGAGTCCCCCCACGGCCGGCATGCGCCGCCGATTATCCCTCTTCGGCACGCCCCGGACGCTTCCCCGGCCGTCCTGACGGCGCGTTCGCTCGCCGGCCGACCACTGCTTCGATTGCCCCCCGTCGCACATTCGATCGAACGGCCGACCCGCGTTCAGCGGACGCTGTCGCGGGGCGGCTCACGGTTCCACACAATCTGTGGAAAAACCTGTGGAAACAGCAGGAGGAGGGCGATGCAAGTGCAAATGCTTGAACGGCTTGATGCGCTTTGCACTGCGTGACAGCAGGATGACAGGGGCACGCGATTTGCGTGATGGGCGGCTCCGGGACCGGCACTTGTAATCCACGTCACGGGAGCGTCTTGCCGCCTCCCGTACTACACTCGCGGAGGAGGGAACGATGCGCACGACGATGGTCGCTCTCGCCGTTCTGGCACTCGGGGCGGGCGCCGTGGCACAGGAGAAGAAGGCCGAGGAGCCGAAGCCCGCTCCCGCGGCCCAACCGAACGAGGCGGAGGAGAGCCGCGAGGCGCCGCGGCCCTCGATCCGCGTGCTCCAGCACCCCTACGACATCTCCTCCTTCTACCGGGCGGGCGAGTCGCGTCTCGGCCCCTGGGCCGGCCTCCCGTCCGACCCCGCCTACGGGATCGCCGGCTTCTACCGCGCGCACGAGGGAGGCTACCCAGGTCCGGGCTACGGCTGGTCCCAGTTCTGGACGAACGGCTACCGCGCTCCCCGGCCGGCTCCTCTCCTGCCGTACCGGCGCACGATCGGCGAGAACGGCGACCTCTTCCTGGCCATCCCGTTCCTGGCGCCGGTCGGACCGATCAGCGGCGCTTTTTCGAGCTTCTGAGACCGGCGGCCTCGAGGATCCCCCGGCCGGTCTCGCGGCGGAAACGGTCGGCGATGCCCTCGAGGTCGCCGACCGTCTCGTCCTTCTCGACCCGCTCGACCCGGTGCATGGGGTAGAAGAGCGTGACGAGGCCGAGGCCCTCCTCTCCGCGCGCCTCCTGGCGCATCCAGTCCTCGAACCCGGCGAGCTCGATGCCGCGGACGGCGACCCCCGCCGGCAGGAGCGACACCAGCACGCCGAAGACTTTCTCGCGGGGCGAGTGGAGGTAGAGGAGGACGGGCGTCCCCGGCGCGAACCCCCCCCGCTTCATCCCCGCCCGCGCCGGGCGCGTCCGGCCACGAAGCCGGCGATCCGCCGGGCGCCCTCCTCGAGATCCCCGGGGGCGGCGGCGAAGGAGAACCGCAGGAAGCCGGGCGCGTGGAACCCCTCGCCGGGGACGACCGCCACCGCCTCCTCCTCGAGGAGACGCGCGGCGAGGGCGACCGTGTCGGGCATCTCCTTCGACAGGCAGCGCGAGACGTCCGGGAAGACGTAGAAGCCGCCCTCGGGCTCCGGGCACACGATCCCGCGGACGGCGGCGAGGGCGGAGTGGACGACGTCCCGTCGCCGCCGATACTCCCTCACCATGGCGCGGACGTCGTCCTGCGGCGCGGTCAGGGCGTGGGCGGCCGCGATCTGCGAGAAGGTCGCCGGCCCCTGGACGGAGTGGGAGTTGAGGGCGGTGCACGCCTCCGCGAGGGCCTTGGGCCCCACGACCCATCCCACCCGCCAGCCCGTCATGCAGTAGGTCTTGGAGACCGTGCCGACGACCACCAGGTGGCCGCCGGCGGCGTCCTTCACCGCCTGGAGGGCGGGCGGGCCGCCGGGGCGGAAGACGAGGTGGGCGTAGGTGTCGTCGTAGAGGAGCCAGAAGCCGCGCCTCCTCGCGAGACGCGCGATCTTCAAAAGCTCGCCCGGCTCGATCACGGCTCCGGTCGGGTTCGAGGGGCTGTTGACGACCACGGCGCGCGTCCTCGGCGTGACCGCCCTCGCCACGGCGCGTGCCGTGAGCCGGAAGCCCTCCTTCGCCGCGAGCGGGACGAAGACGGGCGAGGCCCCGGCCACGCGGGCCGCCTCGGCGAAGGTGGGCCAGGCCGGGATCGGGACGACGACCTCGCTGGTCCGGTCGAGGATGGCCTGGTAGAGGAGGGCGAGCGCCTGCTTCCCGCCCACCGCGACCGTCACCTCTTCGGGCGCGAAGGAGACCTGGAAGTCCTCGCGGTAGCGATGGGCGATCGCGGCGCGCAACTCGGGGAGCCCCGAGGCGGGGGCGTACTTCGTGTGCCCCGCATCCATAGCCGCCTTGCCGGCCTCGACCACGTGGCGGGGCGTCGGCCGGTCGGGCTCGCCCACCGTGAAGTCCAGGACCCGGACGCCCTCCGCCTTGAGCGCGCGTGCCCGGGCCGACATGGCCACCGTCGGCGACACCTCGAGCCGCCGCGCGCGCGCGGCGAGCCGCGGCGACCCCGCTGCTTCCCTCAACGCCTCCGCCTCCTCACCCCCTGGCCGCGTCCCGGCCACCGCCCGCCGCGGATCGGCGTCCCGTACTTCTCGCTGAGGCGCCTCTCGACCGTCGGCGGTACGAGGTCGCTCACCCGGCCCCCGAGCTGGAATACCTCCTTCACGAGCCGCGACGAGACGTACGAGTAGCTCTCGGCGGGCATCATGAAGACCGTCTCGATCCGGGGATCGAGCCTGCGGTTCATGAGCGCCATCTGGAACTCGTACTCGAAGTCGGAGATGGCCCGGATCCCGCGGATGATGACGCTCGCCCCCACCTTCCGCGCGTAGTCCACGAGGAGACCGGAGAAGGTGTCGACGTCGACCCGCGGGTTTCCGCGGTAGGCTTCTCGAATCAGCTCGACCCGCTCCTCGACCGAGAAGAGTGGCTGCTTCTCGGGGTTCATGAGGATCGCCATGCGGACGCGGTCGAACACCGCGAGCCCCCGGTCGACGATGTCGAGGTGGCCGTTCGTGATCGGATCGAACGAGCCCGGGAAGACGGCGAGCGAGCCGTTCGGACGCCTCGTCTTCACCCCGCCTCCTCTCCCGGCCTTCCTCCGTCGGTCGCGCGCCGGTAGAAGCTCAGGCAGTGGTCGCCGACGCGCTTCTGCCGCGTGCGCACGAGGGCGCCTATTCTCTCCGGAAGCGGCCGCTTGTGGAAGTGCTCCGCGACCACGATGCCGTCTTCGGCGAGCGCCGAGTCCTCCTCGCCGAGCAGGGCCAGGAGCGGCTCGTAGAGGTCGCTGTCGTAGGGCGGGTCGAGGAAGACGATGTCGAAGCGCTGGCCCCGGTCGCCGAACGCGCCGATGGCCGTGCGCGCGTCCTGGCGGAAGACCTGCACCTCGCCCCCGCCCTGGGAGAGCGCCCGGGCGTTCGCCTCCGCCGCGGCGACGGCCGAGGCGCCCCGGTCCACGAGCGCCACCTTCGCCGCTCCCCGCGACAGGGCCTCGAGCCCCACTCCGCCGCTGCCGGCGAACGCGTCGAGGAACCGGCAGCCGGGCAGGAGCGGGGCCAGGATGTCGAAGAGGGACTGGCGGACCCGAGCGCCCGTCGGACGCGTCCCGTCCCCCGCCGTCGTCTTCAGCCGCCGGCCCTTGCCCGTCCCCCCGATGATCCGCGGCATGGGGGGACGATAGCCCAACCTGCCTCGGGCTGCTGCACCGCGTCGGTGTCGTGGGCTTCTTCGCACCCCCCGATCGGGGCGAGCGATCGAGCGGCCGCACCCGCCGGGGCGGTGTCGGCCGTAGAATCACCCGTCGCATGCACGCGCTGAAGAGGGCCCTCCGCGAGCCTCTCGTTCACTTCCTCGCTCTCGGAGCGCTGCTGTTCGTCTGGTTCCACTGGAGGGGTACGGCCTCGGGACCGGGCTCGAACCGCATCGTCGTCACGAAGGCGATCGCGCAGAGCCTCGCGGCCGGCTTCACGCGCTCGTGGGGACGGCCGCCGACCGCCCAGGAGCTGCAAGCCCTCGTCGACGACCACGTCAAGGAGGAGATCGCCGCCCGCGAGGCGGCCGCGATGGACCTCGACCGTGACGACCCGATCATCCGCGCGCGCCTCCGACAGAAGCTCGAGTCGTTCGTCGGGGACGGGGTCGACGAGGCCCCGCCCACGGACGCGGAGCTCCAGGCCTGGCTGGACGCGCATCCCGAGTCCTTCCCGGCCGAGTCGCGCCTGGCCCTTCGCCAGGTCTACGTCGACGCCGGGCGACGCGGCGATTCGGCCCGGGCCGAGGCGGAGAGGCTTCTCGCCCGGCTGCAGGCTGCGGGCCCCGGGGCGAGGATCGACAGCCTCGGCGACGCGTCGATGCTGCCCCGCGAGCTGGCGCTCGCTCCGCTCTCCGAGGTGGCGCGGGCGTTCGGGAGGGACTTCGCGGCGAAGGTCGACGCCCTGGCGCAAGGCCGATGGACGGGGCCGATCGAGTCGTCCTACGGCCTGCACGTCGTGCTCGTCGCCGAGCGGAGGGCCGCCGCGCGCCCCGCCCTCGCCGACGTGAAGCCGCTCGTCGAGCGTGATCTCCTCGCCGAGCGTCGCAGGTCCCAGCTCCAGGCCCTCTACGAGCGGCTCCTGCGGAAGTACGCGGTGTCGATCGAGAGGCCGAGGGAGGGGGGAACGAAGCAGGCGACGGCCAGGCCGGCGGGCGGAGAGTGAAGCGCCGGGTATCCGTGGCGGCGGCGTTCCTCGTCGCGACGCTCGTGTCCGCCGCGGACGCGCACGAGTCACGCCCGGGCTTCCTGGAGCTGCGCGAGACCGGTCCCGTGACGTGCTCCTTCCTCTGGAAGGCGCCGACCGGCGGCGCGGCCGAGATCCAGGTCGCCCCCGTGGTCCCGGAGGGCTGCCGCCTCGCGACGCCGGACGCGCAGCCGCTCACCCCTGGCACGCCGATCGTCCGCGGGACGCTCACGTGCCCGGGCGGCCTCGGCGGGAAGACGATCGCCGTCGCGGGCCTCGAGGCCACGACCAGCGACGTCCTCGTCCGCGTGCACCACACCGACGGTCGCCTGGAGAGCCACCTCCTCCGGCCGGCCGCGCCGTCGGTCGCCGTCGGCGCCCCGACCACCGCCACCGAGCGGGCCGTCGGCTACCTGGAGATCGGCGTGCAGCACATCCTGCTCGGGGCCGACCACCTGCTCTTCGTCCTCGGTCTCCTGCTCGTCGTCGCCGACCGATGGACGCTCGTGAAGACGATCACGTCCTTCACCCTCGCCCACAGCGTCACGCTCGCGGTCGCGACCCTCGGCTACGCGAGCGCGCCGCTGCCGCCCCTCAACGCCGCCATTGCCCTCAGCATCCTGTTCCTGGGGCCGGAGGTCGCTCGCACGTGGCAGGGCGAGACGAGCTTCACGATCGGCCATCCCTGGGTGGTGGCCTTCGCCTTCGGCCTCCTGCACGGCTTCGGCTTCGCGAGCGGGCTCTCGGCGATGGGCCTGCCAAAGGCGGAGATCCCGCTCGCGCTGCTGCTCTTCAACGTGGGGGTGGAGATCGGCCAGATCGCCTTCGTCGTCCTGGTGATCCTGCTCCAGCGGTCGTTCCGCGTCCTCGGGGTGCGCTGGCCGCGGCTCGTGGAGCGCCTGCCCGGCTACGCGGTCGGCTCGCTCGGCGCCTACTGGACGATCGAGCGCACGCTCGTCCTGCTCCGAGGGACTCGATGAAGGGAGGCGCGAGGGTCGAGCGACCGCGCTCAGGGCTCCGCCTCCGTCTCGCCCCCTCCCGACTCCTCGAACAGACGCTGCCGACGATCGCCTTGCTCGCCACTCTCTGGCCCTCCCTTGCCTGGGCTCATGCCGAGCGGGGCCGGGCCGAAGGCTTCCTGGCCGGCCTTCATCACCCCGTCTCCGGCCTCGACCACGTCCTCGCCATGGTCTCGGTCGGCCTCTGGGGCGCGCAGCTCGGCCCGCCCGCCGTGTGGCTCCTGCCGGTGACCTTCCCGATGGTCATGGCCTTTGGCGGCATGCTCGGTCTCATGGGCGTCCCGCTGCCCGGGATCGAGAGCGGGATCGCCGTCTCCGGCATCCTGCTCGGCCTCGCGGTGCTGACGCGATGGCGGCCGCCGCTCTGGGCCGCAGCGGCCGTGGTCGGCTTCTTCGCCGTCTTCCACGGACACGCCCACGGCTCGGAGCTTCCCGCGGGGGCGAGCGGTCTCCTCTACAGCATCGGCTTCGTGGTCGCGACGGGGACGCTGCACGCGGTCGGCATCGGCATCGGCCTCATCCACCGCTGGGCCTGGGGGAGGGCGGCTCTTCGGCTCGCCGGCGGCCTCGTCGCATCCGCCGGCGTCTACTTCCTGTGGAGGGCCGTCTCGTGAGCGGCCGCCGGCTCGCTCGCTCGTTGGCTCTCGCCGGAATGGTGCTCCTTCTACCCGTACCGTCGCACGCGCACCTCGTCAACTCCGGTCTCGGGCCCTTCTACGACGGCGTCTCCCACCTCGCCCTCACCCCGGAGGACCTCCTCCCGGCGCTCGCCCTCGCTCTCCTGGCCGGGCAGCGCGGCTCGCGAGCCGGACGGCTCGCCCTTTTCGCCCTGCCCGGCGCCTGGCTGGCCGGAGGGCTGCTCGGCCTCGTCCTCCCGACGACCCACTCGGGCACGGTCGTCGCGACGGTGTCGTTCCTCGGGCTCGGCGGCCTCGTGGCGGCCGAGGCGCGCCTGCGGCCGGGGTGGGTCACCGCGTTGGCCACGGTTCTCGGTCTCCTGCACGGCTACCCGAACGGCGCGGCCATGGGGCAGGCCGAGGTCGGAGCTCTCGGACTCGTCGGCGTCGTGACGGCGCTCTTCACTCTCGTGGCCCTCGCCGCGGCGCTCGTCGTGTCGATCCGCGCCCCGTGGGGACGAATCGCAGTACGCGTGGCCGGGAGCTGGATCGTGGCGATCGGCCTCCTGCTCCTCGGCTGGTCGTTCCGGACGCGCTGACCCACGGCCGCTCGCTGCTTCCGGCCGACCTCAGGCCCGGGCCGGCACTCCGGCGAGCCGCTTCGGGCCGTGCTCCACGACGCCGGGCGGGCAGCCCGCCGCCATCACCTTGAAGTTCTCGATGAAGCGGGCCGCGAGGGCGTCGTACTTCCGGAAGTACTCCTCGCGGCTCCCCCAGGTATTGGCGGGATCGAGGATGTCGGCCGGCACCCCCTCGCAGCGCTCCGGGACGTCGAAGCCGAAGACCGCGTCCTTCCGATAGCCGACCTTCGCGAGCGCGCCCGACAGGGCCGCGTCGAGCAGCTTCCGCGTGTGGCCGATGCTGATCCTCTTGCCGATGCCGAAGGGTCCGCCGGTCCAGCCGGTGTTCACGAGCCAGCAGGTCGCGCCGTGCTGGAGCATCTTCTTCTTGAGCAGGTCGGCGTAGACGTACGGGTGGTGGACCATGAACGGCCCGCCGAAGCAGGCGCTGAACGTCATCTCCGGCTCGATGCCGAGGCCGATCTCGGTGCCCGCGATCTTGCTCGTGTAGCCCGAGATGAAGTGGTAGATGGCCTGGTCGGGGCTGAGCCTTGAGATGGGCGGCATGACGCCGCTCGCGTCGCAGGTCAGGAAGACGACGTTCTTCGGGTGGGAGGCCCGCTTGTCCGGGACCGCGTTCGCGATGAAGTCGAGGGGGTACGCGCCGCGCGTGTTCTCGGTCAGCTTCTCGTCGTTCAGGTCGAGGACGCGCGTCGTCGGGTCGTAGACGACGTTCTCGAGGATCGTGCCGAAGCGGCGGGTGGTGGCGTAGATCTGGGGCTCGGCGTCGGCGGAGAGCCGGATCACCTTGGCGTAGCAGCCGTCCTCGAAGTTGAAGACGCCGGCGGTGCCCCACCCGTGCTCGTCGTCGCCGACGAGGCGGCGCGAGGGATCGGCGCTGAGCGTCGTCTTCCCGGTGCCGGAGAGGCCGAAGAAGATGGCCGCGTCCCCCTCGGCGCCCACGTTGGCCGAGCAGTGCATCGAGAGGACGCCCTCGAGGGGCAGCAGGTAGTTGAGGACGGTGAAGACCGTCTTCTTGATCTCGCCCGCGTAGCCCGTGCCGCCGATGACGGCGAGCTTCTGGCGGAAGTTGAGGACGATGAAGGTCTCGGTACGCGTCCCGTCCGCCATCGGGCTCGCCTGGAAGCCGGGAGCGGCGATGATCGTGAAGTCGGGGACGTGGCGGCGGTGCTCCTCGACCGTCCGGTTCTTGAGGAACATCGTCCGGGCGAAGAGGCTGTGCCAGGCCTTCTGGGTCACGATGCGGACGGCCAGGCGGTGGTCGGGGTCGGCCCCGCCGTAGACGTCCTGGACGAAGACGTCGCGGCCCTGGAGGTAACCGCAGAGGCGCGCGTGCAGGGCGCTGAAGCTCTCCGGGTTGAAGGGCCGGTTGTACTGACCCCACCACACGGCCTCCTCGGTCGACTGCTCCCGCACGACGAACTTGTCCGCGGCGGCGCGCGCGGTGTGCTTGCCGGTGTTCACCACGAACGTCCCGTGCTCGCTGAGCTGGCCCTCCGAGCGGTGGATCGCCTCCTCGTAGAGGGCGGCCGCGGGCAGGTTCCAGTAGACCCGGCGGAGGTTGGTGAGGCCGTGGTTCTCGAGGCCGTAGAGGCTGGCGAGGGCGCCCGCCTGCCCCACCGCCGGGGAGGAGACGTCGAGGAAGAGGTTCATGCCCAGTCCCTCACGAGCTTGCGGTCGCCGAGGAAGAGCTCGTTCGGGGCGTTCGGGTCGAGGGCCCACTTGATCCGCTCGACGCCGTCCATGATCTCCTTGATCGTCCCGCAATAGCTCAGGCGAAGGTGGCCGTCCATGCCGAACTCCCTGCCCGGCACGGTCACCACCCGCACCCGGTCGAGGAGCAGCTCGGCCAGCTTCTGCGAGTCCTTCACGTAGCCGCTGAAGTCCGGGAAGCAGTAGAAGGTGCCGTTCGGCTTCGTGACGTGGAGCCCGGGGATCGTCTGGAGGCGCTCGACCATCACGTTCCGCTGGTTCTCGAGGGTGAGGCGCAGGGACTCGATCGGGGTCTGGACGCCGGAGAGGGCGCCGATCGCCGCCCACTGGGAGACGGTGACCGGTCCCGAGGTCTGGTGGGACTGGATGTTCGTCATCGCCTCCGCGACCTCGCGGCTCGCGAGGGCCCACCCGATCCGGAAGCCGGTCATGGCGTACATCTTCGAGATGCCCTGGACCACGACGAGCTTCGACTGGTCGGGGGCCTGCCTCGCGTAGTCGTAGGGGTTCGGGGCCTTCTGGCCGTCGAAGACGAGCCGGTTGTAGAGGTCGTCCATCACCAGCCAGAGGTTCTTCTTCTCGCAGAACTCGACCATCTCCGCGACGAAGTCCGCCGGGTACAGGATCCCGGAGGGGTTGTTCGGGCTGTTGAGGATGATCGCCTTCGTGTAAGAGCCCACCTTGTCCGCGATGTCGGGCACGGCGGGCACGAAGCTGCCGTCCTCGGGCGTGACCGCCACCGGCACCCCGCCGGCGAGCTTCACCATCTCGGGGTAGCTCACCCAGTAGGGCGCGGGGTAGACGACCTCGTCCTTCGGCTCGAGGATGGCGTAGAGGAGCGACATGATCGACTGCTTGGCGCCGCTCGAGACGACGACGTTCTGGGGCGCGAGCAGCCGGCCGTAGTTCTCCTCCGTGTAGCGCAGAATGGCCTTCTTGAGGGCGGGCAGACCGTCCGCGGGGGCGTAGCGCACCTCGCCCGTGTTGAGCTGGGTCGCGCAGTTCAGCACCGCGTCGAGCGGGGCCTTGCTCTTCGGCTCGCCGCCCCCGAGGTGGATGACGGGCTCGCCCTTTTCCCGCAGCTTCGCCGCGGTCTCGTTGAGCTTCAGTGTGGGCGAGGCTTTGATGGACCTCGCGAGCTGGCTGACGCTCATGGCACGCATCCTTTCCCTGGGACCGGCCCGCAGATCCGCGGAGGCTAGCCTCGGTCCCTCCAAGAGCATAGAGCCAATCGGCTCAGGGAGTATGAAGCGTTTGAATGGGCCGTTTTCCTGATGGGGTCCATCTACCCCACACGGGCGAGGCCGAAGCGGCGCTCCCAGCCGCCGGAGTCGAGGTAGCGGCCGAGCGGCGCCGGCAAGGCGCCCTCGCCCACGAGACGGAACGCTTCCGCGCGAGCCCGCTCGAGAAGGTCCCGGTCACGGAGAAGGCGGGCCACGCGGAAGGTCGGCATGCCCCACTGCCGGGTGCCGAAGAAATCCCCGGGGCCACGGATCTCCAGGTCCCGCTCGGCGATCGCGAAGCCGTCCTCGGTCGAGACGAGCACGTCGAGCCGTGCCCGCGCGACTTCGGACAGCCGGCCGTAGGCGAGCAGGACGCACGTCGACGGCGCGGTCCCGCGGCCGACCCGCCCCCGCAGCTGGTGGAGCTGGGCGAGGCCGAAGCGCTCGGCGTGCTCGATGACCATGAGCGTCGCGTTCCTCACGTCCACGCCCACCTCGACGACCGTAGTGGAGACGAGGACCTGGATCTCTCCGCGGGAGAAGGCGCCCATCGCGTCCTCCTTCTCGGCGCTCCTCATCCGCCCGTGGAGGAGGCCGACCCGGACCCCGGGGAGGGCCGCCGCCCACTCCGAGGACGCCTCCGTCGCGGCCTTGACGTCCTCGAGCTTCTCCGACTCCTCGACGAGCGGGTAGACGACGTAGGCCTGCTGGCCCTCGGCGACGGTGCGCCTCACGAGGTCGAGCACCCCGCGGCGCTCCGAGGCCGCCCGCAGCAGGGTGCGGATCGGCGCGCGGCCGGGCGGCTTCTCGTCGACGACCGAGACGTCGAGGTCGCCGTAGGCGGTGAGGGCCAGCGTCCGCGGGATCGGCGTCGCCGTCATCACGAGCACGTCGGCGTCGTAGCCCTTCCTCCGCAGGTCCTCGCGCTGCAGGACGCCGAAGCGGTGCTGCTCGTCGGCCACGGCCAGCCCCAGCCGGCCGAAGGCGACGCCCTCCTGGATGAGGGCGTGCGTGCCGATCACGATCTGCGCCTCGCCGGAGGCGATGCGGGCGAGGGCGTCTCTCCTCTCCCGGCCCTTCACTGCCGAGGTGAGGAGCTCCACGCGGTACGGGCAGCGGGCGAGCAGGCGGCGGAGGGTGAGGAAGTGCTGCTCGGCCAGGATCTCGGTGGGGGCCATGAAGGCCGCCTGGTAGCCGTTCTCGAGCACGACGACCATGGCCAGGAGGGCGACGAGCGTCTTGCCCGACCCCACGTCGCCCTGGACGAGCCGGTTCATGGGGTGCGTCGACCTGAGGTCGTCCGCGATCTCGCGGAGGACGCGCCGCTGCGCCCCGGTGAGCGGGAACGGCAGGATCCGCTTCACCGCCTCGCGCGCCGCCTCCTGCACCTCGAAGGCGGCCCGCTTCCTCTCGGCGCGCACGCCGCTCCGCCGCCGGGCGAGGCCGACCTGGAAGAGGAGGAGCTCCTCGAGGATGAGCCGGACGTGGGCGGACGAGCGGAAGCGATTCAGGAGGTCGAGCGAGTCGTCCCCGCCCGGCAGGTGGACGCGCCGCAGGGCCTCGCCGCGCCCCATGACGTCGAGCCGTGACCGCAGAGCCGGGGGAAGGGGATCGGGAAGGTCGGCCGGCAACTGCTCCGCCAGGTCAGCGAGGACTCGCCGGAGGGGCTTCACGGTGAGGGGCCCGAGCTTCTCGTAGACCGGGACGAGGCGCCCGGTGTGGATGCCGCCGTGCTCGTCCCCCTCGACGAGCTCGTACTGCGGCGAGCGCATCGCGAGGAGCCGGGAGGCGAAGGCGTCCTTCTCGACGAGGCCGTAGAGGACCACCTTGCGGCCGCGCGAGAGCGTCTCCCGGAGGTAGGGCTGGTTGAAGAAGACCGCCTTCAGCCGGCCGCTCCCGTCGTCGAGGCGCACCTCGTAGATCGTCAGGCGCCGGGCGCGCCGAAGCCCCGCCGCCGCGATCTCGCCCGAGACCGAGACCCGCATGCCGGGCCGCAGGTCGGCCACCCGGGCAAAGCTCCGCCGGTCCTCGTAACGCATGGGCAGGTGCAGGAGGAGATCCTCGGCGGTGCGCACGCCGGCCTTCGCGAGAGCGTCGGCCTTCTGGGGGCCGATGCCCTTGACGTACTGGACCGGGGCGTCGAGGTCCATTTGCCGCGGGCCATCTTCCCACGGCCGGCGGCGCCCGAGGGTCCTACGGGGCGAACTCCACGAGGACGCGGCCCGGCTCCAGCCGGACCCGCCGGGCGGTGTAGGGAAGGGGGAACGGAGCCTGGATGTCGAAGCCTTGCGGCCTTTCCGACGACCGCGTGGACTGGCTCACCATCTGCGCGACGAGGCTCGGGGGGAGGCTGATCCCGCCGACGGTCGCCTCTTCGACCTCGACCCGCCCCGCGCCCTCGGCGCCCGTGAAACGGCCGCGCACCTCCACGGGCACCGTCCCGCTCAGGAAGGCCAGGAGCCCCGCCCCCTGAGGGAGCTTGGACCTGACCCGGTCCAGGTCGACCCTGCCCCGCGCGCGGAGCCGGTCCTTGCCGAGAGCCAGCTCGAGGGCGGTGAGGCCCGGGGGGATCTTCTCCGCGAGCGTGAGGTTCACGTAGGAGTTGACCTGTCTCTCCGTGAGCACGATCGTCTCGCGCGAGGCGGGCTTGCCCGCACCGAGGCGGCGCTCGATGCGGGCGACGGTCTGGGCCACCGAGTCGGCGTCCTCCCAGCTCAGGCCGGCCGGCGCGGGCGGCCGGACGGGGTCGCCCTTGAGCGGGGCGAGCTGGCCGAGCAGGAGCGCGATGCCGAACGGGAGGAGGAGACTCACACGACGATGATAGCAACCGATCGCGGCCCGGGCGCGAGCGGGGCGAGCGCCGGGGCCCGTTCGCCGGGAGGTCGCGGGCCTCGAGGTCAGGGCGGCAGCTCGATCCGCGCCGGGGGCCGCGCCCAGGCGTGCGCGCCGAAGGTCCGCTGCACGCCGAAGCCGAGCAGCTCGTAGAGGCGGTGCGCACGCAGGTTGTCGACGGTCACCGACAAGGTCGCGCTCGCGAGGCCCTGCCCGCGGAACGCCCGCAGGGCCGTGGCCATGAGAGCCGCCCCGAGGCCGCGCCCCTGGGCTTCGGGCGCCACCGAGACCTGGCAGACGTGTCCGTTCGTGCGGGAGAGACGGCTCGCGATCAGCACGCCGACCGGCCCCCACTGCGCTTCCGCCAGCCGCGACGCCTCCGGGTCGAAGCGCCCGCAGCCCGAGCGCACGACGAGCGTGTCGACGAACGCGCGGCAGCTGCCGAGCGTCGAGTACGTGAGGTTGAGCGCCGCGTCCACGCTGCCGACGTGGCTGCGGTAGACGAGCTCCGCCGCCGCCTTGAGGTCGTCGCGCCTCAGCGGCCGCAGGGTCACGCCCGGGGGCGGGGAGGTCTCGGGCGGGAGGGGCGTCGTGCCGAGGTCGCGGCGCATGTAGTGCCGGGCCCGCCCCACGAAGCCGGCCCGCTCGAAGCGGCCGTCTGCGGACGGTGCGGTGCAGAAGAGGGTCTGGCACTCGACGCGGCCGCTTCCCCGCTCGCCCCGCGCGTCGGCGACCACCGCGTCCACGAGCTCGTCCTCGAGCCGCTGGGCGCGGTGCTCCTGCCCGGCGAAGATGGACCCGACGATCACCCGGGACGCGTCGACCATGTAGTAGCAGTAGGCCGCGGCTCGCGAACCGTCGGTCACCACGCGGCCGGGCAGCGTGCCCCGCTCGGCGCCCCCGGCCACGGCGGCCCGGACGTCGGTGAAGTCCCAGCCCAGCTCGGACTCCCAAGAGGCCGCCTCCTCGTCGAGGAGGGGGCGCAGCTCGCGGGGTGAGACGTCACGAAGGCGGCGCGTGCGCACCCCGCCTCCGTTTGGCCTCCGCCTCGAGGAAGGCGCGGAGGCGGGGCTCGTCGGCGGCGGCGAGGGCGAGGAACTCCAGGCCGGCGAGGAACCTCCGCGACGGACCGGGGAGCGAGTCGCCGTCGACGGAGGACTCGGCCACCCGTGCCTTCATCCGGACGGGCCCGCCGGGCAGGTCGATGCCGAGGTCGACGACGACTCCCTCGTCCAGCGGGGCCTCGAGGCGCACCAGACAGCCCACGAGGCTCAGGTCCACCACCCTCACCGCACGCGCCGGACGGCCGCCCAACGTGCCGGGCAGGTCGACGGCAAGGCGGCGGCCCCTCCGCTCGTCGCGGCCTTCCTGCTTCTCCTCTCCGCCCTGGCCCATTTCGCCGGCGATTCTAGGCCCGCCGCTTCCCTTCCTCAAGCTCCGCCTCAGCCGCCAAAGCGTAATCCGGCTCGGGTGCGGGGCCCTTCTCCTTTCCGGGCGCCGCTACGGCGTCCGTGACCGTTCTTGTTCTCTCCGGGGCTCGATTCCCGCCCTCTCTTGTGGCCGGCGGGGCCCAAACCTATAATCCCCGGTCGGAGAGGACTTTGGCGCGAATGGTCCAGGGCCGTGGTGTCCCGGCGAGACCTCCGGCCGCCCCTCGCGCGGCCGCGCCCCGGGGCGGAAACCGTCCGCCGGCGCGACACGCCCTCCCTCCCTCGCCGCGGCCGGTCGTGGCCCGCTCGCCGCGGCTGCTCGGTCTCCAGCCCAACCCCATCGCCCATCTCGAGGCCCGGGGTCGAGCGATCCTCGACCCCGTCGAGAAGCTGCGCTTCCTGCGCCGCTCGCTCGACCGCTTCGAGGCGCTGGACGAGAGGCTCCAGGCCGTGCCCGGAGCTCCCCTTCGGTGGCTCGCGTACCGCCTGACCGGCGTGGCGGAGGCCCGCCCCTACTTCACCGGGAACCCCTGGGGCGCCCTCGACCCGCCGCGCCGCCAGCGCGTGCCCCTGCCGCGCCGCGCCCGGAGGGCGGTGAACGCGGCGCTGCTCATGGTGGCCGTGGCGGGCGGGATCGCCCTCGCCGCCGCCCATCCCCGCTCGAAGCCCCCGGCCGCCGCCGCCCCCTCCTCTCTGCCCACCCCGAGCCCTCCCGCCGAGCCGCTTCCCGCGCTCTCGGTCGGCCTGGCGCCGGCGCGAACGTGGCTCGTGAACTCGGGCCCCGGATTCGAGCTGTACAGCAACGGCCTCCGCATCGACACGACGTACGCGGTGGCCGGGGACCCCCGGCGGTACCGCGTCTTCACGGTCGGAAAGGGGATGGGGGCCGAGGTCCTCGACCAGCCGATCGGCATCGTGTACCACACCTCCGAGAGCGACATCTGGCCGCTCGAGGAGTCGTTCAACGAGAAGCTGCGCGACTCGAGCCAGAACCTCCTCCGCTACCTCCGGAAGAACCGCGTCTACCACTACCTCATCGACCGGTTCGGCCAGGTCTTCAGGGTCGTGGAGGAGAAGGACAAGGCGAACCACGCGGGCATGTCCGTGTGGAGCTCGGGCGGCGACGTCTACCTCAACCTCAATGGCCCCACGATCGGGGTCTCCTTCGAGACGCGCTGGGAGGGCGGCCGCGCGCTCCCCATCACCCGCGCCCAGTTCGAGGCCGCGCGCCGGCTCACCGACTACCTCCGCGACAAGTGGAAGGTGCCGGCCGAGATGTGCGTGACCCACGGCCTCGCCAGCGTCAACTCGAAGAAGCACCTCATCGGCCACCACCTGGACTGGGCGCGGGGCTTCCCCTTCGAGGCCCTCGGGCTGCCCGACCAGTATCGGCGGCCCTCGCCCGCGGTCGCCCTCTTCGGCTTCTCCTACGACGAGCTCTTCCTCTCGGTGATGGGCGAGCCGTGGCCCGGGGTCCGGGAGGCCGAGCGGCAGCTCGCCGACTCGGCCGCCGCCGCGGGCCGGACGGAGGACGAGGAGCGGAGGGAGAGGAAGGCGACGTACGACCTCTGGCTGGAGGAGCAGACCCAGGACGCGGAGGCGGCCGAGAAGGCGGCGGCCGCCCTGACCCGGCGGAAGGCGAGCGGAGGATAGCCCCATGGCGGAGAACAAGGACCACCTGTGGAAGTCGCCGGAGGACGCCCCGGAGAAGATCGAAGACCTCGTGAAGGGCGGATCGCACCCCGTGGGCATCGACGTCGGCACGAGCAAGGTCGTGGTGTCGCGGCGGGGCGGCAAGGACGTGGCCTGCGCCTCGCAGCTGAACGCCTTCATCCCGGTCCCCTACTCCCCGGTGACCGAGCGGACGCTCCAGCAGCAGAGCGACATCCACTACTACCGGGACGGGGAAGAGATCGTGATCTTCGGCTCCGCCACCGAGCGCTTCGCGAACATGTTCAACGCCGAGGCCCGGCGCCCGATGGCGGACGGGCTCCTGAACCCGAAGGAGAAGCAGGCCTGGCCGGTCCTCGAGGCGATCCTGCAGAGCCTCGTCCCGAAGCCGCGCTCGTCGAGCGAGATCCTCGCCTTCTCCGTCCCCGCCGCCCCCCCGGGACGCGAGGCCCAGCTCACCTACCACGAGGCCAGCCTCCGCCAGCACTTCACGTCGCTCGGCTACAAGGCCATGGCCATCAACGAGGGCCTCGCGGTCATCTTCTCCGAGCTCGAGGACCACAACTTCACTGGGATCGGCGTCTCGTGCGGGGGCGGGATGTGCAACGCCACCCTCGCCTTCCTCTCGATCCCGTCGATCATGGTCTCGCTCGCCAAGGCCGGCGACTTCATCGACCACTCGGTGGGCGAGGCGGTGGGCGAGCACGCGACGCGGGTCAAGGTCATCAAGGAGGAGAGCCTGGACCTCTCCAAGCCCCCCGGCGACAAGATGGAGAAGGCTCTCCACATCTACTACGAGGACCTCGTGGAGACCCTCGTGGACACCCTCCGCCGCACGATCGCCCGGGCGGAGAAGCTGCCCCGGACCGAGCGGGCGCTGCCGATCGTGCTCGCCGGGGGCACGGTCCGCCCCCGGGGCTTCCGGGAGCTCTTCGAGCGGACGCTGCGCGGGCGCAGCTTCCCCATCGAGGTGGCCGAGGTGCGCACGGCCTCCGACCCGCTCACCGCCACCGCACGGGGCGCCCACATCGCGGCGATGTTCGAGAAGTAGGTGCGTCTCCGGTCGCGGCTCGTCCTCCCCCTCGCCGCCGCCTTCCTCGCCGCGGCCCCTTTCGCTCGGGCGGCCCGCGAGTGGTACGACTACTACCTCGACGCTCGAGACCGCGACATCCCCGAGAAGCGGTGGGCGGACTGCGTGAAGGACCTCCGCGAGGCACTTCGCCTGCGCCCCAACCCGGGCGTCAACGTGCGGACCTACGGCGTCTACTTCATCGACTACGTGCCCCACTACTATCTGGGCACGTGCCTCCAGGGAACGCAGGAGCACCAGGCGGCCATCGCGGAGTTCGACCGCGAGGAGCAGCTCGGAGCGATCAAGGGCAAATCGACGCAGGAGGTCTTTGCCGACCTCATCAAGCGCCGGGCCGAGTCGCAGGCCGTGGAGGCGGCCCGGCTCACCCAGCGGGCCCGCGCCGAGTTCCAGCGTCTCCTGCGCGAGGCGCAGGACCTGGGCCGCCGGGGGGCCTGGGAGGAGTCCCTGCCCATCCTCGCCAAGGCCGAGTCGCTCGCGCGGGGCCTCGACGCGGACTCCCAGCGCGCGGTGGCGCGGGAGCAGGAACGCGAGCGCACGGCGCAGAAGGAGGCTCAGGAGGCGGCGGCTCGTGCCCAGCGGCTGGAGCAGCGGCTCGCGGACGGCGCGCGGCTGCTCGAGGACGGCAAGGCCACCGAGGCCAAGGTGGCCTTCGAGGACGCGCTGGCCCTCGACGCGCGCAACTCCCGCGCCCTCGAGGGTCGGCGCGCCGCCGACGAGCGCATCCAGGCCTCGACCACCCGGGCCGCGCGACAGAAGGCGCTCGCCGACGGCAAGGCCCTCGTCGACGCCCGCCAGTACGAGGCCGCCCTCGTCCCCCTGACCGACGCCTGCACCGAGCCGGCGATCCCGGAGGCCTGCGCGCTGGTCGCGGAGGCCCGAGGGTCTCTGGAGCGCCTCCGCCGGCAGCAGGAGATCAAGGCCCAGATCGACCGCCTGATGGCGGAGGGCGACAGCCTGATGCGGGAGGGCCAGTCCGCGGAGGCGGAGGTGAAGTTCGACTCCGTGCTGCGGCTCGATTCCGGCCAGGAGCGGGCCCGGGCGCAGTACAAGGAGGCGGAGCGCCGCACCGGCGCGGCGATCCTCGAGCGCTTCCTCCCGAACCGCGAGCCGGGGCTCGTCTTCTTCGAGCCCGAGGCGGTGGAGGTCGAGTCGTCCACGATCCTGCTCCGCGGCGTCGCCACCGACGACCGCGGCGTCCAGAAGGTCCAGTTCCGGGTGGGGGGCGTCGCGGTCCCCGACTTCGTGCCCGCCGGCACGCCCGTGGAGCCGGCCTTCAACCCCTATTTCGCCCGGGAGATCCCCCTCCAGCCGGGGGTCAACCGCATCGACGTCACGGCCGTCGACATCGGCGGGCTCACCCACACCGTCTCCTTCTCCGTGCGCCGGCGACTGCGCTTCGACGAGACGCGGTGGTTCCTGCCCTCGGCCGTGGCCGGCGCGGTGGGCCTCGTGGGCCTCGGCTTCGGGGCCCAGCGCCTGCGCCGCCGCCGGGCCCGGAGGCGGCGCTTCAATCCCTACATCGCGGGCGCCCCCGTCCTGGACGACGACATGTTCTACGGCCGGCAGAAGCTCACCGCCCGGATGCTGAGCACGCTCCACCGCAACAGCCTGATGATCACCGGCGAGCGCAGGATCGGGAAGACGACCTTTCTCCACCACCTGAAGCGCGTCCTGGCCGAGGACGAGGCCGGGGAGTGGCGCTTCTTCCCCGTGTTCGTGGACCTCCAGGGCGTCCCGGAGCGGGCCTTCTTCCACGCGCTGATGGCGGAGGTGGTGGACGCCCTCGAGCTCCCGCCCGCCACTCGCGCCGCGCTGCGCTTCACGCCCGAGACCGGCGACTACGACGCCCGCGACTTCGGCCACGACCTCCAGCGGGTCGTCGCCGAGCTGGCCACGCGCACCGACCGCAAGGTCAAGCTCGCCCTCCTCATCGACGAGGTGGACGTGCTCAACGAGTACTCCGAGAGCGTCAACCAGCGGCTTCGCGGCATCTTCATGAAGAGCGTTTCCGAGAACCTGGTCGCGGTCATGAGCGGGGTCGGGATCAGGAGGCGCTGGAAGAGCGAGGTCAGCCCCTGGTACAACTTCTTCGACGAGATCGAGCTCCTGCCGTTCTCGCGCGAGGAGGCGGAGACGCTCGTCCGGGAGCCGGTGGCGGGCGTCTTCCGCTGGCAGCCGGAGGCGGTCGAGCGCGTCCTGGAGCTCTCCCGCCTCCGTCCCTATCTCGTCCAGAAGCTCTGCGTGCACGCGGTGAACCGGATGCTCGAGCAGGGCCGGGGCACGATCCGCCTCGAGGACGTGGAGGCGGCGCGGGACGCCGCCCTCACCGAGGAGGGGACGGGAGAGGTCGTCTCCGCCCGGGCCGCGGGCCGTCCGGCTGTGGCAGACTAGGGCCCCCATGGCCTCGGCTCCGAACCCTCCCCGCAACCCCTTCATCGCCGGCAGCTGGGTCCGAGGCGACGACTTCTTCGGCCGCGCGGACGCGATCCGCGAGGCCCTCGAGGGCGAGCACCACTCGCTCTGGGTCCTCGGCGGGCGCCGGCTCGGCAAGACGAGCCTCCTCAAGGAGCTCGAGCACCGCGTGCAGCGCAGCCGCGAAACGCCCTTCGTGGCCCTCTACTGGGACCTGCAGGGGAGCGGCGACGCGCGAGGGCTCGCGGAGACGCTCCTCTCCAGCATCGAAGACTCCGAGGCCTTCCGGCGGGCGACCGACCTCGAGGTGGAGGACCTGGAGAGCCTCCCCGTCGCCGACATGCTGGCGACGCTCGCCCGCCGCACCGTGCGGAGCGGCTGGCGCCTCCTGCTCCTGGTCGACGAGGCCGAGGAGCTGCTCGTGGTCGGCCGCGCCGACCCCGGCGTGCTGGCCCGCCTCCGCCGCGTGCTGTCGCGGGGGGAGGACGTGCGCACGGTGATCACGGCCACCCGCCTCCTCGCCCGCATCGACGAGGAGGTGCCCCTGCCCACGTCGCCCTTCCTCCAGGGCTTCGTCCCTCCCACCTACCTGAGCCCGCTCTCGGCGGACGAGGGCCGCGCCCTCCTGGCCCGGGGAGGCTTCCCGCGGGAGGACGCCGAGCTCGCGATCGAGCGCACGGCCTGCCACCCGTTCCTTCTCCAGCTCCTCGCGAGCCGGCTCTTCGAGAGCCGGGACCTCGCGGCCACGCTCGACCAGCTCGCCGCCGACGAGATGATCGCCAACTACTTCGCGGTGGACTTCGCGACCCTGGCCGAGGCCGAGCGGGCGCTCCTCTCCGAGGTCGCGCGCGAAGGCCCGCGGACCCGGCCCGATCTCGCCCGCGCCCTAGGCCGGCCGCCGGACGACGTCGACGGCCTCGTCTACGGCCTGTCGATGCTGGGCTACCTCGTCCGCGAGGGCGAGGCCCTCCGACTCGGCAACTGGCTCTTCGAGCGCTGGCTCCGCCGGCGGGTGGCGGCCACGGTGCCGTCCGCCTGAGCCGAGCCTAGCGCCGGCGGCGGCGCCGGCGCGGCCCGCCACCGTCACGCGGGGCGCGCGGAGCGGCCGGTTCGTCCTCCTCGTCGAGGGCGGCCACCGGCGGCGACGCGAGGTGGCCCCTGAGCAGGAGGGCCACGATGCGGTCCCGGAGCTCGTGGGCGGCGACCCTCCGGGCGGCGGGGCCGAGGTCGAGGAAGTCGTCGAGGGGGAGCCGGCGGCCGGCCTCGGCGAGCGCCTCCACGATCCGGTCGGCCTTCCGCTCCTCGACCTCCTCGTCGGTGGGGACGGCGATCTCCTTCACCTCGACGTGGTAGCGCTTGACGAGGCGGTTGAACGCCACGAGGTCCATCGCCGCGACCAGGCTGATCGCGCGCCCGCTCTTGCCCACGCGGCCCGTCCGGCCCGCCCGGTGGATGTACTGCTCGGGCGAGTCGGGGGTCGAGAACACGAAGACGTGCGAGAGGTCCTCGATGTCGATGCCGCGCGAGGCGACGTCGGTGGTGACGAGGTGGCGGATCTCGCCCGCCCGGAAGGCGGCCATCACCTGCTCGCGCTTCCGCTGCGTGAGATCCGAGGAGAGCATGGCCACCGCGAGGCCCTTGTTGCGGAGGAAGGTGGCCACGAGCCGGGTCTCCTCCCGCGTGTTGCAGAAGATCATCGACGAGGCCGGGTTCTCGTACTCGAGGAGTCGGTAGAGGGTCGCCTCCTTGTGGAGGCGGGAGGTCATGCAGTAGACGTGCTCGACCTCCTTCACGTAGATCTGGTCCTCGGAGAGGAGCACCCACAGAGGCTCGGCCATGTAGTGGTAGATGAGGCCGCGGATGCCGAGGGGGATCGTGGCCGAGAAGAGCATCGTCTGGCGCTCGGCGGGCACGAACTCCATGATCTGGCCCATCTCGACCGCGAAGCCCATGTCGAGCATCCGGTCCGCCTCGTCGAGGACGAGGAAGTGGACGCCCGAGAAGTCGAGGGTGCCGCGCCGGAGGTGATCGAGGACGCGGCCCGGCGTCCCCGCGATCACGTGGGCCCCGGCCCGGATCCCCTCGATCTGCCGCTCCATCGAATCGCCGCCGTACACCGACTCGACCTTGACCCCGCGCTCCCGCCCGAGCTCGGCGACCTCGGTCGCCACCTGCATCGCCAGCTCGCGTGTCGGCGCGAGGACGACCGCCTGCACGGCGCCCTTCCCCGGGTCCACCTTCTCGACGATCGGGATGCCGAAGGCGGCGGTCTTGCCCGTCCCCGTCCTCGACTGCACGACGAGGTCCTTGCCGGCCAGGGCGAGGGGGATCGTCTCCTCCTGGACGGGCGTCGGGGCCTCGTAACCCTTGGCCTCGACGGATCGGAGGGTCTCGGGGGAAAGGGCGAACGTGGTGAAGGTGCGCTTCGCGGCTGCGGTGTCCATGTTCGGCCATTATGGGCGTCGCTCGTCGATCGCCGCAACTCATGCCTGGAAGCCGTATAATGATTGGTTCCGGGACGGTGAGAAGCCCACGGAGAGAGCGATGCCCCTGACGTGCGTCCGCTGCCAGAAGCCCGGCGAGCCCCCGCCCGCCCACCGCGTGCCCTTCGCTCCGGCGGCCAAGGAGAAGGTGCTGGCGGCGATCTGCGCCTCCTGCTGGAAGGAGTGGGAGGACACGGAGGTCAAGGTCATCAACGAGTACCGCCTGAACTTCCTCGACCCCGACCACCGCGTCATGCTGCAGCGCGCCTGTCTGGAGTTCCTGAACCTCCCCGCATGATCCACGTCGAAGGCCTGAACAAGCGGTTCGGCGACCGGGTCCTCTTCGCGGACGTCTCCTGGCACGTCAAGAAGCGCGACCGCATCGGCCTTTCGGGGCCGAACGGTGCGGGCAAGACGACGCTCCTGCGGATGCTGGCCGGGCTCCAGGAGCCGGACTCGGGCTCCATCCGCATGGCTTCGGACACGACGATCGGCTACCTGCCCCAGGACGGCATCGTCCACCACGGGCGGACGGTCCACGAGGAGGTGATCCTCGCCTTCGCCCATCTCCTGGCCCTCAAGGAGGAGCAGCACCGGATCGAGGACGCCCTCGCCCACGCCACCGAGGACGGCGACCACGACAAGCTCCTCGAGCGCTACGCCGAGGTCACCGAGCGCTTCAAGCAGGGCGGCGGGTACGAGATCGAGGCCCGGGTGGCCGAGGTCCTGAAGGGCCTCGGCTTCTCTCCGGCGGACCAGGAGCGGAAGACCGAGGAGTTCTCGGGCGGCTGGCAGATGCGCATCGCCCTCGCCAAGCTCCTCCTCGCCCGCCCGAACCTCCTCCTCATGGACGAGCCGACCAACCACCTCGACCTCCCCGCGCGCAACTGGCTCGAGGAATACCTCGCCGACTACCCGGGCTCGGTCGTCCTCGTCTCCCACGATCGCTACTTCCTCGACGCCACCGTCAGGCGGATCACCGAGGTCGGCCTCAAGACCCTCACCGACTACCACGGCAACTACTCCCACTACGCCACCGAGCACACCGCGCGGATGGAGCGGCTGCGCGAGGCCCACCGCCGTCAGCGCGAGGAGATCGAGAAGGCCGAGGTCTTCATCAACCGCTTCCGCTACACGGCCACCAAGGCGAAGCAGGTCCAGAGCCGGATCAAGCTCCTCGACAAGGTCGAGCGGATCGAGATCCCGCCCGAGCGGAAGAGGATCCGCTTCAGGTTCCCGGAGTCGCCCCGGCCGGGGCGGGTGGTCCTGGAGCTCAAGGGCGTCCGGAAGGCCTACGGCGACAACGTCGTGCTGCGGCACGTCGACCTCATGGTCGAGCGCGGGGACCGGATCGCGCTCGTCGGGCCGAATGGAGCGGGGAAGTCGACGCTCATGAGGATCCTCGCCGGCGTCGACCGGCCGGACGAGGGCGTGCGCCTCGAGGGCCACAAGGTCGTCCACGACTACTTCGCGCAGGACCAGGCCGCAGCCCTCAACGCCGGGCGGACGGTCATCGAGGAGATGTCCTCCGCCAGCTCGATCAACACGGCCCCGATGATCCGGACGATCCTCGGCGGCTTCCTCTTCGAGGGCGACGATGCCTACAAGAAGGTGGCCGTCCTGTCCGGCGGCGAGAGGAACCGCCTCGCCCTCGCGAAGATGCTCCTCACCGCCTCGAACGTCCTCCTCCTCGACGAGCCCACGAACCACCTCGACCTCGACTCGAAGGAGGTCCTCCTCGACGCCCTGGAGGACTACGGGGGCACGCTCGTGTTCGTCTCCCACGACCGCTACTTCGTGGACAAGCTGGCCACGAAGGTGATCGAGGTGGGCGGCGGCGAGGCCCCGCTCTACCCGGGCGGGTACGAGGACTTCCTCTACTACAAGAAGCTTCGCGAAACCGGGCGGCCCGTCTCGGCGCCGCCGCGAGGCGACCAGGACGACGGGACCGCGTCGGTCGCGACGGCGGTCCCGGTCTCTCCCCTCGCCAAAGCCCCGGTTTCTCCTCCTTCAGCCCCTCGCTCGCAGGGCCCTTCCCCCAGGCCTCAGGCGTCTCCTCCCGCGTCGCCACCTCCTGCGGCAAGGGCCCGCGCCCACGAGCCCGCCCGGCCCAGGCCAGCGAAGGCGGCGCCTGCGCCTCCGGTCCGGGATCCGCTCGCGCCTCGGCTGCGTCCCACGCGGGCCCCGCTCGAGCGCCAGGGGCTCGAGCGAGAGCTCAAGAAGACGAAGGCGCGCCTCGTCGAGCTCGAGAAGCGTGTCACCGAGAAGGAGCAGGCCGTGAAGGACCTCGAGACCCGGATGGCCGCCCCCGGCTTCTACGGCGACCGGGCGCGCGCCGCCGCGGCCGCCGAGGAGCACCAGAAGCTGATGTGGGAGACCGGCGCCCTCATGGCCCAATGGGAGGCCCTGCAAGCCGAGGTCGACGAGAAGTCCCAGCAGGTCGCCTCGCTCACGCCCACGGCGCGGCGCTCGTGACCGGGTCAGCCGGCAGGAAGCGGGGAGCCGGCGACAATGCCGCGTGTCGCGTCCGCCCGATCTGCTAGCCTGTAGGGACGGAGGGGAGCCGTCCAGGCGGCTGGATCCACCCGCCGGTCGGGCGTGACGAACACTCGATCCCCGGGGGATCGGCATTCGGTCGGCAGGCCCGGAAGCGGGGTCGTTGCGTCGGGGAGGCAACGCAGTGAAGGAGTCTCGGGCCGTCGTCGCGGTGCCTCCGGTTCCCGGCCTCGTCCTCGTGGCGGTGGCACTGGGTCTCTGGGCCTGCCGCGGCCAGAACCCCGGAGCGCCCGACCCCTCCTGGATCCGGGTCGCCGAACGAACGAGCTGCGAGGCCTTGAACCCCAGCTACTGCGCGGGCACCTACGGGTTCACGGTCACGAGCGACGGGCGCTACGTCGTGGGGCCAGCCGAAAACGGGGTACAGGTCGGAGGGTCCCTGTCCGAGGCGGAGCTGGCCCGGCTCTCCGCCGACGCCGCGCGGGTGGCGGGCGGCCTCGGGGGAGGCCAGCAGTGCGACACCGCCGGTACCGTGCCCGGCGTCGGCGACACGGTGGACCTCACGGACTCCAGGGACGGGACGTCACGCGTCTTCGACCTCGAGGTCAAGGGCACGTGCACCCGCGGCGGTCGCGACCAGGCCGTCCAGCTTCACGACGACCTCAACGCGCTGATGCTCGAGTACTATCCCCGGCCCTTCCCGCCGTGAGGCTCGATCCCTCGGCGCCGCACCCCAGGCGGGGCGCCTCGGGACGATGTCAGTACGCGGGGCCGAGCAGGACCGCGTTCATGAAGAGCAGCTCCGTGCCTTCCGCGTAGCCCCGGTAGTTCGGGTCCTCGGCGAAGGCGACGACGTGGCCGCGGCCGATCGACTCGTGCACGAGGAAGGCCTTCTGGGCGAGGAGGTCCCGGACGTCGTCCCAGACGAGGCCGCTCCCCACCACCTGGTCCTTCTTCGCGTAGACCCCGACGTTCGTGCCCTTGTCGAGCTTGATCGGGGTGAAGACGCGCTGGCTCTCGACGATCGCGTAGACCTCGCCCCCGGTCCCGGCCGCGAGCCAGTGCTCGGCGTCGAGGGTGACTCGGAGGAGGGCGCCGGGCACCGCCTCCGGCCTCTCGCGCTCGGGCTGGATGGCCTTCTCGAGGTCGAAAGGCTCGGGGATGGCGTCCTTGTCCTTCGCCGGCGGCTTCTCGGCCTCCGGCTTCTCGTCGGGGGCGGGCTCCGGCTCGGGCTTCCCGTCGCGCAGCTCCGCCTTCGTGTCGAGGAGCCCCACCTTGTCGCGGGTGAGCCAGCGCGAGGCCTCGCCGAGGGCGACGAGGGTGCCCCCGGCGCCGACCCACTCCCGCAGGCGCTTCGCCGCCGACTCGCCCAGCGCGTCGCCGTAGTCGCCGGACGGCAGGACGAGGACGTCGTAGCGCGTCAGGTCGACGCGCCGCAGGGAGGACACGCGGACGGCGGTGACGGGCTGGCCGTAGCGCCGCTCGAGGACCCAGCGGGCCCAGCCGGCGGAGACGCTCGACGCCGGCCGGTCCCAGGCGAGGAGAACCCTCGGCTTCTTCACGAGGTGGACGCGCTCGCTGCCGAGCGACACGCCCTCCTCGACGTAGCCGCTGTCGACGGCGGCCACGTCGGCTTCGTACCGGCGCGCGATCCGCCCCAGCGTCTCACCTGCGCCCTCGGCGTTCTCCGCCACCCGCACGATCGCCGTCCCCGCCGGCCACGCGCGGCCGGCGAGCCGGAAGCCGGCCTCCGCCACGCGGACCTTCAGGCCGGCCTGCAGCGCGGCGGCCACCGTCGCCGCCGTGCCCGAGCCCCAGGGCAGGAGCCAGGCCACCTTCGCCGCCGGGAGGGGCTGCTCGTCCGTCGCCGCCCCCGGTGCCACGGCGCGGGTCTCGCCGGCCAGGGCGCCCGCTCCCACGCACTCGACGCCGAACACGAGGGGCAGGCTCCAGGCCGTCACGTCGTAGATCTCGTCCGGAAGCCGCTTCTTCCGCCTTCGCTCCTGCTCCTTCACGAACGCCTCGTCCATCGTCACCCGGGGGTCGAGCAGGTTGCGGACGAGGCGGCCGGCGGGCTGGGCGAGCGGGACCACGATCGAGCCCGCGGGGAAGGCACGGGTGCCGCTGCGGAGCTCGCCCGCGGCGACCTTCATCTCGATGCCCTGCCCGGCCAGGAGGCGGGCCAGTCGGAGCAGGCGGGCCCGGTCCCTTCCCGCCACGAGGACGTACTGCCGCACCGGTCCCGCCTCGCCCTCGGCGATCGCCGAGCGGCGGTAGTCGAGAAAGTCGCGCAGCAGCTTCTCCCGGCCCCTCGCCGCCGTCTCGACCGTGGCGAGGGCGGCCCGGAGGTGGTTGCGGATCCCGTCGAGATAGGTGAGCGACGTGTCGTCGTCGCGGCGCCACACGAGGCCGCGGGCCGACGCCTGCTCGAACGTCATCCCTACCGATCCCTGGAGGAGCGGCCACGTCTCGCCGTACCCGGGATAGAAGGAGTCGAAGACCTCGCGCACGAAGTAGGGCTGGCCGGCCGCGTCGAAGCGGCCCGCGATCGCCCGGCCGAAGGCGTCCAGCCACTCCTGCTGCGGCCGGGTGATGTGGGGGTTGAGCGGCCTCGCCGGGGGCGCGAAGTAGTAGGTCGAGTCGCCCCCCATTTCGTGGAGGTCGACCGCGACGTGCGGGTACCACTCCAGGAAGACGCGCAGCCGCCCGCGCGTCTCGGGCTGCGTCTGCGCGAACCAGTCGCGGTTCATGTCGAAGAGGTAGTGGTTCGAGCGGCCGCCCGGCCACCCCTCGTCGTGCTCGGCCGCCGCCGGCTCCGGGTCCGCCGTCGCCGCCCGCGCGAGGCCGTTCGTGGCCAGGAAGCGCGCCCGGCCGTCGGGGTTCTGCAGGGGGTCGACGAGGACGATCGCCTCGCGTCGGACGACCTCCGCCGCCTCGTCGCCCTGCGCGGCGAGGAGGTGGTAGGCGAGGGCGAGGGCGGCGTCCGACGACGAGATCTCGTTGCCGTGGACCGCGTGCATGAGCCAGACGACGGCGGGCATCTCCCTGACCAGCCGCTCCGCGTCCGCCGACGCGAGACCGCGCGGGTCGGCGAGGGCGCGGAGGCCCTTCTTCACGTCCTCGAGGCGGGCCATCCGCTCGGGGCTCGCCAGCACGAGCAGGTGCAGGCGGCGGCCCTCCTCGCTCCGCGCGTACTCGAGAACCCGCGCCCGGTCGGGCGCGGCCGCGGCGAGCGCCTCCAGGTAGGCGGCGATCCCCTCGGGGCTCGTGATCTCCTCGCCGAGGTCGTGGCCCACCACCTGCTTGAGGGTCGGGATGCGGGGGTCGTAGCGGGTCTCTGCGGCCAGGGGCGACGGGACGGAGAGGGCGGCGGCGAGGGTCAGGGCGGCGAGCATGGTGTCTCCTTGGCGTGTCCTAATAGAGCCCGTGTCGGTCGAGCCACGCGAGAAGGGCGTCCCGCACGTCCGCGAGGACGTCCTCGGGGGCGCGTCCCGAGCTCTTTCGGACGCCGAACGAGTGGTCGGCCTCCCGAATGTGGGCGAGCTCGGCCCGCGGGCCAAGCCTCTCGACGAGAGCGAGGAGGAGGTCCTCGCGGGCGAAGTCGTCGCGAGTCCCCTGGACGAACAGCATGGGGGCCTCGATCCGCGGCAGGTGCGCCTCCCGCCGCCTCTCGGGCTGCCCGGGAGGGTGCAGCGGGTAGCCGAGGAACGCCAGGCCGTCCGCCCTCCCGCCCGCGGCCACGACCTGCGACGCGATCCGACCGCCCATCGATCGCCCGCCGTGGACGATCCTGAGGGCGCCGGTCTCCTCCAGGGCGAGCGCGGCGGCAGCCCGGGTCGTGGCCTCGAGCACCGCGGGCGGATCGGGGCGGCGCCGGCCCTTCGCCGCGTAGGGGAAGTCGTAGAGGAGCGCGGCGCGGCCGGAGGCGGCGACGGCGTCGGCGAGGGCCACCAGCATCGGGTGGCGGCGGTTCCCCCCCGCTCCGTGGCCGAGGACGACGACCGTCCTCCCGCGGCCGTGGAGCGAGGCGCTCGCCTCCGCCCCCGGGATCTCCAGCGCCTGCATCGCGCCGGAGCATACCCGAACCGGCGGGCGCCCGGGCCGGGTGGTACCGGCGGGCGCCCGGGCCGGGTGGTACACTCGGCCTGCCGCCTCACGCCGCGGGTTCCCGACCTTGTACGAGTCCTGGTACGGCTTCCGCGAGAAGCCCTTCAACCTCACCCCCGACCCGAAGTACCTCTACCTCTCCCCGCGGCACGCGGAGGCGGTCGCTCACCTCGAGTTCGGCCATCGGGAGCGCGGGGGGTTCATCGTCATCACCGGCGAGGTCGGCACCGGCAAGACGACGCTCGCCCGCTACTTCCTCTCGAAGCTCGGCCCCGACACCCGCACCGCGGTCGTCCTGTACCCCGCCCTGACGGCCGAGGAGCTCCTCCGCGCCATCCTCGACGACCTGCGCGTGACGGCGGAGTCTCCCTTCTCCAAGATGGGCCTCGTCGACGCCCTCCACCGCTTCCTCGTCCAGGCCCGCGCCGAGGGCCGCAACGTCGTCCTCCTCATCGACGAGGCGCAGGACCTCTCGACGGAGGTGCTCGAGCAGGTCCGCCTCATCTCGAACCTCGAGACCGACACCGAGAAGCTGATCCAGATCGTCCTCATCGGCCAGTCGGAGCTGCGCGACCTCCTCGCCCGGCACGAGCTGCGGCAGCTCGCCCAGAGGGTGACCGCCCGCTACCACCTCTCGCCGCTGTCGCTGGCCGAGACGCGCGAGTACGTTCGGCACCGCGTCGTCGTGGCGGGGGGCGAGGGCAAGGTCGGCTTCACGAGCGACGCCCTGTCCGGGATCCACCGCCTCTCCGGCGGCGTCCCCCGGCTCGTCAACCTCGTGTGCGACCGCTCGCTCCTCGCCGGCTTCGTGAAGGGCTCGCGCACGGTGACGGCGGCGATGGTGAAGCAGGCCGGCGCCGAGGTAGCCATGGACCGTCCGGCCCCCGCCCTGCGCTGGCACCACGGCCTCATCGCGACCGGCCTCACCCTCGGCCTCGCTCTCCTCGCGTTCGCCGTGGCGCCCCGGCTGGCGCAGGCGCCGGAGGCGCCCGGGACGGGCGACCGGCCGGCCGCCGCCGTGACCGCCGTTCCCCCGAAGCCCGTCCTCCCTTCTCCTCGCAGCGACCGGCTCGACGCGATCCTCCGCACCGCCCCCCGGCAGGCGTCCTTCGCGAGCGCGGCGGCGTACGTGCAGGAGGCCTGGGGCAGGCGCGTCCTCTCGCGCACGGCGCTGCGCACGCATCTCGCCCGCCTGCGCGCGCTCGACCTTCCCGTCGTGCTCGAGATGTTCCATCCGTCCCGCCGCGACACCTGCTTCGTGGCCCTGCTGGGCCTCGACGGGCGGACGGCCACGGTCGGGGCGGCGGACGCTCCGCAGCTCGAGACGCCCCTCGACCAGGTCGACGAGCTGTGGACGAAGGACGCCGTCGTGTGGTGGCCGGAGCCGGCCGACGTCGGGCGCGACGACGCGCGCCGCGAGGCCTGGGCGCGACGAGCCCTCTCCGCCCTCGGCTACGACGAGCCCGAGCTCCGGGCCGCGGTCGGCCGCTTCCAGGAGGCGGCGGGTCTCGTCCCCGACGGGGTCCCCGGACCGCGCACCCGGATGGCCCTCTACGCGCTCGCCCCCGGGGAGCGGCCGCGCCTCGTGCGCTCCGGAGCCCGTCCGTGAGCCTCATCCTCGAAGCGCTCCGGAAGCTCGAACGGGAGAAGGACGTGCGCGAGCCGGGAGTGCTCGTGGTCGGGTCGGTTCCGTGGGGCGGGGGCCGATCGCGCCTCTCCCTGGTGCTCCTCCTCGCCGCGTCCATCGTCGTCGCGCTCACCGCCGCCGGCTCCTGGCTCCTGCGTCGACCGACGCCGGCGCGCATCGAGCCTCCGGGACGCGCGCCGGCGCCGAGCGCGGCCGAGGCCCCGTCGCCGCCCGCCGCGACCGCCGGCGGCGCGCCGCCGGCCTCGCCCGCCGCCGCGCCGGCGCCCCGACGGCTCGACGTGCCCTCGGGCGCCTCGCCTTCCGGGGGAGTGCCGACGGCTGCGTCCACCGAGACCTCCGCTCGCCGGCTCTCCCCGGGCGGTATCCGGCTGACCGCGATCAGCCGGAGGGACGGCCGTCCCGTCGCCCTGATCAACGATCGGCTCGCCTTCGAAGGCGACAGCTTCGACGGCATCAAGGTCCTGCGCATCGGCGAGACCGAGGTCGAGGTCGAGGTCGGGGGCAGGCGTCTCGTGCTTCGATTCTGACCTTCGACGCCGGCGTCTTCCCGACCTCTACTCTCCCGCGGCCATCGCCGCCGCCTCCGCCGACGTGCGCACGCGGACGACCTCGAAGTCGACGAGGTCGCTCCAGTGCGCCATCCACTCTCCGAGGAGCGACTCGTCCTCGGTCTGCATGACCTGGAAGCACCGCTCGAAGGCGAGGTCCACCCAGCTCGACACGTATTGAAGCCCCTCGGGGGCCATGCGCCCTCGGTCCCTGAAACGGCGATACACCTCGGGCGCCTTCCCCGGCCGGAAGCGCTCGATCACCATGAAGAGCATCGAGGCCTCGGCGGCGTCACCGGCGCGTTCGTCGGCCGCCTCTTCCCTTCCGCCCGGGAACCCTGGGACCGGCCTTGCTCCGCCGCGTGGGGCGCGCTCGGCGGCTCCTCGCCCGCTTCGGCACGGTGGGCCGGGCGTGGCGCGGCTCGTAGACGCCGAGCCTTCCTCCGCCCGGCAGGGACACCTCGGTGAGGATGCCCCAGCCGAGGCCCCGCGGCGGGGTGCACGCGACGCCGCGCTTCGCCATGTCGGCGACGAAGGCGTGGACGTCGTCCGACATCAGGTAGAAGCCGTAGACGTCGTTCTCCTGCTCGGGATGCACGGCTACCTCGGCCGGGGGCAGGCCGAAGACGAGCCACCCGTCGCCCGCGTCCGCGTGGGGCAGGCCCAGGACGTCCCGCAGGAACGCCCGGTCGGCCTCCGCACTCCGGCTGTAGATGATCGAATGCGCGCCGACGATCATGAGCGCTCCCTGCCCCTGCGAGTGGAACCGGTGCTCGGATGATACCGCAGACCCGCCCGGCGAAGGTCGCGACGCCAACCGGTTCGCCGCAGGAAGGCGATCAGGTCGGTGTTCGGGGGAGTGTGACCGAGCTGGCGCAGCTGCGTCGCCACCTGGCCGCGGTGGTACGTCGAGTGGTTGACCACGTGCCGAACGAGGTCGGACAGCCGGTTGGTGAAGGCCTTGCCCGCGAGGTTCTGGTACGACACGGTCTGGTCCAGGTCTGTGTCCGACAAGCTCGCGAGGTACGAGCCGCGCTCCCTCTCGATGGCCGCCCGTTGGACCTCGAGCTCGGCCAGGTCCGCTCGGGCGACCCAGGCGGGCGCGGGCAGGCTCGCGCCGAGCCACCGCCGCTGCCAGATCCATTCGGCTTCCACGATGTGGGCCAGGGTGGCGCCGACCGAAGGGAAGCTGCTGCCCGACGCTCTCGTCGCATCCAGCGCCGGGCCCGGCACGCTCCGGCACCCCCGACCCGGGCTCAGAGGCTGGCCAGGTGACGGCCGATCCAGCCCCGCCACCGCTTCATCTTCTCTTCGTACGCCCGCTGGGTGAGGCCTTCGATCTCACGGTTGCCGGCTTCGGAGAGGCCAACGAACGCATAGGTGACCTTCGCCTCCGTGTGCCGGGCGCCCCTGGCGTGGCAGCGCACCCGCACGCTCGCCACGTATCGACCCGCCTCCAGCCGGAAGTACTCCACCTCGTGCCGCTCGCGATCGAACGAGGTCACCACCCAGACCGCCTCCCCCTGCTCCTCCTGCGTCCGGAAGACGAGGCCCCGCTCCCAGGTGGCGCCTGGAGGATGGAGGATCTCCGGGTTCCAGCCCGGGACCCAGAGCTTCTCGCCGAGAGGAGAGAAGAGCTCGAACGCCGTTTCGACCGAGCCTTCGATCTCGAAGCCGCCGCTCAGACTTCTCGAGCTCGGCGCGAACGCCCCACGCCCCGTCGTCACCCTCGCCCTCCCTGCGATGCCAGCGGGCCGAAGACCGCCAGAAGTCGCCGAAGGCCCGGACCTCCAGGATGCCCAGCGCACCCGCCAGGGCCAGGAGACTGGCGGCGTTCCGTGCCCGTATCCCCGGGGCGGCACTCCCGGCTGCGGCCCGCCCGTCCACGCCGGCGTCGGCTCAACGCCACGGAGGACCGGCGGGGGCACGCGTCACTTCGGCCCGCTGACCCTGGCCTTCGATGATACCCAGGACAGGTACGTCTTGAACGCCTCGGGGACGCCGGGCGGCGCAATCGCAAACTCGCCGTCGAGCTTCCCACCGCCTTCGAGCCGGTAGGTGAGGCGGTAGCGAGGCTCTCCCGTCACGGACTCGCTCAGGAACACCACCTGGCCGGCCGTCGGCACGTCGACCCCGTAGCGGATCACGTGCCCTTCGCTGTCGTAGTAGTCCGCCCGGACGCCGCCCGCGCCGGCGTAGATCACCAGGAGGTCGTCGTGCCGCGATGCGGCGCCGCCGCCGGCTCGATACTCGGCGTAGCTCGTCCGGAGGATCACCCGACCCTGCAGGGCTCGCGAGAACACCGAGGCTCCCGATCCCTGGTCCGGCTGGCCGGAGCCGACGGGCGACCACTCCCCGATCAGAAAGGCGAGGGGCTCGAGCGCCGGCGGCCCCTCGGCACGTGCCGACGCACTCGCCAGAACGACGCCCAGCAGCGCAATCGCCCGCAGGTCCATGTCTCACTCCCCCTTCCGTGCCGCGTCCTTCCGCACGGGCTACGCGAGCCGCGCTCCCCTCTCGCCCAGGAGCGCCCTCAGCACGGAGCGGTGACAGCGCGCCTCGTCCTGGCAGTAGCACCCGACCGAGAGCGCGGTCACGTGGGAAAGGGCGGCGAGCAGGTCGAGGATCCGGCTCGCTTCGGGCCGTTTCATCTCGCTGCGGTAGCGCCTCACGAAGGCCCGCCACGACGCGTCGTCGCCGCGTGTCCTCTGTGCCATCTTCACGAGCCCCTCGCTGGGCGCCACGTCGGGGAGCCAGACGTCGTAGAAGTCGCGTGCGCCGAACTCGGCCTTCGGCACGCCCCGCGGCGGTCGCCGCACGGTGCCCAGACGGAGCCCCTCCCCCTGCGCCCTCGGGCTCCCGAGCCGGACGACCCGCACCGCCATGAGTCCTCCCTTCTCACGACCTCGGCACGCGGCCTGCCCCGAGCCGACCCGAAGACCTCGCTAGATCCACTCGACCTCGCGGGTGCGCGTGCCGCCCGTCGTGCCCGTGTTTCGCGTCGACTTCGGCTCGAGGAGGAGGACGTGCACCTCCTCGTCGGCCACCGGCCGGTGCTCCGTCCCATGCGGCACGACGATGAACTCCCCGGGGTCCACCAGGACCTCACGGTCGCGGAGCTGCATGCGCAGCCGGCCTCGCAGCACGAGGAACAGCTCGTCTTCCACATCGTGCGAATGCCACACGAACTCGCCCTTCAGCTTGACCAGCTTGACGAGGAAGTCGTTGACCGCGCCGACGGCTTTCGGGCTCCAGTGATCCTGGAACCGGCCCAGCTTGTCCGACAGCTTCACCTTCTCGACCGCGGCCGCTCTCACCTTTGACCCTGCCACAGCGGCGCGCCCCTTCCGACGACTCCCGAAGGCCGCGGCATCCGAGATGCGCTCCCCGGTCTCGCGTGATCGCCTCCCCCGCGGGGGCTTGCCATCCCCGTCCCTCGGCCGCCCGGTCGCCTTCGTGCTCCGGATCCCGGATCTTGCCACGGTCCTCCCTGCCATCGACCCGCTCCATTCCCGGGACGAGATCGCACTCGCCTCCGGCTCGCCTTGCCCGGGCGTCTCTCCTCGTGGGCCGTCGAGAGACCGTCGCTCCGGCCGCGACCGGCTTGCCGTGCTAGACGTTCGCGGCCACGAAATCGTAGTCGGTGAACTCGACCGGGGCCAGACACTCCGGATGGAGGATCCCCGCGAACCTCTTCACCGCCGCCGACTCCGAATGGATCCGGTCGGCCTCGGCGTCGCGGAATACGAAGACGTGGACGAAGCGCGTCGGATGCTTCTGCTCCCGCCAACACCTCGTATCGCAGCGTGCCGGGCTCGTTCTCCTCGACGTAGGCGACGAACTCGCGAATGGCCGCGAGGCGACGCTCCAGGGCTTCCGGGCGAACCTCGTGGCGCGCCAGCTGGCGAATCTCGGCACGATATCACGCCCACCCGAGACTCGGGCTCGCCGGCCGGGATCCCGGTCCTTCGGCGCGGTCCAGCTAGCCCGGCCGCGCCTTCGCGCTCGGCAGCCATCGCCTGACCCTCCGCCGATACGCCTCGTACGACCCGCCGAACTTCGCTTCGAGCCTGGGCTCCTCGTACAGGACGACGAAGAGATGGAAGAGGAGCCACAGGACCGCCGCGTACTGGAGCAGCATCCCGCTCGCGAGCACGAGCCCCTGGCCGAGCACGCACGCCACGACCGCCACGTACATCGGGTTCCGCACGTACCGGTATTGTCCCGACACCACGAGGCTCGTCGGCGGTGCGACCGGTGCCGGAGTCCCGAGCCCCACGAAGGCGAAGCGGGCGAGCGACTCCAGGAGGCTCAGGACGCCGGCGACGATCAGCCCGGCCCCGACGACTCGCACGGCAGGGACTCCGAAGAGTGGCTCGCGCATTCGCCAGCCGGTCAGTCGGAACGGAACCCAGGCCGCGACCGTGCCCGGCGCGAGCACGAGGAAGACGAGCGAGCCCATCACGGCCCCCGGCCGCCGACCTCCGGCGGCCGGCCTCACTTCGCCTCCCGGCTCACCGACGCCGGGCCCGGCCTCGACGGCCTCATCTCCCTCCCCAGCGGCCCCGCGCTCCCGCCGGTGAGGTCCCGGCCCTCGGCGGTCGTCCTCCGCCGTCCGCCCTCCGAAGGCGAAACGCCGACCAGGTGTCGTCGACGCTCACGATGCCCAGGGGCCGCATGTCGAGCGTCTCGGCGACAGCCCAGACGGTGTCACGGTTCATGTCCAGCCCGGCGTCCTTCGAGCCCTTCCGGAAGAAGACCCAGATCGCGGCCCCGGGGGCCGAATGCTCGACGGTCGTCGCCATCCGCGCTTGGAGCTCGGCCCGTGTGCGGACGAAGAGGAACACCAGCCGCGCCTCGGCAGGCTTCACGAACGCGACGTCACGCGGCAACCCGAGGGACTCGACCACGCCTGCAACGCGGCTGATGACGGCGATTGTCGTTCCGGGCTTGACGTGGGCCTTCTGCGCGACGGTCTTCTCGGACATGGCACACCTCTTCAGGACCTGCCGGGGACGGCGCTCTCCGCGCTCGAGGGTGCTCACCTGGAGGAGGAAGACCTCGCCATCGCCTGGGCCTGGATTGCCGTCACCAGGGTTGCGAGCGAGCCTGTCGAACAGAGGCCCCCCCCGATCGCCTTCGCGGCGGAATCGAGGAGCTGTCGGGTGGCCATCATCAGCGAGCCCGGGCTGGCCAACGCTGCGCCGCAGACCCGAGTCCGAGGCTCGCGACGCTGAGGACAGTGCCGCTCGCCAGGACGAGGGTCTGCGTGCCATCGAGACGACGTTCCTTCAGCCCGGATGTTACGCCAGTCTCGTTGTCGCCCGCCCGCCACCCGGTTGCCCGTGCCTCCGCGCACCACGTGACCGCAACCCCTCCGGCCACCCTCATCGCCGCCTCCCGGCTCAGGCTGGAGGCCGCGCCAGTCTCGTCCACTGCCAGATGCCGCTTGCGACTTCTCGAGGGAGCCGCTGCCCCAGCTGCCGCACGACCATGCACAGCTGACCTCGGTGATGACCCTCGTGCGCGGCGAAGTAGCCCAGGAAGTGCGCGAGGTCGGTCGGGAAGTTCTGCCACGTCGCCCGCGGCACGCGCCCGCCCTTCGCGATGCCCAGCTCCATGAGCTCGATCATTCCACGGCTGCTCCGCGCCAGCGCCTTCAGGAGCTGGGCCGGCTGGACCCGCCGAAGATCGACCAGCGGCGGCACCCGGACACCGTGCCGCGCCCCCAGGCTCTTGATCCACCGGCACCGACTGTTGTGAATGTGGGCGGCGATCATGCCGACGGTGAGGCGCGAGACACCGGGCACCTGGCTCGCCCACAAGCCGGGCGGAAGGTGGCGCACCAGGTACTCCGTCGCCCGATTGCTCGTTCGCCACGCGGCGACGAGCCTGTCTCCTTCTGTCTCCATGACGCCTCCCTCACCCTCGAGCGTCCACGGGGCCACCCGAAGGCCCGCTTCCCGATGCGCCGACCCTCATCGAAACACCCCTCGCGACAGACCCGAGGGGAGGGAGGGCACCGGCGCAAGGGGCACGAGACACCGAGCGACGCCGAAACGACGCCGGGCCGTGCCCGGTCGACCTCAACCTCGGCGGCCTCCTCACCACGTGGGCAGGAGGCACGTCACCCCACCAGCCCCTCCAACTGCCGTCCGGCCATGGACCTCGCACCGGGCCGAACATGTTCCGGCCCAGAAGCCAGGCGCCGACTCCAACGAAGGCTCTCTCGGCCATATCGTTGTCGACGCCCGTTCCTCCGCCGTCCTCGCCGTGGATCTCCCGTCACACGCGCGTATGGAAGAACCAATCCATGAGCTCCGGGCCCCGGACACCGAGCGGATTCTGCAGGTCCTGGCACGGGCCGGCCCCGAAACCATCGATCGACACCCCGAAGCTGCCCACCACCAGTCTCGACACGGCTCTTCTCCTTCGCTCCCACGTTCGCCCGGTACCCGTCGAAGACTCGCGGGAAGCAGGGAGCGACGCCAACCCCTGCCCGATCCCTGGACAGGTGGACCTCCCCGCGGCCATCCGCGGTCACGATGCCGGCTCGCCCCTCGTCGGCTTCATCGGATCGTTCGACAGCACGCGACTGTCATCCCTTCGACGATGCTCCTTGCCGACCTTTTCGGCTCGCCCACCGTGTGACGCGAGCAATTGATCGCCGGTCTTCCCGTCTCCCCTGGCACGCACGGCGGTCCGAAGACTCAAGCCGGCGAGCCCAGCAGCGCTGAGGGCATGAAGGAGTGCTTGCGGATCCTGGCGCATCCTCGATGGGCACGCCCAGGCGATCGCGATGAGAACCCGGGCACTCCCAGCCCGCAGTGCGCACGCGGGCCTGCGCCAGGCCGATTGACGCGCACCAGACCAGCCGGGGCGAGTCGCTCATTCCTGGGCAATCCTCAACCGCTCCCCCAGCTTCGGGACAAGCCGGCCCCGGAAGTTCGGCATGGGGTCACAAGCCTCGTGATGATAGGAGATGAGCAGCCCGGTGTCGACCGCCCCAGCCTTCCGCTGGAGCGCCAACAGGAGCGAGGGTGTCACGTAGGCGGCATCGAGCTTCTGAATCCCGAGGAGAACCGCGGCATCGTCGGTATCACCCGCCAGGAAGAGGCGAAGCCCCTGCCACTCCAGCAGCGACGAGTAATCCTCGACGCCAGCATGCGGCGTCGCCATCGGGTGGATGACGATTCCACGCCAAGCCACCACCTCCGACAAGGGTATCGACCTCACGCCCGCATCCTCTACAACGGCTTTCAAGCCGAGCAGCTCTCCGCAGAAGGAGCAAGCTCCGTCGCGAAGTGTTCCCGATGGCCGTGGGTCACGAGACAGAACGGCGAAGCCGGCTCCCTTGGAACGCTCTCGGCCGACCAGTGCATGAACCGGGTGCCAGCCTCATACGGGACATCGAAGAGGGCTGCCGTGCTGCCGTCCGTCATGTGGACGGCTGCATGCCCGATGAAGGTGGCCGTGAGCCGGCACCGGTGCCTGGGACGCCGGCCGCAAAGAGGGAACCCAAGAACACAGCTATCCGCGTTCGCGCCATCCCAGACTCTCCCGCTTCTGTGTGCCACGTCCGCCAGCACTCCGGATAGCTGCGAGCCGCGCGAGGTCGCGCGCTCCCCCACGATGGCTGCCTGACCGCGCAACGCGCAGCCCACCACGCTTCGACCCCTCTTTACCCGCGCCTCGTCAGCTGCATCCAGGTAGGAGCCGGCGTCCTTCTCGCCGCTTCGATCTGGTACCAGTTCAGCCGCATCGAGCTTTAGCCGTTTGGCGCTGGAGTCGCTCCTCAAGTAGCCCGTCGAACACTCGCGATAAGCTGCGAGGGGCGCGCTCCGGCACCATGGTTCTTGGTGGCGGCGGTACCGTGACCACGCGCCCTCACCATGCCCCGATTCGCCTCCATCCGCCCCTCGTCAGCTTCATCGCGTTGTTCGACCGCC
>DATJYX010000086.1:0-39203 GCA_035577965.1 Vicinamibacteria bacterium | reverse complement strand
CCGGTCCATCACCCGTCTTGCGCGGTCGGCCAGCGACCCCGCCACGGCGGCGAGCGTCGCGAACGCGATCGCGCCGTAGGCGGCGAGCTTCGGGGCGTCCGGCGTGCCGACCGCGCCCTTCAGCAGGGGCCCCGCGACCGCCCCGGCGAGGGCCCCGGCGAGGACCAGCCCGACGGCCAGGCGGCGCTCGGCCAGCGAAGACGGGACCACCTCCCACGTCGCGGCGGCGCCGGGTCCGGGCGGGGGCAGCGCCGAGGCCATGCGGCGCCACTCGCGGAGGGCCAGAGCGGCGAGGCCGATGGTGAGGCAGACCTGGAGCACGTCGTAGAGCGGCGTCTCGACGCCGGGCACTTTGGTGCCGAGGGCGGGGAGGAGCGGCAGCGCCCAGCCCGAGTGATCGCCGTGGGTGAAGCCGTCGATGAAGACGTGGGTGGCCGCTCCCAGGATGCCCGAGACGGCCACGCGCAGGAGGGACCGCGGGTCGGTCGCCGGCCGCGAGCGGGCGAGGGCGTGCAGGTGCAGGGGCGGTCCCCCGGGAAGCCGGGGCAGCAGCCAGGGGAAGACGAGCCACGTGGAGAGCGCGTGGAGGACGATGACCATCGGAAGGGCGACGAGGAAGAGGCCGGCGAGCGTGTGGCTGACGGGCGCCCCGTTCGGGTCGAGGGTGAGGACGAACGCGAGGTCGGGCGCGGCGGTGCCGAGGACGAGGCCGAGGCCGGAAAACCACTCCGGCCGCCAGCGCTTGAGCGGGAGGACGGGCGCCTGGTGCGACGGGATCATCCAGGGCATCTCACCTCTCGCGGGCCCCGGGAGCCACCTCGAGCGAACTTGCCGGGCCCCGTCTCACATAATGTCGAGCCGGGGCCTGACGGCCGTGCCGTAGGCGCGTGGCGTTCGTGCGCCCGTGCCTCGCTCCCGTCACACCGATGCCCCGGCAGGGTCACCGGGGGGCGCGCCGCCGCCCCCCCGCAGCGGCCGGAAGGCGAAGAGGTGCTGGCGCAGGTACCCGTTCGGGAACTCGACGTCGGTGAGGCCGTAGCCCTCCGGCGTGCGGCCCTCCGGCAGGAACGCCGTCCCGAAGAGGCGGTCCCAGAGGGCGAGCTTGGTGGCAAAGTTGAGGTTGCAGGCGTCTCGGTCGGTCGCGTGGTGCCAGCGGTGGGCCTCCGGGCCGTTGATCACCCACTGGAGCCGCCCCGTGCGCACGCCCACGTTGGCGTGGATCCAGAGGCCCCAGACCCCGGAGATCATCCCCTTGACGAGCGGCACCTGCGGGGCCGCGCCGAGGAGGACCATGGGCGCGAACTCGACGGTCTGGTTGATCAGGATCTCGAGCGAGTGCGATCGCAGGCCGGCCAGCCAGTCGATGTTCGTGTTCGAGTGGTGGGCCTCGTGAAGGCGCCACAGCACGGGCGAAGCGTGCTGCCAGCGGTGGAACCAGTAGATGTAGAGGTCGTGGGTGAAGACGAAGAAGGCGACCTGGGCCGCCACCGGCCAGGACGAGACGAGGTGCAGCCGAGACAGGCCCGACGCGCCGTCCATAAGGCGGATGAGCGCCCCGATGAGGAGCCCCATGAGGTAGCTCTGGACGAGGGTGTAGCCGACGAGGTCGGTCCAGAAGCCTTCACGAAGGAAGCGCTGGCGATCGTAAGGGAAGCGCCGCTCGAGCAGCCAGAGCAACAGCGCCCAGCCGACGACGACGGCCGGGGCGACCGTCTCGATGCCCACGCTCAGGCGCTCTCGGCGAAGGCCGTCTTCACGCGGCGCAGCTTCTGGATCTGGGGCAGCTCGCCCGCGTAGACCCGCTTCACCCCGTCGCCCAGCGAGCGTTCGATGTCGCGGATGTTCGAGACGAGCCGCATGAGGCCGCCGATCTCCACCGAGGCCGCCTGGTCGGACCCCCACATGGCGCGGTCGAGCGTGACGTGGCGCTCCACGAAGGTCGCGCCCATCGTCACCGCCGCCCATGTCGGGGCGAGGCCGGTCTCGTGGCCCGAGTAGCCCACGGGGCACTCCGGATAGAACGCCTTCAGGGTGTGGATCATCCGGAGGTTGAGCTGGTCGAGGGGGCACGGGTAGGTGGACGTGGAGTGGGCGATCAGGAGGCGGTCTCGTCCTGCCGCCTCGACCCCGTCGCGGATCTCCCCGATCGTGGACATGCCGGTCGAGACGATGAGCGGCCGCCCGGTCGCCTTCTTCTTCCGGAGGAGGTCGTGGTCGGTGAGCGACGCCGACGCCGCCTTGTAGCACGGAGGGTCGAACCCCTCCATGAAGTCGACCGCCTCCTCGTCCCAGCAGGAGGCGAACCAGAGGATGCCCCGCTCGCGGCAGTGGCGGTCGATCGCCGCGTACTCGCGCTCCCCGAACTCCACCTTCCTCCGGTAGTCGATGTAGGTCATTCGGCCCCACGGCGTGTCGCGCTCCACCGACCACTGCTCCCTCGGAACGCACAGCTCCGGCGTGCGCTTCTGGAACTTCACGGCGTCCGCCCCCGAGAGGACGGCCCCGTCGACGAGCTTCCGCGCGATGTCCAGCGACCCGTTGTGGTTGATCCCGATCTCGGCGACCACGAAGACCGGCTCGCCGTCCCCGACCGGCCGGTTCCCGATCCGCACCACCGCTCGGCTCATGCGGCACCTCCCTGATCGTCGTCCCCTCGGCTCGCGCCGCGCAGGCGCAGGATCCACTCCCCGAACTCCCGGAACGCTCCCTCCCCGCCGCGGGCGCGGCAGACGTGGTGCACGGCGGCGGCCACCGGCTCCACGGCGTCGAAGGGGGCGGCGGTGAGGCCTTCCCGCGCGACCGCCTCGAGGAGACCGAGGTCGATCAGGTCGTCGCCGATGAAGGCGACCTCGTCCGCTCCGCACCCGGCGGCGCCCAGGATCCGCGGCAGGTCCGCCGCCTTGTCGACGACGCCCTCGAAGTGGAGCTTCAACCCCAGCTTCTCCGCTCGGCGGGCGACGATGGGTGAGCGCTCCCGCGTGACGATGGCCGTCTCGATCCCGGCCTCGCGCAGCCGCCCGACGCCGAGGCCGTCGCGGCGCGAGAAGCGGAGCATCGCCTCCCCGTGCTCGGAGACGTAGACCGTGCCGTCGGTCAGGACACCGTCGCAGTCGGTGAGGACCAGACGGACCCGAAGCGCCCGGCGGGCGAGATCCGCCGTGGACAGGGCCGGCGCTCTCCACGCGGCCCTCGCGAGGCGAAGCCCGGTCACCACGCCGTCCAGCCCCCGTCCACGACGAGGTTGGCGCCGGTCACGTACGCCGAGGCGTCGCTCGCCAGGTAGACGATGGCCCCCTCGTAGTCGGACGAGGTGGCCATCCGCCCGAGCGGCGTCCGCTCGGCGTAACGCGCCACGAAGGACGGGTCCTGGCCGTTCGCGACCCCGCCCGGGCTGAGCGCGTTGACCCGCACGCCGCTCCGGCCCCAGTACGCGGCGAGGTAGCGGGTGAGGGCGAGCACCGCGCCCTTCGTCGTCGGGTAGGCGGCGGACTTGAAGAAGGCCTGTGTCCCGTCCGCCCGGCGATAGAGCGACTGGTCGGGGGCCACGATCCCGTAGGTGGAGGCGATGTTGACGATCGAGCCGCGCCCGGCCCGCGCCATCTCGGAGCCGAAGGCCTGGCAGCAGAGGAAGGTGCCGGTGACGTTGACGCGCAGCGAGCGCTCCCATTCCCCGAGCGGGTAGCTCTCGAACGTGAGCGGAGCTCCGGTGCCGGGATCCTCGACCTTCTCGTTCACGGCCGCGTTGTTGACGAGGACGTCCACGCGCCCCAGGCGCTCGAGGACGGCGTCCCTCAGGGCGTGCACGCTCCCGGGAACGGTGATGTCCGCCCCGTGGCCGACCGTCGGGCGGCCGTGGGCCGCCCCGACCCGCTCGGCCAGCTCCGCGCACCCTCCGGGGTCGACGTCGGTGACGGCGACGGCGGCGCCGGCGCGGGCGAGAGCCTCGCAGTGGCGGCGCCCGAGGAGCCCGAGCGCCCCCGTCACGACGGCGACCCGCCCTTCGAGGGAGAAGCTCATGCCCTCGCCGCCGGGGCGGGCCGGGTGTTGAAGCTCGAGGTCCGCCGGAAGACCGGCTCCACCGGCGTCCCGAGCAGCCGGCGGTCCGCGTCCTTCCTCTCGATCGCGCCCTTCAGGATCGTCAGCACCTCGGCGTAGGCGGCGAGCGTTTCGTCGACGTCCGCCTCGGTGTGGGAGAAGGAGAGGTTGTGGAAGCCCTGCCAGAGGATCCGGCGGCGCAGGAGCTCCTGCTGGACGAGGGACTTGAGGACGAGGGGGTTCCCGGCGGAGGCGTCGAACGTGACCATCGTCCGGCAGTCGAAGCCGACGCAGGCGGTCACCCGCTCGAGGCCGCAGCCGCGGGCGAGCGCGTCGTAGCCCTCCTTCAGCCGCCGCCCCAGGCGGGCGAGCTGCGCGGGCACGCCCTTCGCGCGCATCTCGCCGATCGTGGCCTTCGCCGCGGCGAGGGAGAGCGCCTCCCCGCCGAACGTCGTGAAGAAGAAGACGTCCTTCTCGAGGAGGGCCATCACGTCGCGGCGGCCGGTGAGAACGCCGAGAGGCATGCCGTTGGCGATCGCCTTCGAGAAGCAGGCGAGATCGGCGCGGACGCCGAAGCGCTCCTGCGCGCCGCCCAGGGCGAGACGGAACCCCGTCCACATCTCGTCGAAGACGAGGAGCGCTCCTGCCGCGTCGCACGCCCCCCGCAGGCCCTCGAGGTAGCCGGGCTTCGGCGCCTCGAACGTGACCGGCTCGAGGATCACGCAGGCCGTCTCCCGGTCGATCGACGCGAGGGCGGCCTCGAGGTCGTTGTAGGGCACGGTGAAAGACAGCTCGCGGGCGGCGACGGGGATGCCCGCCGATCGGTCGGTGGTGGCGATGAACCAGTCGTGCCAGCCGTGGTAGCCGCAGCAGAGCACCTTCTCCCGGCCCGTGGCGGCGCGGGCGAGCCGGACCGCGGCACTCGTCACGTCGGCCCCCGTCTTGCTGTACCGGACGCTCTCCGCCCCGGGGACGACGTCCCGCACGAGCTCCGCCACCTCGACCTCGAGGGGATGCATGAGGGAGAAGGTGATCCCGTCCGCGAGCTGGGCGCGGACCGCGTCGTCCACCGCCGGGTAGCAGTAGCCGAGGGAGAGCGGTCCGACCGCCATGCTGAAGTCGAGGTACTCGTTCCCGTCCACGTCCCACACCCGCGCCCCTCGGCCCCGGGCCAGGTACTTGGGCGCGACGCCCCGGACGAACTGGCCCGGGCCCTTGGCGAGGGTCTGGGTGGCGGCGGGGATGAGGCCGAGGGCCCGGGAGTAGAGCGCCTCGGAGCGTTGGATGCGGGGCAGGTCCTCCTGGGCGGCCTTCAGGATCGTCATGGTCAGGCGTTCGCCTCCCGATGGCAGAGAGCGTCGAGGATGCGTTCGGCGACGCGGGCGCCGGAAAGGCCCTCGTGCTCGAGGACGTCGGGCAGCAGGGCCGGCCGGAAGAACGAGGTGCCGAGGTCGAGGGAGAGGACGCTCGGGGTCAGGTGGTGCTTGAGGCAGGTCTCGGCCACGATCGTGTGGAGCCCGCCCCGGTGGAAGTGGTCCTCGAGCGTCACGACCAGCTCCGCGGGCCGCACCGCGTCCACGATCGCCTCCTCGTCGACGGGCTCGAGGGTCCGGAGGTTCACGAGGTGCACCGGCACCCCGCGCGCGGCGAGCAGGCCGCGGGCGCGCTCCGCTTCCCGCAGGAGCGGCCCGTACGTGAGGAGCGAGACGCCCTCGTCGTGGGAGAGCACCTCGGCCTTCCCGATCGCGAAGGGCGCGACGTGCTCGACGGCGGGCGGGGCGGCGGTGTAGCGGACGTACGCCGGCCGGCGGCTGGCCACGACCTGGGGCAGGGCCTCCACGAGCTCGCCGAGGTCGGCCGGGCAGACGACCTGCATCCCCGGGATCGCCCGCATGACCGCCACGTCGTCGATCGCCTGGTGGGTGGGGCCGTTGGCCTCGGAGAGGAGGCCGGGCACGAAGCCTACGAGGATGACCGGCAGGCCGGGGAGGCCGACGTCCGTGCGGATGAACTCGAAGGCGCGCAGGGTGAGGAAGGTGGCGAGGGCGTGCACGACCGGCGTGCGTCCGCGGAGGGCGAGGCCGGCCGCCGCGCCCACCATCGTCTGCTCGCAGATTCCGACGTCGATGAAGCGCGGGCCGAGCTCCCGGGGAAGGCCGCGCACGTGGGCGCGGTTCTCCGCGGTCAGGACGACGAGGTCCTCGCGCTCGAGGGCGAGCGCGCGGAGCGCCCGCTCGTAGGTGAGCGAGGCACTTCCGCTCACCGCACCACCATCCCCTCCGACGCGAGGGCGGCCGCTCTCCCGCCGCGCAGCTCGCGCAGGAGCGCTTCCACCTCCGCCTCCGAGAAGGCGGCGAACCAGCGGTCGGCCCGGTCCTCGAGGCTCGGCACGCCCTTGCCGCGGACGGTCCGGGCGACGATCACGCTTGGCCGGCCCGGGGTGTCGGGGAGGCCGGCGAACGCCGCGTCGAGGTCGGCGAACGAGTGCCCGTCCGCCGTCCGGCAGGCCCAGCCGAACGCTCTGAGCTTGGCCGCGAGCGGCTCGAGGGGCACGAGCTCCTCGGTCCGACAGTTGGCCTGCAGACCGTTCCGGTCCACGACCGCCACGAGGTTGTCGAGCCGTTGCGCGGCGGCGACGAGGCAGGCCTCCCAGACCGAGCCCTCGTCCAGCTCGCCGTCTCCGAGGACGACGAAGACGCGATTCCGGCCCGCGCGCAGGCGGATGTCGAGGGCGATGCCGATCCCGACCGCCAGGAGGTGGCCGAGCGAGCCGGAGTGGAACTCGACCCCGGGCACCGCCCGGCTCGGGTGCCAGTAGAGGGAGTCGGTCGGCCGAAGATGGTGGCGGAGCCTGTCGACCGGGAAGAAGCCGAGCTCGGCCAGGGTGCCGTAGAGGGCGGGGACGTCGTGCCCCTTGGAGAGGAGGAGGTAGTCGCGGCCGGGGTCGTCGAGCGTCTCCGGACGGACGTCCAGCACGCGCGAGTAGAGGTGGACGAGGAGGTCGACGCAGGAGAGCGAGGCCCCGATGAAGCAGCCGCCGCCCGCGGTCATCCGCAGGCAGTGCTCGCGAACGCGGAGGGCGAGGGCCTCGAGGTCGCGGTGACCTTCGGTCGCCGCGCGCGGAAAGGCGGCGGGCAGAGCGTTCATGGCCGGGCCTCGGCCGCGGGACCGCCCGAGCCTTCCTCAGGGGAGAGGCGCGTGGCGGCGGCGGAGACGGTGCGCAGCGCGTCGAGGTGGTGGCGGTACCAGTTCACGCCGGCGTACCGGGCGTTCCTGTCCCGCAGGTCGGGTCGCGCCTCCAGGAGGGAGAGGATGTCGGCGAGCGGGAACACCGGACGGCTCGGCGTCCACAAGGCGTCGTAGACGGCGGCCACGAAGGCGTAGTCGTCCGGGTAGTCGAGGGTGAACCGGTGGGTCATCGACAGGTCGAGCCCGGTCTCCCAGGCCACGTTGCCGATGCGGAAGCGCTCCGGACGGTCCCAGACGTAGGGCGTCGTGTGCTCGCGCTCGTGGGGCGCGGCGGCTGCGCGGAAGGCCTGCCCGAGGGCGGCGAAGGTCACGACCTCGACGTCGTTCCCGTCCGGCCAGCTCGGCGGGTGGAGGTTGCTCACGAAGTCGAAGCGGCCGGGGGCGGCGAGGAAGGCGCCCAGGACGCGGTCGACGGCGCCGGGGTCGACGAGCGGGCAGTCCGAGGGGATCTTGACCACGACCTCCGCCCGGGCGGCCACGGCCGCGCGGTAGTGCCGGTCGAGGAGGTCCGTGGGGTGGCCGCGGAAGACCCTCACCCCGAGGCGCCGGACGCGCTCGGCGAGGCCGTCGTCCTCGGGCCGATCGGTGGTGGCCACCACGAGGTCGAACCGGGTGCGGGCGGCGAGCACGCGCTCGAGCATGCGGACGAGAACGGGGGCGCCAGCGACGGGCAGGAGGACCTTGCCCGGCAGGCGGCTCGAGCCCGTCCGCGCCTGGACGACGACGAGGACCCTCATGGGGCCTCCGCTTCGGGCAGAGCGAGGCCGGCCAGGGCGGGCCGCTCCTGCTGTCGGACCGGGCCCTCGGCGAGGACCTCGCGGCAGACCTCGGCCACATTGCGGGCGGCGCAGCCGTTCTGGACGGGCAGGAGACGGCGCAGCTCGCCGATGTCCCAGTAGGAGTGGGTCTCCTTCCCGAGGGCGAGGCCGACGAACGCGGTCGAGGAGTACTGGGTGACGAGGGCGTCGCAGCTGGCGATCATCTCCTCCGCGCTGCCCGTCGCGAAGACCGCCGCCTCCGGGGCGACCGCGCGGATCTCCCGGGTCGCGCGCTCCGGGTTCTCGTTCGGGTGGAGCTTGAAGACGAGGGGCCGCCCGGCCGCGATCTCGCGGCAGCGACGCAGGAAGGCCCGGCGGTCGTCGCGCTTCAGGGTCTCCCGCGCGTCCGAGGTGCAGACGAGGACGAATCCCCGATGGGGAAACGAATTGCGCAGGAAGCGCCGGCAGTCGTCGAAGTTGGGGATTCCCGTCACCGCGATCTTCTCCCGCGGCACCCCACGGCCCTCGAAGTGGTCGCGGTAGCCCTCGCTCGCCACGCAGAAGCGGTCGTAGGCGAGGCTGAGCCCGGTGGCCGCGGTGCCGGCGATCCACCGGGGGAGGAACGGGAGGCGGCGCCAGAGGCGGAACTCCCATCCCTCGGGGTCGAGAATCCCTTCCTGGAGGAGCACGAGACGCGCCCGGCGGGCGCTCGACTGGAGGACGAGGTCCGAGCACGTGACGACGAGGTCGTACGGTCCCCGACCGCCGCGGTGGTCGACGGTGAGCCGCTCGCCCGCGAGGTAATCGAGGCACCGGCGCACGAGCTTCTCCCCCGCAACAGTGAACTCGCCGAGGCCGAGGCGGTGCGCCCACTCCAGCAGGCCTTCGCAGTAGTAGGGGGTGAAGGCGTGCTCATGCTCCGGCAGCTCCCGGGCGACGGAGTGCATTTGCGTCGTCTGGTTGAGCGTGCCGCAGATGAAGAGGACCCGGGACATTGCCCCGCTCAGTCCTGCAACCCGTGGCCGGCTGCCCGGAGAGGCCGTCCGCCGCGAGCAGGAGCGACCACCCGGCGCTCGTCCAGACCAGCTCCTTCACCCGCTTCAGGAGCACGAAAGCCGCTCCGGCCGCCGGCGCCCCGGGGACGCCCACGAGAGGGAGAAGGGTGACGTAGCCGAGGTCTTGCACGCCGAGGCCGGCAGGGGTGAAGAAGGCGAGGCCGCGCAGCAGCGAGGCGAGCGGCTCCACCGCCACCGCCTGGACCAGGGTCGCCGGGACCCCGAGGAGGCGCAGGAGGAGGAAGGTCTCGAGAGACTCGACGACGAAGACGAGCGCGAAGAGGAGCGCGGAGGCAGACCGCAGCCGCCACGAGCCGGCGAGAAGCCGTCCCGTCTCGCGATCCGCGTCGGCGAGTCGCACCGCCGCCGCTCCGGCCCCGGCGCGCAGGCCGACCCACCCCGTGCGGCGCAGGGCGCGGTCCAGCCGGCCGAAGGGCTGGCCGCGGACGAGCAGGCGCGCGCCGGCCGCGGAGGCGAGCGTCAGCGCCAGGGCGGCGGCGGCCAGCGTCCCGGCCAGGCCGGAGGCGATGTCCCGCTGTGCGCAGGCCAGGAGCGCCGCCACGGCGAGCATCGCGGCGTGGCCCGGGGCGACGAGGACTCGTCGGACGGCAAGGCTGCCGATCGCTTCCCCGAGGGGCACGCCGGTCCGCTTCGAGAGGAGCCAGGCCGAGGCGGCCTCCCCGGCGAGGCCCGCCGAGGGCACCGTCTGCGCGACCGCCTCGCCGGCCATCCGGGAGGCGAAGGCGGCCGGCAGGGGGATGCGCGCCCGGGTCGCCCGCGCGAACAGCAGCCGCCAGGCGGCCGCGTCCACCGCCAGCGAGACGCCGAACGGCGCCAGGGCGAGGAGACACCCGGGGAAGGCTTCGGCGAGCATCCGCCGGCCCGCCCGCAGGTCGGCCTGCCGGCCGGCCACGGCGAGGAACGCCAGGGGGACGCCCAGGGCGAGGAGCCATCGTGCGGACCGGCGCATCCACGGGCAGGTCACCCTTCTACGCGAGGAAAGCCAGCCATACGCAGGTGCCGATGAGGAGGCCCAGGAAGGCCCCCACGATGACGTCCGAGAGCCAGTGCAGGCCGAGGACGACGCGCGAGGCGGCGACGCTCGCCGCGAGGGCGAGGACCGGGACCGCGGCGAAGCGGAAGGCGAGAGCGACGACGCTGCCGATGGCGAACGCGTTGAGGGCGTGGCCCGACGGGAAGGAGAAGCGGTCGGAGGGGAACCAGGCGAGCGGGCCCACGTCGAAGTGGCGGGGCCTCCCCAGCTCGCAGGGCCGCACCCGTTGGACCCGGCTCTTGACGCAGACGAGGAAGACGTTCGCGAGCCCGGCCGACACGGCCACGGCGGAGAGGACGGTGAGGCCCCGCTCCCCCCTCGCCGCGAGACAGGCGGCGGTCAGCAGCCACAGCCAGCCGTCGCCGAGGCGGGAGGCGACGATCATCCAGGCCCGGACCCACCTCGGCGGCCGCCAGGCGAGGATCCGGTCGGACAGGCGGTCGTCCGAGGCGAGGACGTAGGTGAGGACGCTCATCGGCGCAGCCTCACACGGCCTGACCCAGCGACGGCGCGCCGATCTCCGGCCGTCGCTCCCCGGGCAGGGTCGGCCAGCCGTAGGCCTCCTGGAAGGCGCGGAAGTGGACGGCCCCGAACCGGCGCTCGTGGAGGTGGACGGCGAGGGTGACGAGCGGGATGAACGGGAGCAGCGGTGCCAGGGCGAGGCTGGCGACGAGGCGCCGGGCAGAAGGCGCCCCGGCCAGGACCTCGCGCGCCGTGTCGGCGTACCCGGCGGCGAAGATGCGCACGACCTCGCCGGTGAGTCGCGCGTAGCTCCCCGATCGGCCCGAGGGCACCGTGAGGCCGGTTCGCAGGCCGGCGAGGAACTCCTCCCTCGTGCGGGCGCCGGGGACGGTCGTGAACGCGCGAGCCACGTGGGCGAGCGAGTGCGCGTCGCTTCCACCGACGGGCGCCATCCCCACCTCGCGCCCCAGCAGCCGAGCCCTCTCGTTGTGGCCTTCGGGCATCGCGCCGCTCAGGGCCTCGATGAGGGGCAGCCGGCCCAGAGGCAGGCGGAGATCGGCGAGCTCCCGGGCCCCGGTGAGCGCGGAGAAGAGATGGTTGACCGACGCCGGCAGGCGCTCCTCGGCGAGGAAGGCGAAGAGGGCCTCGATGTCCCGTCGCCGGGCCTGGAGGGCCTCGTGCTGCCGCTCGTCGAGGCCGAACACGTTGACGTGGAGCTGACGGCCTCCCTCGATGCGGACCGTGACCTCCTCGCTCACGAACGTGTCGGGCAGATGCGCGAGCGAGAGCGCGCCCTCGATGGTGTCGTGATCGGTCAGGGTGACGAGGTCCATGCCCCGGCGCCGGGCCCGGTCGTGGACCTCCAGGGGAGAGGAGTAGCATTCCCGGCCCGCGTGCTCCAGCACCGGGAGCTCCGCGCGTCCCGAGTACCAGGAGTGGACGTGCAGGTCGCAGCGCATCAGCTCCACACCCTCGCGTGCATGGCCACCTCCCGCCGCGGTCCCTTCACTCCGCGCCAGACTCATTTGAGCCTTCCCGCGTGGCGGACGAGTGATGGTCAGGAAAACATGCGGTGACGGCCCGACGACCGCGGGATAGCGCGGATGTCACTCGCCGACCGACGGCCGTCACACGTCCGTCGAGCGGGGAGCCGTGAGGCCCGCGGGCGGGACCAGCCCGGACCGCGTGCGGGAGGGGACTCTCTAGGCCGGGCGCGGTCGCGTCCGCCCGGCGTCCACCGCCCGGCGGATCGCCCCGATGTGCTCGGGGGTCGTCCCGCAGCAGCCGCCGACGATCGCGACGCCGCAGTCGAGGAGGTCGGGAACGCGCGCAGCCATGGTCTCCGGCGTCTCGTCGTAGACCGCCCGGCCCTCGCGGCTCGCCGGCAGGCCGGCGTTCGGCTGGATGAGGAGGGGCAGGCGGGTGGCGCGGGCCATGAGCCGCGCGATCTCGACCATGTCGGCGATGCCGGTGCCGCAGTTCGATCCCACCACGTCGGCGCCCGCGGCCTCGAGGCCGCGGGCGGCCTTCTCGACGCTGACGCCCATCACCGTGAAGTACCCGCGCGGAGTGGGCTCGAAGGTCATGGTCGCCATCACCGGCAGCCCGGGGGCCGCCGCCTTCGCCGCCTTCACCGCGCGCGTGGCCTCGGTCAGGTCGCCCATGGTCTCGATGCAGAGCACGTCCGCCCCCGCCGAGGCCAGGACGGCGACCTGCTCGGCGAACGCCTCCTCGACCGCGTCCGGGGAGGTGTCGCCGTAGGGCTCGAGGAGCTGGCCCGAGGGCCCGACCGAAGCCGAGACGAGCGCCCGCTCGCCGACCGCGCGCTTCACCGCCTCGACGGCCTGGCGGTTCACCCGCTCGCGCGCCCCGTCGAGACCGTGGAGCCGCAGGCGGAACGACGTCCCCCCGAACGTGTCGGTGGTCACGAGATCGGCGCCGGCCGCGACGTAGAGCCGGGCCACCTCCTCGATCACGTCGGGGTGCTCGAGCGCGAACCACTCCGGGGGCTGGCCGGGGGGCAGACCGCGCTGCATGAGCTGCGTGCCCCAGGCCCCGTCCCCGACGAGGACCGACCCCCGCCTCAGCCTCGCGAGCAGGCCCTCCACCTCAGGCTCCCAGGAGGGCCCGGACGCGGTCCACCGCGGCCGCCGCGTCGCAGGCGTAGTCGTCGGCTCCGATCTCGCGCGCGAAGTCGGCGCTGACCGGCGCCCCGCCCACGATCGTGCGCACCCGGCCCGAGAGCCCCCGCTCCTTCAGCAGGCCCACCACGTCGCGCATGCGCGTCATCGTGGTGGTGAGGAGCGCGGACATGCCGATGAGCGGCGCGCCCTCTCGCACCGCCGTGTCCACGAACGCCTCCGGGGCCACGTCGTGGCCGAGGTCGATCACCTCGAAGCCGGCGCCCTTGAGCATGATCCCCACGAGGTTCTTGCCGATGTCGTGGAGGTCGCCCTTCATCGTGCCGATGACGACCTTGCCCCGCGACGGAACGCCTGCGCTCGCGAGGTGCGGCTTCAGGACGTCGAGCCCCGCGTACATGGCCCTCGCCGAGAGCAGCACGTCGGGCAGGAAGATCTCGCGGAGGCGGAACCGCTCGCCCACCACGTTCATGCCCGCCACCAGGCCCGCCTGGAGGATCTCGCCCGCCGGGAGCCCCGACCCCACGGCCTCCGCGGTGAGCGTCCCGACCTGGTGGTCGTCGCCCTGCTCCAGAGCGTCCGCGATCCGCTTCAGGATCTCCATCGCCTCTCCTTGTCGCGCCTCAGGCCTTCTTCAGGACCGAGGCCATCCGCCGCCCGCACTCGTGGCTCCGGCAGTCGTCGCAGAAGGGGAAGTCGGGCCGGAACTTGTGGGCCTCGCCGGGGCCGGCCACGAGCACGCCGGAGACCGACTTGATCGGCGACATCAGGCACGAGTCGTTGAGCGTGACCCCGATCTCCTCCGGCCGCAGGGCCTCGAAGAGCGGCTTCTGGCCGCGGGTGGGCCAGCCGCAGTAGCCGGGGCTGTACGGGAGGACCCGCGCGGCCGCGTGGCCGCGCTCGACCTGCGTCCGGCGGAAGCGCTCGGCCAGCCGGTCGGCGAGGAGGTCGGCGGCGGCCGAGGCCACCGCGTCGAGCATCCAGGCCTCGGCGAGCGCGTCCTCCTCGAAGAGGCGGCGGATGCGCGCGGGGAGCGGCTCGCCGAGGGTGGCCACGAAGAGGGCGAGGCCGTGGGCCCGCGGGTACACCCGCCCCACCACGAGGCCGTCGCCGTTCAGGTCGAGAGGGGCGAGGACGGAGGCGAAGCGTTCCTCCGACACCTCCTCGCAGACCGCCCGCGGCTCGGCGAGGGCAGAGCAGGCGGAGAGCGCGTCGTCGAGGAGCCGGCGGAGCCGGGGCGCGAGCGCGTCCCCCTCCGGCAGGCCCTGGGCGGCGAGGACCTCCTCCGCCTCGGGCACGGCCTCGCTCGTCGCGAAGCGAACGGTCTCCCTCACTCCGACACCATCGGCAGCTCCGCCATCCCCGCCGCGCGCGCCGCGTGGCCCATTCTCTCGAGGAGGGCGCGCTTCGTCTCGTCGGGGAGCCGCGACGGCGTCCAGGCCGCGACGAGCCGCTCCACCTCGCGGCTCGCGCGCTGGCCGAGGGTCGTCTCGCCCTCCTCCCGCCAGCGCCCGAGGGGGGCCCGCTCGACGACGGCCGACGTGAAGCGGATCTGCTCCCGGCGGTGCTTCCGGGTGTGGGCGGCGATGAGGAGGTGGCCGTCGCGCAGGAGCTCCTCGAAGAGCGGACGCGAAGGGAAGTCGTCGCGGGGCTCGATGCCGCGCCGCAGGCGGGCCACCATGCCCGCGATCTCGTCGTCGAGGACGAGCTTCTCCAGGCTCTGGCAGCTCTCGAAGTCGAGCATCCCGGGGCCGGAGACGCTGTTGATGCCGGAGAGGCCGGCCAGGAGCGCGCCCATGCCGGTCTCGAGCCCCGCCTGCGCGTCGAGGGCCTTGGCGTCGGAGAGGGCGATGTACCCCTGGGTGGGCAGGCCCAGCCGCTTGCCGACTTCCGCGTTCGCGCAGTCGAGCATCATCGTCTCGACCGCGCCCATGGGCGTCGTCTCGTACCGGATGTCGAAGATGGCGGGCGAGCCGCCCCAGACGATCGGCGCCCCCGCCGAGGCGAGCTGGGAGAGCACGACCCCGGAGAGGGTCTCCGCCGCGTGCTGGACGACGCTCCCCACGAGCGTCACCGGGGCGACGAACCCGGAGAGGGGCATCGAGACGAACTCGACCGGGACGCCGGCCCGGGCGCAGTCGATCACGTTCTGGCTCGTCTCGTAGCTCCACCTGAGGGGTGCGGTCGGGCAGCAGGAGAAGACGCAGAGCGGGCGGGCCCGGAGGGCTTCCGGCGTTCCCCGCACCGCGAGCTGCAGGTCGCGCATCACCTCGAAGCCGGCCGCACTGAACGCCCCGGTCACGACCGGTTTCTCGCCGAGGAGGAGGCTCAGGAAGAGCCGATAGCTGTCCTGGATCGCCTCCGGCACGTCGGACGGGATGAGGGCGGTCGACTGCGCGGCGATGTGGACGAGGCCGGGCACGAGCTTCGCGTAGCGGACGTAGTCGGCGGTGGTGGGGGGCCGGATCTTGCCCGTCGTCCCGTCGAGCACGTGGATGGCGGCCGAGCCGGGCGTGAAGTACACGGCGTCGCCGCCCAGCTCGTGGGTCTGCGCGCCCAGAGCGTCGAAGAGGGGCACGGAGCGGGGCGCCGAGGCGAGCGCCCGGTCCGTGAGGGACGCGGGGACGAGGATCCGTCCGCGCGCGTCCTTCCCCGCCCCGTGAGCGAGCAGCAGCTCCGCGGCGGCGTCGTTCAGGACCTCGACGCCGAGCGTCGCCAGGAGCTCGCGGGCCTCGCCGAGGATGCGGGAAGCGAGGGCGTCGTCGAGGAACCGGAGGCGGGGCCTCACGGCGTCAGCTCGGGAGGCTCCCGCCGAGGCGGCGGAAGAAGCGGTGGACGCCGTGGAACCAGCTGGAGTCGGGCAGGAACATGAAGGGGCACTCGCCGTCCACGACCTCCATCCCCCGCTCACGGCAGAACGAGACGGCCTCCGGGCTGACCGCTCCCTGCCCCCCTCCTCGGTGCATCCACACCCGCTTGACGCCCGCCTCGGCGCACTCGCGGACCGCACGGTCGGTGGCGGCGGGCGGCGTCATGAGGAGGGCGGCCTCGACCGGCGGAGCCACTTCGGCGATGCCCCGGGCGAAGGGCCGGCCGTCCGCCTCTCCGCCGTTCGGGTTGACCGGAACCGCGTCGTAGCCCCTCTCGATGAAGGCTCTGAGCATCGCCCGGCTGAAGTCCCCCGGGTTCCGCGAGACACCTAGGACGGCGAGGCGCCGGCAAGAGAGGAATGAATCGATCGTCTGTTTCGACGCCATTGGCACTCCCCTGAAACCACCCGCAGTCTACGGCAGGAGGGAGGACGCATGCCCATGAATCGAATGGCTCAGGGCGACCTATTGAGTCGACCGGTCCGAGCGGACGGAGAATTGAGGCGACCCCCGTGACGCGTCGCAGCAGACCAGGAGGAGGCGATGGGCACCAGCAACGGATTCCTGGGTGATTGGACCTTCGACACGCTCGCCTGGAGCGCACGCACCCTCGGCAGAGTCACCCCCCTCCGCCGCGCCCTCGCCGATCACATGGAAGCGCGGCTGCGGGCTCGGGCCGATCGACCCGCGTCGGAGCTCCGCCACCCGCCGGCCGTCGAGCAGGACAAGGCGGCCCTCAGCCTGGCCCTCCTCCAGGTGGCCGAGCGGGCCCTTGCCGAGCGGCGGGCGGGCCGACCGGCGCTCCGGGCGCTCCTCAAGACGCTGTTCACCGACGTCCTCGCGCACAACGGGGACAAGAGCGCCAAGGACCGCTTCCGCGCGCGACACCAGGGCGTGACACCCCCCGACTTCCTCGCCATCAGCCCCGGCAAGGCCTGCAACCTCCGTTGCGTCGGCTGCTACGCGGACTCGGGCGAGCACGGCGAGAAGCTGGAGTGGGCCGCGGTCGACCGCATCGTCCGCGAGGCCAAGGGCGAGTGGGGCACGCGGTTCTTCGTGCTCACCGGCGGCGAGCCGCTCGCCTGGCGCGAGAGCCGGAAGGGCGTCCTCGAGCTCGCCGAGGCGCATTCCGACTGCTTCTTCATCATGTACTCGAACGGGACCCTCATCGACGACGCGGTGGCGCGCCGGATGGGCGACCTCGGCAACCTGAGCCCGGCCCTCTCCATCGAGGGGATGAAGGCCCGCACCGACGCCCGCCGGGGCGAGGGAGTGTTCGACCGCATCGTGGCCGCGGCCGAGCGCCTGGCCCGGGAAGGCGTCCTCTTCGGGATCTCGCTCACCGCGACGAGGCAGAACGCCGACGAGATCCTGTCCGACGAGGTGCTGGACCTCTTCGTCGAGCGGCTGGGGGCCCTCTACGCCTTCGTCTTCCACTACATGCCGATCGGCCGCGCCTGGACGCTCGACCTCATGATGACCGCGGAGCAGCGCTTCCGCCTCTACCAGCGGACGTGGTCGCTCATCCGCGGCCGCCACCTCTTCGTCGTCGACTTCTGGAACGGGGCCACGGGCTCGAACGGCTGCCTCGCCGCGGGCCGTCCCGGCGGCTACTTCCACGTCAACTGGAACGGGGACGTGAGCCCGTGCGTCTTCTTCCCCTACTCGCCGGTGAACATCCGGGAGGTCTACGCCAGGGGCGGTTCGCTCGACGAGGTGTGGGCGCACCCGTTCTTCGCCGAGATCCGGAGCTGGCAGCGCGCGTACGGCTACCGCGAGACGCACGAGAAGTGCCCGAGCTGCCAGAACTGGATCGCGCCCTGCCTCATCCGCGATCACCACGGGGACTTCCGAAGGATCATGGCCGCCCACGACGCGCGTCCCACCGACGACGACGCGCGGGCGGCCCTCGACGACCCCCAGTGGCACGACGGCCTCGAGCAGTTCGACCGCGAGTTCCGGGCGATGACCGACCCCCTCTGGGCGGTGCAGTACGTCAACGGCTCGAAGGGCGTGCCCCCGGGGCCGATGAAGAGGCTCTGAGGCGGCTCCGGAGCGCGCCCCCGCAGTCGGGCGACTCACGACGCCGGAGCCTGCCGAAGGTCTGTTACGGCCCGGACGCGCGATCGGGCCACGCCTTCGCCATCTCCTCGTAGAGGGCTCGCGTCCTCTGGGATTCGCGGAAGCTGACGATCACGAAGCCCTGCCGGAGACGGACGAGCACGAACGGAGCGAAGCCCTCGTCGACGTAGAGGCGACCCTCGCCGAGCCCCTCGACCTCGAAGCGGCCCCGCAGGGTGCCCGCCCCGCCGAACCCGTTCGTCTTCCGGAGGACTCGGGGGAGCCGGCTCTCCAGGGAGATCGCGGTGATGTCGGCGGCGGCGCACGACGTCCCGTAGAAGAGAGTGTCGATCTCAAGGCCCTGCGGGCGGACGACGACCTTCGGGGGGCGGATCTGGGACCAGAAGATCCCGCCGACGAGGATGGCGCCCGCCACCAGCACGAGGAGCCCGGCCTTCCAGGCCACGCCGCCCTCGGGCCACACCGCGAAAGCCTCGGCAGGCGAGCCGGGGACGGGCGGCACGCCCTTCACCCGAGCGATCGCGGCCGCGAGGGCAGCCGGCTCGTCGGTGCCGATGCGAAAGCGCCTTTCGCTTCCGACGTCGAGCTCCACCGCGTCGAGCCCGGACACGTTCCAGAGGACGCCGCCGGGGAGGAGGCGGATTCCCCAGCCCGCGTACCACGGGTTGCGGACCTCGCTCCAGCCCCGCACGCCTTCGAGGGGGATGCGCTTGCGGACGAGGCCGATGCCGAAGCGCAGGCGGATCGCCTCCTGGTCCACCTCGACGGTGAGGCTCGAGAAGATGAGGAGGACCAGGCCGAGGACCACGAGGAGCGGCGTGACCGGGAGGTGGTCGGCCCGGAGCCGCGGCAGGACGAACAGGCCCAGGAGCGCCACCACGGCGAGGATGACCCAGCCGACCTGGGTGTGGCGATAGTGCGACATGGGACCTCCGGCTGGCGACAGGGTGCGACGGAACCGCGGGTGCCGGAATGGACCATCGGCACTATATTGGGGACGGGCCGCCCCGGGATGACCTCCACCGCCTCCTTCGGGACCTTCGAGCACGACGCCGACATCGGCGTGCGCGGACGGGGCGCGACCCTGGCCGAGGCCTTCGCGAGCGTCGGCCGCGCCCTCACGTCAGTGGTCACCGACCCCGCCTCCGTGCGCGAGGTGCTCGCCGTCGAGGTCTCGGCCGAGGCCGCGGACCCCGAGGTCCTGCTCTTCGACTGGCTGAACGCGCTCGTCTTCGAGATGGCGACGCGCCGGGTGCTCTTCGCCCGCTACGAGGTGCGTGTCGACGGCCCAAGCCTCTCCGCGCGCGCGTTCGGGGAGCCGGTCGAGGTGGCGAGGCACCACCCCGCGGTCGAGGTGAAAGGGGCGACTTGGACGGGGCTGCGCGTCTCGCGCGAGGGCGACTCGTGGGTCGCCGAGTGTGTCGTGGACGTCTGAGCGGAGGACGACCGTGGACCTCTCTCTCCTGGCGCGCCGTTCCGAGTTCGAGTGGGTGATCGAGCCCCGCGGGAAGATGCGCGTGCCGGGCGTGCTCTTCGCGAGCGAGCCCCTCGTGCGGGCCATGGACCACAAGGTCTTCGAGCAGGTCACGAACGTGGCCACGCTCCCCGGGATCCGCGCGGCCTCGATGGCGATGCCCGACGCGCACTGGGGCTACGGCTTCGCGGTCGGGGGCGTCGCCGCCTTCGACCCCGACGAGGGCGTCGTCTCCGCGGGGGGCGTGGGCTTCGACATCTCCTGCGGCGTGCGCTGCCTGCGCACGGGTCTCACCCGGCCCGAGGTCGAGGCGCGGAAGAAGGACCTCGCCGACGCGCTCTTCCGGGCGATCCCGGCGGGCGTCGGCAGCCGGGGCCGAATCCGGCTCTCCGGCGAGGAGATGGACCGCATGCTGCGGGGCGGCGCGCGGTGGGCGGTCGAGAAGGGCTGGGGCGAGAAGGGCGACCTCGAGCGGATCGAGGAGGGCGGCCAGATGAGGGACGCGCGGCCGGAGGCCGTCTCCGACCGCGCCAAGGCACGGATGCGGGACGAGGTGGGGACGCTCGGCTCCGGCAACCACTACCTCGAGGTGCAGGAGGTGGCGGAGGTCCACGACCCGCAGTCGGCCGAGGCGTTCGGCCTCCGGTCCGGCGACGTGGTCGTCTCGGTCCACTGCGGGTCGCGTGGCCTCGGCCACCAGATCGGGACCGAGGCGCTCCGCGAGATGCTCGACGCGGGACGGAGGCACGGGATCGACCTCCCCGACCGCGAGCTCGCTTCCGCGCCCGTGCGCTCGAAGGAGGGCGAGCACTACCTGGGGGCGATGCGGGCCGCCATCAACGTGGCCCTCGCCAACCGCCAGGTCCTCACCCACCTCTCGCGCGAGGCCTTCGCCTCGGTGCTGCCGCAGTCCGACCTCACCCTCCTCTACGACGTCTCCCACAACACCTGCAAGGTCGAGACGCACGCGGTGGACGGCAGGGACCGCGAGGTGTACGTCCACCGCAAGGGCGCGACGCGGGCCTGGGGTCCGGGGCATCCCGGCCTCCCCGGCCGGCTGCGGGCGGTCGGCCAGCCGGTGCTCATCGGGGGAACGATGGGCACGTCGAGCTGGGTTCTCGCCGGCACCGAGTCCGGCATGAAGGCGAGCTTCGGCTCCGCCTGTCATGGCGCGGGCCGCGGCATGAGCCGGCACCAGGCCCTGAAGCAGTGGAACGGGAAGCAGGTGGTCGAGGAGCTGGAGCTCCGGGGCATCCTCGTCCGCAGTCCGTCGCTGCGCGGCGTGGCCGAGGAGGCGCCGGGTGCCTACAAGGACGTCACGGAGGTGGTGGAGGCGACCGAGAAGGCCGGCCTCGCCCGACGGGTCGCGAAGCTCCTGCCGATCGTCACGATCAAGGGCTGAGCTCGACGTCTCGCGTCAGGCCTCGTAGTCCCGCCGGGCGGCCTCCATCAGCAGGAAGAAGGCCTGTCCCTCCGTCGCCGTGCCCGGGCGGTCGAAGTTCGGGGCGCCGCAGACCCCCTGGACGAGCCCGTAGCGGTCGACCTTCGCGTGCGCGGCCGCGCGCATCCTCTCCGCGTGGCGCACGTACGCCGGAGACAGCCATCCGCCCTTCACGCCGCGGTAGATCGCGTAGGCGAGCATCTGGGCGGCGTTCGTCTCCACGAAGGTCCCTGGGTCGTCGAGGACGTCGTGGAAGAGGCCGTCCGTCCTCTGCAGCCTGAGGCAGGCGTCGAGAAGGTCCCGGACGTGGCCGGCGATCCTCTCCCGCTCGCTCCGCATGGCGTCGGGGAGCGCGCGGATCACGCGGGTCATCCCGGCCGCGGCCCAGCCGTTGCCCACGCCCCACAGGAGCTTCCGCTCGAACCGCTGCCGGTCCTCGTCCCAGATGTGGTAGTAGGCGCCGGTGGCGGGGTCGCGCAGCGTCTCGCGGTAGCCCTCCAGCTGCTTCACGGCCTCGTCCGGCCGCCCGGCCACGGCGAGGAAGGGCGGCGCCATGTAGAACGCGTCCACCCAGATGCGGTTCTCGATGTGGTTGTGGAAGAGGAGGCCCTTTCGCGTCCGCGGCGCCTTGTCGAGCAGGAACTCGAGCATCCGGTCGGCGGCGGTCTTGAAGGCCGGGTCGCCCGTCGCCCGCCACGCGGCGAGCACCGGCTCGCCGTTCGAAGCCGGATCGCAGACCGGCCCCTGGTCGCCGTTCAGGCCCAGCCGTCCGTCCTTGGCCTGGTTCACGACCGCGTCCTTCGCGAGCAGGACCACGAGGTCGATCTCGCCCCGCTCGAGGAGGGCCTGGGAGGCCACACCCTGCTCCCACGCCCGTCGCTGCATCGCGAGCATGGCCGTCTTGACCCGGCCCACGAGCGTGGCGTCGTCCGGCGCAGCCGCACGCTCTTCTGCTGCGGACGCGCTGCGCGGGCGGGCGAGGGCGCCGGTCGAGAGGAGGGCTCCGGTCAGGAAGCTTCGGCGGGCCTTCGTCGGGATCATCTTTCGCCTCCCCCTCCCGCTTGCGCGGGACTCGTCGATGCGGGCCACCCTATCGCTGCCGCGGACGGACGGTGAAGGCTCCGGTGAGGCGGATGTCCGCCGACGAGGCGCCGACCATCACCTCGAACTCGCCGGGCTCCACCACCCGCTCGAGCCGCGCGTTCCACAGCGAGAGGTCGGCCGGGGTGAGGCGGAACACCACGGTGGCGCCCGCGCCCGGATCGAGAGCCACCTTCCGGAAGCCGCGCAGCTGCATCACCGGCGTCGTCACCGACGACACGACGTTCCGCACGTACAGCTGCACGGTCTCGCGCCCCGGCCGGGACCCCGTGTTGCGCACGTCCACCGAGACCTCCTGCGTGCCGTCGGGGGTGATCTCGTTCGACCCCAGGCGCAGGTTGGCGTAGTCGAACCGGGTGTAGGAGAGCCCGTGCCCGAAAGGGAAGAGGGGCGCGGGATCGAGGTCCACGTAGCGCACGCCCCAGCCCTTCTTCAGCCAGTAGGCCTTGGACGGGGGCTGGCTGTAGACGACCGGGAGCTGGCCGGCATGCCGGGGGATCGTGATCGGAAGCCGCCCGCTCGGGTTCGTGTCGCCGAAGAGGACCTCGGCGACCGCCTCTCCGCCCCGCTCTCCGGGAATCCAGGCCTCGACGATGGCCGGCACGTGCTCCGCGATCCACCGGACGGCCAGCGGCCGGCCGTTCACGAGGACGACGACGGTCGGCTTTCCGGCGCCGGCCACCGCGCGCACGAGGTCCTCCTGTCGGCCGGTGAGCTCGAGCGTGGCCGCGTCGAACCCCTCGCCGGAAGTGCCGGTCCTTTCGTCGCCCCGCCGCGCGCGCCACTCGTTCTCCCCCACCACGACGATCGCGACGTCCGCCCGGGCGGCCGCCTGCGCCGCCTTCTCGATCTCCTCCCTCCCGCCCTTCGTCACGTCGCAGCCCCGGACGTGGGTGACCGTGGCCCGGGGCGCGGCCCGCCGCACGCCCTCGAGGATCGTGACCACCTCCTGGAGCACCGTGTTCGCCGTGTAGTCGCCGAGCTGGTTGCGCGCGTCGTCGGCGTTGGGGCCGACGACGGCGATCGAGTGCACGCGCTCCCGGTCGAGCGGCAGGAGCCCGCCCTCGTTCTTGAGGAGCACGATCGCCTCCCTCGCCGCGTCGAGGGCGGTCTGCCGGTGGTCCGGGCTGTGGACGGTGGAGAGGGCCCGCTCGAGGTCCGCCTGGCACCGCTCGAAGAGGCCGAGGCGAATCTTCTGGCGCAGGATCCGGCGCACCGCGCGGTCCACGAGCGCCTCGGGCACGAGGCCCTCCCGAACCGACGCGAGGAGGTCCAGCATGTAGCCCGGCTCGTACGAGATGCCGACGTCGACCCCCGCCCGGAGCGCGAGCTGGCCCGCCTCCTTCTGGTCGCGGGCCACCCCCTCGTAGACGAGCGTCGAGATGCCGCCGCCCTCGGAGAGGACGAGGCCGTCGAAGCGGAGCTCGCCACGCAGGATGTCGGTCAGGATCCGCGCCGATGCGTGCGTGGGCACGCCGTCGATCGCCGGGTAGGTGGCCATCACGCCGAGAGCGCCCGCGTCGCGCACCCCCGCCTCCCACGGGGGCAGGAAGACGCTGCGGAGCTTGCGCTCGGAGACCTCCATCGCCCCGCGTTCGAGGCCCGAGTACGGCTCGGACTGGCCCGGGTAGTGGCAGAGTCCGGCCACGCAGTGGTCGGGGGCGGAGACGTCCTGCCCCTGCACCGCGCGGACGACGGCCTCCGCGAGGCGCGCGCACAGCCAGGGGTCCTCGGAGTACGCCTCCTGGTTGCGGCCGAGGCGGGGGTCCCGGGCGGGCTCGACCACGAGGGTGAAGATCTGGTGCATGCCGATGGCGCGGGCCTCCGCCGCCGCGGCCCGGTAGACGCGCGAGACGAGGTCCAGGTCCCACGTGCTCCCGAGAGCTGGGCCCTCGGGGAAGATCGTGGCCCCGGCGCACATGAGGCCGTGGGTCCCTTCCTCGGTCATGAGCAGCGGTACTCCGAGCCGCGTCCTCGCCGCGATCCGCTGGAGCTCGTTCACGAACTCGACCTGCTGCCGAGTGCCCTCGTGGAGGACCGTGTTGGGCAGGGTGAAGAAGCCGCCCCCGGGGCCGAGACCCGCGAGGTGCGTGCCGGCCGCGAAGCGCCGAACCCCGTCCGTCTTCTCCGCATCGCTCCCGCCCAGCGCGTCCTCGTAGACGCACGGCATGTTCATCTGCCCGACCTTCTCCTCGATCGTCATGCGCCGGAGCAGGTCCTCGGCGCGGGTCTCGACCGGCAGCGCGGGGTCGAGATACGGCGGCGGGGCGGCGAGCGCGACCGGGGCCAGCACGACGGGCGCGGCGGCCAGGCTCAGGGAGACGAAGGCGAGTCGGCTCATGGTCACACCTCGGCGCGGGCATCGCTCGCGTCCGGGACGCAGAGCGACGCACAAGCTGGTTATGATACGGGCATCCACGCCGGTCGACTGCGTTCCAGGCCATGCGCGCTGACGAGGTTCTGCTCTTCACGATCGATGCCGGCGGCGGTCACCGGGCCGCCGCGCGCGCTCTCGCCGCGGCGGCCGAGGAGAAGGCGGCGCCCTTCCGCTTCCGCGTCGAGAGCTTCCAGCAGACGCTTCTCCCTCTCGACGTCCTGAAGCGGACGACCGGCCTCTCCATCGAGGACGCCTACAACACGATCCTCCGCCGGCGCTGGAGCGCGGCCATGGTGCCGCTGCTGCGCGTCCTGCACGCGACGATCCGGGTTCGACGGCGGGCGATCGTGCGGACCTTGGCCGCCTGGCTTCGCGGCCAGCCGCGGCCGGCCGCCGTCCTCTCGGTGATGCCGAACTTCAACGGCGTGATGCGGGACGCGATCCGCGATGCGATGCCGGGGACGCCGCTCGTCGTGGTGCTGACCGACCTCGCGGACTTCCCGCCCCGCTTCTGGATCGAGCCCGGGATCGACCGGGTCGTGGTCGCCACCGAAGAGGCGCGGGAGCAGGCGATCGCGATCGGGATCCCGCGGGACCGGGTGTGCCGCGTGTCCGGGATGGTCCTGAACCCGCGCTTCTACCGGGCGGGCGGGCCCTCCGTGCGAGAGAGGACACGGGAGGAGATGGGCTTCGCCCGGGACGACTTCGCGGTGACGCTCCTCTTCGGGGGGAAGGGCTCGCCCGAGATGGCGCCCCTCGCCGAGCGGCTCCTCGACGCCGACCCCGCCTTCAAGGTCGTCGCCGTCTGCGGCGAGAACCCCGGCCTTCTCGAGCGGCTCGCCGGCCTCGAGGCGGGGGCCGACGGCCGACTCGTCCGTCTCGGCTTCACCGACCGGGTGCCGGAGATCCTGGCCGCGAGCGACGTCCTCGTCACCAAGCCCGGCCCCGGCTCTCTCTCCGAGGCCTTTCACCAGCGCGTTCCCGTGGTCGTGACCCGGAACATCCACACGATCCCCCAGGAGCGGTTCAACACCGACTTCGTCCGCGACCGGGGCTTCGGCCTCGTCGTCTCCCGCTGGCGCGAGATCCCCGCCGCGGTCGTCTACCTGGCCCGCGACCCCGAGGCACGGGCGGCGATGCGGGAGCAGCTCGCCGCCCTTCCCCCGAACCGCGCGGTCTACGAGGTGGTGGATCTCGTCGCGAGCCTCCTTCCGGCACGCTCCTGACCAATGTCCCTTCGGTAGGTATTGTCACGCCGCCATCACAGCGGCGACTGCCTATCGGTGGTACGATTAGGATGGCTCATGTCTTCTCCCAAGCTTCTCTATCGACGTCTCGACGCGCTCTTCGGATCGCTGAAGGCGCGCCGCGCGGAGCCGAAGCTGCTCGAGAGCTTCCTCGAGGACGCCTTCGCCAACCTGAAGGACGATCTGCGCCTCCGCGCCGGGCTCCTTTACGCCGAGCGCCGGGACAACTTCGCTCTCGTGAAGGCGGTGGGCGAGACCGGACAGCCCCTCGCCGAGACGCTCGACCCTGCGCGGCCGCCCCTCGCCGAGGTGGCCCGCCACCGGGTCTACATCTTCCGCGACCCCGACGCGGAGGGCGCGCCGCACCGGCTCTCCCTCCTGCCCCGCGCCGCGGTGGCCGGGCTCCTGGTCGGCCGGCGGCCGGCGCGGTACGCGTTCCTCTTCCTCCTCGCCGAGGGCTGGCAGATGGAGGAGCTCGACTTCGCGCTCAACACGGTCCGCGCTTCCCTCGACGCCCGGCTGGTGGACGCGCGGGTCCGCGGCTCGTTCCGCGAGGCGGCGGAGATCCAGCAGAGCCTCCTCGTCGAGGAGCCGCCGCGTTTCCCCGGCTTCGACCTCGCCGCGCGCTCGGTCGCGGCGGAGGAGGTGGGAGGCGACTTCTACGACTTCCACGCCCTGAACGGAGACATGCTCGGCATCTCGATCGGCGACGCGAGCGGCCACGGCCTGCCCGCCGCGCTCCTCGTCCGCGACGTCGTGACGGGGCTCCGCATGGGGATCGAGAAGGAGCTGAAGGTCGCTCACGTCTTCGAGAAGCTGAACAGCGTGATCCACCGCTCGCGGCTGTCCAGCCGCTTCGTGAGTGTCTTCTACGGGGAGCTGGAGACGGACGGGAACCTGGTGTACGTGAACGCCGGCCACCAGCCTCCCGTTCTCTTCTTCCGGGAGCAGCGGCCGGGGCATCCGTCCGAGGTGGAGCTGACCGTGGGCGGCACCGTCATCGGCCCTCTTCCCGAAGCCCGCTTCCGGCGCGGCTTCGCCCGCATCCAACCGGGCGAGGTGCTGCTCATGCTGACGGACGGCATCCTCGAGCGGCGCGACCGGGCCGGAGAGTTCCTCGGCCTCGACCGCGTCCGGGCGATCGTGCGCGAGCGCCAGAAGGAGCCCGCGGCGGCGATCCTGGAGCGGCTCTTCGACGCCGCCCTCGCGTGGGGCGAGGGCCGGCCCTGGGAGGACGACGCGACGATCGTCGTCGTCAGGCGGGACGACGCTTCGGCCTGACCGAGCCTCAGGGCTGCTCGGCGAGGAGCGCCGCCACCCGGCCCTCGATGCTGGCGACCGACGTCAGCCCCTCCCGGCGATAGCGCACGACGGCGGAGCCGTCGCCTCCCGGCTTGCGCGCGTCGAGGATGAGCTTGGTCGGGAAGGCGCCGAGCTGCAGAGGCTCGACGAGCGCGTCCCCGCAGTAGACGGGGAAGCTGACCGGCGACCGCCGCAGGAAGGCCTCCACGGCCTCCCGGTCCTCGCCGACGTTGAGGCTCACGAAGGCGACGTCGGTGCGGCCGGCGAGGCGCGCGTGGTAGGCGGCCAGCTCCGGCAGCTCCCGGATGCAGGGCTTGCACCACGAGGCCCAGAAGTCCATCACCACGACCTTGCCGGCGAGATCGGCGAGCTGGAGGGGTCTTCCTCCGAGGTCCTTCACCAGGAAGGGCAGGGCGGTGAGCCGGGTGGCTTCCCAGCCGTCCGCCGCGGCGGGGGCGTTGGCCGCCGGGGCGGGCGAGCCGTCCGCCGCGGGGGTGCCGCCCTCTGACCGGGCGGAGACACAGGCGACGAAGACGATGGCGAGAGGGATCGTGCGCACGGTTTCGAGCGCTCAGGCTATCAGAACCGTCTCTCGGTGTCCCGCGGAGCGGCCGGCCGGCGAGGTATGCTTCACCCTCGCACCGGGGGCGAACCGAGGAGGAGGCCCTTGCCCACGCGCACCGAGAGGGACAGCTTCGGCCCGATCGAGGTCGAGGCGTCGCGCCTCTGGGGCGCTTCGACCCAGCGCTCGGTCGAGCACTTCCGGATCTCGGGCGAGCGGGTGCCGCTCGCCGTGGTGCACGCGCTCGCCCTCGTGAAGAAGGCGGTGGCCCTCGCCCACGTGGAGCTCGGCGTCCTCGACGGCGCCAAGGGCGCGGCCATCGTGGCCGCGGCCGACGAGGTGGCGGCCGGGAGATGGGACGGAGAGTTCCCGCTCGTCGTCTGGCAGACGGGCAGCGGCAGCCAGACGAACATGAACGTGAACGAGGTGCTGGCCAACCGGGCGAGCGAGATCCTCGGCGGCGAGCGGGGCGAGAGTCGCCTCGTCCACCCGAACGACGACGTGAACCGGGGCCAGTCCACGAACGACGCGTTCCCCACCGCGATCCACCTCGCCACGGCCGGCGCCTTCCGGCGCGACGTGATCCCCTCGGTGTCGCGCCTCCGTGACACGCTCGCCGCGAAGGCGGATGCCTTCCGCGACGTCGTGAAGATCGGCCGCACCCACCTCATGGACGCGACGCCGCTCACCCTCGGGCAGGAGATCTCGGGCTGGGCGGACCAGCTCGACCACGGCGTCGCGCGCCTCGAGCAGGCAACGCCCGGCCTCCTCGAGCTGGCCCTCGGCGGGACGGCGGTCGGCACCGGCCTCAACGCCCACCCGGAGCTCGCGCGGCGGGCGGTGGCGAAGCTCGCCGAGATGACCGGCCAGCCTTTCGTCGGCGCCCCGAACCGGTTCGAGGCTCTGGGCGCGCGCGACGCGCTCGTCTTCGCCCACGGCGCCCTTCGGGCGGTGGCCGCCTCGCTCTTCAAGGTCGCGAGCGACGTGCGGCTCCTCGCGTCCGGGCCCCGCTGCGGGATCGGCGAGATCGTGATCCCGGAGAACGAGCCGGGCAGCTCGATCATGCCGGGCAAGGTGAACCCGACCCAGGCCGAGGCCCTGACGATGGCTGCGGCGCAGGTGATGGGCAACGACGTGGCGGTCGGCGTGGCCGGGATGTCCGGCCACCTGCAGCTCAACGTCTTCATGCCGGTCATCGCCCACGGCGTGCTCCAGAGCGCCCGCCTGATCGCGGACGGCTGCGAGAGCTTCCGCGCGCACTGCGCCGAGGGGATCGAGCCCGACCGGGAGACGATCGGCCGCAACGTCGAGCGCTCGCTCATGCTCGTGACTGCCCTGTCGCCGCACATCGGCTACGACGCGGCGGCACGCATCGCCGAGGAGGCCCATGCCTCCGGCCGGACGCTGCGCGAGGTCGCAGTCGACCTCGGCCTCGTGACGCCGGAGCAGTACGACGAGTGGGTGCGCCCGGAGCGGATGGTGGGGCGGTGACGGCCGAGAGCGTGAACGCTCGCTGGCGGGCCGCAGTCGGGTCGGCGCTCAAGAGCAGGTCCGCGGCGGTGGTCGAGATCCTGCTCGTCCTCGCCATCACCGTCGGCCACCGCGTCCTGCGGATCATCCCGGTCGACGAGACGCTGCCCATCTTCTTCCTCGGCTGGGCCTCCCTGTGGCTTCGCGGCGCCGGCTGGAAGGGAGTCGGCCTCGAGAAGCCGTCCCGCCCGGCGCGGGCGGTGACTCTCGGCGTCGCGGCCGGCGTCTTCCTGCAGGTCCTGAGCGAGTACGTCACCGAGCCGGCGATCGCCGCCCTCACCGGACAGGTCCAGGACCTGTCGGAGTTCCGGCCGCTCGTCGGCAATCTGAAGGTGGCCCTCCTGTACTTCGCCGTCGTCTGGTCGTGGGCCGCGTTCGGCGAGGAGATGACCTACCGGGGCTACGTGCTGAACCGGGCGGCGGACGTCGGCGGGCGAAGGCCCATGGCATGGGCGCTGAGCCTCCTCGTCGTGTCCGCGCTCTTCGGCTTCGGCCACAGCTACCAGGGCCTGGCCGGCGGCCTCAACGCGACGGTCACCGGCCTCCTCTTCGGAGCCCTCTACCTCGCCTCCGGCCGGAACCTCTGGCCGTGCGTCATCGCCCACGGGGTGACGGACAGCATCGGGATCGTCCTCGTCTTCTTCGGATACGTCCGGGTCTAGCCGGCGTCCTCGACCACGTCGACGATCCGGTTCGCCGGCACCGCCTTCAGGACCTGGACCCGGCCGCTCGGCCAACGGATCTCGAGATCGGCCTGCGTCGCGTCGCCGAGGCCGAAGTGCACCCGCGAGTCGTTGCCGGAAAAGATGCTCCCGGCCGTCGTGGCTTCCCGGATCATCCGCAGCCCGCCGGCGGTCGCCGTGATCCGGGCCCCGAGCCCCGGCCGGTTGCTCTTCGTCCCCCGGAGCCTGAGGATCAGCCAGTTCCGCGCGTTGCCGCCGTCGTTGCGGAGGACCGAGGGAGTCGCGTCCATGTTGACGACGACCGCGTCGAGGTCGCCGTCGTTGTCGAGGTCGCCCACCGCCAGCCCCCGGCTCGACCGCGCCTCGAGGATCCCCGGTCCGGACGTCTTCGACACGTCGGCGAACGTCCCGTCGCCCCGGTTGCGGAAGAGGAGGCGCGGCTGCTCGTAGGTCTCCCCGCCCTCGGGATTGCGGCGCAGGTAGGGGTAGACGTGGCCGGCCGCGACCAGGATGTCGAGCCAGCCGTCGTTGTCGTAGTCGAGGAACTTCGTGCCCCACCGCACGAGGGGCGTCGTCGGGAGGGCGATGCCGTCCCGGAACGATCGCTCCGTGAAGCGGCCGTCGTGCTCGTTGTGGTAGAGGTTGCTGCACTGGAACGAGAAGTTGCTCTTCGTGATGTCGAGCCAGCCGTCGTTGTCGTAGTCGCCGAAGTCCGTGCCCATCCCCGCCTGCTCCATCCCGTCGTCCGAGACCGCCACCCCGGCGAGGAGCGCCCCCTCCTCGAAGGTGCCGTCCCCCTTGTTGCGGTAGAGGTAGCTGGGCGTCGAGTCGTTGGCCACGTACATGTCGGGCCAGCCGTCGTTGTCGTAGTCCCCCACCGCGACGCCCAGGCCGTAGCGGGGAATCCGCTCCAGGACGCCCGCGGCCACGGTCACGTCGCTGAAGCGGCCGTCCCCCTCGTTGTGGTAGAGCGCGTCGAGAGCGCCGGGAAGACCGCCCGGGCCGCACATGACCCGCGTGCCGCGGTAGTTGCAGTTCGGACCGGGGAACGACAGCGGGGACTTCCGCACGTCGACATCGATGTTGTTGGCGACGTAGAGGTCGAGAAGCCCGTCCCGGTCGTAGTCGAAGAAGGCGGCGCTCGTGCTCCACCGCCCCCCGCGGAGGCCGGCTCTGTCGGTCTCGTCCCGGAACCGCCCGCCGCCGTCGTTGCGGTACAGGACGTTGCCGTTCACTCCGAGGACGTAGAGGTCGGGCCAGCCGTCGTTGTCGACGTCGCCGACCGTGCACCCCATCCCCCAGCCGCCGCCCGGGACGCCGGCCTTCTGCGTGACGTCGTCGTACGTGCCGTCGCCTTTCGCGCGGTAGAGGGCGTTGCTGTGGCTCGCTCCCCGTTGCATGTCCTCGAGCGTGTTCCCGTTCACGAAGTAGATGTCGAGCCAGCCATCGCCGTCGTAGTCGAGGAGGCAGACCCCTCCCCCCTTGGCCTCGAAGATGTAGTTCTTCTCCGGGCTCCCGTTCAGGTGCTGGAAGCGGACGCCGGCCTGGGCGGCGACGTCGGTGAACGTGGGGAGGGGGGCCTCGGGCCGGCTCGCACCCCCGGCCAGGACGAGGGCGGAGAGTCCAGCCGCGGCCGTCACGAGGCGCTTCATGGTCCGATCGTCGTCTGAGTGAGCCGGCGCAGGTCCTTCTCGATCGTGTCGACGAGGTCGGTCTGGCCGCGCGCGGCCGCCTTCTCCTCGGCTTGCCGCATGTACTTGAGCGCCTCGGCGCGGTTCCCGATCCGCGCGTAGGCGGCCCCGAGGGCGTAGGTGCATCGGGGTGTCTCGTCGTCCTCGGGAGCGAGCGTCAGCCGGAGGTGCTCGATCGCCTCTACGATCCGGCCCTGGTTGACGAGGATCCGGCCGAGGTTGAAGTGGGCGGCCCGGAAGTCCGGCTTCGCCTCGATCGCCGCCCGGTAGTGCTGCGCGGCCTCGTCCACCTTCCCCGACGACATCAACAGGAAGCCGAGGTTGTTGTGGGCCTCCGCGTAGTCGGGCTTCAGCTCGAGCGCCCGGCGAAAGGCCTCGGCCGCCCCGGCGGGCTTCTTCTGTCCGACCAGGAGGACGCCGTAGTTGTAGTGGATCTCGGCGAGGTTCGGGTCGAGGGCCAGCGCCGCCCGGTAGTGCTCCTCCGCCTTCTCCGGGCGGCCGAGCGACCCGTAGATCCGGATCAGGTTGACGTGCGCGGGCAGGAGCCGCGGGTCGGCGGCGAGCGCCGCCTCGTGCTCATCGGCCGCGGCCTGGAGCTGCCCGGCATCGGCGAGCTGGATCCCCCTCTGCAGCCGGGCGTCCGCCCCCGTCTTGAGGGCGACGATCGCGCTCAGGAAGGGGTCGGGGACCGCCGGCCAGCCGAGCCGGTCCTTCTGGTAGAGGGCGAGCTCCTCCTGCGCCTTGTCCTTCTCGCCCATGTCGCGGTACACGCGGGCGAGGGCGAAGTGCGCGGCGCCGAAGCCGGGGGCGAGATCGCAGGCCTTGCGGAGATGCTCGGCCGCGGAGGCGCGCTCGCCCTCGGCGTCGATTCGCCCGAGACCGTAGTGCGCCTCGGCGGCCTCCGGATGCTCGTCAGCGAGCGCCTGGTAGAGCGCACGGCTCTCGTCTGTCTTGCCCGCGTCCAGGAGGCTCTTGGCGAGCAGGAGCCTGGCTGGGAGGTACCCCGGCTGCCGTCGCAACGCCTCCCGCAGCGACGCCGCGGAGGCCTCGTGCCGGGAGAGGTTCGACTGCGTCTTGCCGAGGTAGTACGGCCACCGCGCGTCGGCCGAGTCCAGGGCTTCCGCCCGCTCGAAGCACGCCGCCGCCGCCTCGTACTGCTCGCCCGCGTAGAGGAGCATCCCGAGGCTCCCGTTGCGGGCCGCGTCCCGGGGCTCGCGCTGGGCCTCCGCGTAGGCCTTCTCGATCGGCCCCCGGATGCCGGGCTCGTACGTCTCGAGCGGGAGCGTCGGGAGCGGAGGCAGCGTCTGGCCGGGGGCGGACGCGCCCGCAAGCAGGAGCAGGAGGACGAGCGCCGGCTCAGGCCGTCCCGCGACGGCCCGGATCACGCGGGGGAGAGCATGGAAGGCCGTTCCCGGTCCCGGCGGCGGACGAGAGGCATCGCTTGAATTCTCGGCTGTCGGTGGCGGGTTTTCAAGGATGCTCCGCCAGCGCCTCAAGGCCGAGGAGGACTGGACCTCGCGCCGACTGCGTGCGCAAGCTCGCGGGGCGGGTCAGCGCAGCCGCTGCAGCAGCTGCCGGGCCCGGGCGTCGCCGGGGCTCCGCCGCACCGCTTCCTGGGCCCAGCGCTGCGCCTCCGGCCTTCGACCCAGGGAGGCCAGCGTCTCCGCCATCAGGTACGGGCCCGCGATCTCGTCTGCCTTGGCCGAAGCGGCCCTCTCGAAGGCCTCGAGGGCGGCGCTCGTCTTCCCCGCCTGCCGCTCCAGAAGTCCCAGGTTCACCCACGCCTTGTAGGACTCAGGGTGATCCGCGACCTCGGCGCGGTACTCGCGCGAGGCCTCCGCCCGATCCCCACGCTGCTCGGCGATGACGCCCAGGTTGTAGTGCAGGCTCGGACGGTTGTCGCCCAGCCGCTCGGCCTCGCGCAGCGCCGTCGCCGCGACGTCGAGCCGGTTCATCTCCATCGCGAGGGTGCCGATGTTGACCTGGACGAGGGCGAGCCGGGGCACGACCTTCGCCGCGCGCTCGTAGTAGTCGAAGGCCTTCTGCCGCTCCCCCCGGGTGTAGTGGATCTCGGCGAGGTTGAGGAGGGCCTTGACGTTCTCCGGGAGGAGCTCGAGGGTGCGCTCGAAGCCGGCGATCGCCTCGTCGATCCGGCCCGCCGCCTGGTAGGCGAGCGCGAGATCGAGGACGGCGATCGCGTAGTTGGGGTTGAGCTCGAGCACGCGGCGGTCGGCTGCGATCGCGGCGTCGAACCTCTTCAGGCGGAAGTAGACCGACGCGAGGGTGAAGGGCACCTCCGGGGAGCCCGGGTCCTTGCGCGCGAGCTCCTCGAGCGCGCGGGCGGCCTCGTCGAGCCGGCCGGCGTCCCGCATCCCCTGGGCCAGCTGCAGCTCCTTCAGGAGCGGCACCTTGTCCTTGGGGTCGGGCAGAGGGCCGGAGGCCACCGGCGCCGGGCGGCCGTCCTCCCCTGCTCCGACGTAGCCGAGGGCCCGCAGCCGCTCGAGGGCCTCAGGGTCCATCCTGGCCGGCGTCGGAGCGTCCCCCGCCTTCAGCAGCTTCATGCTCTCGAGCTGCGCGGCGAGGGTGGCGGCGATGTCGCGGTTCCGGTCGTAGACGTTGTCGAGGTCCTTCGGGTCCACGCGGCGGTCGTAGAGCTCGGGCCTCGGCGCCCGGATCGTCCTCCAACGCTCGGTCTCCACGGCGACGAGCTCGCTCCACCCGTGGTGGAACCGGGCGAAGTAGCTTTCAGCGTAGGAGACCGGCCCGACGAGCGCGTCCTGTGGGGCGTCCGGTGCCGACGCGTCCCGCTGCGCTTCGTGGGCGACGAGCGGGAGGAGGCTCGTGCCGTCGAGTCCCGCCGGCACGGGGAGACCGACGAGGTCGAGCACCGTCGGCGTGACGTCGACGAGCCGAGCCAGCCCCCGCACGCGCAGGCCCGCCGGTAGCAGGCTGGCCGGGCCGCGCCCCGCTCCGGACGGCGGGGCGACGATCATCGGCACGTCGAGGGTCGAACCATAGAGGAAGATGCCGTGGGTCGCCTCGCCGTGGTCGCCCAGCGACTCGCCGTGGTCGGAGAGGAAGAAGACGACGGTGCGCTGGCGCAGCCCCATCGCGTCGAGAGCGTCGAGGAGCCGCGCGAGCTGCGCGTCGGCGTAGAGCACCTCGCCGGCGTAGGGCGTGGGCGCCCTACGCCGGTACTCCTCCGGGGGATCGTACGGGTCGTGCGGGTCGTAGAGATGGACCCACAGGCAGAAGGGGCGATCGCCCCGGCGTCCCCGGCGCAGCCAGTCCAGGGCGTGGTCGACGACCTGCGCTCCCTTCCTCTCGACCTCGGTGAGGCTCTTCCGCTCGATCTCGGAGTAGTCGAAGGAGTCGTCGTAGGTCTCGAAGCCCTGGGCGAGGCCGAACCGGGCGGCGACGACGTACGAGCCGACGACCGCCGCCGTCTGGTAGCCGTGCTCGTGAAGGCGCGTGGCCAAGGTGGGGACGCCCTTCCCCAGGACGAAGCCGGCGTTGTCGCGCACCCCGTGGTGGGGGGGATAGAGGCCGGTGAAGATCGACGAGTGGGAGGGGAGCGTCAGGGGGATGTGCGACACCGCGCGCTCGAAGACGACACCCTCGCGCGCGAGGCGGGAGGCGGCTACGGTCTCCAGGGCGGCGCCGTAGGGGGCGAGGTGATCGCGCCGCAGAGTGTCGATCGAGACGAGGACGACGTTCGCACCGGTGAAGCGGGCCGCGGCGACCGGCGCGTACTCGGGCGTACGGACGCCGCCCGGGAGGGCCTTCGCGGCATCGGGAGCCGGCGCGCCGGAGGGCGAGCCCTTCGGCCTCCCGCCGTGATCGACGAGACCTCCGACGAGGCAGAGCGCGAGCGCCGAAGCGGCGGCGAGTCGGAGCTTCCGGAGCGCGTCGGGCATCGTTGGCGTGATCGGCGTGGCGGCGAAGCCGCAGTATAGGTCAGGGCGAACGCACCAGGCCGGCCAGGCAGTGGAGGCCGCCGTTTCTCACGAGGACGCGCTGGGCGTCGATCGGCACGACCGAGTATCCCCACGGAAGCTGCGACCCGATGTCGCGGAAGATCCTCTCCTCGACGTCGCCCAGGCCGAAGCGGGGCAGGAAGACCTGCTCGTCCACGACCAGCCCGTTGACGTAGCTGACGCCCGGCCACGTGCGCCGGACCCGCAGGTCGACCCGGAACGCGGGCACCCGGATCACGCGGAAGCCGATCGCCTCCAGCTCCGCCGCCTTCTCCTCGGTGCGGCGGCGAAGCTCGTCCGGGACCGGGTCGAGCTGGCTCTCGACGAGGTCGAGGTGCGCGGTCGTGATGGCCTGCTCCTCCCGCGCGCGCTGGACGGCATGGACCCAGTCCTCGAAGGCGGCGGGATCGGCCTCGACCATCCGGAGCTGGCTCGATGCGGAGAAGCAGTCCCTCCCGTCCGGGCACGCGCGGGCGACGAGAGCCTTCGTGCGCTCCGCCAGGCCGGAGTCGGTGCGGAAGGCCCACTGGCCCTGCTCCTCGCGGGCCCGCTCGACGAGCTCACGGACCCGGCGGGGATCGGGACCCGGAGCGGAGAGGCTGCGCCGCAGGTCGGCGAGGACCGCCGGCGCCCGGTCGCCGAACTCCGCCCGCAGCGCGTCGACGGCCGCTCTCGCGACGTCGAAGTCTCCCGCCACCGGCACGCTGACGAGCGCCGCCCGCGCGCGGGGAAGGAAGAGGGTGAAGTAGTCGACGTGTGGAGCGAGGCCGCCGAGGTCGACGGCGCGGTCGGCCCCGAGCTCGAGCGAGAGCGCGTACGCGAACTCCCCCGGCGTGAGCGTCTCCGCCCAGTACGGCTTCGCGAAGGTGCCGTAGTAGAGGACGAGGCGACGGGCATCGCGGGGGTCCCGGGTGAGCTGGAGGTCGCCGCCTTCCCAGGAGAGCTGCGAGCGTACGGCTCGCCCCTGTCGGCAGAGCTCGGCGAGCAGGGGCTCGAAGGCGTCTGCGTTCCCCGGATCGCCCTCGAAGATCCGGCGGGGAACGAGGAGCGTCGGCCCGCGGCCCGAGACGCCGGGCTTCACGTAGTCCTGGACCCACCAGAAGTTGCGCTCGGCTCCCCGCTCCAGGAGCCTGATCCGGTGCGGCGTGCCGGCGAAGCTCAGTCGGGTGGCGCGGTCGTAGACCGACGCGGCGTGGACGCGGTGGATGAGCACGCCGACGTCGAGCGGCCGGTGGATCCGGCCCAAGACCTCGCGCATCGCCCCCAGGGGCTCGCCCCGGTTGCGCGAGGTCGCGGCCAGGTAGAGGAGCGGGTCGGCGTCGAAGAGGATTCCGGTGAGGGGGTCGTCGTCGGGCGAGGCCCGGAAGCCGGGCACGGTGGGGCGAAAGAAGAGGTGGCAGACCTTGCCGGGCTCGCGTCGCAGGAGGTCCGCACGGAACGGGAGCCCCTCCCGCTCGAAGAGCGCCGCGAGCTCCGGCTCGCCGGGGGCGCAAGCGAGACGCAGCGCACCCGGCTCGACCGCGTCCGTCCATCGGAGCGACGGCGGCACGGCCTCGAGGGTCACGTCGGCGGGGCACGGGCCTGGCGTAGCAGCCACCGCGACGGCGAGCAGCCGCGACGCGATCGTCAGGGCTCGGCTGGGCATCGTCCCGCGCCTCGCGGCCCGGTCAGGGCGGCGTGATCGCGAACTCCTCCTTGTCGCTCGCCTCCTGGGCCTCGTTCCGGCGGCGGATGTCCTGGAAGGCCTGCATCATCGGGCCCGCCCGCTCGGCCTGGCCCGTCTCGCGGTAGGCGCGGGCGAGCTGGAAGTGGACGCTGCCGTCGTCGTCGTCCGCGAGGGCGGCCTCGAGGCTCGGGACGGCGCGCGCGGCCTCCCCGGCCTCGAGGTACGCGCGGCCGAGCGCGGCGTGGGCCCGCAGGAGCTTCGGGTCGCGCCGGACAGCCGCCTCCAGGTACGGGACGGCCTTCGCCGCCTCCTTCGACTCGAGCCACGACTCGCCGAGGAGGAGGTCGAGCTCGGCCGAACCGGGGTCGTGCTTCAGCAGGTCCTCGAGGAGAGGACGCGCCGCCGCCTGCTCGTGGGCGATGAAGTGCAGGGTGGCGAGCTCGTGGCGGAGCCGCCGGTCTTCGGGCCACGCCGCGGTGGCCCTCTGGAGCGCCTCCTTCGACTCGAGGTAGCGCCTCTGCCCGCGCAGGACCTCCACCTGGACGAGCACGGCCTCCGGGGAGGGCGGCAGGGCCTCGAGGCGGGCGAAGGCCGCCCGCGCGATCTCGCCGGCGGCGCGGGAGAGCCAGTAGCGGGCCTCGGCGGTCCGCAGCGGCCGGGCGGCGTCGACGACCGCCGGGTACCGGCCGGCACGGAAGTCGCACTCCAGGCCGGCGGTCCGGCAATCCGGCGGCGGGATGGCCTTCGCCTGGGCCCTCTCCTTCGCCGCCCAGTCCGGGTGGCCGCTCCGGTCGTAGATCCGGGCGAGCGCCTCGTGGGCCTCCGCGAGGCCCGGCGTCTTCTCGACCGCCTCCCGGTAGAGGCGGAAGGCGCTCTTGTCCCTCTGGTCGGCCACCATCCCGTCCGCGACGAGGAGCGAGACGTAGACGGACCCCGGCGCGGCCCTCTGGAGGGCCACGAACGCGTCCCGCGAGAGGCCCTCGAAGCTCCGCCCCAGGCCGTACCAGGCCTTCGGCTCCTGCGGACCCTGCTCGACGAGGGTGAGGTAGTGGGGAGCGGCTTCGCCGAAGCGCTCCAGCGTGAGGAGGGCGTCGGCCAGCATCTGACGCGAGTCGCGGTGATCGGGCTGGGCGGCCACGAACCTCTGGAGCGGCGCGACCGCCTGGGCGGGGCGGCCCAGGTCGACGTACGCCGTGCCGAGGAAGAGCGAGGCGGGAAGGAGGTCCGGCTTCAGCTTGAGGGCGGCCTGGAGATGAGGCACGGCCTCCTTCGACCGTCCGGCCATCGACAGGGCCATGCCGAGGTTCATCTGCATGCCCGGCTCGTCAGGGAGCGCCTGCACGATGTCGGCGTAGAGGGCGGCCGCCGCGTCGAACCGGCCGCCGGCCATCGCCTCCTTCGCCTGCTGGGCCTTGGCCGCCAGCGTGTCGGTCTGGGCCGCGGCCACGACCGGCGCGCCGGCGAGCACGAGCGCGGCCAGCAGGCCGACGGCGAGGGGCGCGGAGAGGGGGCGGAGGGAAGGAGTCTGCGGAGGGCGGAGCACGGACGATCCAGTATAGACCGGCCGAGCCGGATGGGCCCGAGCGGGGCGAGGCATCTTCGCGGGTGTCGAAGGGGGCGCCTGGACTGGTCGGGACGTGGCAGGTCTCGGCGACCGGGCGCAGGGATCACGTGACGGCGGAAGGCATTCGCGTCGCGCCGGCTCTGGAGCTGCTGCGGACGCTGGTCTGACGGTCGGGACGGCCTCCCGGGGATGAAGCGAACGGCGGGTGCGGGGCCAGTCCCGCACCCGCCGTTCAGCAGCGCGCGATCAGAACTGGATGCGCGCTCCGATGCGGAACTGGCGCTCGGGCGAGTTGGCCGAGGTGCTGTTGATGGTCATGAAGCCCACGTCGTTGACGTTCCCGTCGGGGTTGTTGAAGTGCGGGGTGTTGGTCAGGTTGAAGGCCTCGATGCGGGCCTCGAGCGTGACCTTCTGCCCGATCGGGAAGCGACGGAAGAGCGACAGGTCGATGTTCCACCAGCCCGGACCGTAGACCGTGTCGCGGCCGACGTTGCCGAAGGCGACCGCGGTGATCGGCGCCCACGCGCTGGGGTCGTAGTAGGGGTTGTTGGGACCGATGCCGCCGAGCTTGGTGGGAGTGCCCACGAGGTCGGGGGTCTGCTGGTTCCCCCGCGCGTTGACCGAGGCGCCCGAGGCGGTGAGCTGGAACGGGGTCCCGGTGAAGGCGCTGAAGAGACCGTTGACCGACCAGTCCTTCACGATCGTGCTGAGCGCGTCGTTCTTGCCCTTCCCGAAGGGCAGGTCGGCCACGAATCCCATCTGGAAGATGTGGGTGCGGTCGTAGCCCGCCGGCCCGTAGTTCTTGTAGAGGAGGTCGGCGCTGTTCCAGCTCGCGTTCGCCCACCCGTCGTCGTCGACCCGGTTCATGGCCTTCGAGTAGGT